>NZ_JBAYLY010000029.1:0-37672 GCF_041663825.1 Methanoregula sp.
ACCTGGTACCTTAATTATAACTTCGATGGAAAAGTAGACAAATCGGTAACGTTGGGGATCGCCGGGGATACGCCCGTAGTGGGAAAGTGGAGGTAAAGGTACCGGTTAAAACAATCTTTTTTTTGTTCCGAAAAGATCCGGGAGTAGTATCCGGGGATTTTCAGACCGGGTTCCCCGGGGTTTTGAGTTCTTTTCCTTTTCATGGGAGTACAATTCCGTTAAAACTCCGGTCTTTATCGTTGTCGGTCTCGACGATATCTGGCGCAACCGACTCTGAAATTGATCAAGCTGATCAAGCCTGCCGGATTTCGCGCCTGCATCTTTACCCTGATGAAGAGTTCTGCAGGGTGAGAGTTCTCTTCTCCTTTGCCTTCCTTTTCTTCCTCTCGATAATGCGCTTTACCTTTTTTAACCGGAACAGGTCCTCCCGCTCCCGCTCCTCGATTGCATTCTTGATGAACTTTGCCTGGCTTTTCAGCTCGGGGATCAGGATCTGCTCGAGGGCATTGACCCTGCGTCGGTTCCTCTGGATCTCCGAGCCCAGCCTCCGCATGGCAGTCTCGGTCTCCGCAAGCTCGATCAAGAGGTCAAGCTCGGCCTCAAACCGCTCGGCAGTCTCATCGATCCGCCCGCTGGTGGCAATCACGCCATACCCCCGTTCGAGCATGCTTTTCGAGACCCGTTTCTTCTCGATCACCGGTACCGGAACACCCATGATGTTTTTCCCGGTGATATCGACCGTTATCGCCCGGCGGGTGGCAAACGATGCGGACCGGATCGTGACCGGGTCATCGACTGCCTGTGCAACGAGGAGTGCCATGTCTGCTGAGCGGGAGATCGTATCGAGCTCGTCACGGGACGTGGAGACCGTGTTGAGGATCTTAAAAAATTCCTGGATAAGCGCATCCATCTTTTCCCGGAGCAGATCCCGGCCCTGCTCGGCAAGCTTGATCTGCGCTTTTGTTTTCATCAGCTCCATCCGGGTAGGCTTGACCTGTTCCATCGCTCACCGTCCCGGTTCCCTGTGGGCAGGATGATACTTTGCGATATACTCCTTCTTGATCCGTTTAAGTTCGTCCTCGGGAAGGATTGCAAAGAGGTCCCATGCAGTCGAGAGGGTCTTTTCAATGGAGCGATTCTCGTCACCCTGCGTGATAAACCGTTTTTCAATCTCATCGGCAAATTTCAGGTATTTTTTGTCCAGCTCCGTGAGCGCCTCTTCCCCGACAATGGCAACGAGCCTGCGCAGGTCTCTCCCGTAGGCGTACGAGGCGTACAGCTGGTCGGCCACTCCCCGGTGGTCTTCCCTTGTTTTTCCGGGACCGATCCCGAGGTTCATGAGCCGTGAGAGGCAGGGGAGGGCGTCGACCGGCGGGTCAGCGCCCCTGCGGAAGAGATCCCGCGAGAGCACAATCTGGCCCTCGGTGATATACCCGGTCAGGTCCGGGACCGGGTGAGTGATGTCGTCGTCCGGCATGGTCAGGATGGGGATCTGTGTGATGGACCCTTTCTTTCCCTTGAGCCGGCCGGCCCGCTCGTAAATGGATGCGAGATCCGTGTACATGTACCCGGGGTACCCTCGCCGGCCGGGCACTTCCTCACGTGCCGTCGAGATCTCACGGAGCGCTTCGCAGTAGTTGATCATGTCCGTCAGGATCACGAGAACGTGGAGGTTATGGGTGAACGCGAGGTATTCCGCAACGGTCAGGCCGCAGCGGGGTGCCGCCAGCCGTTCGACCGTGGGATCGTCGGCAAGGTTCATGAAGAAGACCACCCGCTCCAACGCTCCGGTGCGCTCAAAGTCCCTCATAAAGAAGGAGGCCTCCTTGTGCGTGATCCCCATGGCAACGAACACCACGGCAAACTGTTCCCCTTCACCGAGGACTTTTGCCTGCCGGGCGATCTGGGCGGCGAGCTTGTTTGCCGGCAGCCCTGACCCGGAGAAGATGGGCAGTTTCTGGCCACGGACAAGCGTGTTCAGCCCGTCAATAGTGGACATGCCGGTCTGGATGAAATCCGACGGTTTATCCCGGGCCGATGGATTGATCGGGGTCCCGGCAATATCCAGGATCGCATCCGGGATGATCTCCGGGCCGCCGTCGCGGGCCTTACCGACACCGGAAAACACCCTGCCGAGCATGTCGATGGACACATTGATCCGCGCCGGCTCGCCGGTAAAACGGACCGTTGTCGCCTCGGTATCAATTCCCCGGGTACCTTCGAAGACCTGGACCACGGCAAGGTCTTCCGAGATGTCGAGAACCTGCCCGGATCGTTCCTCGCCGTTTTTTAAGAAGATCCGGACGATCTCCCCGAACGATGCCCCTTTCACGTTACTGACAAAGACGAGGGGGCCGGAAACATACGTGATCGTCCGGTAATCCCGGGTGACGAGGGGTGCCTGTTTCATTTCTCCACCTCCAGGGCAGTGAGCCCGGTGCTGATCTCCCCGATCATTGTTTTGAGGTCATCTGTGTTCCCGATATCCTTCATCCGCCCGATGCCCGTCCTGATCGGGAGAGCCTGGATCTGCTTGAGCGTGACGCCACGGTTCATCGCATCGTTCATCTGTGCATAATAGGTCATGATCACCTTGAGCATCAGGTACTGTTTCTCCATAGGGCAGAACGAGTCCGTGTCGCTGTAGGCGCTCTGCTGGAGGAAGTCTTCCCGGATCATCCGTGTCACTTCCAGGATCGCCTTTTCACTCTCCGGCAGCGCATCCGGGCCGACCAGCTGGACAATTTCCTGCAGCTCGACTTCCTTCTGGAGCAGGTACATGGTCTTTTCCCGGAGCTCGCGCCAGTCCTTTGCCACGTGTTCCACGTACCAGTCCCCGATGCTGTCGAGGTAAAGCGAGTAACTCTTGATCCAGTTCACCGAGGGGAAATGCCGGCGGTACGCGAGGCTGGTATCCAGTGCCCAGAAGGTCCCGACCACCCGGAGCGTGTTCTGGGTGATTGGCTCGGAGAAATCACCGCCCGGGGGGGAGACGGCACCCACAACGGTTACCGACCCGATCCGCTCTCCGGTGCATTCGCATTCGACCCTGCCCGCCCGCTCGTAAAATGCAGAAAGCCGGGTGGCAAGGTATGCCGGATAGCCCTCCTCTCCAGGCATCTCCTCGAGGCGCCCGGATACTTCCCGCAGCGCTTCGCCCCACCGCGAGGTCGAATCCGCCATGAGGGCAACATCATATCCCATGTCCCGGAAGTACTCGGCAATGGTGATGCCGGTATAAATCGACGCCTCCCGGGCGGCCACCGGCATGTTGGAGGTGTTCGCGATAAGAATGGTCCGTTCGATCAGCGGGAGATTGGTCCGCGGGTCGACCAGCTCGGGAAATTCGGTAAGCACGTCGGTCATCTCGTTGCCCCGCTCGCCGCAACCGATATACACGACAATCTGCGTATCCGACCACTTGGCAAGGGTCTGCTCGGACACGGTCTTACCGGTCCCGAAGCCACCGGGGATCATCGCAGTCCCGCCCTTGGTGACCGGGAAGATGCAGTCGAATACCCGCTGCCCGGTGACGAGAGGAAGGACCGGGTCGAGCTTTTTCCGGATCGGCCGGGGGATCCTGACCGGCCAGACCTGCATCATAGACAGCCGGGTGCCATTGTCAAGGACGCAGACGGTCTCTTCTACGGTAAACGAACCGCCAAGGATTTCCGTTACCGTACCGAAGACTCGTGGAGGGACGAGGATCCGGTGCTCGAAATGGAACTCTTTTACGGTCCCGATCACGTCACCGCCACTCACCGTGTCGCCCTTTTTTACTGATGGAGAAAACTCCCATTTTTTCTCCCGGTCAAGCCCCGGTGCGGAAATCCCCCGTGCGATAAAATCCCCGCATTTCGCGAGGAGCACCGGCAGCGGGCGTTGCACGCCGTCATAGATGGACGCGAGGAGGCCCGGCCCGAGCTCGACTGACAGGGGGGTTTCCGTATCCTCAACGGTCTCACCGATAGTGAGACCGGTTGTGTCCTCGTAGACCTGTATGACCGCCTCGTCACCCTCAAGCCGGATGATCTCCCCCCGGAGCGCCTCTTCCCCGACTTTTACCACGTCATACATCCTTGCCCCTTTCATACCCCGGGCAGTGATAACGGGGCCGGAGATCCTCGAAATGGTTCCCTGGATCATACCTTCACCTCCTCAGGACGATGTTGTATCCGATTGCCTTTTTCAAGAGCCGTTCGATATAGGACTGCCGGTCAACCTCTTTGGACTTCGAGGGAATGGGAATGATAAGCGGGCGGGCCAGCCGTTCGATACGGGTCATCAGCTTCTCATCAAGGGAGAGCATGTACTCCTCGTTCACCGCGACAATCCCGATATCATCCATATACAGCAGCGGGGGAATCACTTTTTTTGCCTCCTCCAGGTTTCTCGCTTCCAGCACCTCGACTCCCGCGAGCCGGAACCCCGATGCCCGGTCACTGTCGGTCACGACCACGAACTTATACATATATCAGTTCCTCCTTGAGCTGGTCAAGCGGAAAATCCGCTGTTTTACACCGCGAGATAATCCGGATATTGGTGATCTCATTGTACTTGGCCCAGAAGTACCCGATCACCGAGGCAACGCTCAGGGGATCCGAAAAAAAGGCATCCACGCCTTTTCTGACCAGGTACTTTTCGAGATGCTTTTCGAGAACGGAGATCTTCCCCATGACAACCGTCTCTGGAATATCCGCAAGGAACCGGTACGAGGTCTTTTCGAGCGCTCTGACGGCCTCGTTTACCGAATGCAGGGTTAAGAGGTACTTCAAATCCTCAAGGTCCAGTTCCTTTCCCCCTTCGATCAGGACGTCAGGCACAAGGTCTTCCCTGACGTGATCCCGGATCATCCGCAGGATCGTCTTGATGTTCACCACATCGATCTCCGTCCCGAGGATATCGCGGATGAGCGCATTGTTGTAGGACCGGCTCCTGACCGTTTCAAGGGCATTCTCGTAATAATACCGGTCCAGTGCGCATTCAAGGATCGCAAGATCCCCGGTTTCAGAGAACAGCGGGTAGTGTTCTGTAAGGGGGCGTGCATACACAATCTCCCAGGTGGCAAGCATGTCGATTACTGCCCGGACGTCAGGTTGTCTGATAAGCTCGGTGAGGGTCGCCTCATCCAGTTCCCCGGCAGGTACCAGGCAGTCGAGGATCTCCTCATTGGTGACATGGATGTTTTTTCCCCGGAGGATGGTCGTGATATTCTGGACATCCCACCGGTGCAGGAAGATCCGGATGTACCGTTCTGCTTCGCTGTCCTTGACAAACATCAGGATTTTGCGGAACGTGTGCGTGAAATTTTTCCTGAGTGCATATTCGATACAGAGCACATCGGAGTAATGGACTTTGGCTGCGATGATATCATTCCGGTATGGCGTCTTTTCAAGGTCTGCGATCAGGGACTCCATGTCCGGCTGGAAGATCAGGTTTTCAAGGGTATGACGGTCCAGCAGGTGACTTTTCATCCCCCGGATCCGTGCATTCACATACCCGTAATCCATCTCAATCACCGAACAGGATCGAGTAAATCTCGAGTTTCCGGTGTTCTTTTATCCGCTCCAGCCGCGATTCGACCGTGTTCGAGATCGTAACGGTTTCGTCCGTATTCGTGATAACAAGTCCTCCCGCAGTCGTGAGATCCGGAATCACAACGGCAGGCAGGTTTAGCCCGGTGAGTGTATCCAAAGCGAGCTGCCCGTCTCGTTTGTCAACATGAATATGGCATTTCCCGGTCTCTATTGCTCCAGCCGCTTCCTGTGCCAGTTTTTTGAAAATTTCCGGATATTCCGGATTAGTCCGAAGCGACAAAAGGCGCTGTTCTGCCATGGTGACAGCCTGCAAGAAAATCGTCTCTTTTCTCGTTATCAACTGCTTCTTCTCCTCAACCCTGACAAGGTACGTCAACTTGTTCCGCTCAATCAGGGCGGATTTTTTTGTCTCGTCAAGAGAGGTCTGCTGCAGGTCTGCTGCCCGGGCTTCTGCCGCATCCAGGATTGCCCGGACCGCGGCGCGTCCCCTGGTGCGGATCTCCTGCTCCCGCTCGCCGGCATTTTCCTCAACGGATTTTAACAGGTTCTCATAGGCCACAGTCTCACCCGCTCACTCCATGGAACTGTTCATCAGTACAGTCTGAAGGGAGATAGCGCCCGGGTGTTCCCGGCACGCGAGCCAACAGAAAAAACCTGTTGCTGATGGGAACACGCTTTTTTAGATCACCGGACGATCTGCATCATCCGGTTACTTGACCATCAGGATGATCATCGAAGCCACGACAAAGCCCAGGATGACCAGTGTCTCCGGAATTGCTTCAAGGACAATTATCGAACCGGCAGTCTCTGGCTTTTCGGCAATCGTGCCGGCCCCGGCAGAACCAATCCGTGACTGTGCCCATCCGGTCGCGAATGCGCCGGCGGCAAAGGCAATTGCTGCCCCCATGGGGACTTCCCAGCTTACCATGTGAATGACCTCCTCACTGATAGTATGCTCAATGAGGCTTCCATATATACATTTCGATACATTTTGCACGGAATATTGTGGAATATCGCATAAAAGTTTTAAAAATAATCAAAATTAAAAAAAATCGATTTATTCTGAACCACTAAGGATCCGATCGAGCGATTGCAGCATGGCATCGGTCATGTAGCGTTTTGTCCGGAGCTCCTTTCCCGTCTCCACCAGGGAATGGATATCCACGAGAGTAAGTTTCGAGAACCGGTAGGTGCTCCACCGGGGCCGGTCGATCGCAGTCCAGATCTCCCCGAGGGTCTCTTTCAGCACGTCACCGTCTGTAGGGGAGATCAAACCCCAGTCATCCCCAACCCGGCGTCGTATCTTGTCCAGTGCCTCCTCCACCGCCTTTTCCTTCTGGACAACAAAAATTCTTCTTCCCAGATCGCTGTCGCTGCTGTGGGACATAAGGAACCGTTGATGGGTGATATCCCCGCACCGGTTAATAATCATTTCCTCACACGTCACCTTTTCCTGAAGCAATCTCCAGTTTTTCATGGTACAGGCCGACGGGCGGCCCGCCACAAAATTTATTAGCGGGCAACCGGATTGATTCATCATTCCCGGACAGCGGGAAGAGGGGTTGAAATGCCGGAAGCGACGCAGGCTGAGATCGGCAGGCGGCTGTATCATATCCAGCGCGAAAAAAGAGTCGAGCGGGCGATAAAACTGATACAGCAGGGCCTCGGAACCGAGTGGAAGTCCTATACCATGGAGAAGATCGTCCTCCTCGGGCACCTGTTACAGTGTACATGGAACACGATCGATCAGGAGATCTGGGAGAAAATTCCCTTTGCGCATGCCAAAAAAAGTGATATCGATCAGATCCTGTCGTTCGGTGAAGGAGTACGGCCGGGTAAAAACCCGACGCAGGAAGATATCGGGAAGATCAGAAAGATCCTGTTGGGAATTTCCTGAACTTTTTCTTTTTTTTTGCATTCCTGCAATTAACCTGCGGAATCTATGCGCGACAGCTGTGCGATAACCCGACCCTCCATTTCCATGAAATTTGATAAAATGAATACCCCGCTTGCCCCGTGTCCTGATGTGGGCCGGTGGCACAAAGAGGGAATGGAGTTTACTCCGTCGCGACCCGGATACAGTCTTCAAGCGTCCCGATCCTGGCCTTTCCCCCGCACATGTTGGGCACATAGGCAAGGGCTTTCCCGGAGTTGACCATGACAGAGCCGTACTGCTCCATCACCGGCGAGACGACCATGCAGGTATCGGCAAAGACCCGGGCCCCGCTCTTCTCGATATTGTCAACGATTCTTGCGTTTTTGTCGATCACGCCCTGTGCGGCAAAAACATAGAGCGGTTTTGTCACGATGTTTCCCACAAGGAGCCGGGCGATCTCCTGGAGTTCTGCCGGGGAACAATGCGGGCAGCCGAGAGCAACGGCATCGACCGGGATATCGGAAAACAGCCGGGTAATTTCTGCCTGCTCGACCGGCACGGCTTCGATCCCGGAAAGATCGTACCGGTTTTTCTGTGCCTCGGGAGTGACTCCTTCAACATGATAGAGCGCGACGGCTCCTGTCGCCGCCATTGCCGCCCCGATGGCCTTGAGCGAGTCTGCACCCGGGGTTATGCCCCGGAAGTACGGGATCCGGTTGCCTACAATTTTTCCCGCGTGGTACCCGAGCGCCCCGTAATCGGCGATCGTCCACTTCGCTGTATCGGCATGGACATCGATCACCATCTGCGGCAGGCGGTTTTTTCCGAGATGCAGTCCGTAGCAGGGCGTCTTCCCGATGATGGCCGCGGCAAGGGCGGAAGGACCCCCCTCCCGGTTTGTCCGGGCCCCGATAACGGAGTTCGCGTAACAGACCGCTGACGACTCAGACCAGGCAAGGTGATCGCCATACCGGGTCTCGTACAGGTAATACGGGGTGCAGGTGCAGTCAAGCCGGATACCGAGCCGCTCGTATGCGGCGACAACGGCCTGCTGCTTTGCTGCAAAGTCCGGGTCGATCCCCATCTCCTCCCACCGGGTCCGGGCCATGCCGATCGGGTTTAAGACCGCGGGAACAACCGCCTTTGCATCGAGACTGTTGAGCCATTCAAGACCGTATTTCCCGATCGTCTTGTAGGATGCCCCGCTCACCTGCGCACTTTTTATCGGGACAAGCCGTTCAGCCCCGAACACCTTCCCGAGCGCGACCAGGAGTTCAAGGAGTTTCTGGCGGGTCTCGCCCTCTTCACCGGCAAGTATCCGCTCATCTTCCGGGTCGAGCTGCATGCCGGTCACCATGTGGCTCGCCGGAACTCGTCTTCGTGGCCGAGAACCATCGTCGCATCGACCCCGATCTTCACGTTCGTACCGTCCTCTTTCTGGCAGGGATCAAGCGATGAGCCGCGGACACCGGTGATCACCATGATGTCCATGTCGCCGCTCACCCGGGTCGCGATCGCGTACTCGACATCGTACGGATCCGTGGGATCGATGTCCTCGTCCACGACAACCACGTGCTTGAGCGAGGTGTGGGCCGCAAAGGCCGCCATGATCGCGTTCTTCCCGTCGCCCTGCGTGCTCTTTTTGATCTGGACGACCGCGTGGAGATACCCGCAGCCGCCCTTGGTGAGCACGACGTTCTTGACTTCGGTGACTCCTGCTACCGCCCGGTAGATCTTGGGCTCGTAGGGGCATCCCATCAGGACCTTGTGCTCGTCGCCGCCGGGCAGGATGCTGTGATAGATGAAGTCCGGCTTTGTGTACATGCCGGTGAACTCGATCACCGGCTGGCGCCGGACCGGGTCGTAGGTGCCCGTGATATCGACAAACGGGCCTTCGTCCGTGACATCCGGCCCGATGAACCCTTCAAGTACGATCTCCGCATCGGCAGGGACGAGCACCCCGTTGCTGCACTCCCGTACATGGATCGTCCCGCCAAGGAGTTCTGCCGCGTAGGCGAGTTCCTTTCCGGTCGGGACCCGGGTGCAACTCGCAAACGTCACTGCCGGGTGGGCCCCGATCACCATCGCGACCGGCAGGCGCTCCCCGCAGGCAAGCGCCTTTTTGTGCATCACGTACGTGTGCCGGCCCTCAACGAGCCGGGCCGCAACTCTGGTGTCGTCAAGGACAAGCATCCGGTGGATAGACGCGTTCTCCACCCCGTCCCATTTCGAGAAGACAACACCTGCCGTGAAATATTTCCCGGCGTCTTTTGGGAAGAAATGCATGACCGGGATCTTTCTGAGATCCGGTTTTTTCATGGCAAGTTTCCCGTCGTTTACGATCTTCCCGTCAAAGGTTGCATCGGCAAGTTTTTTTACGAGATTTTTCTCATCGATCCCCAGTGCGAGCGCGAGCGCGTGCCGGTTGGCCGTCACGTTCATGACCGCCCGGGCGCCGCCGATATCATGGAAGAAGAGGAGTTTGTCCGTTGCCGCAGCCCGTTGTGCCACTTTCATATCTTCGGGGGAGCACGGCTCGTTTACATCGATGACCCGGCCCGCTCTTCGCATCTTCTCAATAAATTCACGCATCATAACCACTCCAGCGCTTGGTAAGTGTATGCTCGACTTCGAGGTGATCGAGCACCCGGCCCACCACCATGTCCACCAGATCGGAGATCTGTTCCGGGTGGTGGTAGAACCCCGGGCAGGCCGGCATGATGGTCGCCCCGGCATCGTGGACGGCGAGCATGTTGGCGATATGGATCCGTGAGAGCGGCATCTCCCGGGTGACAAGGATGCACTTCCGGCGCTCCTTTAAGCAGACATCCGCCGTTCGCGTGATCAGGTTGTCCGCGTAGCCGGATGCGATCGCCGCGAGGGTCTTTGAACTGCACGGGATAATGACCATTCCGTCGTGCCGGTGCGAACCGCTTGCTATCTCTGCACTGATCGCATTGACCTCGTGGTACGTTGCATCAAAGCCTGAAAGGTCCACCCCCTCGTGGTGTGCGATTTCCAGTGCGACATCCGATATGATGAGATGCACACGGGCATCCTGGCACAGTACCTCAAGCAGGCGCCGGGCATAGCAGATCCCACTAGCACCAGTTACCCCGACCACGTATTCCTTTTTCATCGTTTCGCCTCCGCGCTCTCCTGTGATACCAATGTCGGATCCAGAAGTAAAAAGTGTTTATGCCAAAAAAAAGGGAAACACGGGAAAAAAGGAATTATTTCCGCATCGGGGCAAAGAAACGGTACCGCACTCTGGACTCCTCGACCCGGCGTGCGTGGGACGGGTTGAGATCCCGGCGGGCTTCAATGACAATCGTATTAAGGATATTATGGAGCCGGAGAGCATCGATATCTTTCTCCCTTGCCTCGTTAAAGAGGTCCAGCAGGTCGTTGACACTTTTGAGCACGCCGGAACTTGCGATAAGGTTGAGCCGGTTGAGCGTGAGCGCCAGATCTTTTTTGGCGATATCCATCTTGTAACTGTCACCAGCGGCAAGGTTGATCTCGGTCACGGCATTCAGGAGATCCGTGTACACCCTGAGTTTGTAACTGCTCTCGTGCATCCTGCGCTCCGCAGTACGGAGTTTGAGGAAGGACACTACAAGGATAACTATGACGATAACGATACCACATGTGATAACAAACACGTCGCCGATTATATCACTCATCTCATTTCACCTCAGGAAAGCCTCTTTGCAACATCCAGATCAACGTTAACCCGGTTTCTTTTTAACTCGATCTTGCAGGGGCCTGTCGTGTACATCGGATATTGCTGGTAGGTCTCATAAGGATATGTCCGGCCAAAGCCGCATATTAGATTTTTTATTCTGTCGCCGGGATTTCCGGTGCAGCCTGCGGGTCATGGGACGATTTGGATCAGAAAAGCGTGTCCTGGCGAGTGGGCTTTTTTATGTGCAGGATCTCTGCTGCTGCGTCGGCAACCGCGTCGCGATAGGCCGGGAGCGTATACACTCCCAACCGCCACTGCTCGCGCCGGGTCTGGTTGAGTGTCTGGAGCCGGGGGGACAACTCGGCAAAACCCACAAGAGCATGCCGGTTTTTTACCTGGACCTCGAGGGACATATCCCCGGGAACCGGGGGAATATCCACAAGCACATCGGCAGCCTGGCACCCGGCCAGCCCGGCAATGTCCCCTGCAACCTCCCGCGATCGCTCAAGCGACCACCCGGTCTGGAACGCCGCTGCATTGATCTGATCCTGCCCGGCATAGATGGCCCGCTTGTAGAGCCGCCGCCCGTAGAGCCGGTCTGCCATATCACGCGCAAGAGCACTTTTTGAGTGTTTGAGTACATGCATGCACTCCGCATCATCGAGTGCACAGATCTGCTCAAAACCCCCGGGCGGATGTGTTGCCATATGATCGAGCATCGCAATCTGGAACATGCACTCCCCGATCCGGCTCACATGGTGGTAATAGACGGTCGGGCGCATCAGGGTCCTCGCAATAAGCAGGGATTCTGCCGCATTGATCCCATTCTCGTCAAGCACGATTCCCTCCGGGGTCAGGTGGATATTCCTGATGAGGCGGTGCGCATCGACCGTGCCGTACGGTGCGCCGGTATAGTACGCATCACGGAGCAGGTAATCCATCCGGTCCACATCGAGGTCGCCGTGGATGATGCCCGATAGCGGGTGGCTGCCGTTCACGACCGCGCACAGGTCAGAGGGTTTTATCCCGAGCGGTGCGAGCAGCGGTGCGAACTGCGCGTCCACGATCCCGGCAATATCGTCGTGGGTGCGGCCGAGATTTGCCTCCATCAGGGGTTCACTTGCATGGGAAAACGGACCGTGCCCCACATCATGGAGGAGAGCTGCCACGAGCACCAGCTGACGGTCTTCCTTTGAGAGGCCGAACTGACGGCAGGCGACACCGGCCAGGTGCATCGTACCTACCGAGTGTTCAAAACGTGTGTGGTTGGCACCGGGATAGACAAGATAGGAGAACCCAAGCTGACGGATATGCCGCAGACGCTGGACGGCAGGGGAGTCTAAGAGCGGCAGGATCTCCTCGTCCACTTCCACATAGCCATGGACCGGGTCTTTGATAATCTTGGGATTCACTCTAAAGAATCTTCATATACATCGCATAAAAGTATTCTAGTTATGATTACGTTCCTTTCGGGCGGGACCGGTACCCCGAAACTGCTGCGCGGAATGCAGAAAGTGATGGACAGGCACGAGATATCAGTTGTCGTAAACACAGCCGAGGATATCTGGATCTCCGGTAACCACATATCACCGGACCTTGATACCGTCATGTACCTTTTTGCCGGTGTGCTCAATACCGACACGTGGTGGGGGGTAAGAAACGATACGTTTACCACCCACGATGAGATCGTCCGGATGGGCCTTGAGGAGTTTATCGCGATCGGGGATCGTGACCGGGCGGTGCATATCGCGCGGGCAAACCTGCTCCGTGACGGCATGAGGCTCACGAACATCACAAAAAACTTCTGCGATCGTTTCGGTGTACGGGAAAATGTCCTGCCGATGTCGGATACTGAAGTGACGACCCGGGTAAAAACTGAGCTTGGCCTCATCCACTACCAGGAATACTGGGTGCGGAGCAAGGGAAATATCCCGATCGATGACGTCGTGCGCTGTTCAAAGACGCCCCCGGAAAGTACAGAAGAAGTCCTTCAGGCAGTCGGGGCAAGCGATGTCGTGGTCATCGGGCCGTCAAACCCAATCACGAGCATCACGCCCATCCTTGAGTGCTCGGGGATCAAAGAGGCCATGAAAGACAAATTTGTCATCGCTGTAAGTCCGTTCATTGGCGATGCTCCTGTCAGCGGCCCCGCCGCTGCACTTATGACCGCCTCGGGCTTTGAAGCAACCTCGGCAGGTACCGCAGCGTGCTACAAGGATATCGTCGATCTCTTTATCCAGGACATCCGCGATCCCGTTCTCGTAAAAGACGCGATCCGGCTGGATACGCTGATGACCGGGGAAGAAAAAAGTATTGAACTTGCAAAGAAAATCCTGCAGCTGGCAAACAGGAACTGATTGTTCTCCCGGCCCGGGTCTATCCGGGGAATACCCCTCTACTCCTGTCAACCCGCAAAAAACATTTGCACAAGTATTTTAATTGATAATCGTGATAACCTCTCAACAATAAGGGAAACGGAATGAAGCGGATTTTCATTATTTCGGTATTAATTATCTGTGTCGCCATCTCCGGATGCGTTTTGGACCAGGCACCCGGTAAAGGCACGCTCCAGTTTTCAACTTCACCGGAAGGTGCCCAGATATATCTCGACAACCAGTACCAGGGGACCACCCCGAGTACTCTTTCCGGGATATCGACCGGGGCACATACCCTTGAATTCCGTTATTCCGGTTACGAGACCTGGAAGGCCAATATCACGGTTGCATCAGGATCTGCAACATATTCTGCTGCGCTGACACCGCTTGCATCCCTGGTAACCGCCCGGCCCACGCAGAGCCCCGTAGAAATATCCACCCAGGGACCGGTTGTCACTTCATCCTCGCAGCCTGTCGTGAAGATTCTGGAAAGCCAGACAACTATGATCATTGGCAGCTCGCAGACGTTTTACGGTACCTGCACGGGAAGTGATACGGTCATACTGATACTCTATGGGCCGGGCGCCTACAAGAACGGGATTGTGGTGGCCCAGCCTTCCGTCGGCGTAGATAATTCATGGTATTACACGTGGAAGCCAGGGTATTCCCTGATGTCCGGGACGTACACCATGATTGCCTATGACAAGCAGAAAACTGCATCTGATATGGCGATATTTTCCGTTGTCGGTGGGGGATCCGTCAACATCGCTGCAGGAAATCCTATCATTAGCCAGGGGGATACGGAAACGTATTCCGGACTGTGCACAAGTGGTGCGAAAAGTGTCACCCTGACATTATACGGGCCCGGACAATATGCGAACGGAGTGTACATTGCCACCCTGACCCTCAATGCGGATAAATCCTGGACATATAAATACAAATTCGACCAGTCAAAACCCCTGGGAACATATACCATGTCAGTCACGGATGAACAAAATACCGGATCCGATTCCGTGATTGTCACCGTGACGAATGGCTAAAGGGTACGTGAATCGCAGGAATTAAAAAAGTCCTCTCGTATTTTTTATAAAAAATTCTCCTCGCGGAGTTACAAGAAGGAAGCGCCCCGATATTTTTCTCCCGATAAGAGATCTGCCTTTATATCGGGCATGCGATACCTATTTGAATGATTTTATACAAACAGTGAACCAATGGGAGAATTTCTATGGCGATCGTAAAAAAATTTCTTAACATTTTCAAGTCGGGAAGCCGTGAGGAGGAGGAAGCACGACTGAACGCCCAGCGGGAGCGCTACGAGACTTTCCTCAAGGCACTTACCAGCGGCGATCTTGATACCCGCTGGAACGCCGTCCGTTCTGTCGGCGATCTCGGTGAACCATTTATCGAACCACTCATTAACGGGCTTAAAGATGAGTTCTGGATCATCAGGAGGGGCTCTGCCGATACGCTGGGTAAGATCGGTGTTCCGGCTGTCGTACCGCTGATCGGGGCCCTTTCCGACCCGGGTGAGGATGTCCGGCAGGAAACAATCCGGGCGCTCCAGCTCATCGGTGAGCCCGCGGTCACCCCGCTTATCCAGTCACTCAAGCACAATCACCCGTTCATCCGCCGGGGGGCCGTGCAGGCTCTCGGGGTCATGGGCGAGGGCCGTGCAGTGACAAATCTTATCGAAGCCCTCAAGGATACCGACCCGTGGGTCCGCCATGAGGCAGCCGTTGCGCTGGGCAGGATTGGCGACCCGCGTGCAGTAGCCTCCTTAATCGAGAGTCTCAACGATCCCCTTGAGCATGTGCGGATGGCCGCAATGGCGACGCTCTGCTCACTGGGAAAGGCATCGATCTCACCCCTCATCCAGGCCCTTGTCGACAAAAACGAGGATATCTCCCGCAGGGCTGCACTGGCACTGACGACCATCGGGGAACCCTCGGTCGAGCCGCTGATTGATGCCCTTTCAAACCAGGATCCGGGTATCCGCAAAGAGTCCGCTGCGGTGCTTGGCCAGATCGGGAACACAAAGGCAATTCCCACGCTCATCGAAATACTCGCAGATCCCGACAGGGCAGTCAGGATAGACGTTGTCAAGGCGCTTGCCGCACTCGGTGTGCCCGCGATTGCCCCGCTTATGCAGGTCTTCCGTGAAGGCGATGTCCGTTCGAGGACCGCCGCAATGGAGGCGCTCTGGATGCTCGGCCAGCCGGCAACAACGCCGCTCATCATGGTCTTAAAAGACGACCAGAGCGATGTACGGAAGCGTGCCGCCCTTCTTCTCGGAGAGATTGGCGACCAGAAAGCGGCGGATCACCTCGCCGGTCTCTTAACTGACGAGAACATATCTGTCAGGCGCGAAGCTTTTGAAGCGCTCGAGATGATAAAGAAAAGAAATTCCCCATAAGTCTCACTCTTTTCCTTTTTTTCCAATCATTATTTGTCAGATGCCGGTTTAAGGGGTATAATATGACCAGACAACATCAGGTTTCATCCCCGGACCCGTTCATGCAGGCTGCAATTGCCGAGGCCCGACTGGGCTTACACGAAGGGGGCATTCCCATCGGCGCCGTACTCGTACAGAATGACCGGATTATCGGCAGGGGGCACAACCGGAGAGTACAGGATGACGACCCTATTATCCACGCTGAGATCGACTGCCTCCAAAATGCCGGGCGGATCGGCACGTACCGCACCACAATCCTCTACTCCACCCTCATGCCCTGCTATCTTTGCGCCGGGGCGGTCGTCCAGTTCGGCATTCCCCGCGTGATTGCCGGAGAATCAGAGAATTTTCCCGGTGCCAGAGAGTTTCTTAAAGAGCATGGTGTCGAGGTGATCGACCTCGATTCTCCCGAATGCAAAGAAATGATGCGGGAGTTTATTGCGGCAAACCCCCGGTTGTGGAACGAAGATATCGGCACCCTGTAAGTTATTTTTTATAAGGAGGATCGGATCCTGGTATTTTTTTAAAGGGGAAAAGAAAGTATCGCGTGTGTTTTTGGCGACTTGCTATTTTCCTGTGGCTACGTTCAACGATTGATTCACATTACCTTTAGTTGCCAGAGCCGCCGCAGGGGTTCCTCTCCGGGGGTGTCAGCCACCATCAACTTATTTGACAAGGACGGGATTTACCCTCGCAATTCGAGGAAAAAGCCATTTTAAAAAAGAGAGATCAGATCCAGCCCATCGCATTCCAGTGATCGAACTCGTGCGTCCATACATCCTTGTTTGCAAGCACGAGCTGCTTCATGTGGGCTTTCCTGTCCGCATAATACGCCTGCTGGGCCGGATCTTTCCACTGCGTCCGGATGGCTTCGGTGAGTTTCCTGCCCAGTTCCTTTGCCGCTTTCTCCGCGGGCAGGATCGCATCCGGGTTGCCCATGAAGTTCACGCCAATCGTGCCGACCGTGGTCGCCCCGAGCATCCGCATCGCAGCGTTCATGTACTCTGCTGTCTCTTCTGCCATTGCCCCGCCGGCTGTAGAAACAGCGCAGCCGTACTTTCCGGTAAAATGCAGGCAGTGAACGCTGTCTGCCATCCGGTCGAGCATGGTCTTGAGCTGCGCCGTCACCGAATTGATGTAGACCGGTGAGCCAAGCACGATCCCGTCCGCATCGAGCAGTTTCTCGTACAGGGCCGGCATATCGTCGTCGTGAATGCACTCGCCTTTTGCATAACAGGTCGTACACGCTTTGCAGTACTGGATCTTTAAGGCACAGACATCGACAAACGTTATGTCTGCACCTGTTGCACGTGCCCCTTCGAGCACGCCAAGGACCAGCCGGCGCGTCTGGCTCTTTTCACCTTTGGGACTCCCGTTGATACCAATGATCTTCATCTCTAGTATTCACCTGTGTAGTGGTATGCCCGGGGCCTCATAAAGATGTGCAATACTCCCGGTTCGAAAGTCCACGGTAAAAAGAAAGCACGTGGCTTACTTTTGAGGATAGTACTAAAAACCACAAACATGAGATCTGATCATGCTTATCCGCGACAGTACCAAATGCCCCCATGAACAGGTTATGGATCATTCAGTGCTCTGCGAACTTTTGCACCCGGACAAAGTCGCCGGGGCCGGCGATCTTGCCTGCAGCATCGCCCACGCGATTGTGCCAAGAGGAAAATCAACCCTCCCGCACAGGCTGATGGAAAGCACCGAACTCTATTACATCCTCAAGGGAACCGGCACCATGAATATCGATGATGAAACATCCCCGGTCCGTCCCGGGCAGATTGTTATGATCCCCCACGGTGCTGTCCAGCATATCCATAACACCGGTAATTGCGATCTGGTTTTTCTCTGTGTAGTCTCGCCGAAATGGCAGGCTCGTGACGAAGTACTTGTCCCGGCAATGTAACCCCCATTCCACAGATCTTCCCACCCCTCGTGAGGTAAATATGGTGGGGATAAAGAATTTCATGCCAGGAAACCGATCAGGGCTAATAATCCCGAAGTATCAGTTCTTTTTCTTTTGCAGAACAATGATGATACAGCCAACGCCCAACAACACAGCCCCTCCAAAGATGACCGGCAGGGACAATCCTCCCGTGAATGATGCCAGTCTACCATTGAAGGGCTGAACGGCGTTTGAACCTGATTCCGGAACGACATGAACCAGTGCGGATCCGGTTCCGGTGGTATTCGATTTCATCCAGCCCACGGTCACAAAATAGTCGCCGGGTGAAAGACCGGTGGTGTCCAGTTCAAATGACCATTGGTTCGTCCTGTCCCGGGCGGTGACCGGGATCGTCCTCGAACCAATGAGGGAATTGGTATCAAGATTCCGGAGATCGGCATGCAGGAGGTTCTCAACGCCCATATTCGTTGTCCCGCTGATCGTGATCCGTTCGCCGACAGTCACATTCGGGAGCTGGCCCTCGGGGCCGGTGGCGGATCCCCGGTCAAAATTGACGGAAGGCTCTTCGATAAAAAAGTAATAGGGTGTCAGGATGTCATCGGTGCCCGGCAGTGCCGCCCCTTCAACAAGGATTCTGGCAACCGGTTCTGCGTTTGCCGTAATACCCTGTTTTGGCCCTATACCTGCGAAAATCGCCTGGCGGTTCAGGAAGGAAATATTCCCGGCATCGTCAACACGGTAACCGATCTCCGGTCTCCCGTTTGTCCCGGGGTCCTGGATTACAACAGCGTACTGCCCGCTGGAAAACCGGGAGGTCTCATCCGGCAGGATGGAGAGGGAAAAGTTCCCGTTCGTATCCGGGACCGTTGTAATCGTGTCGAAATAGTTCCTCCCGATCACCCAGACAATGACCGATCCGTTCTGTGCTCCCGTGCCGCTGATGGTGAAGGTATCGCCCTTTGCAAGGGTCTGGGGCACGCTCGTGGTAAATGCCACGGTGGCTGTTGCCGGTATACACAGCAGGGCGATAGCGACCAGCATGACTGCCGGCACCATGTACCCTGTCCTGTATGCTCTATTCTGCATATCGATCTGATGGCAGCGGGATCTTAAACGATTTCTGTGTCAACTGTCTCCAGAGCATATCCAGTATCCTCATGTTCTCCTGTATCCAAGAAGGACGCAGGCAAGGGAAACGGCAATACTGCATGGCAGGAGATCAAATCCCGGGCTCTCCGCTGCAGGGGTCTCCCCTGTAACGGGGGTCTCGGTCGGCAGGGCACTGCTGGTATTCCGGGATTTTTCTATGACCGTCACCACAGGCAGGGCCGGCGTCCGGTTCTCAAGGGTGAACAGGTACATCTGCCGGCTCGTATCGGTCTCCTCGGAATACAGGATCCTGTCTCCTGAAATCCCCCACAGGGACTGGCTTTCCTCCGTTTTGGGAAGGCTCGTGTATTCATTTGTCCCGATATCGTAGAGGATCCCCTGGCAGATTCCCCGGGGGTTAACAGAATAGGGGATACATTTCAAAAAGACGACCCGGTCCCCGGAGATGAAAGGCGAGCCATGGCGCATTATCTGGTCGCCACCGATCACAGACTCGGTGCCGGTCGATATCCGGTACATACGGATCTGGGAAAAATCAAACCCGTTCCGGAAATCGATCCAGATGACATAATCGCCCGATACGACCGGGTATCTCTGGTACGAGGGATCCGTACAGATTGGTGTCTCCGTGCGGGTTTCAAGATCGTACAGGTAGATGTCCGGGTTCTCTATGCCGTTTCTGGTATCCTCCCATACGATGTAACGGCCGGAGATGGAGGGACGTACCTGCCCGCCCGGGCTCTCGCTGACGGGGATGACTTCCCCGGTCGTCAGGTTCATCATGTACAGGTCAGTCCCCTGATCGTTCGTGGCCGTTGAAAAACCCTGAGACCAGACGATGCGGTCCCCGTCAATTGCGGGTTCCGTCCGTTCTACCGTATCAATCGTGACGTTCCCGAACTGCCGGTGATAGGTTTTGAGCGCACCCCATGCAGACGAATCGGGGACTACCCGTTCGGTGCCTGTCGTACTGTTGTAGATATGGGTGACATCATCAGGGAACATATGCTGCCATATGATCCGGTCTCCCTCTATTCTCGTTCCAAGGATATTCGCGCCATGCTCGTCATCCGCCGTTCCCGGTACCAGTTCCGTGCGGTTCTCTGAGATACGATAGAGGTAGAGTCCCATGGGGTAACGGGGGTCTTTTGACGCTTCAAGGTTCTGGAAAACAACCAGATCGCCGGCAAAGGTGTAGTAGAATGTTATGGCAGGATCCCCGCTCTGGTATTGGGGATTAAGGGGTACCGTTGTTCCGCTGGCATATCCGGCATCGGCACCCTGCGCGATGGCAATGCCGGAAATAACCTGCAGGAATGCAAGAACGATCACCAGCCAAAAACATCCGGACATTACTCTGCGGTAGTCCCAAAAGAACAAACAAACCCCTCCCCGGCCGACCCCCGTGGAGCTGCCACGGCAGGTCTTTTCCTGATACAGGTTATGACCCGGGTTTATGATACGGTTTCTGTGACATTCATCTATCTTCCTGCCTGAGGCAGTTGTCACAGAACCTTTATGGGAGGGGTAAAGAGAATCTCTAAAAAACGACAACAGTGCGTATACCGGCACCCTGTCTTCGTGGCAGGGTTTCCGGTGCGCTGGAGCAGGGCGGATGAATGGAAAGAAAATCCTCACGTATTTTGTTCTCATCCTTTTTCTGGCGCTCGCGCTCCTCGAACTGGTGTATATCCCGTTCTTTGGCGTAAAGCCCGGAAACGAAGCAATTCCCTTCTGGCAGCACCCGCCAAAAGTCATCATCCTGCACGCGGCATATCTCATCTCACCGGTGCTCGTGAAGCCGGTGGATCTCCTCCTGTTCTGGGCTGTCGGGTTTGGAGTATGGCTTGGGTTCCGGCAGGTCAGCTCCAAAAATGTTCTCGTCCACCCGGAGCGGAACCGGATCCACGCGTTTATCCGGGATCATCCCGGCATCCATTTCCGGGAACTGGAACGGCAGACCGGTATCAACCGGGGGACCCTTACGTATCACCTTGACATGCTCGGTCAGACAAACAAGATTCTTGCGATCCCGGGTTCCGGTTACACACGGTATTTTGAGAACGGCGGGAAGTTCTCCGACCGCGAACAGCAGATCCTCTCGTCATACAGCAATGACCGGCAGCGTGCCATATTGCTCCTGCTTCTTGAGTCCCCGCGCACTCCCACGGAACTTAAGGAGAATCTCCACGTGTCCGGGCCATCGGTCTCGTGGCACATGAAACGGCTCTGCCACGATCAGATGGTTACGGTCCGGCAGGAGGGAAGGAATGCCCGGTATGTACTGGATCCGGAGGTCAGGACTTTTTTACAGGACAGGGGGGCCCTCTAAAGGTGAACGGTACTCCGGCATAGCAGCGGGATCCGAATCTGGCGTTATAGATCAGGTTGCTCCCGGTCGACGATTAGCCGACCTATACCGGGAAGTGGACCTGCCAAAAACCTCACCCAAATCCGGATGAATTACCCGATATCCTTACGACTCACAGCATCCAACCAGCACAATAGAGGATTTTATCACATGGATGTGCAGCCGTCTTCCGATCCCTGTCAGGAGAATGATGATTTTGCAGAATACCAGCAGCAGCTTGCACTCTTCTCGTCATGTTCAACGGAAAAAGGGATCGAACTGCTCAAAATCGGGATGGTAATGCAATCCCTCGATAAAAGGGAAGCATTCCTTGATATCGGGGCGGGCGGTGGCCACCTCACGATCCCGATCTCTCAACTGTTTGACAGGACGACGGTTGTTGAACCGAATCCCCGCCAGGCTGGTATGTTCCGCAGCCGCTGTCCCGGATTCCGCATCTATAACGACAGCTGGATAAATGTTGATCCGGGGAGTGATCGGTTTGACATGATCCTCTGCTCCCATGTCCTGTACTATATCCCCGATGGAGCGTGGATGGCAACCATTGAGAAGATGTATTGTCACCTTTTACCGGGAGGATGTCTTGTTATTGTTATGCAGTCCCCGCTTGGTGAGGTTGCGCGGTTTTTCAATGCTTTTACCACGTATGACGTACCCGTGATCGAGCTGGTGCGGGCTGTCATCGATCACTATGGTGACGAGGCGGTCCGTCTTGAGTATTTCCAGAATGAGATCTTCTCAAAATCCCTGGATGAGATGACCGAGATCGGGCTGTTTTTACTTATCGACCCTGACTTCCGAAAGCGTTCAGCAGATATCAGGTATTATTTTTTGAACCATCATGCCCTGGCTGGTGGTTATCGCATCAGGCAGGATGAGATCCTGCTGGTAATACAAAAGCCCCCTTCACCGGCGGCTGCCAAAATTGCCGACTGATGATGGGTAACCAGAAAGGATGCAGTGAAGGGCAGTATGTCAGATGCCGGGGGACTCTCCCGGAAATTACCCGTCCGGTACGGAGAAGTGAACCTGCCAAAAGAGCCACCGGATTCATCAGTATTCTGCGGTACGGCACCTTTGTTCTGGATGAACCAAAAGGATCCGTTGTTGCCGTGAGAGATCCGTTCCCGTGAAACCCGGTTGTTACCTGCTCGTCAGGAGCGTGTGCTGGTAGTAAGAACAGGGAACCCGGGGACCGCACTGCCGGGACTTTCCCTTTGGTTACTTCTTTTTCTGTCCCGCTTTTGCCGGGCACTGGTATGCATCCGCTTTCTTTCCGCCGTTCTGGGTACCGAGGTACTGCGCTCCCCAGGTACAAAGGGCTTCGAGGATAGGGATGAGGGTCTTGCCAAACTCGGTGATCGAATATTCCACCCGGGGCGGAACCTCGGGGTAGACTTTGCGCCGGATGACCCCGTCCTCTTCGAGTTCGCGGAGCTGCTTGGTGAGCATCTTCGCATTGACCCCCGGCAATGATTTCTGCAGTTCGCCAAACCGCATCACGGAATCGCCGAGATGCCAGAGGATGAGGGGTTTCCACTTTCCGCCGATCACATCCAGTGTCGCTTCGACGGTACAGTGGTAGGTCTTGCCATTCTTCGTATAGGGCATGGTTACTCCAAGGAAAGTCTATTACAATATTGCCTGTATCACCTATATATTCAGTTGTGGCAGAATCTATCTTAATGATTCAGATCGCCATTGCAGACTATTGGTGTGTATTCTGCCTGCGTATGGTTTTCTGTCAGGAATTTCTTCCCCGTGGCAGGGGATGCAGGGAGTAAGCGTATGGAGAAAAAGGCGATACAACCGAATTTTTTCATCCCGATGCCGGTCGTTCTTGTCGGGACACAGGTGGAGGGTAAGGCGAATTTCATGGCCGTGGGCTGGTGTGCCCGGGTGAACGGGAACCCGCCCATGATTGCCTGCGGGATTGCGAAAAATCACTATACCCCGAAGGGAATGGAGGAGTCAAAGACCTTCTCGGTTAACATTCCCTCATCGGATCTTCTTGAGAAGACCGATTACTGCGGTCTGGTCTCCGGCGCAAAGACCGACAAATCAGAGGTCTTTGATGTCGTCTATGGTTCGCTAGAAACCGCGCCGATGATCAGGGAATGCCCCGTCTGTCTGGAATGCCGGCTGGTTCAGACGGTAGATCTCCCGACGCACAATCTGTTTATCGGCGAAATTATCGGGGCATACGCGGACGAGAGGGTACTAAAAGACCAGAAACCGGACTTCCCGGCCATCGACCCGCTCTTCCTGACGATGCCCGACAACCGGTACTGGTCGCTTGGCAAATGTGCCGGTGATGCGTGGAGCGCCGGAAAGAACCTGGTGCAGCATGCCAATACAAAGAAAGGACACTGACATGACCACCATACTTGTCGACCAGGATCTCTGCACCCGGTGCGGGATCTGCTCAAATGTCTGTACAATGGGGCTTATTGACCCCGCCGATGAGAACACCCTGCCAAAAATACCGGATGCAAAAACCGGCATGTGTATCCACTGCGGGCACTGCGAGGCATTCTGCCCCTCGCAGGCACTCCTCTTGAACGACCTCCCTGACGAGAAGGTATCCCTGCCGGCCGGTGCCGGGTCGATTGCCCCTGAGGATATGGGGTATTACCTGAGGAAACGCCGATCCATACGGCGCTTCACGAAGGATCCCGTGCCAAAAGAAAAGATCCTCGAACTCCTTGATATCGCCCGGTACGCTGCATCGGGAGGAAACGGGCAGCCCGTGGAGTGGATCGTTGTCCACGACCCGGAGAAGGTAAAGAAGATCGCCGGGCTGACCGTCGAATGGATGAAGACGCTCATAAACTCGAACCACCCGATGAGCGGCTACGTGTCGGTCCTCATACCGGCATGGGAAAGCGGGTATGATGTCATCTGCCGGGGCGCCCCGCACCTGCTCGTCGCTCACATCCCTGAGGGCAACCCAATCGCACCCGTGGATGCGATCATCGCCCTCACGCACTTCGATATCGCGGCCCCGGCGTTTGGCGTCGGAACCTGCTGGGCGGGATTCGTTGCCATGGCTGCCGTATCTTACGAGCCGCTCCAGAAGGAGCTTGGTATTCCTGCCGGGCGGAAGAGTGCCTATGCGATGATGTTCGGCACCCCGCAGTACAGGATCTATGGGCTCCCACGCCGGAAACCCCTGAAGGTAACGTGGCAGTAGGGCCCGCATGAAAACCCTCTTTGACGAGACACGCATAGGGACGATGCGGCTCAAAAACCGGCTCGTCCGGTCGGCGACATGGGAAGCGATGGCTGACGACACGGGCCGGCCGACACCCCGGCTTCTCGAAGTGTACCGGGAACTGGCTGCTGGCGGTATCGGTCTCGTCATCACCAGCGCGACCCTGATCGCGAAAGACGCCTCCGGCCTTCCGGGCATGCTCTCCTTCTATGACGATGCCTCCGTCCCGGCCTTTGCCTCCCTCGCCGCCGCCGTCCACGACAACGGCTGCCCGGTGATACAGCAGCTCACCCTTGTCGGTACCGGCGGTGCCTGGTGGACCCCCGGTTCGGTCTCGGAGGAGGACATCCGGCACGTAATCCGGCTCTTTGCCGATGCAGCCGCCCGGTCACAGCAGGCCGGGTTCGATGGGGTGCAGGTTCATTCGGGTCACGGGTATTTCATCAGCCAGTTCCTGAACGCACAAAAGAACACCCGGACCGACGCGTATGGCGGATCGGTCGAGAACCGCGCCCGGTTCCTCGTGGAGATCGTGGACGCGATCCGGGCCCGGACCGGCCCCTCGTTTACCATTCTTGTCAAGATCAACTGCTCGGACTTTGAAGAGGACGACGGGGTGTGGGATGCCTGCCGTGCTGCCTGCCGCACCCTTGCGGACCGGGGGATCAGCGCGATCGAGATCACGGGAGGCGCCTCCGGAAAGCTCGACCCGGCAGGGACGGGCTACGATGAATCGGTCTTCCGTGACTATGCAGCGGAGATCGCAAAAAGCGTGGATGTCCCGGTCATCATGGTCGGCCTCAACCGGAGTGCGCCGGTCCTCGTAAAACTGCTGGAGACCACCCGGATCGGGTACTTCTCCCTCTCCCGCCCGCTCCTCCGCGAACCCGATCTTCCGAAGATCTGGAAGGCACACCCGGACCAGCCGGCAGCATGCACCTCCTGCGATGCGTGCCGGGAGCACCCGGAGGACGGGATCTCCTGCCCGTTCCGGGATGATCCTGCCTAAAAATGCGGGAGAGGGATCCCGGAGATCTCAACATCTGAAACCTGGAGAAGAACGAAGATAAGGAACGTGAAGATGACAAACGTTATCGCAGTCAACGGGAGCCCGCGGAAGAAATGGAATACGGCAACGCTGCTCGAACATGCACTCGAAGGCGCGAAATCCGCGGATGCAGAGACCGAACTCGTGCACCTGTACGACCTGGACTATAAGGGATGTATCAGCTGTTTTTCCTGCAAGATAAAAGGAGGGAAGAGCTACGGGAAGTGCGCGGTAAAAGACGATCTGATGCCAATCCTCGATCGGATCCGGGACACGGACGTCCTGATCCTCGGCTCCCCAATCTACTTTGGGATCGTCACCGGCGAGATGCGCTCCTTTATGGAGCGGCTGATGTTCCCGTACCTTGTCTACGACAAGAACCACTCCTGCCTCTTCCCGAAAATGATCCCGACGGCGTTTGTGTACACCATGAACGTCTCCGAGCAGATCATGAAGGAGCAGTACTGCTGGCCCATCGGTGCAAATGCGACCGTCTTAAAGATGATATTCGGGCAGTCGTCCGAGACCCTCTTCTGCAACGAGACGCTCCAGTTCAAGGACTACGACAAGGTAGTCTTTTCCTACGCGGACCCGGAGGAGCGGCGGAAGCGCCACCGGGAGATCTTCCCGCAGGACTGCAAACGGGCCTTTGACCTCGGTGTCCGGCTGGTTCAGGCAGCAGAATCCGGGGCTCATCTAAAAAAGAAGGCGTGACCGGCCATGGAACTCTTCGAAGCGATCCATGCCCGCCGGGCGGTGCGGAAGTACCGGCCGGACCCGGTGCCAAAAGAGGAGATCCAGAAGATCCTCGATGCGGCCAACCAGGCCCCGTCCGCCATGAACCTCCAGCAATGGGAGTTTGTGGTGGTGACCGGGGAAAAAATACGGGAGATGGGAGGCTCCTACCGGGCAATCGTCGAGGAATTTACCCGGAACTGGGACCCCTCCCCGCTCCGGGGCTCCCTGTCCCGCGAGGAGTTCATCCGGTTTGCGGCGTCGTACGGCGGTGCCCCGGTGGTGATCGTGGTCCTGACCAATGCAGCGGATACCGACGATTTCCGCAGGGCAAACCTTGAAAGTGCGAGTGCGGCGATGGAAAATCTCATGCTCGCCGCAACGGCGCTTGGCCTTGGCACCTGCTGGATGACCGGCCCCTTGCGGGATGAAAAAGCGCTGCGCCGGATCCTCGCGATCCCG
The DNA here is from genome assembly GCF_041663825.1 of Methanoregula sp. GTDB lineage: Archaea > Halobacteriota > Methanomicrobia > Methanomicrobiales > Methanospirillaceae > Methanoregula. Next base: position 26,784 of record NZ_JBAYLY010000029.1, read on the forward strand.
GAAGACCGGGAGCTCGTGGCGGTCACCCCGCTCGGGTACCCGGAAGTGGTGCCGGCCGGACAACCCCGCCATGACCCGGAGCTGGTGCAGAAGGTCCGGTGGGTGGGGTGATTCCACGGTGCCCGGAAGAGCGAAGCATGTACTGTCAGGAACGCGGAAAAAATGCCCGTTCACATGGGTATATGAATGAGCAAACAGGAGATCCCCGTATGGAAGCACGTGACGCCATCATGACACGCCGCAGTGTCAGGAAATACAAAAAACAGCAGATACCGGACACCGTCCTTGCAGAGATCCTCAAAGCGGGGACCTATGCCCCTTCTGCCCTTGCCCTCCAGTCGTGGGCATTTGTTGTCATACAGGATCAGGAATTCCTCGCCAGAGTTTCCGATTACTGCAAACCCATTATGATTGCGCACATGAAGGATGCTCATGACGGGATGTCCGATGGGTTCCGGGCAATGCTCGAAAGCCCCGGATACTCGATCTATTACCATGCCCCGACGGTTATCATGGTTATCGGTAAAACAGGGAGCCGGTTCCGGGAGATAGACTGCTCCCTCTGCGCAGAGAACATGATGCTTGCCGCCCATGCGCTCGGCATCGGCAGCTGCTGGGTGGGATCAACGGAAGTCGCGTATGATAACAGGGAGCTCATGACAGGGTTCCGGATCCCCGAAGGCTACAGTCCGGTCGGGACTATTGTGTTCGGGTATCCTGAAGAAAAACCCGAAGCGCATGACAAGCATCCCGCGAAGGTGACGTGGGTCAGGTAATATCCTGTCTTAACAGGATCTCAGGTGATGCAGGGTTATTCCCCCACCTTTTCAAGGATAATTTCGATATGATCCAGTTTTTTCTGCATAGACTCAAGGGACTGCCTGATCCGGCAGATCTCACCCTTGAGATCTGAGAGTTCCGCTTTCCTATCAGCTGATGCGCCCGTCACTTTCTCGATCCAGTCTTTGAGGTCACGGGTATCCCCCTCGTTGATGATCCCGGTCAGTCGCGTATCCATAGGTCTCACTCCGATACCTTTGAAAGGATCTGCTCGATATGATCTACCTGTTTCTGCATAACTTCGACAGATTGGCGGATCCCGCACAGTTCCGCATTCATCTCTGAAATCTCCGCGCGTCTCTCGTCAGATGCCCCTGCAAGTTTCTCGATCCATTTCTTGAGATCGTCTGTATCCCCGAATTTCCAGTCCACCATAACTGTTACTCTCCGACTTTTTCCAGAATACGTTCGATATTGTCCAGTTTCTGCTCCATCCGCGTGAATTTTTCATTCATGGCGGCCATCGTTGCAGCAGTAGCTTCCCGTTCGGCTAGCATCGCGTCGAGGTATTTTTCGATCCAGCCCTTTACCCGTGTTACTGCCAGGTAGATTGCGAGAACGACAAGGAGAACGAGAAACGCCTGCGTGAGGATCCACGCCAGTGAAAGGACTAAAACTCCGAGCCCATTATACGTCTGAAGGGCTTTTGTATCCGCTTGGTTTGACATCCAGTAGGATCCTGCAACCGCTGCTGCAACAAGCAGCCCGAGCAGTATAATCATTAATACGATCACGATCTTTGTTATCCAGTGAAATCCTCTTATCGTTTTCATACATTCCATAATCAGACCTCTCCCATTTTCTCGATTAAATCCAGGTTCACCATCAATTCAAAGGGCACTGCCTTGTAGTACCTTTTGAGGTACGGCGGGTCATCGGAAACGCGGTTGGTACCCACTACAAGGCCGGCCTTCTCGAACTGCTTTAAGTAAATGTTCACGAGAGGCCGGGAGATCCCGACCTCTTCGGAAATCTCTCGCGCAAATTTTTCTTCCCGGGAGATCGCCATGAGTATGTTGAGCCTCTGCTCGTTCCCGAGAAAACTCAGGAGCTTGGCGAGTTCCGGAATGGATGTTGGGCTCAGCATGCTTATGTGTTTAATTATTTTTACACATGATAAAATTTTGTGTTGGCCCTTGCCCGGCACGTTCCGGAAGATGCAAAGGGACGGGTGGGTAGGGGGCCGGCCTGATGAGCAATAAAAAAAATGGCCGGCCCGGACTTTTTTTGTAAGAGGGGACCCCCCACCCCCTCCGGCCCGGTCGTCCGGCGTGCAAAGAAATTTTTTTGTCAGATGTACATTTGATAATCAAGTGTGCATCTGATAATCAAATGATCAACTGACAACCGGTTTCCGGGATTTTTTCACACGAGCTGCAATGCCAGGGTGCCCGATGCAGTGATCCGGTAATATTTTTCCTTCCGGTTTCCGGCCGGGCCCGGCACTTCCTGCACTAGATCTGCGCTGGCAAGCGTAGTTAACAGGCTCGAAAACGTTCCCTGGGAGAGGACCGGGATTGCCGCCCGCTTCCCGGTGACGGCATCGGTCTTTGTCTTCGACACATTCATTTTGACCCCCGATTTCTTCACCGGCACATAGAACGCCTCCAGCTGGGTGAAGAGGTAGGAGCGGGGCAGGACCCGGGGGGCGGTATCGTTCTTTCCCGGCGTCCCGGCGAGCACCGCGAGTATCCGCATATAGTTTGGGTTTGCCGCGATCTCTTTAAGCGGGATGGCGGGGACGGCCAGTTTCTCCGCCGGCCCGACGGTACCTTTCCGCCCCTCGAATGCATAGTACGCCCCGCCGCCGAGCCAGAGCGAGATTTGGAAAAGGGCAACGGCAAGGTCTTTTGAGCCCCCTGATAGATCGAACGTGAACCGGGCACCGGGCGACTCCCTTTTGATCTTCTGCACGGCTGCGGCAACCGAGGCTCCTGCCGGAGGGGCGATGTACACGAGTATGGCAGGAATATTCAGGGTGGCGGCGTGGGCCTTCGCCTCCGTGACCGCTTCCCTGACTGCGTCCTTGTGTGTCTTTACTTCTTCGCTGTCCCGGGACGTGTTGGTAAAGATCTCCGTGTCGGCAAAGATGACGATCCGGGTAATGTCCTGCAGGTCCCGGACCGCTGCCGCACAGGCCGCTTCCATCTTCTCTCCCGCCGCAACGATATGGATGTGTTCCTGCCGCTCCATGAAAAGCATAAGGGCACCGGATGAGAAAATCCTGTTCCCCCACACCATTTCCACACCTTTATCTGGGAGGTGCGCCAGATGGTGAGATACCAAAGGGAGAAGATACTATGGCCACCGATCCGGTCTGTTTTATGATAATCGATGAAGATACCGCCCAGTTCAAGAGCACGTACAGGGATACTGAATACTATTTCTGCTGCAACTACTGCAAGAAGCAGTTCGATGAGAACCCGAAGAGGTACAGCCGGCTCGCAAACGATATGACGGTTGACCTGGGAGCGGGTATCTGAAGGATACCGGCGTACTCCTGTCCGTCTGCGACGGTCACCAAAAACACGTTTTTACCCGGGCGCGACAAAGGAAGAACTGAAACATTTTACGGGAAGACCGATATGACACCCCCGGATACAATCGCCGGGACACTGGCCGCCAACGGCCGGGTTCTCTTTGGCGGTGCCCCCGTAATAATCCCCGATATTGCCTGCACAAACGGCGTGATCCACGGGATCGGCCGGGGTATCATCCCCCGGTAACCGGTTACTGCGGCATTAAGAAACGCCGTACACGTGCCGGATCATGTTCGTGACATCCGCGTCACTGAGCGAGTAGGCGATTTCGGGTTGGCCGGCGAGCGAGAGGAAAAGGTACATGATCGCAATGAAGGCGGCAATGGCGACGATGATCGCCACGACAACAAAGATCACCATGTGGAGCACGGGCGCCGGCTGGAACGGAACGGTCCCGGCATTCATCTTCTCGGCAGTCGAGTACGCGTCATAGATCCCGTACAGCCAGATGATAATCCCGGGGATGAGAAAGAGGAAGAACCCGAAGAACGTCCCGAGGAACACGAGGTATCCCCGCAGGATATTTCCCTCGTAGACCTGCCCGAGGCCGGGGACAAACGTCGAGCCTGCGAGGGCAAGGAACGTGCTCTTGCTCCCGGTGTCCTGCGCGGGCGGCGGATTTTGCGGCGTCACAGCGTCGGGAATTCTCGCACCGCACTCATTGCAGAATTTTGCCGTATCCGGGACGTTCGCACCACAGGAACTGCAAAACCGGGTCATGGTGGGTAGTTTAGAGGTTTCCCCCATTATATATTCCCCTGGGGGGGCAGACTCCTGCCGCCCCGCGTCACCATACAAACATCTTATAAGATTCCGTGATGAATATTTCCTCCGTTGAATAGTCCTTTTTAACACTTCAATAAAACAGCAGAGGTCCAGCCATGAATCAATCATCCGTCGTCGACAGCATTCTCTCCGCACGCTACCTTCGGAAAGGGGAGAAGACCTATGAAGATATCTGCCGCCGTGTAGCCTCGGCACTCGCAGATGATGAGACCGAGAAAGCCCGGTTTTATGAGGCAATGATCTCGTTGCGTTTCCTGCCAAACTCGCCCACGCTCATGAATGCGGGCACCGATATCGGGCAGCTCTCCGCCTGCTTCACCCTCCCGGTCCCGGATTCCATCGATGGGATCTTCGATGCGATGAAGGAAGGCGCGATCATCCACAAGACCGGCGGGGGCACCGGGTACAATTTTTCCCATATCCGGCCGGAAGGTTCTCCCGTGCAGTCCACCGATGGCGTCGCGTCGGGCCCGATCTCCTTTATGCGGGTCTTTAACGCGGCGACCGATGTGATCAAGCAGGGCGGCCGCCGGCGCGGGGCGAACATGGGGATCCTCAATGTCTGGCACCCCGACATCCTCTCGTTTATTGCCGCGAAGAAGAAGGAGGGGGATTTCTCCAACTTCAACATCTCGGTGATGGTAAACGACAAGTTCATGGACCTCGTGGAGAAGCGTAAGTTCGACGACGTCTGGCTCACGAACCCCCACACGGGAGCAAAAGTCACGGTCGGCGCGATCTGGACGGGCATTGTCGAGGGGATCTGGAAGAACGGCGAGCCGGGCATCCTGTTCTACGATGAGATCAACCGGCACAACCCGACCCCCCAGCTCGGGGAGATCGATACCACGAACCCCTGCGGCGAGCAGCCGCTCCTGCCCTACGAGAGCTGCGTCCTTGGGAGCATCAACCTTGCTGCCTGCGTTCATGATGGCGTTCTTGACGAGGATCAGCTCCGCGAGACCGCCCGGATGGCGACCCGGTTCCTCGATCTTGTGATTGAGAAGAACGTGTTCCCGATCCCGCAGATCGCGGAGGCAACCCGGCGGACACGGAAGATCGGCCTCGGTGTCATGGGCGTCCACGACGCGATGCTCATGCTTGGCCTTGCCTACGACACTCATGAGGGCCGGGCATGGTCCGAACAGGTCATGAAACTCGTGACCGACACGGCAGTCGACGAGTCCCACAAACGTGCCGAAAAACTGGGAACCTTCCCGGCATGGCAGGGAAGCATCTGGAAGGACTTTAAAGTCCGGAATGCGGCGATGACGACGGTCGCCCCCACGGGAACGATCTCGCTCCTTGCCGGGTGTTCAAGCGGTATCGAGCCGGTCTTCTCGTTTGCCTACACGAGGAAGAATACGGTCGGCAAGACCTTTGTCATCGTGAACCCGGTGTTTAAGGAAGCGCTCGTGCATTCCCTGTCCGTAATGGGTTTTGCCGGCGACGAGCGGGCAAAGAAGGTTGAAGAGGTCATCTCTCACGTTCACGAGAAAGGGACGATCCAGGACCTTCACTGGCTGCCAAAAGAGTTCCTTGCACTCTTTAAGACGGCGCTCGATATCCCGTGGCGGGATCACATCCGGATGCAGGCCAGTTTCCAGAAGCATGTCCACGCCTCGATAAGTAAGACCATCAACATGCCCGGGTCGGCTTTGCGAGAGGACTGCGAGGAGGCGCTCATGATGGCGTGGAAACTCGGCCTCAAGGGGATCACCATCTACCGGACCGGGAGCAGGGATGATGTCGTGCTCGCGTTAAAAGAAAAGATCCCCTCCCCCGAAGTACCAGCCCATGCCACGACCGCAGCGACCCTGAGGGCGATGCCGGAGAAGATCCCGTCGCTGTCTATCAACAGGCCCAAGGAGCTTGCCGGCCGGACCTATCTCTGCCAGTCGGGGTGCTGCCGTCTCTACGTGACGGTAAACCTGATGGAGGGAAAACCCATGGAGGTCTTTATCCGGACGGTCGGAAACGGGGGGTGCGACGCGAACAGCAGCGCCCTTGGCCGGGCGATCAGCACCGGCCTCCAGAGTGGCGTGCCCTACGGGAAGTTTGTCAAGCAGTTCGCAAAAGTGAACTGTATCTCCGCCATCAAGAACCCCTCGTCGGAAGGCCATTCCTGTGCGGATGTTGTGGGGCGGTGTATCGAACTCTCGGCCAAAAACCAGAGCATCGCAACCTTAAACGACTGGAATATCAAAAAGACCGGCGAGCAGCGGCTTTGTCCTGAGTGCAGGGAACCCCTTGACTTTGGCGAGGGCTGCAACCAGGGGATCTGCAAGCACTGCGGCTGGACCGGGTGCAGCTGAGTTTTATTGTACTCACTTGCATACCCGTCGTAAAATAATTCATTTTCAGGATCAAATCGGTTGGCATTTATCCTGTATCAACCAAAATCAGATAATCGCGATGTGGTGAAGCGATGTTCTCGGTGTTATATCTCGACGATGATTCCGCGCTGCTTGATCTCGCCAGGATCTTTCTTGAAATGTCAGGAAAACTGCGGGTCGATACTGCCCAGTCTGTCGGGGAAGCACTCGATAAGATAAAGCACAGGAAGTTCGACGGTATCATATCAGACTACGAGATGCCCGCGATAAACGGCGTTGAATTCCTCCGGCATATCCGTCTCCACCACCCCAGTCTCCCGTTTGTCCTCTTCACCGGGAGGGGCAGGGAAGAGATCGCCATTGAGGCGCTTAACAACGGCGCCGACTTCTATCTCCAGAAAGGCGGGAACCCGAAGTCCCAGTTTGCCGAACTTGAATCCAATCTCCTGCATGCTATCGACCGCAAACAGGCGCGCGATGACTTAACGGAGTCCCGGCTGCTGATGGCAAATCTCATCGATTTTCTCCCGGATGCAACGTTTGCCATCAACCGGGAGAATATGGTGATCTCCTGGAACCGGATGATGGAGACGATGACCGGGATACCTGCCAGTGCGATCCTCGGAACTGAAAAATATGCGCAGGCTCTCGCACGGTTTAATGAAGCAAGGGTTCCGCTGGTGGATCGTGTTCTCAATCCTGATACCGGACAGGCAGTGGCGGATCCGTCCCTGACCCGGGAGGGGAGTTCTCTCATCTCTGAATTCTACAGTCCGGCATTGCATGATGGCAAGGGCGCTCATCTCTGGCTGATTGCATCCCCGCTCTGCGATACCAATGGCAACGCGATCGGCGCAATCGAATCGATCCGCGATATTACCGCGAGGAAAGTGGCCGAAGAGAAACTGAAAAGCACCTACGAGGAGCTGAACGCTTCCTACGAGCAGCTGACCGCGACCGAAGAGGAACTGCGTGCGAACTATAACGAGCTGACACGAGGCCAGCAGGAACTTTATAAAAGCGAGGAGCGGTACCGGAACGTGGTGGAGGACCAGACGGAGTTCATCTGCCGGTTTTTACCGGATGAGTCGCATATTTTCGTGAACGACGCGTACTGCCGTTATTTCGGGAAGACCCGCGAGGAGATCATCGGGCACCGGTTTACACCGGAGATTCCCAAAGAAGATCTTCCGATTCTCAAAGCGCATTTTGCATTGATTACGCCCGACGACCCGGTGCAGACCGTAGAACACCGCATCCGCATGCCCAACGGTGAGATCCGGTGGCAGCAGTGGTCTGACCGGGCTGTTTTTGACCGGAACGGGAAGGTGACGGAGTATCAGTCGGTTGGCAGGGATATTACCGAACAAAAAGAAGCCGTGAAACGGCTGAAAAGAACCCACGAAGAACTGAACGCCTCCTACGAGCAGCTGACCGCGACCGAGGAGGAACTGCGCCAGAATTACGAAGAGCTCACAAAAAGCCAGCACGAGCTTCAGAAGAGCGAGGAACGGTACCGAAACGTGGTGGAGGACCAGACGGAGTTCATCTGCCGGTTTTTACCGGATGGGTCGCATATTTTCGTGAATGACGCGTACTGCCGTTATTTCGGGAAGACCCGCGAGGAGATCGTCGGGCACCGGTTTGCCCCGGATATCCCCAAAGAAGACCTTCCGATTCTCAAGATGAATCTGGCCTCGATCACACCCGACCACCCGGTGCAGACCGTAGAACACCGCATCCGCATGCCCAACGGTGAGATCCGGTGGCAGCAGTGGTCTGACCGGGCTGTTTTTGACCGGAACGGAAAGGTGACGGAGTACCAGTCGGTTGGCAGGGATGTTACCGACCGCAAGCGCACGGAGCAGGCCCTGCACGAAGCGAACAAGAAACTCACCCTGTTGTCATCCATAACCCGGCATGACATCCTCAACCAGCTGACCGGGCTTCAGGGATATATCGGGTTGATCGAGGCAAAGATCACGGACCCGGCAATCAGGACGCTGGTACACCGTGCGTTCCAGTCAAGCGAGGTGATCCGCGACCAGATCTCGTTTACCAAGCAGTACGAGGACATTGGCGTGCAGAGTCCCAACTGGCAGAATGTCTCTTCACTCGTCACAGAGGTGTGCCGGGATAACCGGTTCCCGACAGTCTCTGTCGATCCGTTCCTCACTGACCTGGAGGTTTTTGCCGACCCCCTCCTGAAACTGGTATTTTTCAACCTTTTTGAAAATGCCCGGATGCACGGCAAGACCGTGACGAAGATCGTGGTAAGCGGGACCGTATCCCCGGATGGGGCCGAGGTCACCGTTGCCGATGACGGAAAAGGGATACCCCTCTCTGAAAAACAGAAAATCTTCGAAAAAGGTTTTGGCTCGCATACGGGGCTGGGGCTTTATCTTGCTCAGGAAATTCTCTCCATCACCGATCTCACCATCCGGGAGACCGGCGAACCTGGCAGAGGGGCACGGTTCGTGATCCATATTCCGAAAGGGGCGTACCGGGCAACCCCCGCCGCCCAGCCCTCCTGACACGGGGTCCTTCCTGCCCGCCACCGTCTAAAAGATAGTGCCGGCCGATCCCTTGCGCCCGGTGGAAATCCCGTTTATCCGGGAAAAAAGAAGCAGGGGGTGATCCCGTTTAGTTCCCGGGCCTGCCGGCATCGGTCTCGATGGGGATCTGCAGTTCGGTCAGAAGTTCGTCTTCCCTAACAACATCCGGGTCCGTCAGGTACACCTCGCGCTGGAGGCCGCAGGGGATGCAATTTTGTTCCTCAGCATAAGCCCCGATCCGGCTCCATGCCTCGTGGAGCTTGGAGTACGATCCCTTGTGGATGAGCGAGAGGCACTTCCCGCCCGGCAGGGTCCGGACTTCCATCTCCGGGAGAGAGAGGACGATCCTGCCGGTGATGGGGGCAGCACATTCTATGTTTGCATCCTTCTCGCGGTACTCGCAGTCATAGTACAGCGTCATGAACGGCCCGGTTACTTTCAGCCCGTTCCTCTGGTTCTCCTCCGAGAAGATCTGGCTGCAGAGCGCCGGCATGAGCCGGCAGATCGTCTCGCTGTACGCGCCGGTCCCTTTCTTTCCCACAATCCGCTGGGGCGGGACATCCTTGATGAGAGGTTCATTGAGTGACATGTAGATTAGCTCCAGGGAGGCATCCTCGTTTTCGAGGATCGCCTCGATCTGTTGTAACCTCTGGACTTCGGACCTGATCTCCTGCCGGCGTCTCCCGAATAGTTCCCGGATGGTATTGGCGTCATGGTTTGTTTTTGCCACAAGGAGCATGTCGATCTCGCTTAAGGAGAACCCCAGGTCGCAGAGGGTCTTGATGGAGACGCCCCGTGCGATCTGGGCTCCCGTATAATAGCGGTAGCCGGTGCAGAGATCCCTGCCTTCCGGCACCAGCAGCCTGCGTTAGTCGTAGAGGCGAAGCGCCTTCTGGCTGAGCCGGGTGATGAGCGAGAACCTGCCGATGGGGATCTGGTCGTATGCCATTGTTACGGTACTATGTGCTGTCCGGGACAAAATAGGGTGTTGGAGTCTTCCGTGGGGGAGGGTTGGGTCTGATCCTTCATTCGCATTGAGTACCGGGAGTCTCCTTTAAGCCAGAGCGGCACCGGGAACCGTCCCGGCGGGAAGCGTTCTGGTCCGGCGGAGATAGTGAAACGAGTGCCGACCACGGGATCCCCGTGCGGATCCGTGCGTCGTATCCGGTGTTGAACAATAAACGCCGGTGCCGTATCGGTACCAGTTTCTTTTAAGAAAATCCGGATTCCGGACTGTGAAAAAAATATTTTTTTAGATGAAGAGCGGCGCGAGCACGAGCGTTAAGGTCGCAAGGAGCTTGATGAGCACGTGGAGTGACGGGCCGGCGGTGTCCTTGAACGGGTCGCCGAGCGTGTCGCCGATGACGGCTGCCTTGTGGGCCTCGCTGCCCTTGCCGCCGTGGGCACCGCTTTCAATGAATTTCTTGGCATTGTCCCATGCACCGCCGCTGTTATTGAGGATCAGGGCAAGGAGAATGCCGGTAATGGTTGCGACCATGAGGAAGCCGGCGAGGGCCTCGTGCCTCATGGTGACACCGATGAGGATCGGGAACCCGATCACCAGAATGCCGGGGAGGACCATGTTTCTGAGGGCACCCTGGGTCGTGATATCGATGACGGCTGCATAATCGGGCTTCTGGGTGCCTGCCATGATGGCCGGGTTCTTGAACTGGATGCGGACTGCTTCGATGACCGACTGTGCGGTCTTGGAAACTGCACGGATAGCGAGGCTCGCAAAGAGGAAGACGAGCATTGCGCCGAGAAGTGCCCCGACAAAGACCGGGACGCTTGCAAGGTTGACGACATCGAATGCCTTGCCGGTGAGCTTGGCA
>NZ_JBAYLY010000030.1:0-36764 GCF_041663825.1 Methanoregula sp.
GGGGGGATTTGAACCCCCGACCATTAGCTTAGGAGGCTAACGCTCTATCCGGACTAAGCCACTCGCCCACTGCTCATACCAATTGCAGGGGAATATGTATAAGTTTTGCGCGCTTCAACATCTCTCCCGCAATGGACACAATCGAGGCAACGGAAGGAAAAACGACATTTTTTGTCCCGGTCCAGGACAACCGGGAGCAGTTCCCGCCCGGGACGGCTCCGGTCTTTTTCAACCGTCGTATGGAACTCAACCGGGACGCCACCATTCTTCTCATCTCGGTACTCAAACCATCCGATTACCTCGATGCGATGGGTGCAACCGGTGTCCGGGGGCTCCGGGTGGCAAACGAGTGCGGGATCCCGGTTACCATCAACGACAAGGACCCGGAGGCCATCTCCCTGATCGAGCAGAATGTCGCCCGGTCCGGGCTTCCCGTTACGGTTACCTGCCGGGACGCATGCTCCCTCCTCTTCGAGCAGTCCTTTGACGTGGTTGACCTCGATCCGTTCGGGACGCCGGCGCCGTTTGTTGACGCCGGGATCCGGGGGTGCCGGCGGTTTCTTCTCGTGACTGCCACCGACACTGCGCCACTCTGCGGGGCACACCTCAAGGCAGGTATCCGCCGGTACTTTGCCCGGCCGGCAAACACGATGTACCACGCGGAGGTGGGCCTGCGGATCCTCCTCGCGTTCGTGGTCCGGGAGACGGTAAAACACGACCGGGGCGTCGAGCCACTCTTCTGCTTTGCCCGGGAGCATTTTGTCCGGCTGCACCTCCGGCTCACCCGGGGACCACAGGCAGCCGACCGGACGATCGCACAAATCGGGTTTGTGATGCAGTGCCCGTCCTGCGCCTACCGGGAAGAGCAGCACGGCATGGTGCCCCCCGCAGCCACCTGCCCACACTGCAACAAACCGCTCCTTCCCATCGGGCCGCTCTATCTTGGGAAACTCTTCGATGATGAGATCCTCGGGCAGATGCAGGAACACCTTGCAGATATGACACTCGGGACAAAGAAGGAACTGGGAAAGATCCTTATTATATGCCGTGAGGAACTGCCGACGTCCAGTTTCTACGATTACCATATGCTTGCCCAGAAACTTGCCACATCGCCGCCAGCCATCGATGACGTTATCGAACGGCTGCGTGCTGCCGGGTATGCCGCAAGCCGGACGCATTTCTCCGGCACCGGGCTAAAAACCGACGCCCCGCTCCCTGCACTTCTTGCAGCGATCGGTACATCAGGCCCGACCGGAAAAAACCCGGATTAATAAAAGCAGCCGGGTACCTGACCCGAACCGGAGAAAACCTTGTTTTAACACTACACGTGGACCGGTTTTTTTACAGCATCCCGAAACGATCCCGGGGGCACGGTAATCTCAAACCGCACACCCCGGCCCTCCTCACCGTTTTCCATTATGGAAAACCCGGTGATCACCAGGATCTCGCGGATCAGAAAGAGACCGTACCCGTGGCTCTTTCCCTTGCTGCGCTGGAAGAGTGTGGGGCGGGCGGACGACGGAATCCCCGTACCGTCATCCTCGTACACGATCTTCAGGGCATCGCCATCGCGGTGGCACGATAGTTTTACCGAGGTAAGTTTCCCGCCATGCCGCAGCGAATTGTCAAGGAGATTATAAAAGACCTTTCCGGCCATGGGGTCGGCAAGGATCTCGGTTGTAGTACATTCCGGCCCGATGGCGATATCCGGCCCCTGCACATGCACCTCCTGCCGGGCGCGTGCCATAAGGTCACCGACGTTCTGCCAGACCGGGGCGATGATACCAAGATCCTGGTAATCCTTGGTAAACCGGTTAATCCGCGGGATAGTCGTAGCCGCTCCCCGTATCCGCAGTGCGATCTCCCGGGGCGGCAGGGGTGAATCTTCCTCTTCCAGAAACGAGAGATACCCGAAAACGACGGTCAGCTGGTTGTTGATGTCATGCCGCGTGACGCTGCTGAGTATTTCCAGTTTCTTTTGCGCAACGACCAGTGCATCCTCTGCACCTCTCCAGGTACTGATATCCCCGATGATCCCCAGCACGTACATTTTCCCGTCGGTATCGGTGAACGGTCGGGAAACGGCCCGGACATGATGGATCGCCCCTTTCGTATCCACGACACGGTAATCCGAAGGGAATGATTTGCCGTTTTTTACCTCTTCACACTTGCTGCGCAACCGGTCGGTATCCTCGGGTACGACAACGCTTGTCATCGCGCGGCCAATCATCTCTTCGGGCAACAGCCCCAGGATCTCAAAGCACCCGGGGCTCATATAGACGAATTTCCCGGCATCATCGATGACGAAGACCACATGGTTGAGGGCTTCCAGAAGTATGCGGTACCGCTGTCCGTCCCCGTTCCGGTTAAAATCGGCCTCCATCGTCACTTCCCCGGGTATTTATCCGGCGCGTGCACAAGCTGACAGACGGTCGTTTTTTAACGATCCTCTGTATCCGCTCCTGTGGATATATTTATGCTGCCGGACAAAATAATTATTGTGGAATAATATCCGGTTAAAAAATACGGAAAAATACGAGGTAAAACCGATCCAGGATCTGGACAACGGGGAGATTTTACCCCGAAAGATCTATACGGAAAATTTAGTGCTCTATGATGATAGAGAGGATGTCCCCATCGAGAAGTGTGTGCGTCAGGCCGACCCTCTGGCCGCCGTGCTTCACGGAATCCCCCCAGACCCGGGCATACCGGAACCTGCGGACAAAATCCCGGTGGAGCTTAATGCAGACCGTCTCGACCGTGCTCCCGGTCCGGATGATCAGCGGTACTTCGAGATCGGCATCGCCGTCCCGGGGTTTGAGGTAGACCCGCATGAACCCGAGGCAGTCGTAGATCGAGTCTTTGAACTCCTCCATGTGATACCCGGAATGGGCGGAGATCATGAGCGGCTCGACGCCGAACTTTTCCTTGATGGTGTGCTCGATATCAAGGTAGGCTTCCTTGTCGATAAGGTCCACCTTGTTGACCGCGATGAACGCAGGGACGTAGATACGGTTACCCTGCACCGCGTCGATGAAATCTTCCTGAGTGGCGTTCCCGCGGACCAGCACTTCCGCGTTCATCATCTTGCTCTCGGAGAGGATCGACCGCACATCCTCGATGTCGAGGTCGAGCGCCCCGACCGCCGAGAGCCGGATGCCGCCCACTGCGGACTTCTTGATGGTGATATCGGGTTTTGGCACGTTGATACGGATGCCCGCGTCGTAGAGTTCCTTGATGAGGACGTTCGCGTGCTTGCCGTTGAAGACATCCACGAGGATGATGATGATGTCGGCGCTCCGCACGACACCGATGACTTCCTTGCCCCGGCCCTTGCCCATGGCGGCACCGGCGATCAGTCCCGGGATATCGAGCAGCTGGATCTTTGCACCTTTGTGTTCCAGCGCGCCGGGGACTACGGTGAGGGTGGTAAACGCGTACGCGGCCACCGCGCTCTCGGTACCGGTGAGCTTGTTGAGGAGCGTGCTCTTACCGGTCGACGGGAACCCGACGAGCACTGCGGTTGCATCGCCCGACTTCTTAACGGAGAAACCTTCCCCGCCACCGCCGGACTTCATCGCACGGAAAACCGCTTCGTCGCGAAGTTTTGCCATCTTCGCTTTTATCCGCCCGATATGCTTGGAAGTAGCCTTGTTATAAGGAGTCTTTGTCAGCTCCGCTTCCAGCTCAGCTATCTGCTCTTCAAGACTACCAACCATTTCTCATATTAATCGACGCAGGTTCGGGATATAGTTATTTATGGGGAAACCTTTCGATCCCGCTAAAAAGCCGCAAAACCCCCGTATTATAAAAAATTCCCTGCTTTACCCGGCCCGGTTAAGGGACTTACCCGCTTTTTCATTCACCTGAAGGGCGATAAGAATGCGACAAACTTTAAGTAAGTCCATCTCCCATGTTACTAGAGCAATTACGCTGCTATAGTGTAGACCGGCCAATCATGCGAGCCTCTCACGCTCGCGACAGGGGTTCGAATCCCCTTAGCAGCACTCGAACAAGGGGTTAAGTTCAAAATTAAGATCTAACCCCTATACAAGCCACTTTTGGAAAATATTTGAACTAATAAATTAATCACCGCTTGACGGTAAATGCCAACTAAAAGGAGCGGCAGATAAAAGTTGTCAGAACATAGATCCGGTGGTTCACGAGATTCTGGAAGGGACCTGACGTCTGGAGGCGCTTAATTAAACCACTCTCTTCTTTATTATCGGAGTTTTCTGACTTTATGGGTGCTTAAAAAGAGTTCTTTGGGTTTATTAGCTCAGTAAATCAGGGGTGTATTTCTCCTCATATCAAAACCGATATCCCCTATAAAACGGGAACATTTATAAAATACGGTGAAAGAAATAGATTATTATGGCCCCGGATTTTTCCTATAAAAATAATTTACGGCAGATATCGTGTGTTTTCCCTGTTTTCCCTCTGAATATTGTGCCGGGGTGGCTCTAATCATAATCTGGAGAAGAAAATGATCAGGGTACTCTACATTGATGATGAGTCCAATCTCCTTGAGATCTGCAAGTTGTTCCTGGAGCAGTCAGGACAAATTTGCGTTGATACACTCACCATGGCAACAGAGGCACAAGAGAGACTAAAAACATCCACGTATGATGCAATCATTTCAGATTACCAGATGCCGGTAATGGACGGGATTTCTCTTCTGAAAACCCTGCGATCCCGGGGCGATTCGACTCCCTTTATCCTGTTCACCGGGAGGGGAAGAGAGGAGGTTGTCATCGAGGCGCTTAATAACGGCGCTGATTTTTATATTCAAAAGGGGGGTGATCCAGAAGCCCAGTTTGCCGAGCTGGAACATAAGATCAGGCTGGTAGTTGAGCAGCGAAGAATGAAAACCGAACTGGCACAATCCCAGCGGCGCATGGCAGATATTATCGATTTCCTCCCGGATGCAACATTCGCCATTGACCGGACCGGAACCGTGATCGCATGGAACAGGGCCATGGAGGAATTGACCGGGGTACCAAAAGATAAGATCCTCGGAACTGGAAATTATTCCTATGCACTCCCCTTTTACAGGGAACGACACCCGATCCTGATCGACCTTATATTCCGGGAAAATCCGGATATTGAGAAAAATTACCGGCACGTCCAGAAAAAGGGCGGCAAAATCATTGTAGATACATTTGTCCCGACATTTAACGAGGGTAAAGGTGCATATCTCTGGGGAATAGCATCCTCACTCTATGACACAAATGACAATATCATTGGTGCGATTGAATCGATCCGGGATATCACGGATCGCAAGAAAATTGAGAGTGCCCTTTCCGAGTCCGAATACCTGTACCGGACCCTGTTCGAAAGTACGGGAACCGCGATGTTTATCCTTGAAGGAGATACGACAATATCCCTCGTGAATGCCGAATTTGAAAAGATGTCCGGCTATACAAAAGAGGAAGTCGAAGGAAAAATGCTCTGGACTAAACTTGTGGTTCCGGAGGATGTGGTCTGGATGATGGATTACCATGTCAGGAGACGACAGCCGGGCGCATCGGGAATTCCGAATAATTACGAGTTCCGGTTTGTGGATAAGGGAAATAACGTCCTGGACATGTTCCTGTCAATTGTCCTGTTAAGCAACGGGAAACAGACCATTGTCTCCCTTGTCAATATCTCCGAACGGAAACGGCTTGAAGAGACGCTCCGGCAGAGTACCAGGAAACTTAACCGCTTACAAACGGCATAGCCCCGCCATGAGTCTACACTAAAATCAATAAATTTTCAGTACTATTTCTCCGGGGTCATTCTATCAATAACGATAATTGTTGCATCAGGGTATGTATTTTAAAAAATTGTTGAAGTTACGGGACATAACATTATGAGAATAATACAGCAGACCGTTAGGGAGCATTTCTCTGTTTAGACTAATGCGACCACTCTTCCACCCTCCTTCGTAAGGGATTTGCTTGGAGTCTTGTCGACCCCTGCCGGGCAGAGGGTTCCTGATCGGCATCTGAACCGGTAAGTGCGTAGCGCAAACCCGAGACATTTTAAAGCGTCTGGCCTCGTTCATACGAGAATCTCGATCCGGCATCGCTCATATCATACATGCAAAACCCCTGCAACAACCACTAAAATTTCCCGCCCGGCTTCCGATGAATTCCGGTCGGTTTGTTGACCGCATAACCAATGAGGGGGGAGGGGGTGCCCCCTACCTTCGCGGACAAAGGGGGAGGGGGGTGATCCCCTCTTTCATATCAAACAGGGTGGGGGGGTACCCCTCACCCCCCTCCCTCCCGTTGCCGCGTCCGGCATACTGGCTCCGTCGGAGATTCCACGCGAAATACAAGAGAACGTGCTGGAAACAGGGATGGGGGTACCCCAACGTTCACGGACACAAGGGGAGGGGGGTGATCCCCTCTTTCTGATCAAACGGGGTGGGGGGGTACCCCCTACCCCTCCCCCCATTTTGGTTTTTCCCGAGCACGGGATTCCGCCCGTTCCCGCGAACTTCCCCAAATTCAAAAAAAAGAGCTCAGGCCCCGGCCGCTGCCGGAACCGTCACGTTTGCCGTATTATTGCCCGCCACGGATGTCGCCATGGCTGCCGGAATGACTGCCTGGACATAAAGATCCCCGTTCGGGATTGTTGTTGAATCGGTCGTGATCAGGGTGCCGTCTTTGTAAACATTTACGGTCAGTTTATCTCCCGACCCATCGTTTTTGTGGATGGTGGCAGTAACAAAACCGTTATTCTTTGCTATCTGGTAGAACTGATCTCCGGTGTTTGGCAGTACCTGCTGGCTGCCGGATACCTCCTGCAGGTTGCCGGGTATTCCTACGTAACCTGAATAGTACTGGTCATAGATAACCTCAACCCAGACCCCGGACGATGGCACAACCGGCTGCGTCGGGGTCGGCACGGGAGTTGCGGTCATTGTTGCTGTTATGACTGCTGTCGTCATGACCGGGACGGTCGTTACTCCCGGTGTGGGTGTCGCAGGCTGGAAGATACCGGCAGAGCCCGACATATTTTTCATGATCATAATCCCGCTGACGGCGATGACAAAGATGACGATAATGATGACCGCAAAGAACTTTGATCGCTTCCGTCCCGGTACGGCAGGAACCTGCGGCGGGGAAGTGCCGGCAGATTTCGAGGTATTACCTGCCGTTTCCGGCTCTTTTAGAAGGTCAAGCACGATTTTTCTGGCTTTCCTGGCATTCTCGTAACCGGGATTGAGCGACAATGCCTTATCGACGGACTGGAGCGCCTCCGAATAGAGTCCCATCTGAATCAGAGCCAACCCGCGATTATTCCATACTTCGGCCTTAGTCGGGTCAATCTTAATTGCCTTGTCAAATGCGGCGATTGCACGACGGTAATCACCTTTTTCGTAAAGGGCTACACCTTCCGTGAACCACTTTTGCGAATCATCCATAGTGTATAAAAAAAACCTTATGGGATATACGGATTCCTACTTGCGGCCCCGGGATCCTGTAAAGGTACACCGGAGAGACAGGTACGGCCACCGGATCGACAGATCCTATGAATTACCCTCGATAGAGGGGATACAAAACAACCCTCTCCCGGACCACCAAAAGTACACCAGCAGGGGATTTTGTTGCGCCGGGAGTGCGCATGAGGGATCGGACAACATCCTCACATTTTTCACAAATAGATTCATAAGCTCAAAATAAACAGCTGAATGCATGGCTGAGGATACCGGGGTTTCGATGAAAATACCAACCGGGCTGGTTGAAAAACTGGATACTATTGCACAACAGAAATATCTGAATCGCGAGGACGTAATTATTGACGCATGTACCTTCTATTGCCAGTTCCATGACATGAACAGTGAACGCTTTCCTGAAACGATGCGCAGCATATTCTTTAATCTCGCCCGTCATGACGATGAATTTCGTACGCTGTTGCGGCAAGTGCTACAGGATGATCCCACCACGGATTCTGCTAACAACAAATAAGGTCATCATCTCACGATTACATTCACGGTAAAATCCTCTTTTGGTATGTTTCATTATTCCAGGCTCCCATCCTTTCCGAACACTTCAAAGTACACCCTGCGATCCCCCTGATCCTCGCAACCCTTACAAACCCCAGGGGGCATCTCCCTCCGGCAAAGATACCCTTAAACCTCACCTTCGCAAAACTGAATTTGGTGAAGTATATGGCCAAGGTAACAGTCGGCCCGATGCCGTACATGAGTGTCATGCCAACCCTGATTGTGGGCGCAAACGTGAAAGGTAAACCAAACTACATGACCGCCGCATGGGCAACAGTCGCCTGCATGGCGCCCCCGATGGTCTGCGTAGCGCTCAACAAGACGCGGTATACCGCAAAGGGTATCGAAGAGAACAAAACGTTTAGCCTGAATGTACCGTCTGTTAAGCAGGTAGTCGAGACCGATCACTGCGGACTTATCTCCGGTACGCTGGCGGACAAGTCAACAGTCTTCCGGTCAACCTATGGAAAACTCAAAACCGCGCCCCTCGCGGAAGAGTGCCCGGTCAATATCGAGTGCCGACTGTTCAAATCCGTGGACTGCGGGAGCCACCTGCTGTATATCGGCGAGATCGTGGAGATCCATGCCGATGCATCCTGCCTGACGGACGGGAAACCGGATATCACAAAGATCAACCCGATCGTCTACGCCCAGTCTGCCTATTTCGGTGTGGGCAAGCAGGTCGAGAAGGCATTCTCGGCCGGGAAGAGCTACCGAAAGTAAGGTCGGGAATTTTCCCGTGCTTTTTTTTAAGCCACACAGTTACTGATCGACTCTCCAGATCATCATTCCCAGGAACATCTCATTCTGGAAACTGCATTTCCCGTCAACGGCAGTTTTCTTATAATAATTTTTGATCTTCTTTTTCATGGCTTCCGTGCAGGCCTGTTCGTGGCTGATGATATCGATCGCATGTTCAGCAGCCTTGTCCCAGTCAAGGTCTTCTTTCCATTTCCGGCGATTGATGTTTATCTCCGGGGTATATCCTTTCAGGTACAGGTACATGAACGGGTACAGTATTCCCATCTGTGACCGGAGAGGGCCCGGTGTTTTTCTCATCCCGCGGAGAAGTGCCTGGATCGCCACGTCACCGGTGCTCGGCAGGGATCCAAGGTAAAAACAATACTTCCGCGAACAGGCCATCATCCGGTCAAACGTCTCGCTATCTTTTATTGCCGGCGTCATGGAACTGATCACAAGATCGAATTTGCCCCGAAATCCCAGTTCGTCGATATCCGCGTTCCACCACGAACACTCAACAGGCCGGATGGACAGGCCCTCGTTGTCCGCGGTTTCTTTGAGCCGTTCAAGCATGCCGGAGGAGATATCAAGGGACGTGACATCTGCCCCCGCCCGGGCAAGGGGAATCGAAAGGGTACCGGGCCCGCATCCGATGTCAAGGATCTTTGCACCTTTTATCCGGACCCCTGCTTTCTCCAGGAACCCAAGATTTTCCCTGCACCGTTTACGGCTCTGGGCCGAACTGATCTTTTTTGCAAAATCGCCGGATCGCTTGTTCCAGAATACCGCCAGCTGATCTTCATCCATCAGCCCGGAAAAGGGATGTGTCGCATTCCAGCAGTCGACCCAGTATTTCACGTTCTTTTTCTGCTGCACGTTTTAAAGCCCCTGAAAATACGACAATGATCGTCTGTAGAACGGGAGTCGTACGTAGGGGTTACTACGCATCTGAAAAGAAAATGCTGACCCCTGGAAAATGACCTCCATAACCATGCTTATCCCCGGCTTCCCGCGACATTCGTACATGCGTATGTGAAGTTAGTTTACTATTTTTATTATTAAACGCATCTCATTTATTCCGCAGGCGACGGGAGGATCGTAGTGAGAGGGATTGCCTCCGGCCGCAGCAGAAAACGGAAATACTATCGTAAAATCCGGAGCTTTCCCGGGTAAAAAAAAAATGTATCCGGTGTGCCGGTTTACTTCCCGATCCGGTGGAACCGCAGCGAATGGATCCACCCGAAGATCCCCGTCACCCTCCGCTCCGGGAACACGCCCTCTGCGACAGATTTTACTTCCTCGACCGAATAGAACGCTTTTGGATAATATTCCTTGATGATATTGACCACGCGGGCGAGATCCTTTCTCTTAATGATCGTAAAGATCATCTTCACCGGGCCCTTCCCACCTTCCCCATCAATGCTCGTGACGCCATAGTCATGGGCCCGGAGATCCTGCACCAGAATAGAGGGATCGTCCTTGGTGATGATCCGTACGCTGGCAAGGCCAAGCGACAGTTTCTCCTCGATTGCCATGCCGACAAATGTCCCGGTGGCAAACCCTGCACCGTACGCAATGTAACAGACGGCGTTTGTTAAGTTGTTCATGACCTGGCCGATGGCAACCAGCCAGATAATCACTTCGAAAAAGCCGATGAATGACGGGAGGTACTTGATCCCTTTTGACATGAAGATGACCCGGATCGTGTCCAGGCTCATATCGCAGATACGTGCGCCAAATATCAAAAGAGGCACGATAACAAAGGTGAAAATTTCGGGGGAAATGATCGATGCTACCATTGGGATTACCACCTCAGTTCCGGGTTATCCTGTACTGTACTGGATTTCTGGTTTTATACACCTTATTCCGCATCACGGGTTTTCCCGGACGGGATTTTGTTTTCCGCAGAACCGGATCTTGATTGCGGTGGGTCTTGTCTGCATTGCTGGCGTGCTCGCCTATTTTCTGGTAAAAGCTCTCCTCTATTCTACCGAGCAGGATGCCGGCCTGTAAGCCGGGGACAGGGTATTTGTCACCATATGCCAGACTGTCGGAACTGGCATCCGGTCATCCATAATACCACTTTTTTAGGAGATGACGGGCTTTAAAAAATGGGTATTATTCGTACGTCCTGAGCCGCGAGATGTAGACCCGGGCCCAGACATACGCCACAAGGCTCCCGAGGATGTCTCCCGCGACAATCCCCCACCAGACTCCCTGTTCTCCCATGCCGAGAACGATCCCGAGCACGTATGCAAAGACCGCGATGAAGACCAGGTTCCGCATGACCGTAATCGCAAGCGAGGTCATGCCTTTGCCCACACCCTGGAACATCGATCCCGACATCATTCCCGGAGGTACGAACGGGTAGAAGAGGCACATGACGCCCAGGAACGCGGCAATGGCCGGGGCAAGGTAGGCGGTCTCGGGAGAATACGTGAAGATGGTCGCGAGCTGCTGAGAGAAGATCCAGGTGAGCGCGCTCGTAACAAGCGCGATGGCAAGGCCGAACAGGATCGAGAAATTGTGGATGACCGGGAGTTTGTCGTAGTGCCGTCCGCCATAGGCAGCCCCGGCCACCGCCACGACCGACATGGCGATGCCGACAATCGGGATGATCGCAAACATCACGATCCGCCACCCGGCAGTATAGACCGCGACCGCGTCGGTACCTGCCGTCATCACGAGCATGACATTGAGGAGGATGGAGAGTATCGCCATCATGAAAAATTCAGTGCTTGCCGGAAGCCCCACGCCAAGGATATCCCGGGTTATTTTCCTGTCCGGGACAAAGGCCTTCCACGAGAGCGAGACATACGTATTCTTTTTGACAAAGAACCAGTACAGGAGCACGAGAAGGACCATGACCTGCGAGATGATCATTCCCCATGCGGCGCCTGCAATGCCCATGCCCGCCCAGTAGATCAGGATCGGGTCGAGGATCATGTTGAGGACTGACGATGCGCCAAGGACATACATGGTCCGTTTCGTATCCCCTTCAGCCCTGAGGATTGCGGCGATAACGCTCGTGACAAGGATGAGTACCGTCCCGCAAAAGACGATCTGCCCGTACTGCATCGCAAGGGAAAGGGTCTCCCCGGCACCGAACGCGATCAGGATGGGATCCGCGAGCAGGACGAGCGGGATCGTCGCGATCGCGGAGATGACGATCGTGAGAAGAAGGGCATGGACTGCCGCACTGTTTGCTCCCGCATGGTCGCCGGCCCGATCCTCCGGGAGATGACCGAGGTCGCACCGGCCCCAAGACCGTTCCCGATCCCGATGAGCACCATAAAAAGGGGCGAGACAAAGCCGACCGCGGCAAGTGCATCCGCGCCAAGTCCGGCAACCCAGATCGCGTTTACCAGGTTGTAGGTCGACATCAGGAGCATGACGACGATCATGGGCCCCGAGAGTTTCACGATCGCTTTTTTCGGGTCTCCGGTCAGCAGGGCGACACCGAGGGTACGGGGGTCCGGATTCGGAACCGGGCTTTTTTGGGAGGAGGGCGATGGTTCTGGCATGTTACCCGGCCTCCGCCTTTTTGAGGGACTCACAGCAGGAATCCGCGATCCTCCGGATAAGGAGATAAAACTGCGGCCGGTCCTCCGGCCTGATGCAGGAATACATCAGTTCTTCCCATTCATGGTCGATCTGTTCGATTACCGAGGCAATCTCCTCGCCTTTTGGCGTGAGAAACAGCCGGACGGCCCGGCGGTCGCCGGGGTCGACAATTCTCTTTACGTACCCGGCATCTTCCAGTTTTGTTACCGCCCGCGCAATGGCACCTTTATCGATACGGAAATGCCGGGCAAGGGTATCCTGCATCACGTTCTGCTTTTTTATCAGGCAGAGGAGGATGGGAAACTGGCCGGCAGAGAGACCCAGGGGACGGAGCTGTTCATTTAAGGCAACAAAATGCGTCCTGTTAATGATCGATATCATGGCCCCGAGTGGCATTTCGGCCACGCAGGATTTTGTTGTATCTGGCACCCTATGCTGTACGCAGGAGGGAGGGATAAATGTTGTCGCGGCAACAATGTGGCACCGGAGTTTTCATCTGCCAGTGTAGGGAGGCCACGGGAAGATCCCCATGACCCATAAGGCTACGAAAAAAGACCGCAATATGCCCCGGCACACCGAATTATGTGAGGTAATCCCGGATTTTCTGTGCGAGGGCCAGTTTTTTCTGGATTTCGTCTTTCTTCTCGATCTGGATGCACTCAATGATCTCGGTGATGGGCCGGGAAAGGCTGACAACGTTCAGCGGCCGGCCGATCGATTCTGTCCTGACCAGCCTGCTCGTGATCCAGTCCTGCTCTTTGAGATACTGCATCGCAATACTGACTTCCGGCTGGCGGAGGTCGGCCCCCCGCTCGATATCGCGGGAGGTTGCTTCGGGAGTATTTGCAAGAAATACCAGCACTTTTGCCACGATCCGGGGAACGCCGATCCCGATCAGGAGATCGACGAACTCCGTTTCCTTTTCGGTAAAATACTGCACCTTTCTGCCTGTCATCCAGTCCATCCTCCGGCTGGCATATAATTCAGACGTTATATTTAGAGTGCTATAAGCATTGTGATGGTACAACGCATAATTTTCCAAGGGGTTTACATTACCCTTGCGATCTTTACCTGGATTTTATCGCCTTGTTTTTTTATCTCCACATTGATCTGCTTGTCCTTAATTGAAATTTTGTGCACGCCATATTTACCAGATGCAATAATTCTCTCGAGTTTTGCCATGTCCGCACGGGGCATCCGCCGGAAATCATCATCCACAAAAACGACTGTTGACATGAGTTCTCTCTCGTCTGGCATCCCCCATTGAGGGAATGCACGGAATAACTACTGTTTCGCGGGTGTCCGTATCAACTTTCTGCGGGGGATCGTTTTTGGGGTCTTTAACGGTCTTGTTTCAACCCGGTTTGTAGATTCGAAGCATATATGCGATTTTTTATGAGGAAACATTAAATATCGCATCCCTTCATAACCCTATATGAATTACTATGAGCAGGGAGAAGATCAAGGTTCCAAGCAATGTGTATGAAGAGCTGGTAGCTCTCGAGCGCGAGATCCATTTCACGCTGGACACGCAGGACACAGTACGGCGGGCGGAAGACCGGGGATACATGGCAGCAGCAAACTGGATCCGGCAGAACGAAAATGCATACAAGGTTGGATTCTCATGGGGCTTTGAACCCGATGCAGCGGCACCCCACAGCATGATCCAAGACGTTCCCGAACGGGCAGATCCGGTTCAGCGGCGGACGGTTTCGCATCCGCCACCCATCCAGGCCAGCCGGCCGCAGCCCCCGCCGACCCGGTCCCCACAGAAAAAATCTTCGTCTGGATCGGGCAGCGGGAACGGTATTGTTGCAGGAATCAAAAACTGGATCCACAAATATTTCTGATCTTCAACCTTTTTGTTTTTTTTTAAAGAGCCGGCGACCCGGCAGATTTTTAACGGCGTATTACTTTTAATTTCGTCCTGCGATTGGTGTAGTCGGGTACTTGCGATCTAAAAAAGACAACCGGAAGAACCTGAAGCGGGGGGGTAGCAGCGAAAGCAGGTACAAAGACTAATCTGGAGATACCGGGAAATACTTTCCCGGGAAACACGATCTTTATGGCACGCGAACTCAGCGAAAAGGATATTGAAATCTTAAAGAAACTTGCACCTGAATGCGGTGACCTCACCTGCGGCGGATCGGGACACCAGTTCCACGCGATCCTGCCCCCGGTTTCCAACCATTTTGCAGAGAGTGCCGAGGATTTTACGGGCCGGATAAGCAAACTTTCCGATGAAGAGCTGGCCTACATCACGGAGAAGATCCTGACCGGGGAAGAGGGTCTCGGGTGCGTTGAGGTCGAGGATGCGGAAGCACTGGTAAAACTCATCCACGACCGGATCTCCCCGGAGATGGCAAAAAAAGTGATCGCGGCATACGAGTCCGGGGCTGAATGCGATCGCTGATCATTATTCCGGAACGATCCCTGTCATGACCGATATTGCCCCCCTGCTTCTGGCCCTTGGCTCGCCCACGGTAAAGACACGGCGCGAGGCGGCTGCCCGGCTCGGCAGATCCGGTGACCCCTCGGCAGTGGCACCGCTTGTGCAGGCACTTTTGGATGCACACCCGGCCGTCCGCATTGAAGCGGCACAGGCGCTCGGGCGGCTGGATGACGACCAGGCGGTGCCGGGCCTCATCGCAGCACTGGAAGATCCTGATCCGGAAGTCCGGGCCGGGGCAATCGCGGCGCTTGGGAGGTTGAAGGATCGCCGGGCGGTTATCCCGCTCACCGGCTGCCTTCGCGACCGCGACGACCGGATCCGGGCCGGTGCGGCGGAGGTACTGGGCAGTCTTGGCGACCACCGGGCAGCAGGACCGCTTCTGGACGCAAAAAACGACACCTTCGAAGGCGTCCGGGAGGCGGCAGTCCGCGCCCTTGCCCGGATCCAGAAAAAGGCGTAACACCCGGCCACCAGAACCAGCCCACAATTTTTTAATCCCGCATTGTCTACTTACTGGTACCGGTAAGAGTGTGTGCCATGTCTGAAAATCCCCCCGCTGCAAATACACCGGTAAACCAGCCCGGTCTCGAATATATTATCAGGTTCTTCGCGCTCGTCCCGATGGCGCTCTACATGATCGTTGCTGCACTGCTCACGATCATCGCGGTTTTCTCGGTCTACGATGCTGCAAAGCTGATTGTCGCGATGGTTGTTAACCACAACCTTGCAGACGGTATCGTTTCGGTAATCAACGCCCTGCTGCTCACGATCACCATCATTGTGCTCTTCGAGACGGTCACGGTCTATTTCCGGACCAAGCACGTCGAGGTGCGGGCGCTTCTTATTGCCGGCCTCACGGGTATGGTCAGACATATCCTGATCTTCAACGTATCGACCACCGCCGATGTATACACGATGTTTGCCGCCGTAGCCCTGCTCGCTGTTCTTATCGCCGGCATTGTGCTTGTAAAAAGTGAAGTGACGGTATCCCCGGTCTGATCTTTTTTTGCACCTGTTATGCACCGGCCCGGCCACCCGTTTGTCCTATCAGGGGAATTTTATAGCTGCATGCTCTACTGAGGGATACGGAGGAGAGCCGGTGCCCGGTATCATCGAAGCTGACGAACTGACAAAAACCTACGGCGGCACGGCTGCCGTCAGCCACGTCCGGTTCTCGGTGAAAAAAGGCGAGATCTTCGGGTTCCTCGGGCCAAACGGTGCCGGGAAGACCACCACCATGCGGATGATCGCATGCGTCTCGCCCCGCACCTCGGGAACGCTTAAAGTGTTCGGCATGGATCCCGACAAGAACCCGGCCGAGATCAAGCAACGGATCGGTGTCGTCCCGCAGGAGAGTAACCTCGACCCGGACTTCACGTGTGCGGGAAACCTGCTCACCTATGCCCGGTACTTCGACATCCCCGCAGCCGAGGCTGAAAAAAGAACAGAGAACCTGCTCGCGTTTGTGGCACTCACCGAGAAGCGCGATGTGTCCATAGACAAGCTCTCGGGGGGCATGAAGCGGCGGCTCATCCTTGCCCGGGCGCTCATCAACAACCCGGATCTTCTTATCCTGGACGAACCGACCATAGGCCTCGACCCGCAGGCACGCCACCTGATCTGGGAGCGCCTCCGGCTCCTCCAGGCACAAGGGAACACCATCGTGCTCACCACCCATTATCTCGACGAAGCGGCACGGCTCTGCGACCGGCTCGTGATCATGGACAACGGTACGTTCCTTGTCGAGGGAAAACCCGCCGATCTTGTCCGGGACCAGGTGGGAAGCGAGATCGTGGAGATGGACAACACTCCTGACGTGATCGCCTGCCTTACGGAGATGGGCATACCCTACGAAACCATTGGCGACCAGGTCCAGGTGGCGACAGGTGCATCCCGGGAACTGGCAAAGACTTTGCTCGACCGGTGCAAAACAAGCAGGGTGAGCACCCGGCCAGCGACACTGGAAGATGTTTTCCTGAAACTGACCGGGAGGAACCTGAGAGAATGACATCCATCTTTTCCCTTCCCCGGGTCAGCAGGCGTGCAATAAAGGTCTGGCGGCGCAACCTCGATGTCTTCCTGAAGACCTGGAAAGTGAACTTCTTCCCGCCGTTTATCGAGGCCCTCCTCTACCTCACGGCCATCGGCCTTGGGATCGGGACCTACGTAGGTGCAATTGACGGCGTGCCGTACATCACCTACATTGCGCCGGCAATCCTTGCCATAACGGTCATGAACTCCGCGTTCTTCGAGTGCACGTACGGTTCCTACGTGCGGATGTATTACCAGAAGAGTTTCGATGCGATCATCGCGACCCCGCTCTCCATCGAGGATGTGATCGCAGGAGAACTTCTCTGGGGCGCGACCCGGAGCGTGATCTCGGTCACGATCATGCTTCCGGTGCTTGTCGCATTCGGGGTCATCTCGCTGCCCTTCTCGCTCCTTGCCATTCCCCTCGCGTTTCTCGCCGGGCTCATGTTTGCCGGCCTCGCGATGTGTATTACCTCAATCACACCGAGCATCGACACGCTCAACTACCCCTCGTTCCTGTTCATCACGCCCATGATGCTCTTCTCGGGCACCTTCTTTCCCCTCTCCGTCCTCCCTCTGGTCATCCAGTACGTCGCCCTTGCCATCTTCCCGCTCACCCACCTTGTCGCACTCATGCGGATGGCAACACTCCCCTCGGCAGGCTCCCTGCTCGCCCTAAACCTTATCTGGATACTTGCCGCTACCGTGATCTTCTGCGTGATCTCGATCAACCTGATGCGACGCAGACTGATCGTGTGATATTTCTGGGGTTTAAAAAAAAGTTACCGGAACCCGGCCCGTTCTTTCTGCTGGCGGGAAAAGGGGTACTGCTGCCATGAGGGATCTGATGTCCCGGTCGATCTTTCTGACCGTGCCTGCGCCGGCTGCACCGCACGTTCAGCCTCGCAGATGTTCCGGCGCGCCTCATCAAGGAGGGAAACCTCCTGTTCGATACCGGCCAGGGAAAAATCCTTTTTGAGTTCCAGGAGAAGGATACCGATCATATCCCTGATCCGGAGATCGGTGAACTCTTCGGGACAATCCATGCCCATCTCGTGGTAGCAGAGCATCGTCCGGTACGCTTCCGTATATGCACAGAGATCGCGGAAGAGTTCTTCCCGGCAGGCCCGGCCACCCGCGCGTTCCACGGCTTCCAGTTCGCGGGTGATGCGTTTGTACTCGGCGAGCGTTCCCGTGAGTGCAACATCTCCCTTGAAATGGGTAAGAGCTTCCCGCAGGGGATACTGTTCAAAATACGGTGCTCCGGCCCGGTACCGCCCGAAACTGCTGCGTTCAAAGGTGTGATCGCGGGTCTCCTGCACGGCCCTGTCGTAGCGGTGCAAACGGTGCCTGATATCGTCGTTGGTGGTTATATCCATGGGATTACCTGCTGGCAAATGGGTAAAACGGGAAACGGATTGATGAAAAACTGCTCCAGATATTGCCGGTTATTCTTTAAATAATTTTTAACGCTTGCAGGGACCGGACACCCGGGGGGAGGAGCCGGACACTCCACAGCGCAGAAACCGGCATGAATGCGGGATCGAATACAAAATGAAAACGGTTACAACAAAACCCGTCCCATCGTATGGGAGGAATTTATGAAGAATCTCCGCCAGTTGATCTTTTTCTACCTGATATCCTGCACCGGGCTGCTCTGGGCGGCATTCCTTCTTAAGGACTGCAACGGGTTCTTTACGGGCATATCGCTCATCGGTCTTATTCTTGTCACCAATCTTATCGTGCTTATCCTCTGGCTGAAAAGTTAATCCTGTTTTGGGGCGATCCGGAGCACGTAGAGCTCCTCGTCCTCCACGGTCTGCTGCCGGGCCACCTCGGCAGTAAAACCGTGACCGGTAAACAACGCTTGAACCTCGGAAAGCCCGGTCAGTGAGGATACAAGGAGCAGGATCCGCCCTTTTGGGGCAAGCACCCCGCTGACTGCATCGGCAAACCGCCCGATTACCACCCGCCCGGTGACGCCGCCGTCCAGCGCATATTCCAGCCAGTCATTGATCCGCTCCTCCGGCTGTGTCGGGAG
The DNA here is from genome assembly GCF_041663825.1 of Methanoregula sp. Taxonomy (GTDB): domain Archaea; phylum Halobacteriota; class Methanomicrobia; order Methanomicrobiales; family Methanospirillaceae; genus Methanoregula. The sequence continues at coordinate 18,829 of NZ_JBAYLY010000030.1, forward strand.
ATACGGGGGATTGAAGATAACGAGGTCGAACGTACCACGGAGGCCGGAGCAGAGATCGCTTCGCACCACGTCCAGCCCTTTTTCCCGTGCACAGAAGACCGCGTGGGGGTTGATATCGGTTGCCACGACATCGCAGTCCTGCACGAGCGCTGCCGCGATACGCCCGGAGCCGGTCCCGACTTCGAGCACCCGGTCGCCGGGCTTTACTTCTGCTTTTGCTGCCAGGAGGAGCAGGAACGTATCGGCCTCGGGCTGGTAGACCTGCGCAGGATCGTAGGGCATGACAAAACAGAGTGGAACGGGAGGGATGAAAAGGGATCGCCCAAACGCAGGGGCAGCCGTCGTGGCAGTTTTTACTCTACCCCGGGCTGTCATAAACTCACCGGGGATTTATACGAGGAAAACGGGGATTTTCCTGAGATTCCGTCACCCTGACCAGGTATATCCGAGAAAAGAAGATATCGAAAGGAAATGAAACCTGCCGCAAAGGGCGCTCGGCCTAAAAGTGACGGAAAGAGAGCACCGGGTTACGAACGGTAAAACAAAAACAGGAAAAACGGGGAGAAGAACGATTACTCAAAATTCGCAATCGTCGAGAAATCTTCCAGGTACAGCTCTTCCGGCCGGCTCTGGAGAATCTCGCCCGGCAGGGCATCAATAACACGCATTGCCCATTCGTGGTCGAGCATCCCCGAAGATCCGCGGAGGCCGTTTCTCACCGTCTTTCGCCGGTGGGTAAAGAGCGCCCGCACGACATCCGCATACCTTTTCTTGTCGTTGACACCGAAGATCGGAGGGCGGGGGAAGATCTTCACGACCATCGAGTTTACCTGCGGCTTTGGCGAGAAACAGGTAGGCGGGAGGGTGAAGCACCGCTGCACTGCCGCATAGGTCTGCACCATGATCGAAAGCCGGCCACAGTCCTTTGTGCCTGCCGGGGCGATCATACGTTCGGCAAACTCCTGCTGGAACATCAGCACCGCTACCGAAAATCCGATATCGAGGAGCCGGAAGGTAATCTTCGATGAAACCGAGTACGGGAGATTGGAGACCACCATCTCGAAAGGTGGAAGATCGCATCGGGTCGCATCCCCGTGAGTCACCGTAAGGGTCCCGTTCTGGATCTCTAAAGAGAACTGTGCCGCAAGTTCTTCGCAGAGCAGACCGTCAAGTTCCACGGCATGGACAATGGCACCGCGGTCGAGCAGGGCCCGGGTCAGCGCCCCGTTCCCCGGCCCGACCTCAAGAACAGTCTTTCCCTTCACGTCTTCAAGATCCGCGATCCGTTTTATCGCGTTCTTGTCGATAAGAAAATGCTGGTCGTGATGGGCTTTCATTTCGTTGTGAAGAGATGATACTTGACGTCCTTGTCCTGCAGTTCTTCCATGATCCGGGCCTGGATCATCTTCTCCGGGTGGGGGATCGACTTGATCCGGGTGGAGATATCAGCGAAACTCTCAAACGGCTTCTTGTTCCGCGACTCAAGCACTTCCCACATCAGTTTCTTCCCGATACCGGGCAGCAGGTGCAGCATGTGGAGCTTCGGGGTGATCGAGATCGCCTTGTTAAAGAACGTTACAAAATCCTGCTGACGCTCGGTCACGACCTGCTCGATCATAAAGGGCAGTTCACCTTTTGCTGTCGGGGTCAGCTCGTCGTAACTGATCCGGCGCTTCACGCGCTCGATCTTGTCCCGCTCGGAATCGCCGATGTAAACCTTGTCATGGAGGTTGATGACGATACCGGATTTGGGGATCAGTTCGAGTAACTTGAACTGCTCTAAGCCCATCGCCTGGACAACAGGTTCACGCTTAAACTGGGGGCGCGGATCGTCAACATGCCCTTTCATGAGCACATCCAGTACGATCGCGTTGACCTCTTTTTTCTCGACTTTCATGATGAGCACCTCAGAAGTGCGCCATAACTAAGTCGATAATAGAATCGATCTCTGCCGGATCGAGCGTATACCGCTCTTTTGCAAAGATTGCCCGCACTTCGTCCCGGCTCTTCGGCATAATATTTGCGATGCGGTAGGCAATCTCCGGCTTCATCTTCTCGAGCTTGAGAAGTTTATCCACGAGTTCTTTCGATTTCTCGGGTGTGGTCTTTGCAAGCTGATTGGCATGTTCCATACACCGCCTGAACTCATAGGACATCTCCTTCTCGGCAGCGATCCTCTCTGATTCCACGCCCAAAAGAACCGCGCGGAGTTCAGGGAGCGTAACCTTTTCTTCGCTAAGAATACCCTTCACTTTCATGCCAATCACCTGACAAATGAGTTTACTTTTGTGCTTTTAGATGTTGCGGTCGTGAAATGACCGTCTTTTCCGCATTGCCATCACGAATGGAAAGCATCCATGCACGGCCGCGTTTACCGATCACGGTGCCCGTAAGCCCGTGGAAACGGCGGTGCGGCATGCCTTTCTGGATGCTTGAGTTCACAACGATGTGAACCTTGTCGCCGACCTCAAACTTCTGGATGACGGAGGTGACCGGCGGCAGACCGCGCTGTCTTAAATCTTTCTTGAATTTATACCGTGTTTTCTTTCTGGGTCCATTATGGTGTGCCATTGTTAATCTCCCTCCTTTGGTCCTTCTACTTGCACGACATCAAGACTGGTGACGTGCGCCGATCGTTGCAGGATCTCGGCAAGACTCGGGATGGTCCTACCCTGATCACCGGATATGAGTTCCTTAATGTAGAGGCCGGCTTCGCCCAGGACTTCAAGGACGAACTTTCCGTCCTGCTCCCCCACATACTCAACATCCAGGACTTTACGCTCCCGGATCTTATCAGCTCTCCGGTGGGCGACCCGTACGGGCGTGCGCTGCTGTATTGTGACGCCCTTTAAGGTTTTCAGGGCATTTGCGAGTTCTCCCGCAGATACTTGCCCTTCAACCTCAACCAGGATCCTGTATTTTTTATGCGCTTTACTTGATTTAAGAGTTTCCACATCCGCACGGTCGCTCCAGTGCGTAAGGGCAACCGAAACCCGTCCGTCTGCGGTCCGGTTGATCTCCGCTTCAACGGTGGCAAGATCCTGCGTGCGCTTCCGGGGAGCGACAACTTCAAGGATAAACGGCCTCCCGGTGCCCACGCAGCGGGCGTCGATATCCTCCCTGCCGGCCCCGTGCAGCACCGCATCCTCGGCATCAAAGAGTTCAATGACCGGCCGGCCAATCAGCTCCTCCACCGAGTCCAGGTACTGCTTGCCGGTATAGTTGCACTTCTCGCAGCCGGCCCCCTTGCAGGCCCGGCAGTTCCAGTGGGTTTGCGGGATACCGCGCTCAAATTTCTGGTATCTCCCGTAAAAGAACAGGGAGTTAATCCGGATATCCACCGTACCGGATGCCGGGTCAATCAGGGCGGTGATATCGGGCTGTTTAAAGTTCACGACCTTTCCCGTAATGGCTGATACCGCTTTTCCCACCTCACGGTTCACCTCGGATTTGAACGGCTCGGGTTCGCCAAGGGAGAGATCGCTCCAGACCATCTCCTCGTTCTCCGCGATAAGCGGGGGAACCCGGCAGCCGACAAGGAAGGTGGCGTACTCGTGCCCTTCCATCGCACTGACCACTTTTCCTGCCCATTCCGGGACAGAATCAAAGAAGTTCCCGCAGATCCAGCAGGTGCCCGAGAAACGCTCGTACGGCTGGTTTAAGGCCAGGGCCCGTGCAATACGGAGGCCCCGACCGCGTTCATCGTCCGAAAGCCCATGCGAGCGCTTGCCAAAGAACCGTCCCAGGCAGTGATCGCAGCAGTCCCCGTATGCGAGGATCTTTTCGACCTGTTCGTTTATTTCCATCCGTTGTTCCTCCGGTCGATCTCGTTTGAGATGACCGTAATCGTATGGTCTGCATGCAGGCAGACCGGCCCCACCGAATACCGGGGTGCTTCCTTTACGAGGGTCTCTTCGGCATCCGAAAAGTTCTGGTGATCGGAGAGCAGGAATGCAGATGGCATTACCGGCACCGTGCGGATATCGGTGCCCTTCTCGTCCATCACGGCAAACGGGTGCTCCGTCATAAGACGTTCAAGCCCGCCGTTTCGTACAAACACGCCCGGCGCGGCTTCGCGAAACTCGCTTCCGCAGGGAATACCAAGCCCTTTTTTGATAAGCGCCCCGGCGCTCCGTTCATCGGGCGAAAGCGACCGGATCTCGTTTCCCTTGAAAAGCAGGGTCTTGGCTGCTTTTGGCCCGCCAAGGAGGACAAGATAACATTCCACGTCCCGGCGCAGGTCGTGCGAGAGGAAGAGCGACGCGTTCACGCACCGGCAGAGCACATCCATGCGCCCTGCCCCGGGAAGATCGTTTAACGAAAAGTCCCCGTCAGTACGGGCAAGGTGCCCGACAATAGCAAACGAGGCCATGTTACTGCATTCCCGAGAAGCGCTTCATCAAGCGCTGCATGTTAAACTTCCCGCCGCTTCCCATGCCCTTGAGACCTTTAAGGGTCTTGTGCATCATCTTGTAGTATTTTAAGAGTTCCCGCACTTCTTCAGGAGTGCCCCCGGCGCCCCGGGCGATCCGCTGCATCCGGGAGCTGTTGATAAGTCCGGGATCGTCAAGCTCTTTTGGCGTCATCGAGTCCATGAGGATCCGGTACCGAACCATCTTGGTGCTTGTGACATCATAGACTCCCTCGGGGAGCTGCATGTTCCCTATAGGGAGCATGTTCATGATCTGCTTTAAGGGGCCCATCTTGTTCAAGGCTTCGAGCTGCTTGTACATGTCGCGGAGGGTGAAGTGACCCTTCATCATCGCTTCCATGTCAACTTCGCTTGCCATCTGGGCTTCCTGGACTTTCTCTGCAAGGGCTTGGATATCACCCATCCCAAGGAGCTGGGAGATAAAGCCGTTGGCATCGAAACGATCGAGGTTCTCGATAGTCTCTCCCGCCCCGATAAAGACGATCCCGCTTTTGGTCTCGGCAACGGCAGAGAGTGCACCGCCGCCTTTTGCGGTGCCGTCCATCTTGGTGATGATCACGCCATCGATCCCGATCGCTTCGTGGAACCGGCGCGCCTGCTCGCTTGCCTGCTGGCCAAGTGCGGCGTCGATCACGAGCCAGCGGTGGTTGGCCTTCGTGATCACGTTGAGGTCGATAATCTCCTGGATAAGGTCCGGCTCCAGTGCGTGGCGCCCCTGCGTATCGACTATGATTACTTCGAGATCTTTTATTGCGACCAGCCCTTCCCGAACGAGTTTCCTTGCATCGGTAGCCTTCGGGTCGCCAAAACAGGGGACGTTAATCTTCGCACAGAGAGTCGAGAGCTGATCGTAGGCGCCGGGTCGGAAGGTGTCCGCACAGATTACCCCCACTTTCATGCCTTTTTTCTGGAAATAGCGGGCGATCTTTGCCGTTGTCGTGGTTTTGCCGCTCCCCTGGAGCCCTGCCATCAGGATAACCTGTGGCTCAAGTTTTACGTCTGCCGTGGCATAGACGAGCCGGACGAGCTCCTGATAGACAATGCGGAGAACGTGCTCGCGGACATTGGTGTTCTTCGGCAGTTCCTCATCAAGCGATCGTGTACGGATCGCCTTCGAGAGTTCCATGACGAGCTTGACATTGACATCTGCCGAGAGAAGCGCCCGCTGGAGATTTTTAACCAGTTCGTCAACAGCAGCCCGGTCGACAACGGCTTTGCCGGCGAGCTTTTTGAGGGCGTCCTTAAGCGAGGAGGAGAGAGTATCCATCATCAGGCACCACACCCAAGAAGTTCCTCGACAACCGCATCGGGATCGAAGGGTACGATATCCTCATATTCCTGCCCGGTACCCAAAAAGAGCAACGGTTTTCCAATGGTGTGGGCGATCGAAATCGCCGCCCCGCCCCGGGAGTCCATGTCGACCTTGGTGAGCACGATCGCATCAGCCCCGACTGTCCTGTCAAACTCCGCTGCCCGTACGACTGCATCGTTACCGGCAACTGCTTCGTCCACGTAGACGATGAGGTCAGGTTTCATCACGCGCCGGATCTTGTCGAGCTGGCTCATGAGGTTCGCCTTCGTGTGGAACCGACCGGCGGTATCCGCAAGCACAACGTCGGTCTTGTGGGAGACGGCATACTGCACGGTGTCAAAGAGCACCGCAGAGGGATCAGCGCCGGTCTGGTGCTCGATGATCTTGATACCAAGCCGTTCGGCGTGCACCCCGATCTGTTCGATGGCCCCGGCCCGGAAGGTGTCGCCGGCCCCGATCACGACTGAGAATCCCTGCTTCTTGAGATACGCGCCAATCTTTGCGACGGTCGTGGTCTTGCCGGTCCCGTTTACCCCGGTAAAGAGGATTTTGACCGGCCGCTCGTGAGCCCGGATATAAGCGGGAAGGTCAAAGCCCTTCCCAAGGACATTTAACAGGGCTGATTTGAGGGCCCCGACAACAAGGGCATCGACAGACTCCCCGATCTTACGGTGTTTCCCGACAAGACTGGTCCGGACATTGGCAATGATCGCGTCGGTGACCGGCAGGGCAACGTCGCTTTCGAGAAGCGTCATCTCGAGTTCGTCAAGTGCCTCGGCAATATCCTTTGCCGAGACGACCAGTTCGCGGTCGATGATGAGGATCTTGACCTTGTCGGCAAGCGTTGGGCTCTTTTGCGGGGTTGCAGGTGTGGACGGGGCGGCCTGTTCGGCGGGCGCCGGAGGAGCAGCTTCCGCTACAGCCCCGATGCTGCCGCCGAGCCGGTTCCGTACGGCCTGCAGACGTTCCTTAAGACCCGAAAACATGTATGAGAGTTCCCCGGTTATTCTTCGTCATTCTCTTCGTCGTCATGCGAATGGTTGTGAGCATGGCCGGCATGGCTTTCTGCCGCTGATGCCTGAGAATAGCCCTGCTCGAGCCTTTTTGCGATCTCGTTCATCTGGCTTTGGAGTTTCTCCAGTGCCTCGGTGACTTTCTTCTGCGAGGCTTCCATTTCGGTAATCCGGTCTTTGAGATACCCGACTGCATCCGGGTTTGTCTTTTCCACGATCACGTCGGAACCGATATTGAGGAGCACTTTTTCGGGTTCGAGGATCTTCGCCCGGAGGCTTGCCCCGCCGCCGATCTGGAGGAGCACAGTGCCATCATCTGTCGCCACAAGCGCTTCAAGCGCCTCGATCGCGGCGAGTGCTTCCATGCGCCCGTTCTCCATAAGTTCAAGCTGGCCGGCAAAGACCTCTGCCTGCTGTCCGTATTCCTTGAGGTAGTACTGGAGTGTTTCAAATTCACGCTGGTCCATGGGTTGTGATGCTGCCAAGATTTCTGCCTCCCCTTTACTAGTGCGGGTAACTGGCTCTTTCTGATATGTTTGTCCCCAGGGAGCATAAATACATCATTGTGGGGTGTTCCTCCGGCCTCCTGTGCGGTCTCCCTGGCCGGATTTTCCCGCTCCAGATTGTTTTAGGGACACACGCTGCCGGCCGGAATGCTTCAATACCGCTTATCAGCTGGTTCCTCCGGGCACCGGGGATAGCCGCTGAGATTACGCATTTTCCGAACGAGGATTGGCCGTGCGGGAAAAATGACGCCGGACACGGCCTTCTCCCGCTAGGCTTCCTGCGGAGGGTTGCGGAAAAAGAGCCAGAGGATAACGAACGGGAGCAGGTAGAAAAGATCGATGTACCCGGCGCCCGCGATGAGCAGGATAATTCCGAGGATTGCCACACCAAGGGGGACGAGGAACTTTTTTGCGAGGAATGATGCCTCTTTCCCGGTGAGTTCCGGTTCGAGCAGGGCCGGGTGTGATCGTGCATGGTGCCACGCCCACAAAAGCAGGATCGAGAGGATGAGGTAGTTGATCTGGAACGGAAGATTGGCTGAAGAAACCGTTTCACTTTGTGTTGCAAAACTCTGGGTGAAGGGCATGAAGACGACAAACATCAGGGAGAGGAAATGGAGGTAGATGAACGTGGAATCGACCGTCTTCATCCGGTGGAATATCTGGAAATAAAAGAGCCAGAACATACCGAGGATAATAAACGCGCCGATAAAATCGACGACCGACAAGGTGGTCGTCCCGATGTATGTTTCAAGGGAGATGTCGTTTGTGATCGTCCCCGGGATTGGTGTCTGGACGTTCCTGATCATAAGGGTCATCGTGAACGCGTAAATGCCGTTCGTGATGCGTTCGAGATTGACCTTACTGATCGGATCCATGGCCGGTTGTCTCCTGATAGTGAAAGATTGGCGGTTTAGGGTATTGTAATTTATGAAGGGGCAGAAAAAGTCCGGGCCCTGATGGTACCCTGCCAAACCTGTTGTGACACCACACGAAATCCCACCCAGACACCTTCACAAAACCGGCCCCGGATCGCAAAAGGTGGGGAGGGGGGTGATCCCCTGCCCCCTCCCCCTCTTTTATTCAAAGTGGGGATCACCCTCCCCCCCTTGTGCCGGCCCAACAGGGGGGTACCCCCTCCCCCATCCGGCCCGAAACAACACCCCTTACCAAAAATGGTAATCTCATCATATTTGTAATTCCGTCGTAATTCCATGCGAAATGCCACAAAACCACTTGCAAGTAAACATGCCCGGATCGCAATTGGGGAGGAGAGGGGTACCCCCACCCCCCTCCCCTTCTTTCATTCAATGTGGGGGGCACCCTCCCCCCCTTGTGCCGGCCCAACAGGGGGGTACCCCCTCCCCCATCCGGTCGTACGCGGGAATCCGGACCCCTGGGAATGGTGTGAACACGCGAAACCGCGTAACAGATCGCGACCACCGGATCGGGGTCCCATCCCGGGTCCAAATCTTTTTGCCCCACCAGCAATAACTATCCATAAATGGCCGTTTTCGACCCATCCCTTCTTGGGATCTTCATTTTCGGCCTGATTGCCGGGATCTGTCCCTGCAACAGCGTCCTCTGCCTCGGACTTATCGGGTATCTTACCAGCGGAAACACGCAGCTCTCCATCTCAAATATCCTCAAACTCACCCTCGCGTTCTGTGCCGGTACTATCCTTGTCCTCCTGCCTCTTGGCGTGGTTGCAGGATTCCTCGGAAAATACCTCCTCTTTTTGAACAGCACCATTGCATGGTCTCTCGGCGGTATCCTCCTCATCCTCATGGGCCTCCAGCTCCTCCACATCTACAAACCGCCCATAAAAAGCATCTTCTCGCGCCTGCGAGCCCCGGTCTCCTACACCGTCACCGGTGCATTCCTCCTCGGCCTCTCGTTCGGGGCGATCACCATCGGGCGGGGAGCGCCCATGCTCATCGTTGTCCTCACCTACATCGCCCTCTCCCAGACCGCGGTGCAGGGAGTCTTCACCATCCTTGTCTACGCGATAGGGATGAGCATCCCGCTCATCGTCATCAGCTCGGCCGGTGGGGCGGTCGGGAAGAAGATCAAGGAAAAGGCGAACGTCAGCGGCGAGCTTGCCGACCGGGTGATCGGGATCGCCATCATCGCAATCGGGGTGTACTTCCTGTACCTGGCGTTTGGGTGAGGGGGGACCGAAATTTAAGAGCGCGTAAGGATCAGGCCGCGATCGCTTCAGGAGAATTCAGACAATATTTTTCAAGATATCGGCGAACTTCCGGAGATAGTTCATACCGTGCATTCCGCCCGGTTTTATTTATAGTCAGAACTCCCTCTTCACGCAAACGGTTCATATGCCACGATACTGCCGCCCCCGATATCCCCAGACGGTTTTCAAGATCCTTCCTTGTTGTTTCGGGATTCGTAAGGAGGCAGGTAAATATGGAGCGCTCGGTCTCGTTCCGGAGATACCGGATAATTTTCTGCTCCAGAACGGGAAATTTCCCCGAATTCTCAAAATACCGGCTGTGACCCTGAGTCTGCAACAGGGATATTTTACCCATAATTTCCAGGATACCCAGGTGATAGCGGAGTGTTCCCGGCTTTATATGAGTCTTGTGGGATATCTCCATAAAATAGATGCCGGGATTCTCCCTGATGCACAGGTATACGGAATTACTGTCGCTATGCGCCAGGACATTGCCCCGGAATATTTTCCTGTACCCGAGAAACGCAAAAACCTTGAGGAGAAAAAATAACTCAACGGGAAAAAGCAGCAGCGGCGATATGGTAAGGGCAATATCCGTAGCCATTTCCCGGGGCGGAAGCTGTCCGAAAGGAACCGGTACCATGTCCACAGGGGTTCCTGCATCGACTCCCTGAGGTGCCGGTTCAACGGTATATCCCCCCATCTCCGCTGAGACTACGGGAACGAGAAAAATACAAAAATAAAGGATAAGGAAAAGAGCAGGTTTCAGACCTCTGCACTTCACCATACCAAGAGATTGCATTACAATAACATGAAATCTCCTGTTTTTGGTTAACTCACCGTTCCCGTGTATGTATACGCCTGTGAACCGGTTACCTGGTACCCATAGACGTGCGACCACCAGGTCCCGGAGGTAAGACCCCCGGAATTTGAAATCCGCAGGTTAACCCGGCCATCTGTCCTCCCGTCAGCTGCATCGTAGTACGGCCCCAGCGCGGTGTCCGGTGCATTGAGGGTCAGGGAAAGAGAATTCGAGGGTACTCCCCAATTGAGGTCAACGGTAAAAGCGGATTTCCCACCAGAAATATACGAAGAATATCTCTGTGTCTGTCCCTGTGAAATCGAGGCAGAACTCATTGGAATCACAGAGGGCAGACGGGATGCGGTATCAACGGTAGTAACCACATATCCGTCTTTTGTTTCAACAATCTTTGCCGATACTGCCGGTGCAAACAACAGTGCACCGATCACGATCAAAAACACTATCCCGTGTACCTTCATGGTATCACGCGGAAGTGTCCGAAATGTCGGTTATTGCCTTTTGTCGTTCAACGCTTTACGCATTTTTAAAAACGTCAAGCTTTGAGTGAGAAATTGTTTATGTGCTGACCAAAAATCAACAATCGGGGATGTTATCAAAACACCCCCGCCAGCGGGGAGACATCATGGTATCACATCCACACCTCTCCCCGCCCTGGTAACAGCCGTTCTTTCTGGATACTGGGGAGTTTCCTTTCGAGCGGATGCTATCCACATGTGCAGAGGTAATGAAAGTATGAAAACGATGAAATTAGGAGTCCTGCTGCTGGCATTCCTGCTGGCGGCGATGGTTATGGTACCGATGGTGAATGCAACATCACAAATAAAAAATCCTTTACTAACCAGTCAGATAAATTCAATCACACAACCTGAAAAAACCATTGATGCAAATGTCGCACTTGGAACAGCAAGTCAGGATATCATTGAGAAAAATTATGTACCCCTTGCAGTTGCACGCAACCAAGCAATCGAGGAACTGGAAGAGGTAGTGCACCTGAAAAAATTCGGAGACGGAGTAAACTGGAGCGGATCAACCCTGAATCAGAATCCATTCATCGTATATGATACAAACGGGAAGATGCTGTTCTATAAATTCCGGGTTCAGTCCAATGGAAAAATAATTGGTGAGATCAACATTGCAGCAAGCAAAGTACTTGGATCCCCTGTTCAATCAGTAAGTACAACAACTTCAGAGGATCTGAATATTCCAGATATGCAATCACGTGCCGAAGAAATTATTTCTACATCGTTTAATAATTCAAAAATTGCATCTGAAAAACTAGTACTCTATGACTATCCATCAACGGGATTGGCAATCGAAGCAATAAATGAAAAAACCAATAATACCGTTACTTTTGTGGTAGATCCAAACAACTATCCGAACTACCGAATTCTCGAATCTTCAGACACGACAAAAGTTAATTCCGAGTCAACATATGCCAATAATTCCCGATCTCAATATGGTTCAATATCTCCGAAAGAGAAGATCACAAACATCGAATCATGGAAAAAGGAGAATGATCGTATTAACGCGATCAATAAAAAAATTGATTCGATAAATGTACAGTATTCAATATCTTCAGAAAAAAAAGAAAACACTATTGAAAACTCAGAAAAAAAGAACGAGTTGGTTGCTTCGGCACTTATGACAGGAAAACGTACAACAGGACAACGCATTTTACTGCGAAATGGAGTCTTCCCGACGACTTTTCAAGGATATGGATACGACTGGTGCAAAGTGGGTACAGCCCAGACGATAACAACCTACTATTATCTTATCGGAAGACAGATGGACAATGGTCAGACCCTGCCCCGAACAAGGACACTTCAGGAGATTGCAACAAAGATGGGTGCGCAGGGAACCTCAGCTCCACCCAATCCATGGGTTGAACAATATTATTATCAGGATCCCTGGTCATCTAATGGTCTCGGTATGAGCGCATTTCTCTATGAGCCCTATGCACCAACTCTGACATACATTCAAGGGCAAATCAACAATGGCGATCCCCTGAAAATCGGGACACAGGTCGATATCTCAACGCCTTTTGGGACTGTACCGGCAGGTCACGCAAGAGCCTGTTATGGATATGACACAACAGGGTCCCAGCCGACAGTGTATTTCTCTGATACGAGAATCGCTTCACAGGGCCAGTTAACCTATGAGGTATTCACATCCTCGAACTACAATGTGTATATTGGGAAATCCTGACAATTAATCTAACTTCATTTTTTGGTGACCATGATGCCACGGGAAACGAAAAAAACAGTTCTCATTTCAGCAGTTATTCTGTTAAGTCTCTTAATAGGATTTTTTGTGATGACAAACATATTCCCGGCAAAAACACTTCCCTTTCAACAGGTAAAAGAAAATATTTCCGATACAGAAAGGACCATCCATACCAATGTATCGGAAGTGTTCTTTGAAGATCAAGAAGAACAACTCGCATTACTGGAAAATGTGTCAGAACAAGATATGCAGTATCGCGTCCCGCTTAACGTTGCCAGAATGTATGCGGAGGTTGAACTTGCCCGGCTCATGTATACTACGTCACGAGGTCTTGCCGGGACAAACTTCACAGGGGTTACTCTCTATCCCGACCCGATTATTGTCTATGACGATTCCGGAGAAAACCCCAAGTACTACAAATTTTATGCAGGTGTCCGTGGTTTTAAAAACACACTCCAGTTCGTTCCTGCGAGTAAACTCATGGGCTATTGCTGCACGCGAGCAGAGCTTGGTATGTCAGATGATACATCAGATCGAATTATGTTACAGAGAGCACAAGAGTTCTATAACACGAATGCCTCGGGATCCGATATTGTATCGGTAAAATTCCTTGCTTCATCCTGCTGGGGCCAGATTATTAAATTGGACCTTGTCCCCCCTCAATCGAACGAAACACGAACAATGTACCTTGATAATGGAATCTTGCGGGATCAGGGAAGCTGTGCGGTATCGGTTAATTCCACTTCACAGGCAACTGCCAAGAAAATCGCAGAATGGGAGACATGCAATGAGTATTATCGCACTATTCAGGAAGATGCCCAAGTGGCAGGGATCAATCTGACAGAGCCATGTTCCTGGGAGAACCGGGATAAAATGAGGGGGATCTTTGAATCGGTAGAAATGCAACGGAGGAGTGGTAGTGAATAATGCGGATCTTTTTTGCAAATTGAAAATATCTGTCCTTGTTCAATATTTGGGATAGGTAAACATTCCTTCGTATGAGAACACCAAACATGCCAAAACTTCATGGTTCCCCCGGTGCACTTCCACCGGGCTCCCGGAAAAGAAAAAGAATTTACTCTTTAACCGGTGAGACACCGGAGATCTTGATGTAGCGGCGGGCAAGCTTGTGCTTGCTGCCGATAACCGCAAACGTCCGCTCTTCCACCTGTTTGGCGTTGGGCGCTGCGCTCGGTTAATCCCTACATGTCAAGCTTTGAACGAGAAATCGTTTATGTACTGACCGGAAACCAACAACCGGGGATGTTATCAAAACAGCCCCGCCAGCGGGGAGATATCATGGTATCACATCCACACCTCTCCCCGCCCTGGTAACAGCCGCTCTTTCTGGGTACTGGGGAGTTCCCTTTCGAGCGGATGCTATCCACATGTGCAGAGGTAATGAAAGTATGAAAACGATCGATAATTTTGGTTAAGTTCAGCATATTATGACAATCAACCGGCTTACCTACCTGAAATTTTGCGCAGTAATCTTCACCTACGGCATTATTGCCATCGTCATTGCATGCGCAATGCATGCGGTAAATACCGGGGCGTGGGCCGGGGTCGATGCAGACCGGTTCCACGAGATGGCCCGGATCATCATCAACGGTTTCACACCGTACATCAGCTATATCGATCCAAAACCGCCGCTGCTCTTTTTTGCTGTTTCTGCCATGGACATTGTACAACCACCCGGCGCAATGGACCTTCCGGTCATCACGCTGATAAACATCCTCTGCGCCCTGCTTGTGTATTATATCGGGAAAAAGGATTACGGGTTTATTTCGGGATACACAGCGGGGCTTCTCTGGCTCGTGATCGCTGCTTTTGTGCAGGGGTACTTCCTCTTCAGCGAGCAGTTTGCCATCTTGTTTCTCCTCCTGTCGTTTATCGCAGCAAGAAATAACCGGTTTGTATACGCGGGGATCTGTCTTGGCCTTGCATTTGGATTCAAACAGTATGCCATCCTCGGGCTGATCCCATTGCTGTACCTGATGTGGGCCAGCGGGGATCGGCGCTATCATCATCTTATCCTACCCGCGATAGTCACCGGCCTGTCGTCATTTGTAGTTGTTCTTGCAGTGTACGGTAACGCCGCAACGATGAGCGCACTGTACTGGACATTCGGCATTGCCCCGGCGTATGCGAGCGGCCAGGTCATTGAGGGTATCCCCGGCTTCTGGGCCAGCAGCATGTTTTCGTTTGCTCTGTACCTGGTTGCGAGCATTTTCATTGTCCTTCCCATTGTGCTGTTTGCCGCCGCAAGCATTATCCGGCGGGGTTTACGATCGCCGTTTGAATGGACAATTTTTCTTTTTGCGCTCGTTTTATCAGGGACTTTGCTCATCCGCCAGTACCTGCATTACTGGATCCTTATCCTCCCGTTCATCCTGCTTCTTGCATGTCGGGAATTTGCTGATGATACATAAGGAGATCCTAACACGATACAGGTAATTATCAGTGTAGGGGGTTACCAAATCCAAAGGTTCCCGACAATAGCCGGTTCCCCCGGTGACCTGCACCGGGCTCCCGGAAAAGAAAAAGAATTTACTCTTTAACCGGTGAGACACCGGAGATCTTGATGTAGCGTCTCTTTAAATTGTGCTTGCTGCCAAAAACCGCAAACGTGCGTTCCTCAGCCTGCTTCTCGTTTGGCGCCGCGATCACTTTCGTGTAGGGCACCCAGTCTTCGCCCATCAGAAAGGTTCCTTTTACTTCATACTTCTGTTCTGCCATAATTACTCACTCCAGAAATCCAAATACGTCCTCGACCCTGCCGAGTTCGAACCCGCTCGTCGCGTTGCCGGCAATATAGCCCGTGTCGTTCACGAGAAGGCCGGTACCGATAAGGCCGCTGCCCATATTGATCGTGCCGGTACCGACCGGCACCTTTGCCACCGCTTCGATCTGCGCAATCTGCTGCGCGGTCGCATTCGGGTGCACAATCACACCTTTGTTCGAGGCGGCTCCGGCCATACCGACCGTCCGCACGCCCCCGAGCGTCAGGTGGATCACAGCAACACCCAAGAACTCCCCGATTGCCGCTGCGACATCTGCGGGAAGATCCGGGTGCACCACGGCAAACGTATCGTTTGCCATGATCACGTTCCCCGCCGCGTTCATCGTATCAGAGAGCAGCATGACCTTCCGGTGCTTTTTTAAGACCGCAAGCTCTTCGTCGGTGGCCAGACACGAGACCACGAGGCCCCGGCTGTTCCCTGCGACAAGCGACCCGATGATCGAACTGCCCTGGATGGTCGTCTCAACCAGTTCCACGGAAAGCGCCGCTTTCAGCGCGTCCTTGAACTCTGGGGTCGCCTCGGGCGGGATCACCGCGATATCGCCTGCAACCCGGGCAAAAACCCCGACATTGGGGTCCCCGGCAAATGATGTTGTCCGTTCCATACGCCTACGATTCCGGGGCCAGTTCTGCCTGGACCTGCCCGTCTTCCAGTTTCATGGCGCGGACCCGGATCTTGGATGGCGGCTTCCCGCTTCCCCGGCTCCACACCTTCTCGTTGATGGTCTTGTCAAGCTTGACATCCTCGGTCTTCATGTGCTTCGCGAGGTACTTGCGAATATCCTTGATCGCGCCGTTCGCCCGCTTCCACCGGGGCATCCTGCGTGCATCCCGCAGCGGGATGATATAGATGTGTTCCTGCATCGGTTCTGCCATGATCACACCTTAAGAGTGCTTCTGCGCCAGTTGCGTCGCTTCGGGTGCGAGACAACCGCCCTTTTCGTCCTGATCATGACCCACTGGGGCACGCGCCGGTTCTGGTCGCATGCCTTTGCCAGCCGGATCTTTCTTCCTTTGCTGAGCTTGCTCATGTTCTTCACCTAGATGTTAATTGCTCATCTTTCTTCCCACCACAAGAGACTGTTCGTGGTGTGCGGGGAACAGGGCGGCGGGATCAACTCCGCGGGCACGGATCGCCGCCCTGATCTCGGATTCGTAATCGCCGTTTGGGATCGTCCCGGTCTCCCCGTAGTTTACGAGGAGGAACCGGTCCGCCAGCCGGTCGACTTCGGATCTCATGTAGCCGAGGAGCGGGCGCACATACGTGCTCCCGGTCCGGCCGCAGATGCTCTGCACCTGCGCCCTGGTGAGCATCGGAACCCGGTCGTCAAACCGGGTTCCGTCGCCGACGACCTTATACTCACCGGCAAGGGTCTCGATGGCAGTCTGGTGGATGCGGTTGATCGCGTCGTTTGGATACCCGCATGAAATTACCATGTCTGCCATCTCTTCTGCCATACCCTGGGGAAAAACCCGTTTTCTCAAAGGAAACCCCAGCGCCTGCGCGGCATTTTCTATTGTCGGGATTAAGCGGGCGGGGTCGAACACAAACGTGTTGAGTTCAACCACGTAATACGTACCCAGCATGATCGCTGCAAGGGAACTATCCTTCCCGCCGCTGTAAAGCACTCCTGCTTTCATCACTTTCTGGTGATCGAGTAATCCCGTTTTACCGGCGCAAGCTGCCGGAGCACTTCTTTAAACTGTGCATCGGTGATCTTCTGCTTGAGACGTCCGCTCTGGGCGAGCGCCACAAGCTGTTGTTCCACGGCGCCGGCAAATTCCGGCTTGGTCAGTTTGATGGTATTGAGGCGTTCCCGGGCGTCGGGCTCGAGAACCTGCATCATTATCATCTGCATCTGCTGTTTGAGACGCTGCTGTTGTTCGAGTTCCTCCTGCTGCTGGCCTGCCTGCTGCTGGAGTTGTGCCATCCTCCTTTTCCGGATCTCACTTAACTCGTCGTCTCCCATGGAATCTCACCTGATTTATGCTTCGGGCTTCTTGCCGTCAGCTTTCTTGCCTTCGGCCTTCTTGCCTTCGCCCTTCTTTGCGGCAGGCTTCTTCTCGCCCTTCGCATCGTCGGACTTTTCGGCCTTCTCGCCCTTTGGCGCCTTGCCGCCCTTCTTGCCGGATTCAGCCTTCTTTGGCTCTTCGGCAACCGGCTTTACCCTCTTCGGGACTGGCGCCGGCGGGTTGGTAAGCACGTCTTTTGCCACGCTGTCAAGATACGCCATACCGGCAGGGGAAACCCTGCGGCCGGTCTTGTCGTGGATGATCAGCCCTGCAGCTTCAAGCTGCTGGAGGGCTTTACGGAGAATCGAGCCGCTGCCCTTCCGGAAAGCATTCGGTCTTGAGCCGCGGTTCTTGTTCCCACCATAGAAACTCCGCATCCGTTCGACACCCAGGGGGCCGTCGACATAGACGCGTCTCAGCACTGCTGCTGCCCGGATAAACCACCAGTCGGGGTCTTCGGGAGGCATCTCCTTATGTACCCCGGTCTTGGCAAAGGCAGCCCATGCCGGCGGCTTGATCTCCTGCCGCTTCTTGAGCTCCTCGGCAACCTTCCTGATGAGGTGGTCGGCCGGGACATCATATACGGTCGTCATGAATAGTCCTCACTGTTTTTAAAATTA
>NZ_JBAYLY010000031.1:0-35397 GCF_041663825.1 Methanoregula sp.
GTACATCGTGAAGCAAAGCATTTGTGGGGCCCTCTTTCTCCCGGAACAGCGGCTTGGAATGGCCGAACTTCTGGATAATGACCGGCTCGCGCAAAAGATTAAAGCGTGGCCGGAAGGCTCGCCGTTGCTGCTCGAAGAGGCAGAGTACCAGAAGATACGCGCCGCATTTGAAGCGCACCGTGGGTATACCGAACATGACGTTGAGCTGGTCCGCCGAATCATGAACGCGCCCGAAGTGGCGGTAACAAAAGCGGCCGGCCCATAAAATGGCGTACCTCGTGCAGGGAGATATCGAATCCTCAGCCGGGGGTTGGGGGTATCAGGACTTCAAGTACGGCGGTCAGAAAATGACCTCCGCACAGTGGACTCTTTTCTGTGCCGATCTCATCAATTCCATTACCGCTGCGATCAACTCGTACTGCAAGGTCACCTCATTCGAACAGACGACGTACACTGAGTACCATAATGGCCGGGGGGCCTCTGCCGAACTCGGAGAATATCTTCCCCGGGATCGGATGTTTCTCATGCGGGAACAACCCGTGATTTCTGTAACATCAGTATCGGAAAATACCGCATCTGAAACCAGTGCCCCGTCATGGACGGCCCGGATTCAGCGGGCGGCCGGCATCGCGGCAAACTCGGCCGATTATGCGGTTCTTCAACGCGGTACTATGACATACATTAATTTCTTCCAGAATGTGCCGATGCTTGGCAGTAACAATGTGCAAATCATATACGTTGCCGGGTATGCAGCCGCTTCCGCAGAACTTGATGCGATCCGGATGATTGCGCAGCAGATCGTATCAAATTACCTTGCCAAGTACCGTGCCCTGCAGGAAGCAAGCGCCGCCCGGACGATCGGTACGAAGGAATCCGCGGACATGTTCAAGGTCCAGGTATCAGATGTGATGACACCCGATATCCGGAGCCAGCTTGACAATTTCAAGCGTATGCGCTGCATGGGTAGCGCGTGGAGGTAAAAATTGGCAGAATCGGACCATGACATCCTAATAGAGGTAAGATCCGACCTGAAAAACCTTATTGAGTCTCAAAAAAAGCTCGAAAAGGTTGTGTATGGGGAGGACGGACAAGGCGGCCTTTGTGGCTCGGTACAAACGGTGAAAAACCAGCAAAGCCGTTGGATCGGGCGTGACGGAGCGATTCTTGTACTTGTTCCGATTGCCATCTCCATTCTCGCAGTCTGGTTAGGCAAGGTGTTGTAATGAACGACCGGAAGGTACTGCAGGAAGTTGTTGACGGGACCGCGAACATCGAGGAGCTGCAAAGCCGGATCCTTGACGTTTTCATGGGCGAGATCCAGGCCGAAGTTGTCAAAGGCACACCGGTCGACACCGGGTACATGCGCCAGCACTGGCACGAGCGCCGGATCGGCACCAAACAGATCGAGTTCTCCAACAACACCGCGTACCTTCCGTTCCACATCACCGGGACCGGTCTCTATGGCCCAAGGCATCAGATGATTTGCGCGAAAGGGATGAGCAAGAAAAATCCCCGGCATCTTCACGTCATGGCGTGGAAGCCCCGGGGTGGCGGGGATATGATTTTCCGGAGATGCACTCGCGGAATTCGCCCGAATCCCTTCATCGAGAATGGGATCGAGGCCGGGATTGCAAATGCGTGTGAAGCGGTAATGCAGATGTTCAGGAGCGCCGATCATGTCATCCAGTGACCAGATCAATGCGATTGTTGACGCGATAATCTCCCGTGTCAATGACAATGCAGAGGCGCTCGGGGGGCTTATCTCCGTTACAGAACGTGATGAGGAGCCCGCGTACATCGAGCCGCTCACATCCTATGTAATTCCGTTCGTTGAAGGGCGGGATACGATCGGCATCTATGCCAATGGCGAGGAGCACTCTTACCCGGTTCACATCGTAGCGTTTTACAAGTACCCGGATCTGGCAACCGGCCTGCGCCCCGTGCGAAACTGGGGGCTGGCTGCGCTGGACCTGTTCACCCGCACAAACGCTACCATCACGACAACGTCTGCACTGGGGATCCCATGCGGGGCGGAAACTGCCAGCGCTACGCTCGAAATCGGGTACTGGCGTAATGGCGATTATGTCATGCACTTCTGGACACTTGGCCTGCAAGTAAAACAGATCATTTAAGGAGGGAAAATGTCAGCAGTAGCAACACCGGACACATTTTTCGGAAACCGCGGGGTCATCACGATCGATGGCGCATCCCCTGTCGCGGTATTCAAAGGCATTGAGATTACACCAAAATACGACGTGGCAAAACTCTACGGAGGCGGATCAATCCTCCGGCAGGATCTGGCCCGGCACACGTTCCGGGTAGAGGTCAAGATCAAGGCTGCGAAGTTCGACACGATCGTGGGAACCTCGTTCATGTACTCGATCCTGAACCCTACAACAAACGACGGCACTGTGCTGGATACCAACGCCGTGAAAACGTTTACGGTGGTGGCAACAGCGACCGGGGCACTCGGGACTATCTGTAAGCAGACGGTAACCGGCGTGTACTTCGAATCGATCCCCATGGGCCTGCCGGAAAACGACTGGTGGACTCCGGAGTTCAGCGGCGAAGGTTCGACCTGCGTCTTTGCGAATTCGTGAGGAGGTGAAAAAAGATGGTACTCGATCCCGAAAAAGAGTTTGCAGCCCGCGAAGAATTCGAGAAAGAACAGGCGGCCAAATATCAGGGAATGGAAAGCCTGATCCGGGCGTCCGGAGAGAAGTTCCTTGTGCTGGAACACAACGGAGTAAAGATCCGGATCCGGACCGCACTTCCTCCCTCAATCAAGCGCGAAATTCTGAAATTTATCCGGAAATACAAAGGAATCGACCTCGAAAAAGTCAAGCGCGGCGATGTGGATATTGCCAACCTGCCGGAAGGATTCATCGAAGACAATACCTCCCACATCTACCGGGGGCTCGCGTCCATCTGTCTCGATGCCCCATATAATGAGCCCGGCGCGTGGGAGTACTACGACAACCAGACCGGAGAGGCCCAACTGATCTTTGAAGAAGCCCAGACCCTGATGGAGGAAGCGCACCAGACTGCGATCTCCTTTCTCAAGAAGCGAGCGGGGACAGGCGATAGTTGAACTCTGCCTCGCGCTCGGGAAAAAACCTTCAGAACTTGGTACCGACGCAATCGAAGAGTTGTTCCTTGTGAACGGGATAGTCGAACGGCAAAAGAGGGTAAATGGCGGAAACCAACTACAACGTTAAAATTCTTGTCGACGTTCAGGGCAAGAAGGTCATGGACGGGCTGGCAAAAGCCGGCGGGTACGGGACCGGAGGATCAACCGCACCCAAGCAGAAATCACTTACGGGCGGTATTGCATCCGCTCAGGAAAACCTGATGAAGGGGGACATCGGCTCAGTGTTTTCCACGCTCACGAAATCGGTTACCGGTCTGGCGGCAGTGATCGGTGTCGGTGTCGGTGTCCTTCTTATGGCATTCTCAAACTCAAAGATCCTCACGACCCTCTTTAGCACCGTGGGCCGGCTGCTTGGGTACCTTGTCGATATCATCCTCCTGCCCCTGATGCCATTCCTCATTCAGGGTATCCGATGGCTGTACCAAATGGTTATTGCGTTTAAAAATTTCACCAAAAACCTGTCGCTCGAATCAATTCTGAAATTCGGGATTAATCTTGCATTGCTGACAAACCCGATCACGTGGCTGGTCGGATTGCTGATGTGGGCAACCGGTAACGGCACGATAAAATCTACGCTCTCGTTTACATTCGCGCTCCTCGAAGGCGTTGGGGGCTGGCTCTGGTCCCTGGTACAATGGGCGTTTACTGGCGCGGGGAAACTGGTGAATTCCCTGGTGGATCTTACGATTAACATTGGTTCTGCAATTGTTGGGGCATTGGCAAGCGCCGCGTCATTTGCCCTGACTTTATTGCAGTACATGTTCGGGATCGGAGCCGGGCCCTCCCTTACCACGCTCACGCTCGATCTCGTGGCAAATGCGGTCGGCTGGGTATGGGACTTCCTCAAATCTCTATGGTCGGCCGGCAAATCCACTTACAATATTGCAGCCGGCGCGCTCGGGCTTCCCAGTCTGGATTCTGGTGGCACTGTCGCACAAACCGGTGTCGCAGTGGTTCATAAAGGAGAGACGTACAGCGGAGTGAACAGTTCCGGCACAGCTGCCAACTCCGGTGGGAATTCCTATACGTTCCAGATGACCGGATCGTTCAAATCGGAGACGGAAATGTTCAACAAATTTATGGAACTGATGCGGCAGAAAGGATTGACGAAGGTAACCCCATGACTTACGCCTGCACCCTTGCAAATCAGGCCGGTGCCGTTTCCGTAAATTTCGACAAGACCTATAATGAGGGAAGCGGCCCGCAATACTCGTATGTGAACGATGTCGCGGTACTGGAGGCCCCTGCAGATTCCAGTGGGAACACGCAGGCTTCTGCGATGGATCTAAAATACACACAGGAGACCATCATTATCCAGGGGCAATTTAAAGACGGCCTCGGTGCGGCGGATTGGACAACCCCGGGATCAACCAACTTTGAAAAGCTCCTGAAACTGGCCAAAACCGAGATCCTGCCGCTTGTACTCACATGGCCGACCACAAAAACATGGTATTGTATCGTTACCCGCCTGAACATGAACGAGCAGGGCGGCCATGGCAATACCATCACCTATGATATCTCATTGAGGATCGTGGCGAATTCATGACGCTTACTGTTGATTTTGATGCGCTACCCCGGACCTTTTACATGCCGGCTGGTGGATCGGTGAAAGTGCGGTTTGTCGACAAATCTTCAACGACGAGCGGGTATGTAGATTCGTGGGCATGGTCTTTCGGAGACACTGGTACTGCATCCACTCAGAATCCATCGCATACATACACGGCGGCAGGTATCTATGACGTATCGCTAACGTGTACTGCATCTACGGGTGCCGGAACTATTACAACCACAAAAACTGCATGGATTGTAATCCAAGCCGGTACATTCACTCCCCCCTCTCAAGCATCGGCATACCGGAACATCTCGCTTTTTGTCTACGAACGCTCAAGCGAAACCTCGCCGAAATCGACCTGCATCTGCCGGACAAAGACCGGGGCCTGTAATCTCTATTATCAGGATCTGACAATCAATGGTGCAATCACCAAAGCAGGAAAGGCCACATTCAAAATCGTGAATTCCGGATCCGCAACGGCAAATGAAATTGATTTGTTTGAATCAGGTATTGTCGGCCGGTACAAGAACATCGCCATCGTCGCCGGGTATGACGTGATCTGGTCCGGTAAAATCACTAAGGCGGACAAGGAGCTAAAAAGCCAGCCGGGAACATCACCCCAAAAATCTGTGTACACCTGCGAGGCATATTCTGATATCCGGAAACTGTCTGACTGGAACGTGATCTCCGGTAACAGGGGAACGCAGACGCAGACGCCCGGCCGGCTCACGGCGCTGATCCTTGCCACGAACAGCGGGGAGCCGGACTTTATAGGTACCCGGGGGGGATTCATTGATTATGGCGGGGCAAAAATCTCCCAGACCCTTTCCGATATCGACAAATTATCGGCGTTCACCACTCTCACAGGTGCCACGGATTACGATTGGCGTACCCGGATGGAGACAAAACTTTTCCAGTATGCGACGTTCAATGGCACGAACGCAGTAACAATCACGAGCGCGGGTCTTACCGCATCGGAACTCGTCGGGAACTGGTTGCTTTTCCCCACGGAAAATTATCTGAATTCCGGTGTATCTGCGCCGAATTATACCGGGATCCTGGCGTGGGGGATTATTACTGCGAACACCACGACTACGATTACCGCGACGCTTGCCGGGGCCTCAACAATTCCGACTGCAACGGATAACTGCCTCGTGGTGCAGATCCCGCGCCTGGATTTCTCATCCGATCTCACCGAAATCACCCCAGTACGATCATTTACGAATAATGTAAACCTCATAAAATTTGCAAATTCTGATAACAAAGACGATCTTTTTACGAAAATTACCGAAAAGGGGACCGCCTCATTCTCCTCCCCGGTCGAGGGCACAGCGGCATCCGGTACAGATTCTACGATATCCGTAAGTCTTGCTGCAAAAGATGCGTGGGATTCAACGAAAGGATTCTTTGAAAATTCGACGCATGTCACCCACAAAACAGAGGGTTATGTATACTCTTATGCAGTGAGTGCAACCGCAATAGTGCTTATTGGACAAGGGTATGCAATCCAGGTTGGCGACACATTTTTTGTGTACGGGGTAAAATCGACAAACGCCACACAGATTTACGGAGCAAAAACAGTTACGGCAGTTACCACTCAGACACAGTCCGACGGCACACTTACCACCACCATTGCATTTTCTTCAGGATATCTGGATACTATTACTTTAATGAAGTACAGTGTATTTTTATTGACACGGGTGTATGTAGCGGACAATACCGTAATCTCTACCGGGACTGATCATTATATAGGTATTGAAAAAAGAACTTTTCGCGATATTGGGGACGATGAGAATTACGGACCGAGCGTCAGCATCAACAGCGCCGGGGATATTGGGGTCGGATCAACAAAAATTATCCCCCATCTCCCCGGATGCCTGATCTCTCAAACGCAATACACAGAAACCGGCCCACAAACCGGATCCCCGGTACAGGTCAATGGGATTATTGCGAAAACTGTCACTGCCAGCACCTCGACAACATATGGGGATCTCGAGGTCTCCGCGACATCGGCGCTGATTCAGGGGAGTACATATTACCAAAAGTCCACCGCCACAGTCAGTTATTATCAATGGACGGCAAACCAGGTCCGGGATGGCGTACAGCTCACTAAGCCGGCATTCATTCGCGAAGGTCAGCGGATTTCAGTGGTGCCCTCTACCGGCGCGACAGCAATCGAGAGGCAGGTTGTCGAATGGACCCTAGATGCTGCAGCTATGACTATCTCTCTCACTCTTGGGGATTACGTAAAAGATGTCTGGAATTACCTGGATCGAAACACTGCCGCGACACAAAAAAGTTTAATATAAGGAAAACAATTTCTTTTCAATGGGCGATTTTAGGAACTCGTGGGATTACCAGATTGTTTTCCCGTTTGTTCAGGGGTTGCTTATCCGCCGCGTATGGCCGCCCCTAATATCAATTACTGCGATTTGTGACGCCGCAGCCGGCGCCCCGGAACTCTCCAGCCGCCGGATCCTTAGGCTCGAACAGGACGTTGCCCGGGCCCTGAACGATTGCGGGTACTGTCGTATTTCTGCAAAGGGCGGGGGGTTTATCCGGATATTTCCGGGGATTCAGATGATCCCGGATCCCGGGCAATTCCGGGAAATATCTGCAATTTGTTTTTCTGACTGAAAAAAGAATTAATGCTGGGTTATAATTGAATACGAAGTGATATTGAAATCCCGTTCATAATCCCCGGGAGTTCCCACAGTGAGCCTATCCTCTTTGGCCATGTCGTAATAATCAGTAGCGTGGATAGTGTGCCCCGAATAAGCATACACCGTCACATTGACCGGTTGCGTTTTCTCGTATGCGATCCCTGCCGAATATCCGGTGCTGTTCCCTGCGAGATATCCGATAGCACCCCCGATAAGGAGAGCAATCAGAATCCCGGCAATAACAATCTGCATTTTCTTTTCAATCATTGTTTCCAATCTCCTTTATTTGCGGCTCGTAGCCACTGTATAGTATACTGTGCAGGAATATATACTTTTTGGGGGCTTAACGGACGCACATCGGAGCGTGCGCAGCCCGGCGGTATCCCGGGTCTGGTTTCAGGAAAAGAGAGAGCTGGCGCTGCCCGCCAAACTCCTTGTGCCGGATCTGCTGTTTTACGACCCTGACAATTCTGCCGATCTTCATATGCATTATATTTATCTCATCTTATATTTAATTTGTAGGGTGACCTAAATTACAAAGAGGAAGATATATAAACCTGCACAGTGTATAGGTAAGTGTGCAGTGAAGCACGAGACAAAAATGGAGATGAAAGAAATGCAAACAATTAACCTAAAAATTGAGCGCGGAGTGAAAACCGGCAAAAAGTACTGCAACGTGACTGTCGACGAGAAAACAGCAGGGTCGAACATGTCGCGCGAGCTCACGAGGACAACAGATGAAGATGGCGCGGGGGTGTTCTGCGGGGCGACGGACAGCAACGGAAGAATCCGTTTCCAGTACGGCGAACTGACCGAGGATATCCCGGCGAACTCGATCCACTACGATGTAGATAATATCGAGAGCATCACGGCAGAGATCACAGCCCGGATACGCGCGGTGCGCGCTTGGGTTGCATCGTGCGATCACAGTGAGGTACTCACTAGTACTATTGCGATTGACTGAGACGGTGAAAATTAATGCAGGAAAAAGACATCAGCATTGTATCAAGCGGCGGGCCCTACGCGGCCCTGCGGCTTACTCTTCCGGCCGAATCGTGCCGGAGGAAAGGGATCGTGCGCGGTACAAAAATGACTGTGAGAGAGACCAAAACCGGGTTTGTGGTGGTGAAGAAGGAATGACCTCATTGATGATCGATGCAGACACGGATCGAGCCGCCCGGGATATCCAAGGCGCGGCGGCTGCTATTGAGAGCACGGTGTTCCGGGATGCGGAACCGTTCGATGCCAAGAAAGCGGTCACGGATGTGATCGCATCATGACTGATATTGCTATCCTCCGGATCTCGGCCTACTCGCTCGTGAAGAACGAGGGAACGGGCCAGTACGAATACAAGGAGAATATAGATTTCGACGGCCATGTCGAGATCGATGGCGATCTCGGCTGGGTAAAGTTTGCGGCCGGCATCCGGGCAACCGGACATATCTGGTCCGAGGCAGGCTCGGGTATCAAGGCAGGCTCGGGTATCAAGGCAGGCGAGGGTATCGAGGCAGGCTCGGGTATCAAGGCAGGCGAGGGTATCGAGGCAGGCTGGGGTATCAAGGCAGGCTCGGGTATCAAGGCAGGCGAGGGTATCGAGGCAGGCTCGGGTATCAAGGCAGGCTCGGGTATCAAGGCAGGCTGGGGTATCGAGGCAGGCTGGGGTATCGAGGCAGGCGAGGGTATCGAGGCAGGCTCGGGTATCAAGGCAGGCTCGGGTATCAAGGCAGGCTGGGGTATCGAGGCAGGCGAGGGTATCGAGGCAGGCTCGGGTATCAAGGCAGGCTCGGGTATCAAGGCAGGCTGGGGTATCAAGGCAGGCGAGGGTATCATCACGTGGTACCGGGGCGGCATTGCAGCGAAATGGATCATTGCCCTGCGTGTCGCAGTAGGATTTCACCTGAAAAACGACGAAATCCAAATCATAAAAGCAGACCTGCGGGAAAGTACTCCCGTAATCCTTGGCAACGTGGAGGCATCATGATGTCAGATTCCCCCGTGGCAAACGAGATCCGGGCCTTGATCTATAAGATGCGCCCGCACAATCTGCGCCCTATGATTACGGAGGAACCGGTACCGGCCCGACAGTATGAACCCGGGCCGTGTGCGGCAATCCTTGGGCGGAAGGTGCACCGATGACAGATACAACTTGTGCCCACAGACCGGCATTCATGCACCGATCAATCCCTCCGACATGCCCGCAGGAATGCCCGTCGTGCCATACGGAGGTATCGCAAAAGACTAAAATCTGCCCGGGTTGCGGGTATGATCTAAAACCGGTGCCCTACGAGTGGGCGCCCGGGGCATATGCATATCCGGATTACCCGGAGTTCCGGGGGTGCCGGTGATGACCAGAAAGTGCCCCGGGAAGTGGCCCTGGTCTTGCATCAAATGCCCGGAATATCTGAAAAAGCATTGCAAAGAAAGAGCGGCGGCGGTGCCGAAATGACATCAACCGTTATCGGCAAGTTCGATTACGAAGGCGACGAGGCCCGCATTGAGGGAGACTCAGTAACTTCCCGTAAGATGATCGCGAAGGTTGCCGCGTTCCTGAAAGCCCGGCCTCTCAAAGGAAAGAACGTCGTGGCACAGATCATTGAGAAAGGCGACAAGGCGGGATGGATTGAGCACGTTCAGGAAGTACCCCTTGAGAGCGACACGGGGTACCGGTCAAAGTGCAATCAGGGAGTTGAGACGACGGTAACCGGAACGTTCAAAGGAATCAACAAATTCAACCAGATCGGAATCGAGGACCGGAAGGGCATTCATACGATAGGGGTCAGCCCGGAACTCCTCGCCCGTGAAAAAGAAAATTTCGGCACCAATGTCGGATTCCAGGCCACAGTTGTAATAACCGGTCAGGTTGCCACGGACATCAAGTGGACCGGCCCCGGCCCGCAGCAACACGCACCGACTGCCAAAGAGATCCTTGAGAAGAATATCAAAGATGCTGCCCCAGCTCAGCCCAAACAGGAAACCTGCACGTCTCCTGCGGCTGCGGCGCCGGTCCAGAAAGCGGAAGAGCTAAAGAAAGATGAATGGGGGGAGGAGTTCAAGCGATTTAAGGATCTTCTCTCATCGGTCAAGAGAGACGGGATCCCCGAATTTCTCCAGTACCTGATCGACAAAACGGATTTCTTTGTTGCTCCATCATCGACAAAATACCACGACGCACGCGAGGGGGGTCTCCTGCATCACTCCCTGACGGTCTATGACAACCTCACGGCACTCTCAAAGATCTATACCGTTGACATTCCGGAAGAGTCGCGGATCCTCATAAGTCTCTTACACGACGTATGCAAGACGAAATTCTACCGCCTTGAAAAGAAGCAACTGCCCCGCAAAAATGAGAACGGGGATCTGGTCTATGACGATTTTGGCCGGAAGATCTGGGATGAAACGCTCGTATGGACGATTGATGATCAGTTCCCGTGTGGTCATGGAGAGAAATCGACAATACTGATTCTTCAGCACGGTGTTAAACTCACCGATGAAGAGATCATGGCGATCCGCTGGCACATGATGGCATACGACGATGTGAAGAACTCATACGCGGGGAATCTGGCGATCACGAACGCCTCGGATAGGTATCGTCTTATCCCGCTGGTTCACATGGCGGATCTCGCGGCCTCGTTCCTTGAGATGAGAGAGCCGGAGCCGGCTGGGGGTGCATAATGGCGTGGGAAGACAAGCACCCCTCCGTTTTAGAGCTGGAGGGAGTAACCGCTGACAACGATTGCCGCGCCTCAGTCGAACGCCTGCGCCCGTTCATGATGCTCAAACCAACCGTCTCAATCGATGGGGATATGTGGTGTTGCCTATACGGGGAGAATCTCCAGGGCGGCGTCGCAGGATTTGGGAAATCTCCGGATCTCGCATCCCGTGATTTTGATCGAGCCTGGTATGAGCAATTATCTGGAGGTGCATAATGCTAGAAGAAAACAATCCGGTAATTTGTATCGTAATTGAAGACACAGATCACAAGCAAGAGGTTTTCGCGGAGGGAAGGATCGGCGGTATCCGCGTGTATCCCGCATGCCAATCACACGAAGGAAGTCCGGCACTGTCCTTGAAACCGGAAGAACTCAACGAAGCCGTGCAGATGCGGATGAACCGCGAAAACGATAAATTATCGTTTAGGGGTCAGATGGCTCTTGCCGAGAGAGATGCAGAGATCATCGCATTACGGAAGCGTTGTGAAGATAACCGGGAACTCGCAGCAACGCATGTTAAAATGATTGAGGAGAAGAGCGCGAAGATCACCCGCCTCAATGAAGAGGTAGTACGTTCGGAAGAACGTATGATGGCCGAGGGAATGCAATTCGAAGATCGGATCGCGGAACTTGAAAAGTTGTGCGACATGCAGCGAGCAAACCTTGACGCACAGGGGAATGCGCTGCGAGAGGCGCGGGAAAAAGGAGAACGCGCATTGGATCAATTGCACGAGTTGCACGATCAAATTGCAAACGGGTTATCTCACGAAGAGACTATGGGCAGTATAGAAGAATGTATAGATACCATAGCACCGGGGACAAGTCAAATCATTCATTCTAATCAGCCGGCACAGAAAGCACCTGAGCCGGAACTTTTCATTTGCCCGGAAGCGCGTGTATGTAAACCGAGCACCTGCTTCCATAATCAACCCCACACACATGGCTCTGGGTGTATGCGACCATCAGATTCAAAATGTCATGTCTGTTCTGATTGCATTCCAGTCAAAAAACCAGTCCCGCAACCAAGTCCAGTACCTACAAGTGGCACGGCTCCGGAAGGTGCGATGGCTGATCCTGAAAGACCATCTCCGCCCGGGGATACAATCCGTGATATTATGGAAGAGCAGGGGATATCCCGATTCAAACTAGCGCGGATGCTGGAAATTTCAGATAGCCACGTGCTCGCTCTATTTGAGGGTCGATTCCTGATAGACAATGATATGGCCTGCCGCCTCTCTGAAAAACTCGGTTCAACACCGGATTTCTGGGAGAAGCGAGAGAAGCAATACCGGGATAATCTTAAGGAATATCAGTCCACCGTGGGTATTTTAAAAGATCCGGATTGCACGGATAACTTCGCAGATCACACCTATCCCGGCACGGCAAAGGACCTCGGCGATCTTACTCTGCGACTTGACAACGCAGAGTCCAGCATCCAGCACCACAACGCCCGCCTCCATGAGGTAGAGCAGCGACAGGGCCGGGACCGGGCAGAGCTCATGGAGATTATCCGATGCCTTCAAGGAGAGGTCCACAACAATCGGGAACAGATCGAACCGCTGTATGATACCAAGTACCCGGCAGCGACGCGGCTCTACGATCTAGAGCGAGGCATGAAAGCACTACAGGGTGAGATCCGCAATGAAATTTATCAAACCCCACAAAGGCGGATACCTCATGGTAATGGGAAGCGGCCGCGTTATGCAATTCGATGAGGCCCAGCTCAAAGTTATGAGCATGGCGTATGACGAGATCCGTTTTGTCAGAGAAGAGTCCCGCAGATCCTTTTCCTTGACGGACGAGTCAATGGAGAAACTTTTGGCCGGAATAAAAGAACGCCGTATGCACAAGGAAGATGATTACTAATATGACAAACGAACTTATCAACCTATTTGAAGGTCACGATATTCGCGTGCTTGAAAAAGACGGGGAAATATGGTTCCCGATCTACGATCTCTCGAAAGCATGGGGGATCGATGACAGTACCATATTCAAGCAGATCGAACGCCATCCAGACGATTTCTCTGGTTGCGTTTCAGACGTTGACAATTTGTCAACGGGGGTGATAAAATGCGTGAACGAACCCGGACTATACGCGGTCCTCTCTATATCCAGCGTGAAGAATGTGAAGAATCCCGGGGCAAAAGAATTGATTAAGACGTTCCGTGCCAACGCCCCAAAAGCCATTCAACAGTTGCGGAAAAAGGAGATCGCTCCGGTCGGGCCGGGATCACAAGAGCTGGACGAGGTAGTTGCCTACGATCTCATCGAAGCCAAACAGATCGCAGAGTTGACCGGTACCGATCCCAAGGTGATGCAGGCCGCCGCGTTAAGGAAACTCGGATACTCCGAACTCGCCGATGTGCTGGACCCCCCCGGGCCCGCGTACGTTCACGGGGAAACCGGCTGGTACAATCCATCGGGACTTGTAGAGCTCTGCGACGATCCTGATCTTACCGCGGAACGATTGAACCATTATCTTGCCAACTATCGTGAGGATGGGCAATGGCGGCCGTTCCAGGTGCGCGAAGGTAAGGTTTGGAGACTCACGCCGCGAGGCACGAAACACGGCCGGGAATATCCGTTCAATCTCGGAAACGGGCATTCAGAACCACGCATATCGTGGCGGGAATCGATTCTGTACGCGAGCGGACTAAAGCGGCAGGCAGCATTACCGGAGAGGGTGTGATCATGGAACCGTGTGAAGATCCAAACGATCCCGGAAACGATCCAAAATATCACACCGGGAAAAAGTGCGTTGAACCCGGATGCAACCATCCGGCCGGTACCGCATGGTCGCCGTACTGGTGCCAAAAACACAACGCCGAAAGATTGAATGGGATCGGCGCCTCCTTTGAGGGAATGCTTGCAAAATTCAAGAAGGTGTGATCATGAAGAACTGCCCGCTGTGCGGTCATGAATTGGAAAACAGCGTACTGGATGTTATCTGGTGGCACTACAACACCAAAAAATTTCAGATTTGTGTCGGGTTGCGTCCAATCTACTTTAGGCGATTTGACCCCTACCACGATTCACGAGGTCTGATATTCTCATGGTGTCTCGGGCTCGGGGTAATCGAGTTTCTCCATTGGTGCCCTGAAAAAGTACGAAAGGAATTTTTTAAATCGAAAGAGGCGCAGTAAACATGCCCCGCCAAAAATCCCTTCCCGCATGGGGGGATAGCGTACACCACCAGGGCCATGTATCTCGGTTGGAATCCACGAAACGGAAAGCGATGATCCGGAAAGGGGAGATAGAGCCGGTCAAGTACACGATGACCGTGGATGAAGCAGCAAAAGTGTTGGTGATTTGAACGCCAGACTTAAACCCGGTCATCCTCGCCCGGCTCGAAAACATCCGCACCTGGTGCCGGCATCCCCGGTGCATCGCAGCCAGAAAAGCTCAGGTAGAGAAGCATCCGAAATGTTCCCGATGCGGCCGGCCCGCGACACTGGTACTTCATGAGAGCCCCGGGGATTATCGGCACGGTTTCGTTCACTATGTCGAGTTGATCGAGAAAGGCGAGCGTCCAACCGGGTGTAATGCGTGCAACAAAGCAGAGCGTGCCGGGAAAAGGCCCTGCCCCTCTTGCGTGGAGAAATACGCGGCGGACTCTTCTATCAAGATCCACTATATTACTCAGTCAGAAGAGATCTGCCATTATTGCCAACCGGGATACAATCCAGAATCTGCGAAGATTAACAAAGAGAACCGGAACCGGAACCGGAATGCCCTCAATAAGGTCAGGTACGATCGTGCGCATCCGTTTAAGAAAGCGATTGTGGGCGGGGAGTGGGTCGTAATCAGACGATAATCCCCCCCTTTTTTTAATACTTTTATGTGACTATAGATACTTATTTATACCAATACGACTAATAAGATAGTATACAACAATTGGAGAGATGACAGATGACAGGAACCAAAGAGGGGGGACGAAAAAGGATGGTAAATGAGGGTGAGCGCCTACACGCATTACAAGAAAAGAACCAGTGTGCCTCCTGTAAGCACGGCCATACATTGAGGATTCATATTCTTACAGGCCATAGAAATTGTGGCACAGGAAGACATGCGCCATCAGGAAAATGTTCAGACTTTGAAAGAAAACGAAAATATATTATTACCGACGACGATCTAGATAAGATCGAATCTTTCACCCGCGAAGAAAACGGCGCATTCAAGTTTTATGAATGGAAAAACGAACTCAAATCTATAAAAGAGTGAAATATGGTAAAAGTAAAAATTCTCCCCTCGTTGCGAGCGCCGATTCTCGATCAAACGCCAGAAGCCAAATACCTTCAGACGATGGCTATAATATCAAAAAATATTCACGAAACGCCTATAGAAAAATGCGTGTGTTCGTTTTCTGGGGGAAAAGATAGCACCTTGGTACTCTGGTTAATCCGGCACGCGCTAGAACAACAGAACAAAGATCCATCGAGCATTAAAGTGATGTTCAATAATACCGGCGTTGAATACGGGCAAACAATAACTTTTATTCGAGAACTTACAGAGCTTTGGAACCTCGACATTATAGAGAATCGCCCGGAAAAGACGTTCTTTCAATGCGTAAAGGCGTATGGATGGCCCCGCCCAAAGAGCAGCAGGAAAACAGATCCGGGGAAAAAGAACAAATCCCCAGAGTGCTGCAAGTGGCTTAAAGAAAAACCCGGGAACAAGGCGTTAAAAGAGGGAAAATTCACGACCTGTTTTATGGGGATAACCGCGATGGAATCCCATCAAAGACAGATGCGTGCAGTCACTCATGGCACCTGTTACACCACAATAAAAGACAGTATTAAAAAAGTTCATCCGATTCTATATTGGACAGAACAAGAAATATGGGATTTCATAAAGGAGAACAATATCCCTTGGAACCCGGTTTACAAATTGGTTGATCGGTGCGGATGCGGACCCTGCACGGCATACAAACTTTGGAAGAAAAACCTTCAAGCGGTGGATGAAAAAATGTACAGATTTGTAATGAGGAAACAAGGCCAGGAGTTAATATCATGATCGAAAAACGTCTTACAGTAGAGGAAACCGCGCAGGCCCTGGGTGTGCAGCCCAGGGTCGTGCGGCGGCGAATAAACGCCGGCACCATCAAGGCGACCAAATATCCGGGCCGGTCTGGGGGAGAGTACCGAATCACGGAAACAGATCTGCAAGAATATATTGATTCTATGGGACTGAAAAGATGAGCGATGACGACAAAACATTCACGTGCTGCGTATGCGGCGCACATCTCCCGGTCCTGAAGAATCGGCAGGAGTATCTCGATAGGCACTGTGCCTGCGTGCTACCGGATCGAAGTATGCGGTATTTTTGCCCTGGCACACGCCATACTTCCCAGGAAATCGATGAAGCCATACACGGTCTCCCCTCTTTTACGACTGGGTCGGTTCTAAAAAATAAGCAGAAATTGATTTAATGCCATTTTTTAATATCACATTTGCCATTTTTAGATACCTCGATTATTTTGTATAGAGGTATCTATAGGTACCGTTTTGGTACCCATGGATACCGCGTTATCGACGTAAACAGTAAGAGGTATCCAGGATACCTCTCACTTTCATGAATTGCACCAAAAACTCTCCAAAAAATAGAACAGATAAAAACTCTCTTGATACGGTATTAGAAATTAATGGTATATATAATTATACCAACACAAAACATGGTTCGAATCTTGAAACAGGCGCGATTAAAGAAAACAAGAGGTATCTAGGATACCTCTCATATTTTACGGGGTGGATGAGGTATCTATAGGTACCATTTTTGGTACCCATGGATACCTACAAATACAAAACAGAAATATTTAATAACAAATAGATATACAGATACCGGTATGGAATGCAAAGAATGCCACTCCAAAAACGTATCAAAAGCGGGAACGCAGATGACAAAGAAGTTCGGAAGACTTCAGAGGTACCAATGCCAGGATTGCGGGCACATCTTTTTGATGCCGATGGATTCGACAACGAAGTAGTGAGGGATCCCGGTGCCCCGCCAACGACCCAAACGGGTCAAGGATGCGCAGAAGGTCCATATCCTCATTGAACGGCCCCTCCTTGATGAAATCGATAAATCCGGTATGTCCCGGGCAGATTTCATACGATGCGGGGCAAGATTCTATTTGGAAAAGGTTAATCCAAAAAACATTACCTCGATCGGGATGAGGTACAAAACCGGGTTACGGAAGATTGCAGAAGGCACCGAAATCCTGAAAACGTGTCGATCCGACATGGAAAAAATCGGATTACCGAGAGAAAAAATAGAGGAATATGAGGAAAAATGGAGTGCTGAAAATGTTACAGATTAAGGAAACAGAACTAAAGCGATTGATGGAGATCCAGCCATGACAGAACAGCCGAAGAAAACCCGCCCCTGCAAGCGATGCTTGGGCGGGGGAAGGATATCTTACGAAACCCGTATGGGGAAGATCACAGATAGGCCGTGCAGCGTGTGCGGAGGAACCGGGAGAGTACCAAGATGACAGAACCTCCGAAGGAATACATCATCACGGAAGATCAGATACAAAAACTGCGTTGGAATTGTGGGTCCGCATCTCCCGCCATGACCGATCTAGAATCAGAGATTCGTTCCCGCCCGGTCAGCACCCTGCCGGAGGAGGCCGCGCCGGAACCGGTAAAACGGGGCGGTAGAATCCACACATGCAAGACACTTACACAAGAAGGAAACTGTGATTGTACCGAATCAATGCATTACGCCAAACACTGTGGATATTCGGACAAATGGAAACAACAGAAAAGTTGCCCCCACTTCAAAGAGATTCCCGATTACAAACTGGAGGAGCGCGACGCCGCGATAGAGCGTGCAGCCCGGGAGAAAGTGCTGATCGAGATCCTTGCATTTGTAGACGCCGGGGAAATATCTCTCCCAGATGAAGAAAGCGAGGAATCAAACGATTACGTGTTCTCTGGTGAGCTTCGAGCAAAGATCGACTCTCTCCAGCATCCTACCACATTAGCTCCCACCAAAGAAACCATCGAAACCAACATCGCCGAACTAAAAAAGTTAGATGCCGAATTCCAGGAGAACGCAGCAAAAGTGATCACCAACATGGGGAACACCAACAAATGACAACACCGCGCAAAAATCCCCGTGTAAAATATTCCGGCACCGCCCCGGCGCATTGTCCAAAGAAACGGGACCGGTTGATCCTCACGCTCATCGAAAGGCGAAAACAAGGTATAAAGAGTATCAACACCGCAGAGCTGGCGAAGACCCTAAATTATTCCAACGCTGGCGGGCTCTCAAAGATCATGATCGGGATCAACGGCGTGCGGTGGATCGCTGACAGGACGTTTATTTTCACAGGTGGTGAAATTTCCGGATGACAAACGTCGTTGAAAAGAACAAAACCGGCCTGTATTTCTGCGATATGAAAGTATGTGGCAAACATTATCATTCGACGCACCACACCGGGGCGGGCCGGAAGATCCAGCGCGGATATCATAAGCCGGTGACGCCATGACAGCAGGCCGCACCAAAAGGGAAGTGGAGGAACGGAAGCTACGGATTGCGGATTTCAAATGGAAAGTCTACCCTCTCCTAACAAACGAGTGGCAGCATATCAGCAAGTTCCAGGGCCAGATCGTATCCCCACTGTCGCGCGATATTATCCGGAAGTGGGTAAGCGCCGCGCTGGAAGAATTGAAACGCGAAGGAAGAGTTGAGTCGATGCGGGACGGCAATTTTCCGGGACTCTATTGGAGGAAACGAGAATGATAAGTACAACAGATCTTACAATCGCCAATATCATTGCGCACGATAAGGGAATACCCGGGCTCGTTCTTACATTCTACTGCGAGAACTGCGGCGGCAGGCTTTTCCGGGTCATCGACTCGAAAGAGAAAATGGGTAGTAGGAACGAAGACGTAATTATTGAAAAAACATTTTTCCTCAAATGTCAACGATGCGGATCGGAGCAATGCGAGCACACCTTGACGATTGTGCCGAGCTGGTCCGGCCCATGTATCGACCGTGATGCGTTGCCAATTTGGGAGGGCGAATAATCGTGAAAGTATCGGAACTTATAAAATTGCTGGAAGATTACGAAATCGAAACAGGAGGGGTGCATGAAAAATGAACTGGCCGCGGCGCAAACAGGGAGATCCCCGGATCCTGGCACAGAAAACCCCGATAGAGATTGACGGCAAGATCCATAACTTCCCCTCAAAGCTCGAAGCGGGCCGTTACCTCGAATTAAAGCGGATGCTGGACGCAGGGATTGTTAAGAGCATTGAATTACAACCCACATATGAATTACAACCAGCATACCGGAAGTGCTGCGGCCTGATTCGCGGGGCAGCGAGCCGGAAGAAAAAAGATATGCTGTGCCCGATCTGTGGCAAGAAAAGCCCTGTTGAAAACTCCCTTGTGTACCGGCCCGATTTTAAAGTTACGTATTCAGACGGTCATGTGGAGATCGAAGAGGTCAAAGGATTTGAGCAGGAAGTGTGGAAAATCAAACGAAAGATCTTCGAGTACCAAAATCCCGGGATCACGCTTAAGATCATTAAGGCGGTAAGAAGATGAGCAAAGTCCCAAGAGAATACGAATGCCCCGTCTGCCACGGTTCTGGAGAGATGTGCGATCACCCAGAATACGACGAGGACCAATGCCCTGCCGGTCTCGACGAATGCGATTATCCCTGCACTCACATCATTGACTGCACATATTGCAAAGGAGAGGGAATGGTAACGTTTGCGAAGATGGAACGGCACGTACGCAAAACCTCCAAAATAACATGGGGGAAACAGCCAAAAGAGGCGAAATAATGACCTATAACCGATCATCAAAAATTTTCAAGGTGACAAGAAGATGATCCCGTTCCCGGATAAGAAATATCAAGTGATCTATGCAGATCCGGCATGGCAATACCGGAACAAAAATACCGGGGGCCACGCAAACACAATTCTTGGTTGTGCAAAAAGTGGAGCCGCACAAAAATACGATGTTATGAGTACAGAAGAAATCTGTGCTCTTCCGGTGCCCTCAATATCTTCCAGGAATTGTGTTCTTTTTCTGTGGGCTACAACCCCCCTTCTGCCAGACGCATTCAAAGTAATGGATGCATGGGGGTTCGAATACAAGACGGCAATCTACTGGAGAAAGATTATGTCCCTTGGCATGGGGTTCTGG
The DNA here is from genome assembly GCF_041663825.1 of Methanoregula sp. Taxonomy (GTDB): domain Archaea; phylum Halobacteriota; class Methanomicrobia; order Methanomicrobiales; family Methanospirillaceae; genus Methanoregula. The sequence goes on from NZ_JBAYLY010000031.1 coordinate 20,239, forward strand.
TTCCGAGGGCAGGTCGAAGTTTGTTTATTTGGGATCAAAGGGAATGTGCCCGCGTTCCATTGCCAGCATCCAAATTTCCTTCAGACAAAGGCCGGCCCCCACTCGCGGAAACCAAAAGAACTCTTTGATATCATAGGGCCATGCATAGAAAAGATGACCCCGAAAATAGAACTTTTTGCCCGGCAGCGGATCGAAGGTTGGGATTGTTGGGGAAACCAGATACCCGATGAAGAACAAAAATTATTAAAAACCGGGGTATTGATATGATCGCAGAAGGCCAACAGGACATAGCAGAGAACCCGGATAACCCGGCCGTGGTGCCTCCAAGAGCATTGCGCTCATCAGAACTCGTGGAACTCAAGATCCTTGCCAGAACCGCAAAGGAGAGTGTTTCCGCACTTTGGGCCGATCTTGAATCGTTGGATGTGGTGGAAACGTTTGACGACACCCAATCGCGGGTGGACGATACCGGCCGTCTCTGCGATGAGATCATAACGCACTGTACGGAGGAATTGTGGAAGGTAGATCTGCCAAAGAAAAAGAAGGTACCTAAATGATATCCCCCGTCGATTACCCGTGCAACTTCCTTGACCACAATACTGGCGGATGTCTCCTGCGCGAGAGAAAAGAACGATCCGGGTGCAAGCATCGGATAACAAAAGAGGGAGAACCGGATATGTGCCGTATGGTGCCGGATGCCGGGGAACAAAATAAAGGGGCGTGAATAACATGGGATATCCCGATATCTTCTGGGACAAAAAAACAACGTTCTCGTGTACTGATTGCGGATATGTGATGACCGAAGAAGACCACGGGAACGTGAAAAAGAAGTTCTGTCCGGTACATGAAACCGAAATGAATTTCTTCACGTGCCCGCAATGTGGAAAAGAAGCAATAGTGCTGTGGTGAAGGAAATGGGATGCACAAAACCATATAACCAACCGTGTCCATTTGGGTCAATCGGATGTCAGGGGTGCGGGTGGTGGGTTAACAACGGCATTGTAACCGCGTCGCCTGTGTATTACCCCGCAACACCCGGGCAGTCCAAGACCATCGATCAATTTACAATGGATGAACTCCTTGATGAGATCAGGCGGCGCATGAAATGACCTCAATTTACGATACTTATGGAGAGCACGCCCGGGAAGAACTCAAAACCAACTTTGACACGATCTCGATAGAACGGGACATTGGGTGGGGCAAGCGGGACGCAAAGGAGATCCAGCAGTTCCTTGAAGCGGCCGAGGCCCAGCTTGCCGTTATCGCTCAAACGAAGTTCAAACGGTACATCAAGGTCCAGAAAGGCAAGGATTGTTACCTTAATAAAGTGGATTTCGAGGTATCGGTGTACCGCGTGCCGCAAGTCCCGGGCAATGAATTCCTGAAGATATATGAAACGGGAGACGGTCGCCGGTTTGTCGGGAACGACTGGAAAAAGGATTTCCTCGAATATGTCCGGGCGATGATTGCGAAGCATCCCGATGCGGTATTGGTGGGGAACGCGGTTGAAATGATCAAGCCCGTGAAGGAGGTTGTGCAGATTTGACGAAAATTATTTTCGGGATTGACGTCCCGTATCAATCCCGAGAAATAGATTTCGAAGCAACGGATGCCAAAAGGAAGGAACTGGAAAAAACCAAAGAGTTTGTACCTTTTACGGAGTGCCGAGTTATGCGCCCCATCATCCGGAGAAAGGATCTATTTTTTGAACTCTGCGATATCTGCGGATCCGGAATTCCCCTGGGTCGGGTCTCACGCGGTCTTACTACGTGCCGTCCAGCTTGCAACGCGAAGAAATGGGATGCAAAGAATGGGTTGGTTATTGAAAAGGAACGGAATGCCTGCGGCGTCCGGCCCGCTTCATTCTGGCAGACAATATCGTATGAATGTTTCAAGCGCGATAATTTCACCTGTCAGAATCCAAACTGCAAGAAAGATAGCAAGCAGCTCAGAAAGGACGCAGAATCCGAGAGGATGATAGACGGCAAATACAACACGAAATACCGGCCGTCGGATTACATACTGAACTGCCATCACATCAAACCGATCAAGGATGGGGGGAATAACCGACTCGAAAACCTCATCACGCTGTGCGGGAAATGCCACAAGGCCGAGCATTCCCATGTGAGAAATATAGCGAGAAAACATAAGCCGCTGGTGGTTGAATGACTGGGAAATCCGAACTCTTCCGGAAGAATCCCGACGGCAGCGGCCGGCGTCTCCTGCGTGAGAGGGGGGAGAAGATGGGATGCAAATACCGGATCACAACAGAGGGATGCCCGGATATGTGTGGTATGGGTGTAAAATGAGCACCTGCACTCACTGCGGCCGGGAAATCACCATCTGGGAGACCGTGGACTATCCGGCAAGCTGGATCAAGCAGCACCCGGAACTCAAAGGGATGTGCCTGCAATGCTATCAGGACTGGTGTTTGGGGTACAAAAATCCCGACAGAAAGGTATAAATTAGTACCCTCTCTAAATATCATCTGTTAAATCCCGCTAAAAAAGGGCGGCAGTAAAAAAGGAAGTTTGTCATGACAGATTTTGAATTTCCCGGAGAACTCCGGCCGGCGCCAGCGGGCGTCTCGCTGGCAATCACTGAAATATGGAACAAAGGCCTGATCGGGGCATGGGACGGATCCAGTCTCACCGACCCGCATGAAGACATGCCGGTAATCGAGATCCACCGGTCGAAACTCCACGATCTCGCGGCAATCGAAGGTGAGCAGCGCGTGAACTTCACTGCCGTTGCAAACCTCGAAAAGCTCAGCGATGCGGCAGCACTGTCGATCGCGGTCGCATTTGACCCGGCGAACCACAAGAACGCCCCCCTCCTGTTCCAGACAAATCTCAAGAGCGCCCCCGTTGTCGAGGCATCATACCGCACGGACATTCTCCCCCGGTACCCATACCTCTACGAAAACAAGGACGAGTACGAACTCTGGTTCTTGATCCAGCTCAGGGACCGTACAACTACCTGGCAGTACTACCAGGGCGACTTCCAGGAATTCAGCGAATTCCCGAGGATCGGTCCGATGGCGATCAAGAAAGTCCTCGTACGGTTTGTGGAGTGATCAGGAATGGCACTCTACAAGCCAAAGAACGTCCCGACCGTCGACGCCATAGACGGCCCGGGCGGCACCAAGGTCTTTGTGAAAGACGACAAGGTTGTCAGCCTGCCGAATGCAGAGTTTGACACCCTGTACGAAAAGGCGTGATCATGGCTGAGACCGTGATCACTCCTATCTCAGGATCTGCCCCCGTGACTTCATCAACGACCGCAACCGCCATCTCAATCCCGGCCTCTCACTGGGAAGGCGACACCTGGGTCGAGTATTTCTTTGATGCCGACGGGAAAATCAAAGAGTATCGCGTCGCCCGGAAATGGTGCGAGAAGTACCCCTCCCTCTTCGGCCCCTGTGCAGAAGATCCCGATGAAGGAAATGGTGAGGTGGAACTCGATGATCCGATATCCCGCCTCCTCAACAAGTTCACTGGCGCCGGCGGGACTTTCAGCACCTGGACCGAGCGCCACGCCTTCATCATCCTTGCCTCAATCGGGTACAACGATGTCGAATCGTCAGCTGATGTGCCCCCGGTTCCCCGCTTCTTCCTGACCGAGACTCAGTACTGCTTCTCCGGTCTTGCATTTGGCCGGGCCGCAAAGAAACTGGAAGACTCTGACTCGTTCAAGGGCCTGATCGCGAACAAGAAAGTGGTCGCCGTCGTTGCCGCTGCCTTCACAGCCGGGGGCGCCATGCTTCCCTCGATCGTTCAGGCTGCTCTGAAATTCGCAGGAATCGGCGGCTAATCATGACCCCCGGGCGGACCGTGCTGGCAATCTCCGGGATCGTGCTCCTGGTCATCGCGGCCTGCCTGCTCTACATCAAAGGAATAGCACCATGAACACACTCACCCCCCTCCCCCCTTGCTCGTTGGAGTATCTCACGCGGTCCGTTCCGTGCGGGGGAATTTCCCTGTCAGCGCGATCACTCCCGCTGCGGGGAATAACGGCCGCTAAGCTACCCTTCCCGGTTCACAGTTCCGGACGGCGGCCATTCCTGCCATAGGAACAAACATTAATTGCCTGTATCGCATGTGAACACTCGAAATTCCCTGGACATCATCACGCACGTTCCACATTTGCACGCCTCTCTCATCTCAGATAGCGGCTCTATATCACCTCCGTTCCTTTGGCAGGGGAATTTATTTCGCGGTCTGGTGGGCCCCTAATACGGGATCCCCGGCCGGTTCAACTCCGGCGGATCGCTTTCAGGTGAAAAAACATGGGACGAAAATCAGTTTGGAAAATCCCGGTCAAAACAACTGATCCGGGATATCAAAAGATGCTCACGGCCTGCAAGCACTTCGGGAAACCGTGGGATAATCTTACGAACGATGAACGGAAATGGGAGAAACCCGCCACCGCACTACCAAACGTAGGAAAACGTATCGCAGATGCAGAGAACCGCGATGATCTGTATTTCCTTGCCGATGCGATGATGGCCGCGTGCAAAGCTCTTGAAGAGATCAACCGCTTGCTCCGGGACATGCTCGAAGAGGCGAAGAGGGAACGGCAGCACTCGTGACCGCCGAATGCACAGCCGATGCCAAAGGACCGCGCCGGCTCCGGAAACTGAAAGAGCGGTCCGGTGTCATCACTGAGCAGATCGCAGAGCTGCGGAGCAAGCGGCGGTTGATCTGGTGGGAGATATTGCAGATCCGGGCCGGGGCCCTGATTGCGTGGGTCAAGAGAGGAGTCTGCCAATGAAAAAAACCCCGCCTGAAATCCTCGCGCTGCTTTCCGCAAAGCTCGACACCCTGAAACAAAAGGGAATCGAACCCAAAGCCCTTTTACTCTCTGCGGAAGATTACTCTGTGTTGAACGACGAACTAAAAAAGAACAGCATTACCGGGAATCCCGACCGGTTGCGCCTCACCCCTGCCGGTAAATCCTACCCGCTCTATTCGACCGATGCGTCGAAAACGAGCGAGAGAACCGGCGATGTGAAAGAACCCATGGTGATATTATGATGGAGATTGAGCAAGCTATCAGGACGCTGGAAGACCTACGAAGGAACGACCCGGTCATCCAGCGCGGAAGAAACGCAGAACTGACCACAGCATTTAAGGTATTCTGGGACTCAAATCCGGACGAATCAAAGTTTTGCCGGCTTACTGCCGGACTGCTCATCACACCGGCGATCCTGTATTACATGGCGACGCACCCGATAAAATCCACCACAGCACAACCGGTAGAAGTCGTGCCCGCCAAAGAAAAGGCCGCACCAGAAGAAAATCCACAACAGCAGGGGGGAAAAAAGAATGCCACTCGTAAATGATGCACAGGCGCTGGCGGATCTGTACTGCGTCATTGTAAAGAAGATCCGGATTATCCGGAAAGCGGGGGAGGACTTTGTTATCCGGCCGGCTCGCACCATTGTCGGATCCCCACTCCCCATCGCGTACAAATCCCACGACTTCGAGGTATTCACGGACAAGTACCCGGAGATCAAGGAGGTCCGTGTTATCTTCAGTATGGGCGGGGCGGCGCAGTTCTTCCCGGCCGGCACTCCCGAGTCGGTGATCTGGGCAAGCAATGTGAGCACAGAGGAAATGGAGGCGGATTGACGTGACTGGCAAATGCAACCGCTGCGGGGAATGCTGCAAGGTCATTCCCATCCTGCTCAAAGGCATCGCGCCGGAAACAAAAGAATGGTTGATGGCCCGTGGAGCGAAAGAGGACACCAATCAGGGATATCTCCTGATCCCGCATGTATGCCAGCAGCTTATTGAGAATGCTGGTGAAATTACGTGCGCTATTCACGATACCGATCAGTACCCGCTTGCCTGCGCCCGGTATCATGGATTCGGGCATTTCTACAAGCCGGAAGGGTGTGGGTATCTAAAGGTTTGATCTATGGCAAAGTGCTCCATATGCGCGGACAAAGCGCGGAAAAAGATCGATGCTGCGCTCGTCATGGAAGGCGCGACTATTCGCGGCATCGCCGCCAAGTTCCGCGTATCTGAGGATGCCCTCGCCCGGCACGTAAAAAACGGCCATGTGCTGGAACGGATCGCCAAAGCCCAGAAGGCACAGGATATTGTGGAAGCCGATGCCCTGCTGAATGAGATCCTTGAGATCCAGCAACACCAGAAAACCATTTTCCAAGAGGCTCGTGATCGTACCATTGAGGGATTCAAGGCACCGGATAACAAGCTTGCCCTTGAAGCCTTGAGGGACCAGTCAAAGATCGTGGAACTCAAAGGTAAGGTCCTCGGGTCATTTGTTAAGGATGTGGCGAAGACCACCCCGGCCGGCGCGGCCATAGTCGCCCCCCTCACCCCCGAAGCCGCCCGGAAGATAGGGGATATTGTTGCCAACAGTCTTTGATGCGGCCGGGTTAGTGCAGGCGCACGAAAAGGATCTCCTGCTCCACTCGTGCCGGTACCTCACCAAAAAGATCTATTCTTACGTTATTGAGCCGCACCACGAGCGGATCCTGGCACACGTTGAGAATGCCAACACCACTCTTGACCTTGCCCCGCGTGGATCTGGGAAATCACGGATTGTTACCATCGGGTACTCAACACAGCGGGCCCTGGAAGATCCCAATATCCGTATCCTCATAGTCAGCGATACAGACGATCACGCAGTCCGGTTCCTGAGTACTATAAAAAGCGCCTTGAAATATCACCCCCTCATAAAACAGCATTTCGGAGATTTGGCCGGGGACCGGTGGACCGATCACCAAATTACGCTTGCCGGCCGGACCAAAATCCTGACGGAGGCCACGATTACGGCCCATGGCGCATACTCGGGCGCGGTCACGTCGGGACACTACGACCTAATTATCTGTGATGACCTAATCAACTTCGAGAATGCCCGCACAGAAGGCGGCCGGGAGCGCATGCTGGAGTGGTTCAAGAACACCCTTCTCCCCACGCTGATCCCGGGCGGCGAGCTGCACGTTATCGGCACCCGGTATCATTTCCTCGATCTCTACCAAACAATGATTGATGAGCTCGGGTATGACTGCCAAATCCAGCAGGCTATCCAGCGCGATGCGGACGATCATGAGTGCAGCATCTGGGAATCTTACATGCCCCTGCATGACCGGCCGTACCCGGTCACCGGCAAGGTCACAGAGGGCTTGCTAACCATCAAAGCGAACCTGGGCGATGTGATCTTCAATCTCCAGTACCAGAACGACGCCGAGCTCATGAAGAAGGGCAGCATCTTCCAGTACGATTGGTTCCGCTGGTACGAGATGGAAACCCGGGCAGATGGCGAGCTCTGGATAGTCCGGGACGATCAGCAGGCCTTTCCTGTATCGCAACTGGCGGTTTATGCAGGGGTCGACCCCAGTATTGGCGAGGGGGACCAGAGTGATTATTTCGCGGTCTGCATTATCGGAGTCAACCGTATCAGCCACGAGAAGTACGTGCTCGATATCGTCAAGGCCCGGCTTACTTATGAGGGCCGGTCCGCAATGCTCGGAGCCAAGCATAACCAGTGGCACGAACGGATCATGGGGATCGAGGATGTGGCCTTCCAAAAGGAGTTTGTCCAGCGCATCCGGCTTTCTCATCCGTATATAAGGGTCAAGGAAATAAAGACAGTGAGAGACAAGGTCAGCCGCGCATATGACCGGTCCGGGCTGGTCCAGAATGGTAAGGTTTTTGTTAAGAAAGGGATGTCGGATTTTGTCGAAGAGTTGTGTATTATGCCCGACGGAGCGCATGATGACCAGTTCGATGCCTTCGATTTCGCTATTGCCGTCTCTGAATCCGGCGGGGGAGATGCTAAATTGACCCGGTTGCCCGGCTCCGATAAGTACTGCGAACGACAGCCGGACAAGCCGGTATTCTCGGCATTGATCAGGGAGAAATACAAGTGAGCGCAAAGGGCATCCTTCAAAAATTACGCATGGCAGCTCAAGCCGGCAGCCGGTCGTTTTCCCGGGTAATGAAAGCCCCATCAGTTGAAGAGGCCACAATACAAGCACAGATGCAGGCACGGCAGCGGACCCTCAAAGGGACCCGCGATATCGTCAAACAGACTTCCCGCCGGTACCTCATCACCGACGACGATTATGAGGAATACGAGGAAAAGCGCCTCGATGCAATGATGAACGACCCGGTCCGCCGGGCCATCTTTACAGTCAACTCATACCTGAACGTCTTCGGCATCCCGCGCCGTAATTTCTGGAAACAGGACAATGACCGGCTCGCCCGTAATGCCATCTATGCCGTCTGTGAAAAGCGAATCATGGACACGATCGAGACCGCCGAGTGGGAAGTCATCGATGGGAAAAAGCAGACGGTCGAAGCAGCCGAAGCCTTTCTGAAGAAGCCCAACCCACAGGGAACATGGCAATCCCTTATCAAGCCCACGATCCCTGATATGCTCCGCTACGATCAGGCGGTGTGGGTCAAGACCCGGAACCTTGCCGGTCACCTGCTTGAGGTCAAGGCGTACAGCGGCCCGGAGTTCTGGATTGAAGTCGATAACAGTTTCTCGGAAATCATGGGGCAGTTCGGTCTTTTCTATTATGGCCCCTGGTCTCACGGGTATGTGAAGCGGTATTGGCAGCACAGCAAGCCCGGCGTGTACATCCCGTTCTCGCCCCGTGATATCTGCTTCATAATGATGTACCCGCGCTCGGACGACATTTACGGCACGGACTTCCTGCAACAGCTTAAATGGCAGCTCGAGTACCAGATCGACAGCACCAAGGCGGCCGGGATGATGTTTGCCAATGGGATCGGGCCCTCCCTCTGGTGGAGACATCCCGGGTATTCTAGCATTGACCAGCTCGAAGAGCGGAACTTTGAAGTAGAGCTGGAGAATAAGGGCCCGGAGAATTTCGGAAACATCCTTCACCTGCTCGGGGAGGAAGAGGTCGGCACTATCTTCCCGGCGCTGATGAATTCCCAATGGCTTGAGGGTCAGAAATGGATCTCAACAATTATCTGGGCGATGTTCGGATTCTCCGCCTCGGAATTCACCAGCGACGATGTGAACCGGGCGACGGCCTACATTAATCAGAATATCACGAAAAGCAAGATGCTGGCCCCGATCCTTAAGCACCTTGAGACAGTGATCAATACCGAGATCCTCCCGGAGCTTGAAGGATATCAGCCGGACTGGCATTTCCAGTTTAAGCCGGTGATTGACCTCGACGACCAGCTCAAAGAGGTACAGGTCGCGCAGGGTAAGGCAGACGTGGCCGGCAAGTGGGTTGCACTCGGTGCTCCGCTTGAAACCGCGATGAAGATCGCCAAAATGGATGATGAGGATATCGAAGCGGTATCTGCCGGACTCGATCAGGTAACACCCGGGCAAAATGCAAGCATGGAGGATGCCCTGCAGAGCCTGAAGGATGCAGCCGGGGCGGGTAAGGTCCAGGACCTGCACGATCAAATTGCCCTGCCGGACAAAGGCAGCAACACGCACATCGAAGGGTATTCTGGTATCGCACGTAACGACAGCGGGAAGCCGGAGACATCGAAAACGCAGAAAGCCGCTTCCGGCTGGGCCTACAACGATAACGCCCACCTCTGGACCCACTTAACCGATCGAGAAGTCTTTGTTCAGATAATCCCTCACGAAGACAAGTTCTTTGTTGTCCACGCCCACCCCGGACCGGATGGCGCAGTTCTCCAGCCTCCGGATCAGACCGCGACATTAGAAGAAGCGAAGAAGAAAGCCAAAGAGCATGTCGATCACTGGTATGATTCCTCGAAGTGGAAATCTGATCCGGATTACGGAAAACTCGAACCGGGTGATACCTGATGGCACGGTTTAACCTCGGCCGGTTTAATCTCTCGCCATTCAACCGGGCCGGGGGTGCCCGGGATCTCACAAGCGCCGCCACGTTCCAGACGGCCCCCGCATTGATCCCGGCCGCACAACGTGAAATTGACTCACAGTCAGACACGATCGCCACCACCATTGCCCTCGTTGCCACGCCAACAGCGCATATCTATGATGGGATCCTGATCTGTAAACCGACAGTAGGCGCACGCGCTTCCGGGCTTGCAGTCAGCGCCCGGTCCAGCTCTCTCTCCGTGACTCTGCGGGATAGTGAGGTCGAGGCCATATGACCATCGGGCAGGAATTCGTAAAGGGCGATGAGGTACGCCTCAAGGCGACATTCAGGGATTTTTCCGGCACACTTGTAGATCCTTCGACAATGGCCCTGAAAGTGTATGACAGTACCGGTACCGCAGTCCTCACAAAGGCTCTGGCTGATCTCACCCGGGAGGGTCTTGGTGTCTATCATTATGACTGGGTAACGACGGCAATAGGTGATTTTATTTACGAATTCTCCGGCACTCTCGCAAGCGGCGCAACGGTAATCTTTGACCGGTTCTCGGTGGTGTATCACTAATGACAGGAAGTTTTTCGCAATATCTGGATCTCAAAGCCCTGGATCACGAGATCGGGGCGATAGCGCATACCCCGGTTGCCACGCTTTACCTTGGACTCTCAACGACAACCATATCCGGCGATGGCACCGGGATTACCGAGCCGACCATCGGCACATACAACTATGCCCGGGTGGCGATCACCAACAACGTGACGAATTTCCCGGCCGCCTCAGTGGTGAGCGGGAAAGCGCAGAAAACCAATGGTGTGGAATTCGACTTCCTGCAGGCGCTTGGTGCATGGGGGACTATTACGTACCTTTTCCTTTCCGATGCGGCAAGCGGCGGGAACATGGTTGCCTACGCTCAGCTGATGGACCCGACCGATCCGACAACACCTCTCCCAAAAACGATCACGGCAGGCGACACGCTGAAATTCCCGATCGGCACTTTGAAATTCACATTGGGGTGATCCATGACCAACACGCTTTACCCCGGGAAAGTAAATTCCCCCCCGACGGAGCTCTCCGCTCCCTATACTATCGGAGATACTACCTTGCATGTCACGGACAACAGCGTTCTCCCAACGGCTCCTAACGAGGTCACTCTTTACGCCTCACCCTCCGATGATACAGCGGTAACGTTCCTTTATACCGGGAAAGGCACGGGAACACTCACCGGCCTTGTCCTCTTGGAGGGAACGGATAAGGATTGGGATACAGGAACGTTTGCGGCCCGGACCTTCACAAATTACGATTGGCAGGCCATTATAGATGCGTTCTCTACGCGTCCCATCATTGTGACCGGCCGGGCCACGAACGTAGAAGATGGCGTGCCGGTAGCGTACTCTCCGGGCGGAACACCACAACGGTTGATTGTCCAGCCGGTTGCCTCAGGTTCGGACACGTACATGACATTTATGCAATTTGTTTCCCTGGAATCGTTTGATGGATCCAGTTTCATCGTGAACATCAAAACTAATACCGGTTCGTCCGGTAACCCCATGACAATCGATTGGATGGCATTCTTATGAAGAGTTTAAGAGGTATCTTTGCAATTATTTTGGTCCTGGCCCTGATCACAGCACAGGTCGGGGCAACCTGCCCGGCAACGTGGAATGATCCCAATCTGACGTGCATTGTCACGCAGAACTGGCACGATTTCGTGAACAACTGGACGTACTGGAACACATCGGCCTTTACGTCTATAAACGCGGTAAATTCTGCGATGCTATTCCAGAACGGGACACGGGTAATGATCGGCTCCCTGAATGCAGGAGGGTATAACATCTCCAACGTGAGCACCCCGATAGCTTCCGGTGATGCTGCTACTAAATCCTACGTCGACTCAAAAGCCCCCTCATCAAATACCGCATTCAGCGCCCTGTCCGCATCGCAGAACGGAAATATTACCGTCTGGAATGGAACTTCGGCGCGATGGCTGAATGATTCCGGGTACACCATCCCATCATTGATCGCGGCAGTTCCGATTGTCAATTCCTCTTATGCGACCACGACGTATGTTACCGCCGTAAACACGTCGCAGACGAACAATCTTACGGTGGTAAACTCGACAATCCAGGGGCAGCTTTCCGGGTATGTTTCGACCAGCAACACGACGTATATCCAAACCGGCACCCTGAATACTTTCAAGAATGTCCTGATTAACCCTGGGTTCACGGTGAACCAGCGGGCCTATGTTTCCGGAACCAATATTAGCGTTGGAAGCCCGGGCAATAACTACGCTCATGACCGGTGGAGAGCGGGAACTGGAGTAACCAACACATACACTTTCACGCAATTAGTATCCCCCACGCAAATCACCATTACCAACGGCACATTCTTACAGACTGTGGAAAATGCGAATGTGATCGGAGGAAATTACACCCTGTCATGGACTGGGACGGATCAAGCACGAATCGGATACGGCACAACTGTAGCCGCGAGTTTGCCGTCCGGTTCTTACGCAGCATCCCCGATTGTAATTTCGAATATTCCCGCCGGTGATTATATCACTGTTGAGTATAATACCGGCACTCTCTACGAGCCACAACTAGAAAGCGGAACGGTACCCACAAAATTTGAGTTCAGACAATATCCAATTGAGGTTGTGCTATGTCAGAGATATTTTAAGAGGATCGTACTAAATGGGAATATATATGTACCTATCGTTTCATCAACCGTTGGTTTAGCACCATTGCAGTATGATATGCGGTCAACACCAACTTTTACCAATACCACCCCAATAGCGGTTAATGTTTTTGGGGTTGGACTCCGTTCGGCAACACTGAGCTATTTTTCGGGAGGCCTTACGGGTGGAAGCGTTCAGGTTGCCTCTACAGACATGAATCAGGCCACATATCTCCGATCTGGTGCCATCGCACTAAATGCAGAGCTCTGATATTCATGACATGGCAAGTTTCAGATTATACAGTGACAACGGATGCAAACGGGAACACCCTTTTCGTAACTCGGAGCGATGGATCGAGCATCCCTCCTGATCCGAATAACACCGACTATGCTGCGTTCTTGGAGATTGACACCGAAGCACACCTATGCAAGCGCATAGTCCAACCAACGCCTGTTCCCGACTCAACACCGAGCGATAAAGACCGGATTGCAGCTCTTGAAAGTGCAGTTCTCGTATTAACGGGGGTATAATCATGTCAAGCGCAATGTACCCCTTCTTTGAGAGTATGCAGAAACAGGGCCGGCTCACCTATGCACAGATCGACAAGGCTGTGACAAAAGGCTACATTACGGCAGACGAAGCAACGGCACTAAAAGCAATATGAACGCGGCCTCTCGGGCCGGAAAACCGGGAAAATGAGGCAACACACCATGGACATTAGGGCATTTTCAAACAACGAGGGATCAGCAAGCGGAACAACCACGGCTTCATACGCGGTGGCAAAGTCAATCGACATGACGGGGTTCCGCAACTGCCTGATCCTAATCAAGAACAGCGACCCGAGCAGCACAATGTACTATAAGGTCGATTCCTACGCGAATACCGACGGCTTGCTCTCAAATCCCGAGGTAACGCAGACCAGTATCGCAGCAGCTGGTACAGCGGCCGTGGTCCTTGACGGCAAGACCCGGGCAAAGTACGTTGTATCGGTGATCGACAACTCCGGGCACTGCGCGTACTCGATCGAGTACATCCAGGGTAATTGATGGCGCGGCAGGATCCTTCCCGCCCCATCCGCAGCCTTTTCACGCGGGAATTTCTCGCATTAATCCGGAATGCCCGGGGCCGGGCTCTTGCAGAGCTCCAGCCATTGCTCCGAAGAACAAATCTCGAAGCCGGAGAAGTTCTCAAGATCCTGGAAATGCTGAACCGGGCATACATCGATCAGCCCGGCCGGCAACTCATCCAGCGGTATATTTTGCAGGCGTACAAAGGCGGGATCGGCGATACCCACAACATTCTTCTCGCGCAGGTGAAATCCCCAACAGATCTAATCAAGATCTCCCTGAATTTTACTCGGCCGGATGAACGGGCGATCGCCAACATCTCCGCGACCTCGTTTGCCGATCTTGCCGGGTTCACAACCGAGATGAGCAAAAAGATCGTGCGGGACTTGGTGGAACTGGATAAGAAAGGCGCGGGGATTATGAAAATGTCGGCCGCCATCCAGCAAGGGTATCTTGGGATCGGAGCGGCCCGGGCAGAGGCCATCGCACGGACGACCACAACGCAGGCGTACAACCAAGCTGCATGGAGCCGGATCGAGGATTACGCGCCTTACAAAGAGTGGATCCCCACACTTACTGATAGCCGGACCCGGCCTTCTCATCTGGCAATGAAGGGCGTGATCATCGATGTCGATCAGCCGTTTGAGGTGCCCGCATACCGGGTGTCGGTCAATACCCGGGTGCCGGCCTGCCAGATGATGTTCCCGGGCGATTCTTCCCGGGGGGCCCCGGCAGCGCAGGTTATTCAATGCCGGTGTGCGGTTGCGCCGAGATTCCTCAAAAAATAATCCCTTTTTTCTCATCCGTATATAACCCCTTGCTCTTAAATGAACTATCCAATGCCCTTACTAACCGCAGGGCCGGGACACCGGATGCAGAAAGGCGGCAAACAGCTTTTCGTATTCGACCTTCACGTTCTCGACGATTCGCAGAGAAAGGTGAGCGGTATTGCAACCGGCCCGCAGCTTGACCGGGAGAACGAATCCGTCCTGAAATCGGCTATTGAGAAAGCTCTGCCGAATTTCATGATGCTCCCCGTCATGCATCTTGACCACACGGAACGTCCGGTTGGATGGTTCACAAAAGCAGAGTTCAGGGGGCAGGATCTATACGTCGAGGCTTGCGTAAAGCCGACCTCCGATTGCGATCCCTTTTGGGAAGATGTGAAAAAGGCGGACCGGGAAGGCAAGCCGTACCAGTTTAGCATTTACGGGGAGCGGACCGACTGCACCGATGCGTGTATGCTGGACCCTTCGCAACGTGCCGAGCCGTGTATTACGAAAGGGCTGGAGCTCTATTCTATCTCAATCTGTCATCCCGGAACAGCCATTAATCCGAACACCTTCGCGGAAGTGATGAAAGCAATGGGAATTGAAACCCCGCCGGAGGTTGCCACGCTCCAGAAAAAAGAGCACTATCCCTGGGAGCAGTGCATCGCCGATAGGAAAAAAGAAGGCCATTCGCAGGAATCGGCGGAAAAGATTTGCGGAGCGATCCGCGCCAGATCGCAGGGTCTTGGAAAAGCCACGG
Organism: Methanoregula sp.; assembly: GCF_041663825.1. Lineage (GTDB taxonomy): Archaea > Halobacteriota > Methanomicrobia > Methanomicrobiales > Methanospirillaceae > Methanoregula. The sequence goes on from NZ_JBAYLY010000031.1 coordinate 35,342, forward strand.
ACTCTGCAATGAGTGTGATCCATCCGACAACGGACGGAAAGTATCCAAAGGAGAAA
>NZ_JBAYLY010000032.1:0-29218 GCF_041663825.1 Methanoregula sp.
TCCGTCCGGGTTGATGACAGTTACGTTCCAGATCCCGGCGGCAGCCCCGGATATCGGGAGCGATACACCGGTTATCGATGTTGTCGATGCCGGGGTGAGACCGGTTACGGTCAGGTTAGCCTGTCCGGCCCGGGTCAGGTTAACGGTAGTTGTCCCGGTCGTGTTGAAGTTCGTACCGGTTATTGAGACGGTTACTGAACTGGTGTTGGTTCCGGAATTCGGATTAATTGAGGTGATCGTGGGTGTCGTCGACGTGGTGACGATGATATACCCGGATTTGAGGGTGCTGTTGTACCCCCCTGCGTTGTAATCCTGGAGTGCGACCGTATACGTGCCTGCGGCCGTGTAGGTATGGACCGGGCTCTGCGTTGCGTTTGCGGTCACAAAGCGCCATACGTCATTATACGGATCGCTGCCAGACCACCCCCCCATAAGAACGATGCTTCCGTCGGATAATGCTACACTGGTATGCCTGTACCGTGCCGGCCACGCAGCGCTTGAAGTCTGCTCGGTCCATGTCTCCCCCTGATCGGTCGAGCGCCAGGTGTCGTTATAATTGCTACTAGCCCTGCCCCCCATGAGGATGACACTCCCGTCGGGTAACGCTACACTTGCAGGGCTAAGCCGGCCTCCCCACCCGGTGGAATTCTGCTCGGTCCAGGTCTTTCCCTGATCAGTAGACCGCCACGTGTCGTTATTATAGGGGATGGTACTACGCCCCCCCATGAGGACGATGCTACCATCCGGTAACGCTACACTCGTAGAACCATACCGTGCCTCCCACCCGGAACTGGAATTCTGCTCGGTCCAGGTCTTCCCAAGATCGGTAGACCGCCACGTATCGTTACAATAACCGATGTTGGGACTATACCCTCCCATGAGGGCGATGCTACCATCCGGTAACGCTACACTCGTAGAATCATACCGTGCCTCCCACCCGGAACTGGAATTCTGCTCGGTCCAGGTCTTTCCCTGATCGGTAGACTGCCACGTGTCGTTATAATAGGTGCTGGTACTACGCCCCCCCATGAGGACGATACTTCCATCCGGTAACGCTACGCTCGTATGACCGTCCCGTGCCTCCCACCCGGAACTGGAATTCTGCTCGGTCCAGGTCTTTCCCTGATCGGTAGAACGCCATGTATCGTCCAAGTAGGTGCTAGAATACCCCCCCATGAGGATGATGCTTCCGTCGGGTAATACTACGCTGGTATGCATGTACCGTGCCGGCCACGCAGCGCTTGAAGTCTGCCTGGTCCAAACCGTGCCCAAATAATTCTCGTCGCCGAAATACCAGGCCCAGCCGGTCGGAGTGCCCCCGGTGGATTCGTCCGTGAAGGAGACCGATAATGGCATGTTGCCGTGGTTTGGCGTGGCGGAGAACGATGCAACCGGAGGTGGTGGTGTGACCGTGAAGGTGGTGAGGTTCCCACTCTCCTGGCCATCCGGGTTGATGACAGTTACATTCCAGATCCCGGCGGCAGCCCCGGATATCGGGAGCGATACACCGGTTATCGATGTTGTCGATGCCGGGGTGAGATCGGTCACGGTTATGGTAGCCTGGCCGGCCCGGGTCAGGTTAAGGGTTGTTGCGCTACCGGTCTGGAAGTTCGTACCGGTTATTGTGACGGTTACTGAACCGGTGTTGACTCCAGAATTTGGATCGATTACGGTTACCGTCGGGGCTGCCGCACTCCGTCTGAACTCAAGGCGCGCGCCGACACTCGAAAGGGAATCCGAGGCATAAGTAATCGTACCCAGAGCCCCGACCCCCGCAAGCCCGGCAGCAGCCCAAGAGCCGCCCGAAAGCAGAATATTTGGATCGGCAGCAGAAATAGACCTTGGATAATAATAATAATCAGATAAATACGTCGTGGAACTACCGCCAACTGCTGATGGCAGGAATAACGGCCGGGCAACATCAGTATTCAGTAAATTCGTTTGGTTTCCATCAGCTATAAGAAGTTCCCCGACAGATTGACCGTCATTTGCACCTAACGGAATGGCAAATGTTGTTTTCTGACCGGTTAATCCCAATCCGGTTGCGTTGATTACCGATACGTTGTTAGCTCCTTTTATTGCGGTAAACCCATCCTGGAACTGCCATACATTACCCCACAGGTTTTCAATACCCCGATAGGATACCGGAGTCTTACCATTGAGACCCGTCCCGTTACCCGTGGCATTAATTGTATAGATTGCTGTGTCGATGCCGTCCGCACCACTGATAAAGACGGCGGAATTTCCATCAACAATTCCTCTCGACCCGGTCCATGCTGTTTGACTGTCTAAGGTAAGCATTTCGGTATAGAACAGTTGCCGAAGCCCGGATAACGTCCAGATGTTGGTTATACCCCACCCGGCACCTTTATTTTCAGCATACGTTCGTGCCTGATTGATAGTTATTGAAACAGCCGGCGCTTTTCCGGTTGCACTCTGGAGTTTACTACCTGTCAGATTTGCATCGTATCTGCCTACATAGTAGTAGGGCGCTGCTGTGCCCGCATTGGTTCCCGTACCCCGCTGGTTGAACATCGGCGCTACAGCAAATCCGGCTGAGGGCAACGGAGAAATCCAGTAAGAGAAATTCCCGTTCTCAAAGGTACTCTTCGTATAAAAGACCGGGATCTCTACCATCACATCCCCGTAGGTGCCGTTTAAATCTAATCCGTCACCACGATTGTTCGTTCCATAGAGAACGGGCGTAGTGTTGCTTGCATTTACCACAACCGTTTTCATGTTGGCGGTAATATTCCAGTCGTTATTCCAGAATGTCGCCGGTTTGTTAGCGATTACCTCCCCGGTTGCATCTATCTGGTACAACCGGGGGGACGAATCTGAAGTGTTCCACCGGAATCCGATAATAGTGTCATCATATGCACTTACGGACGGTATCCCGACAAATGCCAGGATAATGAGAAGGAGAATCAGTTTCCCGTTAAACCTTTTTATTGTCAGGAATTTCATGCAGACACCTGCGGCAAACCGGGTTATACCGGCAAACAAAATATCCGCGCACGGTGTCCGATCGGTTGATGGGCAACGGGAAGGAGCGCCGACAGCGCATTCGAAATTACCGGATAATAGTCCACATGCATCCCGCTTTTCGTTTCCCTATGGAAGTCCCTGAAATCCGGCCTACCCGTCGTCACAAGTATCAATCAAAGCACCCAGCCCTCATTAATTCGAATGAATTATTTTTAAAAAGGGATAAGATTTGATGTAATTTAGGTCTTACGTATTTGTATTCGACCAAAAGATCCAAGAACTAAAGAACTCCTGATACCCATTAAGGGTTCCCGTGCTTCTCTAAATTTTCCTTTACAAACATCAGAATTTTTTTAACAGGACTTCCCGAAGCGATTCCCGATCCCTGGGGGTACCCCCTTTTAGAGAGATAGGGATCATGGATCCAAACCCTGATGAAAAATACGCCCAAATTGGGCTTCTTTTCACGGTTTCCTACCCGGGCCTCTGCCAGAAATCCCCGCGAAATCCTTTTTTTCTGTTCGTGTGGAAAATATGCCTGTATATCGCTCTGTTTGCCAAAATGCGGCCGATTTCGACCTCTCCCAATGGCTATTAATGGCCCTGGAACCGGGACGGTTTTCGCTACCTTGTTTTACCCATCCGGCACCTGGGAAGGCCGCCAGAACGCGAATATGAAGGTCGTTTTTTTCCGACGTGGCGATTTTTCCCGAAAAATAAGGTGTGGAAAAACGGGATTTGTCGACGAGGGATCCAAAATGAGGAAATATGACAACTCCGCGGAATGTCGGGATTCTTTTTCGCCAGGGACATACTCAAGTAGCCCTGCCCTTCTTATCCCATTTCAGGAAAATACCCGTAATGCAAAGATCATTCAGGTCTCAAAAGAGCAGTCCGATCAATTGCACCGGCAAGTTCCCGGTACACTTTATTCGTGATTACACCCTGTTCCCTCACATGCCGCACGGAAAGCATAATTATTCGTACCGGTTTTTTTAACAGAGCATGGAAGGCGAAATAACGCCCGGCACCACCAATCAAAAAGTTTTACCCCTTTTGGGTGAAGAGTACAGGTAATGACCGAGACGGGGACTTCATCATCGAAAATCGTCAAGTCCCTCGGTCTTGTGTTTGGGGATATCGGCACAAGCCCCATCTACACGGTCGGAGCAATCCTGCTCTTCCTGCTGCCGACAACGGGAAATATTCTGGGCCTCGTCTCTCTTGTAACATGGACGTTGTTTACCATCATCACCGTCCAGTACATCTGGCTTGCCATGTCACTCTCCGATAAGGGTGAAGGGGGGACGATCGTTCTCAAAACGATCCTTGATTCCCTGTTGAAGCCCGGTATCCTCGCATCGGTGGTATCTGTCCTCACAATCGTCGGGATCGCACTTTTCATCGGGGATGGCGTGATTACACCGGCGATCAGCATCCTCTCTGCAGTAGAAGGCATTCTGCTGATCCCCGGGTGTGAAGATATGGGCGGGGCGGTGATCCTGCTCATCGCTGCCCTTATTGCCATCGGGCTTTTTTTCTTCCAGAAGCGGGGGACCGACCGCATAGCATGGGCCTTTGGGCCGGTCATGGTGATCTGGTTTAGCGCCCTCGCGGTATCCGGCGCGTTCTCGATTATCGGCGCCCCTCAGGTACTCTTTGCGTTAAGCCCGACATTTGCCCTGGGATTTATTCTCGAAAACGGCTGGGCATCGCTTATTGTCATGTCCGCTGTGATACTCTGTATCACCGGGGGAGAAGCACTCTATGCCGACATGGGACACCTCGGGAGGGAACCGATTGTCAAAGGCTGGATCGTCGTCTTCCCGGCACTTTTGCTCAGCTATCTCGGACAGGGGGCGTTTATCCTCCAGACCGGTACTACTCACAACGTCCTCTTCGCGATGATCAATACCATCAGCCCAATCATCTATGTCCCCTTCCTTATCCTGAGCATCGGTGCCACGGTCATTGCATCGCAGGCGATGATCTCCGGGATGTTTTCGATTGTCTACCAGGGCATGACCACCCGCATCATCCCTAAAATGAAGGTCGAGTATACCTCATCTGAACTGCGGTCCCAGATCTATATCGATGCAGTCAACTGGCTGCTGCTTGCCGCAGTGCTCGTGGTGATGTTTGAATTCCGCTCATCGGAGAACTTAGCGTCCGCGTATGGCCTTGCCGTTTCAGGTTCGATGGCAATCTCCGCGCTCCTGATGGCGATCATTTTCCTGTACCAGCACAAACCATTGAAGATGGTAATCTCCGGGGTGCTCATCATCGTTGACGGTTTGTTCTTCATCTCTACGCTTTTTAAGATCCCGCACGGTGCGTTCTGGTCGTTTGTTATTGCCGCCATCCCGCTCATCGTCATTGTCACGTTCATTGTCGGGCAGGAGAAGCTCCACGCGATGCAAAAATCCCTCCCGCTGGAAGAGTTTCTCCCCCGGTACCGGAAAAATTTCGCCACCTTCGCGAAAATACGGGGGACTGCACTCTATTTTATCGGAGATGTCAGGAACCTGCCGCCCTATATTTCCCAGGTTTTTTTCCAGAACGAAATTATGTATGAAAACAATATCTTCGTCTCGATTAAGGTTACCGAAAAGCCGTTTGGCGTGACCACGGATTTTGATACGAATCTTGCCCCGGGCATCCATGTCTTCACGGTCACTGCCGGTTACATGGAAATTGTGGACGTGGTAGCCCTCTTAAAAGAGCGGGGAATTGACGAGAAGACAATCTTCTACGGCGTTGAAAATGTTGTCAGTGACTCTCCTCTCTGGGGGCTCTACGCGATTATCAAAAAGAATTCTCCGCCGTTTGTCCAGTTCTATTCTCTTCCCCCGGAAAAGATCCACGGTGTTGTGACAAGGGTTGTGATGTAACGGGGCCCTTTTTTTGGGAATACCAAAAAAACTCTGCCACCCCGTTTGGACACTCCGGTGTCAGCAAAACGGGAAATTTTACGAAAAAAAACCGCATGAAGCCAAAGACTTCGCACCAAAGCAATGAAAATTTTGCACTCCAGATTTAATTTTCATTTGCCTGCTCTATCATCTGGAGTTTTTTTTATTAAAATTTCATGACAAAGAACAGATTTTCCGGATCTGCCAGCAATCCGGCACTATTTTTTTATAATCAGGATCCTAAAAACCCGGCAGTTTTCAAGTTTCCCGGCATGGGACACTTTTTTTACATCGACCGGCGTCCCCTGCTGGATCCGCTGCATACTCTGGTTGTGCATCACGGGATCATGCCGGAGGACCGGCACCAAAAAAAATATTCGTGAAGGATCTAAAAGTAACGATATCAGCCGGGTCATAACTGCATTTTCCCATTCCCTTGATTTCCCGGGCAGGGGCGTGCAGGGACGATTACGGGCATGGGGGTAAAAATTCTTTTTTGTCCATCCCGGTATACCCTGTTAAAATACATACGTTCTCCTGTGAAAAAATGCAGAATAATTGGTTCTGCAGAAAACAAAAAATAAGTAATTTAATTCCCCTCCTTTTCGCACCACCTGTCCTCCCGGGGGAAAACCTGACGCGAAGAGGAGGGCCTTCTCTCTATTAAAAAAAGATTTCAACAATGTAAAAAATGCTCTCCGGAATGTAATATGATTTTACAAATATCCGTCGGTTCAAATCTTGGAATTTTAAATACTATTAATTACAAGAATCTAAATTAAAAATTCAACTCGGCAGGTAATACCGGCAGGCAGATCCTGACATTGTTATCCTGTCTTAAATAATTATTTGAGTGTGATACTATGGTTGCATTAAAAAATAGCATACTGACAAAACTGACCGCGAGTTTTATTATCCTGATTCTACTCATTTCAGGACTGACCTTTATCTATACGTATGGTGCCACAAAGGATGCCTTAAAAGAATCAATGCGTGACGAACTCACGCAGGTAGCCGGCGTGATGGCGACACAGATCGATGGAGATTCTATTGTCCTTTTAAACAAGGGAGATGAGACTACACCGGCGTTCCTTGCACAACGGGATAAACTGGTCAACATGAGGAGCACCAGTTCAGATATCACCAATGCCTACATCATGAAAAAGTCCGGTAATGATATCGTCTTTGTTGTTGATGATGAATGGGGCACGGAGTCCGATGCAGCTCACATCGGGGAAGTTTATAATTCAGATTTTTCCAGCACGATCCAGGATGGTTTTTCAGCCCCGACCGCAACGCCCGGGATTTACACTGACGCATGGGGAACATTCCTCTCGGGAGTCGCACCGATCAAGGATTCAAAAGGCAATGTTGTCGCGGTCCTTGGCGTTGACATGAAAGCCGACAAGGTAATTGAACGGCAGAACTTTATCGGCAACACGATCTATCTGATCATCGCTGTATCAGCACTGATCGCCGGGATCCTCATCGCCCTCTTCGCCCGTTCGCTCATCCGTGATATCAACTCCCTGAATGAAACAGCAAACAAGATCAGCATGGGCGATACCAGTGTCACGGTAAATGTCAGGAGAAAGGACGAGATTGGAGAACTGGCAGATTCCTTCTCCCGGATGGTGGCAAGCTTAAAGATCATGATGGATACCGATGAGAAGTAAGGGTCGAGGTTGAAATGAGCCTTCTTTCAGATAGAATCGTCAAGGAAACAACCACGTACCTTGGACCGGCTTCATTAAAATTCCTGCAACGTCAGACAGTTTCCCACATGAACGGTCTTGTGTTTGAAAATATCGAACAGTCGCATCTCCCGGATCTTGCAAAATGGGTCGAGACATCAGCAGGTCTCCTCATCGGGAAAGACAAAGCACTGCAACTGGCAGAAAAGATCAGAAAAATGTAATGTAATTTCCCTAAAATTTTTTCTCATAAAATCCGGAACACGTGGCTCTGGTAAAAACCAGACCCGGAACCGGGTTTTACCGCCGGCAAAAAGATTTAAGATACATTCTCTCCTTACTGTATACTACCCGTAAAGAGATAATTAACCAAAGGAAGTCCTTCGGGGGTATTTATCGCGATTGGCCGGACGGGTGCTGGCCCGGGTCGTCGACCCGGTAACGGCGGGACCGGTGATCGGGGACCGGGACAGGGCGATAATCAGTCAACATTCCTGATTTTTCCGGGAACAGAATGGGTTTGCAGATTTGTAACCCGGTAGTCCCTTGAATGTTGATGGAAAATCAGGAGTACTTGATGTACGCTGTATTGTATAACCCCGTAGACCTACAATAAAATTTACATATAAGAAATTACGAGGGTTACCTGATGGGAAATACAGAGATCGACCGGGTCAGAGACGTTCTTAAAACATACCCGAAAGGGATCACGATCGCAGAGATGTCAAAACAACTGGCCTTAAACCGGATCTCAACCTCAAAATACCTCAATATGCTGCTTGCATACGGTCAGGCAGAGATGCGGATTCTCGGCCCCTCTAAGGTCTTTTATCCCTGCCAGAGAATCCCCCTCTCCACAATCCTGAATTTTTCGACCTCCCATCTGCTGGTCATGGATGACAATCTCACTATTATCGATGCAAATAATGCCCTGCTCGGGTTTTTCGCGCTGGAAAAAAGGGATTTGGTGGGACAGAGGGTCGATTTTTCCCCCATTGCCGGGTATTTTGATCCCTCCATTATACTGCAGTTAAAGAGAGCCCTGGGATTCCATGAGAGTACTTTTGAGACCCGGATAATCTTGCAGGGAAAGGAGCATGTTTTAAAAATAAAATGCATTCCTACGGTGTTTGAATCCGGCGATAACGGGGTTTCCCTCCTCACAGAAGATATAACCGAACTCACAGAGTACCGCGAGCACCTTGAAGAACTGGTTGACGAACGCTCAAAAGAGTTGCAAAAAACAAATGACCATCTGAAAAAAGAGATAAACAACCATAAAAAAGCCCGCAGTGAACTCAGGATCAGCGAGATAAAATACCGTGAACTGGTAGAAAATGCAAACAGCATCATAGTAAAGACGGATAAAGAGGGGAAGATCGTCTTTTTTAATGAGTTTGCCCAGCAATTTTTTGGCTATACCGAAAGCGAGGTGCTGGGAAAAAGAATCTACGATACCATCGTGCCTGCAGAGTATATTTCAGGAACTGACAGACGACAAATTTTGGAAGATATGAAACACAATCCGGATCAATATGGACGCTATGAACATGATAATATCAAAAAGAATGGTGAGCGTGTCTGGATCTCCTGGACAAATAAACTGATCCACAACGATGAAGGGATCGTTACCGGACTGCTTTCGATTGGTAACGATATCACCGAACGCAAACGGGTTGAGGACGCGCTTGAGGAGAGTGAGGAGCGGTTCCGCCTTGCCATGGAAGCGAGCAGTGATGGCCTCTGGGACGCGGATGTCACAACCGGAACTGGTTATCTGAGCCCTAACTACTACCGGATGCTCGGCTATGAGCCTGGCGAGTTCATCCCAATTTTTCAGGGGTGGATTACGTTCATCCATCCCGACGACAAAGAACGTGTCCTCTCCATCAACCAGGACTGCGTTGAAAACCGCTGCCAGAGTTTTGAGGATGAGTACCGCCTGAAGGGAAAAGACGGTTCATGGAAATGGGTACTGACCCGTGGAAGGGCGGTCAGCCGCGACGCCGGGGGCCGCGCACTCCGTATAATCGGCACCCATGTTGACATCAATGCGCGTAAGCTGGCAGAAGAGGCACTCCACGAGAGCGAGAATCTTTTCCGTGAAGTTTTCAATAATGCAAACGACGCGATATTCCTCCACGAGATATCGTCAGAGGGTCCCGGGAAGTATCTCCTGGTTAATGATCAAGCCACGCAATGGCTGGGATATACAAAAGAAGAGTTCATGCAGATGTCCCCCGGGGATATCGTACCAGAAAAAATTTTCGAGACGTTCCAGTTACGCAACACGAGAGCTCTGCTCAATGATAAACCGATAACCTTTGAGTCTGTACATCGACGAAAAGACGGGAGTACTCATCCGGTTGAGGTCAGTTCCCATAAATTCCAGATCAAGGGACACGACGTTGTACTTGCCATTGCCCGCGACATCACCGAACGCAAGAAAGCCGAAGAGTTACTCCACGAGAGCGAGGAGAAGTTCCGCTCGTTTGTGGAGAATGCAAATGAGATCGTATTTTCACTGACGCCCGAGGGTATTCTTACCTATGTCTCCCCGAAGTGTACTGAATTATTGGGATATGATCCCGGAGACGTCGTCGGAAAATCCGCAATTGCCTTTGTTCATCCCGATGATATACCCCATAATCGTGAAGTCTTCCGGCAGACTATCCTGACGGGAGAAAAGAAAAGCGGGATTGAATTCCGGATACAGCACAAGAACGGCACATGGCGGTGGTATTCGCAGAGTCTTTCACTGGTACATGATGTCGGGGGCAGGGTTGTTGCGATTCAGGGTATCTGCCATGATATCACTGAACGAAGACGAACTGTGGATGCCCTCCGTAATGCGAACCGCCAGCTGAACCTGCTTACCAGCATCACCCGGCACGACATCCTCAACAAAATCTCAGTTGTCCTTGGGTACCTGAAAATCGCGGAGATGAAATCCGGGGATCCCACACAGGTCGAATACCTGAAAAAGGTGGAGTCCGCCACAGCAGCAATCCGGTCCCAGATCGAATTTACCCGGGTCTACCGGGATCTTGGCACCCATGAGCCGCAGTGGATTGCACTGGACACCGTGATGCCCCGTTCGCAGGTCCCGTCAACGATTACCCTGAATGCAGATGTGCAGGGTGTAAGGGTATTTGCCGACCCGATGCTTGAGAAGGTCTTTACAAACCTCCTTGACAACTCAACCCGGCACGGGGAACACGTAACCGAAATCCGGGTATCGTCTCAAAAGGAAGGCGACGATCTCATTGTAGTATGGGAGGACAACGGGATTGGCGTTGCTGCTGATGAAAAAGAACGGATATTCGAGCGGGGATTCGGGAAAAATACCGGATTTGGGTTGTTCCTTGTCCGGGAGATCCTTTCCCTGACGGATCTCACGATTAAGGAAACCGGGGAGCCGGGCAAAGGAGCACGGTTCGAGATAACGGCACAAAATGGGATGTACCGGTTCGCCGGTGTGCAGTAAAATCCTGGTACATTACCGGTTTTGAGACCTGGTTTTCCCCACGGGTTATCCCTGGCAAAAGGTTATGATCCCTCCCCTCAAACGACAGGGCCCGGCCACACCTCATTTTTTTGAGGTATCCGGCGCTTGTAGAAATCTACACGGGGAATCCGAAATAAAAATATCAAAATTGTTTGTTAGAGCGTGAGGAGCACGTTGATTTCGATCTCCGTAACCCGGAGCCGGGATTTTAAGGGGGATCTGGGGTCACCCTCATAATTTATTTAAAAAGAGGATTTTGATAAACCCCAGTACTTCTCTATTTTCAAGTTGGATGAACAACCACCAAAAATTCGTATAAGCCAGATCTGGAAGCGGAAGTATCTTTTTTGACAGCCCCCCCACCTCCGGGCCACAAGAGGGGGGTGGGGGTATCATGTTTTTAAAAAATCGGTCGGGGGTCAGGGTACCTCTCATTTTTGGGAGAGGGGGGTACCCCCCTAGCAAGAAAAGAGGCCCCTACCCCCCCAAGCAATCGGCCGGCAAAATATACCTTCAGACGATAACTCCACACGAAGCACAGGTTTTGAAAATGCCGGAAAAGGGGGGGTAGGGCCCCACGTATGCCCGGACAGGGGGGTGGGGGTATCATGCATTTAAAAAATTGGTCGGGGGGTCAGGGTACCTCTCATTTTTGGGAGTGGGGGGTGCCACCCCGGGCTGGCAGGAGGGGGTATCCCCAATGGACCGGGAATCGCTTCGGCAAGTCCTATTAAAAAATTCTGATGTTTGCAAAGGAAAATTTAGAGAAGTATTGAACCCGGAAAAATGCAGGATTCGTTGTAATATCTACGATGGAAAAACCGATCACGGATCGTACAAAAAGAGTTTTTTTTAAAATCCTTGAAAAGATTTTGAAAAATAAGATGAGCACAGGTTTTTTTATAGAGCCATTTATTTCTTTTTCAGGGCAAGTTCAATTGCGACACGCAGGTTAGTATCCGTATAGGGTTTGGTAATAAAACCATCCGGATGTGTGGCTTTTGCCCGTTCCAGGACTGCATCGTCAGAATGTGAAGTACAATACACGACAGGAATAAAAAATCCGTTCTTAATCATATTCGCAGCATCAATGCCGTCAACATTTCCCTTTAGAGTGATATCCATAAGAACAAGGTCCGGTTTATTATTGACTACCATCTCCATCGCTTCTGCTGCGGTTGTTGCCCTGCCACACATATCGTAGCCAAGACTCTGGAGCCGCGTCTCCGCGATTTTTGCAAGCACATTGTCATCTTCGACAAGAAGGATGGACACTTTTGACATTATTTCACCGGGTGATACTGTATACCTTTACGTTCAGGATATTTAATTTCCCCGGATTTCATCACAAGCCCGGCGGAAAGATCCGCAGGGATTGATTGGTTAAAACAACAAAGTCCGCGATGCGTTTTTGCAGGCAAAAATCCCGGCCTGTCAATAAAATGCCGACAGGGGCAGCAGGATCCCGGGAAAATATCGATCCCTTGCCATAAAACCCATCATAAATCGTCCATTCCTCAAAAAAAGCCCAAATTGGGCCCCATATAGTGCCCTTTACAGCCCCATATCCGCGTTCTGGCGGCCTTTTTTTTCCGGATCGTATAAGTGGCAACCTGATACGAGATCGGCCAAAAGAACCGCATTGGCGTGTCTGTTTTTATTCGTCCGATTTCCAAAATAAGCCCGATTTAAAAGTATTTTTAAACGGAGCCCGATACGGGCTTATTTTGGAGGTGGTGACGGGTAATCCAAGCCCGTATTGGACCCGGATTCAACCGGGTCACCAGAGGATCCCGGGGGAAAACAGCAGGCTGAAACAGGAAGTGTCGGGATGTTTGGGAGTGAGACGAGATGCAGCAGAGGTGGATTTTTCCCACAGGCACCTGTCCGGTGCTCTTGAACGCGGACAAAAATACTGTCACTGTTTTGGGACACAAAAACTCCGGCACTCTTGAAGGCAGCGATAGACCATCTGCAACCAAACTTGCAAAACCGGATCTCCAGGGAAACCCGGGCCCGAAAGCGAAACCGGGAATCTCATAAATATCTCGACTCTGGATGGCAGCCCCCCGCACCATAATGGACGAACAGCTCGTGGTGTTGGGAGCAGAAATGAGGCATGTGTTTAGCAAGCTCTCCCGCAGACAGGCAAAACATGACCGGGATCTTTGGCAGATTTCGCGTGAAGATACCCGGGGCAAAACCCGGGATGTAAGAGACCCGGTTTAACCAAATGAGAATATGTGAATTACGGCGAATTCATGCATCCCCTCATTATCATTATCATCATCCCGATCACCACCCCCGTATCCGGCAGATTTCCTTTAACCTTAAATCAAAATTTTATAATAGTCCGACAGCTTTTCCCGTAAGTATGCGTCCACCGGATCTCGAATATGCTGCTGATGACAGGCCTCCGGGACCCACGTTGTTCCTGCTCGGCCTGCAGCATACCGGCATTGTCGCAACTGCATTTATTTTTCCCATCCTTGTCGCCCGGGCTACGAACCTTGAGGTTGGGGCTGCAGCATTCCTTGTTTCAATGTCGATGCTGGCAAATGGCATATCCACGATATTCCAGTCGCTAAAATACCGGGATTTCGGATCTGGTTATCTCATCCCCCGGGTAAACGGGCCAAATTTTGTTTCCGCGTCCATCCTTGCCATTCAGTCCGGTGGTATCTCCCTTCTCTGCGGAATGACCGCTGTATCAGGAGTATTGCAGGTCGCACTCTCCCGCATTGTCCATCGCCTGCGGATCCTCTTCCCGGTCGAAGTGACGGGCCTTGTCATCATGATGCTTGGGGTGACCGTGGTGCCCTATGCCTTGCCAAATTTTTTTGGCATGACCACCACGAATTCATCCCCCTCGGTTGCGGTCACGCTCTTATCATGTCTCACACTTGCCGTCATTGTCGGGATAACCGTATGGGGACGGGGCCAGTTGAAACTCTTCCCGCTCATTATCGGGATGACGTTTGGGTATGTGCTCTGCATAGCGACGGGGCTTGCCGGTACAGACCCGCTTGGCCAGATTGGTGCATCCCCGATCATATCGTTTCCCGACATACACTATTTCGGGGTATCATTCCAGCCAGCCCTCCTTATTCCGTTCTGCGTTGCAGGTCTTGTGACATTTGTAAAAAGTGTCGGCGAGTACTCAATCTGTCAGCGTGTTAATGACACGGAATGGAAGCGGCCGGATATGATGAATGTCCGGTCCGGGCTCTTTGCGGACGGGGTTGCATCAACTATCGGCGGTCTTTTTGGAGGCATGGGACAGACCGGGTCCTCGTCCAACATCGGGCTCTCGATTGCCACACGCTCGACGAGCCGGTATATCGGTTTTGTTACGGGCGGGATCCTGGTAGTTCTTGCATTCCTGCCGGTCCTTGCGACGGTTTTTCTTATCATGCCCGGCCCGGTCATCGGGGCAAGCCTGATCTATGTTGCCGGTTTTATCATCGTGGGGGGTATCCAGACGATTTCCACGAGGATGCTGGATTCCCGGAAGATATTTGTTATTGGGATCTCTTTCATCTTCGGGCTCAGCGTTTACCTCACCCCCGGGGCGTACAAGGGAGTTCCCGGATTCATAAGTCCGATCTTTGACTCGGCCCTTTCACTGGCCACCATCGCTGCCATTATCCTGAACCTTGTGATGCGGATCGGGATAAAAAAGAGTGTGACAACGACCATCGATCAGAAAAGCCCGATATCCGACCAGATATTCCTGTTCATGGAACGCCAGGGCGAACAGTGGGCCGCGAGGAGGGAGGTGATCCGGCAGATGGCCATGGCGCTCACCGAATCCTGCGAGCTTATCACCGATCACCAGATAGCATCGGGACCCGTGAAGGTCACGGTATCTTTCGATGAGTATAACCTGGATGCTGAACTCTCGTACGAGGGCAGCCCGCTCCCCCTCACCGACAAGCGCCCGGGGGAGGACGAGATTCTTTCCGATCCATCTGCCCAACTCCGGCTGGGCTGCTTCCTCGTCCGGGGTTATGCCGACAAGGTGATCTCAACCTCTTCTGGTTCGCTTGCAATCCTGAAACTTCACATGGAACACTAATTACCCGATGTTTTTTTTTAATCAGAATACTTCCTGCCACAATCACACCGGACAAATCATCAATAAAAAATCCGAACCCGATAATCGATTCACTTGCCCGGCGCGAACATGGTGCCTGAAACCCGCACCCGTGCGGATACTCAAGCGAGATGTCGAGGAGCACGGTGAAACGGATACTTTCATTATCTCACGTTCCGGATCGGACTATATGCACAATGTTGTCAGCAGCAGGAAGATGGAGAACGGGATTGTCGTTTTCTGGGAGGATAAGGGTGAAAAAACATATGAGTCGTTCAATTACTCCGAACTCATCGACATGAAGATCAATGCACTCGATCTGCTCGAACGCCCGAAATCCTACAAAGTCGATAAGGAAGCGCACACCCTTGTCGTGAAGAAATAAACGTCCCCTTGATTTTCCGGAATCCTGGCATGTACGCGGTTGCGGGTACCCGGCAAAAATATATAAGTGTATAAGCAAACACTTATGCAGAGTACCATGGACCACTGCAACAAATGCGAAAAGTGCACCCATCTCTGCGAAATTGTCCCCGTAATGGCCGGGGCCTTTAAGGCACTGGGGGATCTTACAAGGCTCCAGATCATCTACCTGCTCTCGACCGATACGACCGGGACACTCGGGGTCAGCGAGCTTGCCGCCCGGCTTGGCATCTCCCAGCCTGCGGTCTCCCAGCACTTGAAAACACTTCGGAGCGAGGGGCTTGTCGAGTCCCGGCGGGACGGGTTCTACATCTATTACACGATCAACCGCGAACGGATGGTCCAGTTTCGCGGGCATTTCGATCTGATGTACGCGAGCGTGATGGAGCAGTGCGACAAGGAACTCGTAAGGAAGACGACACAGCACAGGGTACTGAACGCCTGCGTTGTCTTCTACTCATATACCGGTGTGACCCGGGGTGTGGCCATGCAGATCCAGGGCGCCTGCGGCTGCGATCTCGTTGAGGTAAAGACACAGAAAGAGTACTCGTCCTTTACTGCCTACACGACGGGTGTCCTGCGCTCAAGAAAAGGTGCCTGCGACCTGATTGTTCCTGAAAAAATCGATGTGTCCCGGTATGACCTGCTGATCATCGGTACGCCGGTCTGGGCATGGAAACCCGCACCTGCGATCAATGCAGCGGTCCGGGCCCTCAGGGGGTGCGAAGGCAAGAGAGCCGTGATCTTTGTGACCAACCGTGGTCAGCCCGGAGAAGCCCTCACGCTCCTTAAAACTGCGCTCACGTCACGGGGCGTCGAGGTAGTTGTCGAGATCAACCTTGCCGGGAAGGACGCGGAAGACCAGAATGCCCGTAATGATCTTATCGGGCAAATTGTCGCAGCGTATCCCGTTACTGATGTGGATAAACCAAAAACGGCGGATCCTGAACACAAGGATGAGAACGTGAAACCATGAACGAAATGAATGATACCAATCATCGTCGGCTTTTCAATGCTACCGTCTCGGACACCCTGCACCAGGCATTGCGGATCATCCATGACGATCCCGCGCTTTTTCTTGCGGGTTCGTCTATCATTTTGCACCAGAAGAAAGCATCAGCCCGGCGGAATAACTACGAGAAACAGGGCCTCATCGTCCCTGCAGTGATGATTATCAGCATCACCTTGCGCTGCAATCTTGCGTGTGCCGGCTGTTACATGATGGGGCGGGGGCAAAAACCGGCAACGGAGATGAGTCCGGAAACCCTTGCATCTGTGGTCGACCAGGCAGCGGAACTTGGCGTGTCCGTGATAGTCATAGCCGGCGGCGAACCGCTCGTGCGGCAGGAGGAGATCTTCCGCATGGCCCGGGCTCATCCGGATATCCTCTTCCCGCTCTTTACAAACGGCCTTTTGATCGATGAAACGTTCACTTCAAAAATCACCGGATGCCGGAATATTGTGCCGGTGTTGAGTTTCGAAGGATTACGGGAGGATACCGATACGCGGAGGGGAAGCGGGGTCTATGACCGGCTGCTCATCTCGTGTTCGCTCCTTAAAAAACAAAATATTTTCTTTGGGTGTTCTGTCACAACCACCCGGGAAAATTTTGACCGTGTTACTGACGAAGCATTTATCCGGCAGATGATCGATACCGGTGCCCGGGTTTTCACCTATGTTGAATATGTGCCCATGGAACCTGGCACGGAAAACCTTGTCCTCACACGGGAACAGAGAAAGACGCTGAATACGGCCCTGCCGCTATTTAACCGGAAATTTCCCGCGCTTTTTATCGGGTTTCCCGGCGACGAAGATATCTACGGGGGCAGTCTTGCCGCAGGCCGGGGCTTTGTCCATGTCAGTCCATCCGGGGACCTCGAACCCTGCCCGGCGGCGCCCCTCTCTGATGTAAACCTCGCAACGGTACCGCTGAAAGATGCCCTTTATTCCCGGCTGCTCTCCCGTATCCGCGAGGAGCCCGGGCTGCTTACAGAAACAAGCGGCGGCTGTGCGCTCCGGGCAAACCGGGTGTGGACTAAAAAAGCCGGTGTTCTTTGAACAACCGGTGTGAACCCCGGTTTTTTTAACTACTTTTCCCGGTTCCGGGCGGAAGCAGGATAACTGCCCGGTCCTTTTGGCAAACCCTACATGAACAAAACTCTTCCGGGATATCCCGGTATTTCCGGCTGACAACGGATGGGTAACGTGCGGCAGGGTAATGGGTGAGAAAACCGGCCCACCTGCCGCTCGACAACCCCTCTTCTTACGGCACCTCAGAAAGCCGGTATAACCCATGGGGTACGGTTATCTCAAACCGTGCGCATGTCCCCGGTTCCCCGGTTTCGGTGATGGTAATACCGGTAATTGACAGGATTTCGCGGGCGAGGAAGAGCCCAAGCCCGGTGTTCTTCCCAAAGCCACGATTGAACATCTTTTCCTTCTCCGCTTTCGGGATGCCAAATCCATCATCCTCGCATACGAGGATATGATCTCCGTTACGGTCATCCATGAAGAACCGGATGGTTGTGGTCTTCCCGCCATGCCGGACGGCGTTTTCTATGAGGTTGTAGAAAACTTTGACAATCAGCGGATCGGCGAACACTTCTGTTCCGGCAGGAAGATCATTTTTTACCAGGATCTTTCCGAGCGCCGCCTGCTGTGCGGTAGTGTCCACAACCGTGCGTAGGTTCTGCCATGCGGGAACGGTGATCCCGATCGCTTCGTACTCTTTGGTGAATTCGATCATAGCGGAAATACGGGCGGTCGATTGCATGATCCAGGTGAAATAGTAATCAAGCGCTGGATCCGGGGTCTTCTCGTGGAGTAATTCGATAAAACCATTCAGGGCCATAAGCTGGTTGTTGATATCGTGCCGCGTGATGCCGTAGAGGAGGTTGAGCTTCCTGTTTGCCTGGCTGAGTGTCTCTGCTGCCTGCTTATGCTCGCTGTTATCAAGAGAGTATCCTTCAAGGGCAACAAGTTCGTTGTGGGCATTGAAAACTCCGCGTCCCTGCTCCCAGATCCACCGGATCCGGCCAGTCTTATCGGTGATCCTGTACTCCATCTGGAAAGGATTCAACCCTTCAACACTCTTTCGGACTTCATCGGATACGTACTGGCGATCTTCAGGGACAATGAGGGATGCATACGACACGACGCGATTGTCTATCAGGTCCCCGGGATCATACCCGGTAAGATTCTTGCATCCCCCGCTTACAAATTCCATGGTCCAGTCAGGATCATTACGGGACCGGTAGACCATGCCCGGCAGGTTATGCATAAGGGTATCAAGCACCCGCCGGTTATCGGCAAATGCCTCCTCTGCATTTTTGCGTTCGGTGATGTCCCGGATGGACTCGATTGCACCGACAAGGTGTCCGTTCTCGTCAAACAGGCGGCTGGCCTTTCCCCAGAGGTGGACCGGAATCCCATCCGGTCTTTTAAAGGTGGTCTCGGCAGTCAGCATCCTGTTGTCGTGGATGGTATAGTGGTACCTGTCTTTCTCGAACTGCTCGTCGGGAGCAAGAAGGAGATCGATGAGCATCGGGCGCCGTTCGTGGTACAATGCAATCGCACATTCATAATTGTCTTTTCCGAGGATCTCAGACGCTTTTACCCCGGTCATCTCCTCCATTGCCTGGTTCCAGGAAATCAACGTTCCCGTTTTGTCGATAGCAAAGGTTGCGTCGGGCAGGAAATTGATGATATCCGCTTCACGACGCTCATGGCTCCGGATACTTGCCACGGCCTGTCTCTGCGAAACAGCCTGACGGATCTTGTGTGCAAGTTCAGTGAACTGCGACAGCTGTTCTCCGCCTTTCTGGAGATAGAAGTCGGCCCCTTCGTTTAATGCCTGGATAACAATCTCTTCCCGTCCACGTCCGGTGAAAAGAATAAACGGGATGGCATTTCCCGACCTCCTTACCGTCTTTAAAAATTCGATACCATCCATTTCTGGCATCTGGTAATCAGAGATAATGGCATCGTAGTTTTTTGTATTCATCAGGGTAAGTGCGGCCGGGGCTGAAGGAATTATGTCAACGCCAAATTCCCCGCTACGCTCAAGGAAGAGTTTGCCGATCTCAAGCAGGCCGGGCTCATCGTCGACATACAAAATAGAGATCATATCGGCTCATGAACTGGTATACAGTAATTTTAATTCTTCTTTAGTCTATGAATAATTTTGGCATCTGGTTATTAGTTGTACCGCAAAGACGGGTTGCGCTGCCGGAAGAAGATCCGGGTGTTAATAAAGGCAGGGTTCAAGGGGGAAATGATGATTCAGGGGCGGGGAAAATTCATTAGGACCGGGAAAATTCCTGCAGATTTGAGAAAATATCCCGCATAAATGCTGTAAATCTATCCGGTTAAAAAAAAGTGCGGGAAAATACCGGCCTTATTTCTTTGCTTTCCGGATCACGGTCAGGTCGCCCAGCGTATTTGTGATCTTTGCCTGTGTCTTCTTTTCAGCATCGTTTGTCAGTACATCGACGAGCTTGATGCCGAGCACCTTTTCAAGTTTCTTTCTTACCTCCTCTTCAGGGATCAGGTCTCCCTTCTCGATCTTCTTGATGAGCAGTTCCCGCTCCATCATCTGCAGGGCGAGGTCTTTCTGTGAGAGACCCTTTTCCATGCGGGCGTTTTTAATCCGCTCCGCATAGTCTTCAACGATATCGCCCTCCATGTAATCGAACATATCCCGTTTCCGCTGTGCGGGAACCATCATCGGCTGGGCCCGGGTTCCCTGGGCGGGCCGGGCAGACGGCTGCTGCACGTCAGTACGCCGGGGCTGCTGAACCTCGGTACCAAATTTCCCGCACCGGGCGCAAACCTGAAGTTCCGCACCTTCTACACGGATCAGCTTCGGGATGCCGCGAATCGTTTCTCCACACATTTCGCACTGCATAATCTCACAACACTTTATATGCAGATTTCCCTAAATAACTATTTGAGGAACGGGATGGCCGATATTCTCCATGATACAGCCGAACCGCAGAGCCCTGAAGAGCTCATCAGACTGTATCGTACGCTCAGCGAGCAGCTGCGTGACCAGCTCCAACAGATCGAGGGTGACAAGCACGAGCTAGAGATCCAGATGCTCGACCGGGTGAACAGTCTTGAGTCACGCAACCTTGAGCTCAGGGAGCAGCTCCGGCAGGTCGAGGCGGACAAGCGCTATATCGAGACCCAGAAGATCCGGTACGAGCGGGAGGTCAGGAAACTCAAGAGCGAGAGCGAACAGCTCCGGTGCCCTCCGCTTATTATCGGGACCGTCGTTGACGTGATCGATTCATCCCGTGTTATTGTCCGGAGCAGCGCCGGGCCGAGGTTTCTCGTGCGGAGTTCGCCGAGCATCAACCCGGACGATTTGAAGGCCGGGGCACGCTGCACGTTAAACCAGCAGTCGCTTGCGATTGTCGAACTGCTGCCAAATTCTTTTGACGCACAGGTCTACGGCATGGAACTCGTGGACTCCCCCCTTGAGAGTTACGCGGACATCGGGGGTTTAAAAGACCAGATAAACGAGATCCGCGAAGCAGTCGAGCTCCCGTTAAAGCGCCCCGAACTCTTTACCCGTATCGGGATCGAACCCCCGAAGGGTGTGCTGCTCCACGGGCCGCCCGGGACAGGAAAGACCCTGCTTGCAAAAGCGGTCGCCCACGAGACAAATGCCCATTTCATGCGGGTTGTCGGGAGCGAACTTGTCCAGAAATATATCGGCGAAGGAGCCCGCCTCGTCCGCGAGCTCTTCGACCTTGCAAAGAAAAAAGCCCCGACCATTATCTTCATTGACGAGATCGATGCAGTGGGAGCGTCCCGGACCGAGGCAAATACTTCGGGCGATCGCGAGGTGCAGCGTACCCTTATGCAGCTCTTGGCTGGCATGGACGGGTTTGAGAACCGGGGCGACGTGAAGATTATCGGGGCCACAAACCGTATCGATATCCTCGATAAGGCACTGCTCCGGCCCGGCAGGTTCGACCGGATCATCGAAATCCCGCTGCCGGACGAAGAGGGGCGGCTCTCCATCTTAAAGGTCCATACCCGGTCCCTTGCGATGGATGAATCGGTCATTCTTTCCGAGATTGCAACCCTGACCGAGGGAAAGAACGGCGCCGATCTCCGGGCGATCTGCATGGAGGCAGGGATGTACGCCATCAGGAACGAGAGATCCGCGATCACCCGGGAGGATTTCCTTGTCGCCATTGACAAAGTCCGTCTCGATTTCGGTCACAGGCTTTCCGATATGGAAGGCAGGATGTTTGCGTAATATTTTAGCGAATCGCAGACTTTTCATACGACCGGTAATCGTTACTATTTTACGGTAACGCCCCCCTCGTATTTTTTTAACAATTGGCAGGCAGATCCTGGTGTGCATTGTTTTTCCCCGTCAACAGGGTGGCCGGTGTCACTGGCATGTAATCTGTCGGGTGAGGAGCAATCTCCGGTTGCCCGTCATCTCAAAAGAGCTTCGTCACGGGCATGCGGTCTGTCGTGAGAAGGGCCCGTCTTATGGTGACCACGAACTTTTTCCCATATAACGTGAAGATATACGGCATCAGGATGGAAACGGAGTGTGAAACAGTATGAGTGATCCAAAGATACCAGAAGACTCCCCAAAAACCACGGGGGAAAAATCCGGGCCGGAAAAGGAGAAAAAGGACGTGCCGGGAAACACCCCGGGGACTAAGAAAGGAAAAACCCTGAAATCAAAGGAGGTCATCCCGGATAACGGGAAGCGGGAGAAACAAAAAAATCTGCTGATCGCCATTGGTGTGGCTGTCGTTATTATCCTTGCCTTGGCATGTGCGTTTGTCTTCCTCACCGGACATGGGGCGACAAAAGGGGATACGGTATCGGTGTATTACACCGAAGCGTTTGAGAACGGCACCGTGTTTGAATCGAACATGAATGGGACACCGCTTGAACTTACCCTGGGTAACTCAAGTGTGATTGCCGGGTTTGAAGATGCCATTACCGGGATGTCGAAAGACCAGGTAAAAACGGTAACAATTCCGTATAATAAAGCCTATGGGGCGTATGACCCGGGACGCATCAAGACGGTTAACCGCACCGGGCCCATCGCAAACGTCTCCTTTGCAATCGGGCAAACCTATACCATTCACGATAAGGTTTCCAATACGTACACCACCATAACAATTCTCAACGTTACCCCGACAACCATAACCTGGGATGCCAACAACCCCCTGGTGGGCGAGAACCTTACCTTCACGATAAAACTGGATAACCTCACGAAAAAGCAGTAACCGGTATCCCGGCCTCACTATTTTTACCGCAAGTATGTTCTCTTGTTCGCACGAGAAAGGAACAAGAAATCTGCATTCATCCGTTTACTAAAAAGAAGAGAGAGTCTTTCGGGTAATTCCCCGGATCACAGATTATTGGTTATTATCGGTCCCGGCACCGGGTATCTCCCCAGTCTCTTCTAATGGGATCGGCTCCCCGATATCCTCCACCTCGTCTTCTGTGCACCAGATTTCGATGGTGGTGTCGGTGCGAGGGAGTTCCCGGGCATAGTCCTGTGCGGTTGACCCCGGTGACATCACGAGCCGGTGTGTCAGTTTTCCGTGAGAAAAACCATAGATCCGGCGGAACGCCCACGGTTTTTCGAGTATTGCCGTGCGCTCGTAGTAAATATCCTGCGCAAGAGTCTGGGTACAGAAGATCCCGTTTTCAACTTCAAAGAGGGTCTCTCGCACATAGCGCCGGATGTACCAGCGCAGTTCAGATACCAGTGCGAGGGCGCTCCCGAGCATAGCAACCGAGATGTAAACGCCGGAGGGAATTTTCTTCGGGTGGTAAAAACGGAGGGCAAAACGGCTGGTCTCAGATGCAAAGAGGGTGTGGTGGAGATCGACACCATCCCGCTGGATCAACAGAATATTCATACGGGTGCTCCGTTGTTCCTGCTGATAGCCCCTTCGATCAGGTATACATACGGGAATCGGATATCGTGTCGGTTTTGACCTTGCGTACGGCGCTGATGAAATCCGGCATCCCTGCCGAGGGTGCGTCCCGGCGCACGGCCATCATCCCTGCCTCGCGGCAGATTGCCTGGAGTTCAGCCCCGGTAGTGGCTTCGGTCATGGTCGCGATAACATCAAGGCTCACGTTTGCGAGATGCATCTTTTTTGTGTGGATCTTTAAGATATCAAGTCTTGCGGTCTGGTCGGGCAGCGGGATCTTGATCAACCGGTCGAACCGGCCGGGCCTCAGCAAGGCCGGGTCGAGCATGTCCACGCGGTTTGTGGCTGCCATGATCCGGATATCCCCCCGGTTGTCAAAGCCATCCATCTCCGCAAGGAGCTGCATGAGCGTGCGCTGCACCTCGGCACTCCCACTCGTCCCGTCGTTTGTCCTCATACTGCCGACCGCATCGATCTCATCGATAAAGACAATCGCCGGCGCCCGTTCGCGGGCGAGCGTAAAGAGCTCGCGGACAAGCCCCGCTCCTTCACCGATGAATTTGTGCACGAGCTCGCTTCCCGACATACGAATAAATGTGGCTTTGGCCTCGTGGGCAACCGCCTTTGCGATCAGGGTCTTTCCGGTACCGGGCGAGCCGTAGAGAAGGATCCCTTTCGGGGGCTCGACGCCGACGCGCCGGAAGATCTCGGGTTTTGTGAGCGGGTACTCGACGGCTTCCCGCACTTCCTTGATCTCATCGGTGAGGCCGCCGATCTGCGCATAGGAGATCTCGGGGGACTCCTCCAGTTCCATCACCCGGACGCGTGAATCGTACACGTTCCCTATGACTTTGACGATCGAGAGCGCGTTATTGACAGCAACTTTCGAGCCGGGTTTTATCAGCGGACGGATTTCATCGGAGGCGTGGGTGAGGTATTCCTGGTTGTTCCCCTGCTGGCGGAGATAGATCTCGTTGTTCTCCAGAATGTCGATGACAACCGCGACAAAGAGCGGCATGCGCTTTAACTGGTTGTTCTCCCGTTTCAGTTGCGCATTTTCTTTCTGGAGATCTTCGGCTCTTACCTTCTGTTCAAGGAGCGCAGCCTCAAGTTCGTTAAGCTGGATCTGGTATTTGAGTTCGCTCTGAGGCGCCGCGTTATCGACCGAGGTCTCTTCCATATTACTCTTATATCTGTATCTTCAACCATTTATGTGGTGTGATTTTGATAATTGCCGGTCGCAGTATTTCACGGGGCAGGGGATCGGGCAGGCTGCTTGTAAGTCCTGCCCCGATATCGTTTCTTTCCGGGGTCGATCCTGAAACGGGGGTTATTGTGGAGAAGGGCCATCCGCTTGAGGGTACTTCGGTTGCCGGTACCGTGCTCGCGTTTCCCTACGGCAAGGGATCGACTGTTGGCTCATACGTGCTCTATGCCCTCACCCGAAACGGTCATGCCCCTGCGGCCATCGTGAATGCCGAGGCTGAACCCATTATCGCAACGGGCGCGATTATCGGGAATATCCCGATGATCGATCGGCCGGATATCCCGCTTGACCGGTTCAGGAACGGTATATGTGTCACCGTGGACGGCGATCGCGGGACGATGGAGTACGAGGGATCTCTTCAGTAAGGGTAAAAAGAGCATTACCGGCCTTACGTACTATTTGAGTGCTGCCACCCCCGGCTGGAAGGCCCGTGGGGGTTCAATCACTAAAAGTGATAAAAAAGAAAAACCGGAAGGCATTCAGATATCGTGCCGGACAGGGACTGGTACTTTTTTTCTACGTCCTTGTACGGTTGTCGTTTTTTTTAATTGGATTTGCAGCAATTTTGTTATCCGGGCAAATCTTATGAGAAAAACGGCTCGCTCCAGCGTTTTAAATACAAAAAATTCACAAACAGGATAGAATATGGATAGTCCCGGTTGGGGTAACGGGGTGAGGCAGGAGTTGTATAGCCAGAACAAGAGGCGAATAATGGTCTGGCACGGTCCCTGATACGCAAATATCCGGACTCCAGAGAGAGATGTCCTGCCCCCACCCCACCAGTTTTTTTCTGATAATGGGATCTGAAAAAAATTAATTGGTATAGGCTGCCTTCCCCAGCTTCGGTTCGAAGGTTGCATCTCCTTCAACCCGGATCGCGTGCGAGAAGAGTGCCAGCGGGATGTCCATGGCGCAGAGCTCTTCGCACTGGCCGCAGTTGATACACGAGTCCGAGATGTGGGCAAACCTTCGTAAGTGGAACATCGGGTTCGGGGGGACCTCACCGGGCTTTACCATGAGAGAATTTTTCTTGAGATCGTCGGCTGCGGTGAAACAGACAGGACAGTTCTCAATACAGGAATAGCACCGGATACACCGGGAGGTTTCTTTGTTGATAGTCTCCCACATGGTGCTCCCGAGTGCAGCGAAATCCTTCCTGCGCCACTTCTCACCGAGCTTAAGCATGGCGCCTTCAACCTTTCCACGGATCTCAAGACCTTTCGGATTTGCCGCTTCGGTCGCAAGGACACCGGATTTTACTGCGCCATCAAGGAGCTTTGCACCCTTGTATGAGCAGATCTCAACACAGGTGGCCTTGCCCGCCTTCTCGCCGATAACGCCCCAGTTCCCGCAGGCAAGATCTGCCTGTCGGGGGATCTTATACTTGCACCGACGACAGTTGGTGCGTCGGCCATAGCCTGCTTCTTCGAGTTCGTCAATGGAGATTCCCTTGTGGCCTCCTTCGTACTCGATGATGAACTGGCCCTTGTCGATCTCTTCCTTGTGAACCGTATTCGGGTCAATGCCAAACTTGTCGGCGATCATCTTCCGTGCAAGGACCGGGCTGACCGAGCCCCCGCAGTTGACCCCGATCATGATGACATTGTCGAGGTTGATCTGCTTGCGTCGGGCAAGCTCGATGAACCCCATCGTATCGCAGCCCTTGACGGTCACGCCGATCTTCTTGTTGGCTGCACCGTCAAGGTATTTCTTGACATATTTTGGCAGCAGGAGCGTGCCGCAGTGGAGTGAGCCGGCAGTCCTGGCGAGGTCCTTTGGGTCGGTGATGAGGACTGGTTTTGCATCGTAGAGGTCCGTCCCCTTGGTGATGGCAAGGACCGCATCGACCATCTTTGATTCGAGAGCATATTTCCAGAGTGCGGTCACTGCACCGCCGAGTTCTGCGTGTTTTTTGATTTCAGCGTCGTTCGTCCACGCGTAGAGCATATCGCCTTTCTTTGCCATGTTACTTTACCTCCGGGATTTTCTCGATTTTACAGGCACAGGCCTTGAACTCCGGAATAGACGCTACGGGGTCAAGTGCGTTGTTGGTCAGGATGTTTGCAGCACATTCCACATAGTGGAACGGGATGAAAATGACACCCTTCTTGATGGTCTTAGTCACGCGGGTACCAATCTTGATCTCTCCTCTGCGGGTGATGGCCCTGACCATCTCTTTATCCTTAACTCCCAGTGTAGTTGCATCCTCGGGGTTGATCTCGACCCAGCCCGTGGGCTCCTCGCATTCAAGGTCTTTCGAGCGGCGGGTCATCGAACCGGTATGCCACTGCCAGATGCAGCGGCCGGTTGTCAGGATATACGGATATTCCTTGTCGGGTACTTCAGCCGGGGCTTTCCACTCGATCGGGGTAAAGATACCAAGACCGTCCGGGTGGGAGAATTTCTCCTTATGGAGGATGGGGGTACCCGGGTGTTCCTTTGTCGGGCAGGGCCAGTGGAGTGCTTCGGGCTTCTCAAGACGGGCATAGTCCATGCCGGCATAGGAGGGGGTAACCTTTGCGACTTCCGTGAAGATCTCTTCTGCGCTCGTAAACGGGAACTGTTTTGCGTATCCCATTGCTGCTCCGAGCTCACAGATGATCTTCCAGTCTGCTTTTGCCTGTCCGGGGGGGTCCTGTGCTTTGCGCCACTTCTGGACACGGCGTTCGGTTGAGGTCTGGGTACCGTCCTTCTCGGCAAAGCATGTTGCCGGAAGAACTACATCTGCAAGTTGTGCAGTCTCGGTCAGGAAAATATCCTGCACGACGATAAACTCGGCATTCTTCAGGCCCTTTTCCACGTGGTGGAGATCCGGGTCAGAGAGCATGGGGTTCTCACCCATGATGTAGAGTCCTTTGATCTTTCCGGGTTCGTCAGCAAGAACATTGATCAGCTTGGTGACGGTGAGTCCTACTTTTCCTTCGGCAATCTCGCAGCCCCATGCAGTTTCCATCTTCTTCTTCATCTCGGGGACAAGCACTGACTGGTACCCGGAGTATACATTTGCGAGGGCTCCCATATCGCAGGCGCCCTGCACATTGTTCTGACCACGCAGTGCACATATGCCCGTGCCGGGTCTTCCGAGATTGCCGGTCATCATCTGGAGGTTGGCGGTTGACTTGACGTTGTCGACACCAACCGTGTGCTGGGTAATCCCCATCGAGTAGAGAATCGCAGATTGGCCGGATTTGCCAAACCATTCTGCCGCAGTGATGATGTCCTTTGCGGGAACACCGGTGATCTTCGAGACGTTCTCGGGAGAGTAGATATCCTTCATCACAACTTCTTTGACCTTTTCGAAATCCTTAGTCCGGTTCTTGATGAAGTCCTTGTTCTCCCAACCATTCTTGAGGATTTGGTGCATGAAGCAGTTGAGTAATGCCACATCGGTACCGGAGTAGAACTGCAGGTGCAGGTCGGCCTGCTTTCCCGTCGGTGTGAGCCTTGGGTCGGCGTAGATGATCTTTGCACCGTTCTTCTTTGCCTGCATAATGCGGCGCCCGATCAGCGGGTGCTGCTCGAAGGTGTTGGTTCCGATGACAAGGAGACACTTTGATTCGGCAATATCTGCGATTGACTGGGTCATTGCACCGGATCCAAACGCGCCGGCGAGCCCGACAACCGTGGACGCGTGGCAGAGCCGGGCGCAGTGGTCGATGTTGGGGGTCTTTAAAACAGCACGGGCGAACTTCTGCATCAGGTAGTTCTCTTCATTGGAAACACGGGCAGAGGCAAGGCATGCCATCTCTTCTCCTTTGTAGGGCTTGAACTTCGAGACGATGAGCTTGTAGGCCTCGTCCCAGCTTGCCTCGACAAACTTGCCGTCTTTCTTGATGAGCGGTTTTGTCAGCCGGTCCGGGCTGTTCACAAATTCCCATGCATAGTTGCCTTTGGGGCATAACTTGCCCTCGTTGACCGGGTTGCGCTGCCAGGGTGCAACGCCGACAACCTTCTTGTCCTTGACAACAAGGTTGAAGCCGCACCCGGTGCCGCAATACGGACACGTGGTTGGTACGTATGTTATCTCCATATTTTACCTCTTACAATCTGAAAATCTCAAAAGACCCCTGTTAAATCTTCCGATGTTTTGGCCAAATAATGATGATAAAAAGTGGGCAAAAATTTTAGAGTGTATAACTTGGGAAAACAATTGAGTCAATTTAATTAATTAAACTAAGTTGATTTTCGGATTTTTACCCGGAACGCATGCCTGGATCATGAAAAAAACACCATTTCTGCTGTTTTTTTGCTGATTTTGAAAAAAATCATGCAAAATTTGTGCTCTGTAGAAATCCTCAATGAAGAACCAGAGTAAACACTTGTGGATATTGTAAACGATCATCTTACTGGCGATTTCTTTCATCTGAATCAGGAATTTTCTGGCTTTCAGATCGCCCCCGAA
>NZ_JBAYLY010000033.1:0-28266 GCF_041663825.1 Methanoregula sp.
ATGTGAGAGTAAACTGAATCTCTCTTCGTGATAAAAGTTCATTCCTTTTATCGCTCTCGATTTCAAAGTCCATCGATATCCTGTAATTATTGGAAACCGTGTTATTTAAAACCAGAACCCTGCTTTAAAAAACAACGGAATAATCCCCAAACGCCAAAAACGAGAAATTTTTTCTGTTTTTTTATAATACACTGTTGACGGCCCTGTAGAAATCATTGAATCTCTTATTATAACGCTCTTGGGGACTCCGGCATTTATGCCTCCGTCCCCGCCGCTCGGGCATCCCCCATTTATGATAGTGCTGTATTACCGGTACTTAAAAGTGTAGAGATTTTCTGTACAGGTAATCTCTAGGCATCACACTGCGCCCCGTCCCCCAAGGGGACTGGTGGCGCAAGAGGGGGGCCTTGTTTTTCAAAAAAGATTTTCAACAGATCCTTGTTGACTGTGATTTAAATAAAAAATTAAATTCAGAGCGCGACTCTCATAATTTCCATCAAGATGATACAGCGTCAACCGTGAAAAGGTGAAAAATTATCTTTGTTTTTTTAATAATTATTAATCAGATCAGCGGCATAACTCCCATAATGCGTGGCTACGTAATTTGCGATAACATTTGACTGGATATGGCACTTGTGTTGGTTCGCCATATCTCCCGGTAATCATATAGTAAAAGGTTCTTCCGGTAGTTGTCGTCGTTGCACCATAAAAAAAAGAATCCATAAAATTTGCTCTTCCGGGGCGAATCCATTTCGGCCGTTCACACTCTTCCCAGTCATTGAAACCCCATAACCAGACAAAATGTAGGCACCGAATAACCAAATTAGTCGATGGTTTTTGGTTCTCTTTCATCTGCTGAAAATATGGGCAGAAACTATTCCACCTGAAATATTTGCATTTTTTCAGATGTGCACCATTTAACATGGGGCATTCGCCCGAACCACCGTCGCCATCACTGTTTTTTAATATTATACAGGTTTGCATCACGGCATCTCATGAAATTAGAGTAATTCTTGCGGATAAATATTCTGACTATTGAGAACTACAAAAAAAGTAAATTGTCGGTTCGTTTTTAATTATGCGCCAACCCGGACAAACTGCCGGAGAAGTTCTTTTGCGGCGGCTTTTGCCTCGGCATCGATCGTGCGGAGTACCACACCTTTGTGCGGCTGGCCATAGAGCACGATGGCTGCTTCCGGCGCGGCGATCACGAGCGGGATCACGGCGAGGTCTTCCTCTCCGTTCACCATGATGGTAACCGGAGTATGGTCAATTGCGTAGGTAAGCGCTTTGACCAGGTCGTCGGTGATGGTGCCGGCCGGATTTTCCACATGGATACATTCACCGGAGATCTCCGGCATCCGGCTGCATGGCGAACGCATGGTCTGGCCGTCTACCACGGCGATTGCAGGGGTGATCCCGTTTTTCTGGAGGTTGTGGGTAACGACATCCCCCACCGAATAAACCGCACGCCCGGCAAGTTCCGGGATCACCGTACTGAAATCCCGGTGGAGTATTCCGAAAGGGTCCTTGAAGAGTTTGCGCGACTCTTTGGGGAGCACGAGCATTCTAGCGGACCTTCAGCGCGTACCGTCCGGGAAGCTTGATGTTCATCCGTTTTGCCACGTCAGAATTTTCCGGGTCAATGATGACAAGGTAACCCGACCAGTCATCGCTTAAATTTGCTGTTCCGCAGATCACGCAGTTCTCGCCTTCAACCACCCGGTGGCAGTCCCGGCAGACTTTGCCCTGCTTTTTCTTATTCATCGGCGGCATGGTCTTTCCTCTTGCCCTTAGCCTTTTCGGATTTCTCCTTTGGTGCAGGTGTGCTGCCACCGGCGGCTTTCTCTTTCTCCTTCTCGATCTCCTCTTCGAGCCAGAGCGCAGTGCCAAGGCCGGCCTGCCGCATGGTGAGCCCGATCTTGCTGTCCCGCGGCTCGCGCTCATTTAAGGAGAGCGTTACCACGCGGACCCTGACGATATCGCCGACTCCGATGAAGCGTTTGGATTCCTGGCAGATCAGCCGGGCGTTCTTCTCATCAAAGTTGATGTATTCATCTGAGATCTGGCTCACGTGCAGCATGGCATCGATGGGCCCAAGGCTGACAAATGCCCCGAAACTCGTAGTCTCCACAACGAGCCCTTCAATGACTTCCTGCAGGGCGAGCCGAAGGACGAGCCCCTCAAATTTCACATCGTAATATACGCCGCCGTCTCCGGGTACGATCTCGCCCTCACCAACGTCTTCAACTTTTGTGACAGCGATAAATATCCCGAGTTCCTTATCGATACTCCCTTCGAGTTGCTCCTGAAGGACCTCCAAAAGAACCTTTTCCAGTTTTTCGCCAAGCCGGGTGGGGGGCACCCTGACTTTGTCTTCCAGCATCATCTTGTAATACATAACCCACCTACCTTCGCAATATCTCTAGTTTTTTCTGTTTTCTCATGGATATAACCCCGACACCCTTCGCGAGCAATGC
The DNA here is from genome assembly GCF_041663825.1 of Methanoregula sp. Taxonomy (GTDB): domain Archaea; phylum Halobacteriota; class Methanomicrobia; order Methanomicrobiales; family Methanospirillaceae; genus Methanoregula. Next base: position 2,481 of record NZ_JBAYLY010000033.1, read on the forward strand.
ATCCCTGACCCGGCGATCATTTGTCACCACCAGGCAGTCGTTGTCTGATGCCCAGGCAACAACCTGATCGTCCACCGGAACAGGAGACCCGGTGCCTTCCGCAACCGTGCACTGCCCTGCAAGCGCAAGACCGAGCCGGGCCGCGGCGCCATCATTGCCTTTTGCCCGGGACAACCCGGTCAGTTCATGCACAACGCCGGGGAGAACTACCGGTTCAAAACTACCGAGCAGTTCACGGATCTCACTGAAGAGATCGATCTTAAACTGCGCCGGCATCATGAGCGCGTTAGCATCCAGCAGGACTCTTACTCGCTGAGAACACCCATCCCGATTAACCGCCAGCGTGCTCCCACCTGCCGGCTGATAGCGATCCGGGCTCCCTGCTCTGCGCAGACCGGACGTTTCAGCTGCACTTCGACTGCTTCTTTCTTGGTGCTTGTGACAACCCCGACGGTGACCGCTGTGCCGACGGAGAGCATGAGCGGCTCGTTGTATTTTAAGGGTTCGATGACCAGTTCGCTTGTTGCTCCCACAACCCGCTCCATCAGGGTAACCTGGCATTTGATCTTATCCCATACCGGAGGTAGTTTGCCAACATGGCCGACAACCTGACCGGCCAGCGCATCGCTTTTCGTGAGCGCCGGGTCAAGTTTTGTCCCGATACCCAGGAGCCCGCCCGGCGTTGCTTCTTTTACGGTATCTGCACCGGCGTTAATGGAGGTAATCTCGGTGGTGATTGGTATCCACTTGATCCGGTTCTCGACCTGCGTCTGCCTGCCGGGCCGGATCTCAATAGCGTCGCCTTCGCGGAGGATGCCCCGTATAAGAGACCCTCCGACCACACCGCCTTTTACCTCTTTCCAGTTGCAGCCGGGTTTGTTGATATCAAAGGAGCGGGCAACAAGCATCACCGGTTCGGCGGCAGGATCGCGCACCGGCTCGGGGATGGTCTGGTCCAGTGCCTGCACCAGTGCGCCAATATTGATCCCTTTCTGGGCTGAGACCGGGATGATAGGGGCATTCTCCGCTATGGTTCCTTTCACGAATGCCTTGATCTGCTGGTAATTGTCCATTGCCTCTTTCTGGGAGACAACATCGATCTTGTTCTGGACGATCACGATCTTCCTGATGCCGACAAGCCCCAGTGCCATGAGGTGCTCCTTTGTCTGCGGCTGCGGGCATTTCTCCGTGGTGGAGATGACAAGCATCGCCCCGTCCATCAGGGCAGAGCCGGAGAGCATCGTCGCCATCAGGGTCTCGTGCCCGGGTGCATCCACAAACGAGATGGACCGGAACGGTGTTCCGGTTCCCCCGCAGACCGGGCAGACCGGCTTTGTTGAGTATGCCTCCGGCCCTTCGCAATGTCCGCACTTGTAGAATGTTGCATCTGCGTAGCCCAGCCGGATGGAAATACCACGCCGCACCTCTTCACTGTGCCGGTCCGTCCAGGTACCGGTGAGCGCATTAACGAGCGTGGTTTTCCCGTGGTCCACATGGCCCACCACCCCGATATTCACACTGGGTATTGTCACATCATGCAAATGAAATCGAACCTCCTTATCCTATATCTAATGGGAATACTTATACATAACCTCTAACGGCCGGTTTTTAACGGTTCCCCGGTTTTTACTTTTTTTACTGGTATCTGATTATACAAAAAGGAAAAAGCTCCCGATGGGGATCATGGTCCCGGGAATGGTTATCCCCCGCCCTCGCAGCTCTGGTCGATATTTTTTAAGGCTTCCTGGAGTTCACTTCCCCCGGCAAATTCCCGTTCACGCCGGATTACCTCTTTTGCATCTTCCGTAATGGTGGTGGCTGAACGGTTTGTTTGTTCTGCCGGGATCAACTGATCGGTACGATAGAGAAGGTGGGTGCTATCCAGTTCGGCAAACTGGTTTCCTGCCACCTGCTCAATCCGGACCACGGCACCGGTGGTTCCGGTACGGGGATACCTCACCCGCATGCCAAGTGCGATCTCTTCCGTGAGCATACATGACAATGAGTTCATTTATAGTATAGAAAGATTCTGTCCGTGCTGGCAAGAAGTGCGCAGTTGTGCCTGCAGACCTCTCTTTATTGTATATTGCCCCGCTGACCGCCACACTAAAATGCAGGTATGATCCCCGTGAGGGTTTCTCCTCACCAGAACCCAACGAAAAAGGGATTAATTGATGGTCAGTCCCTGCATTACGGCAGATTCGGGCACGTCAAAAGTCGTCCCGGTTCCTGCAATCTGGTATTTCCCGGTCGCATTCACATCGTAGGGATTGCCGGTTGTGGAATACGGAACGACAAATTCTCCGTCGGTGCTCTGCTGGCGGTAGATGACGTTCCTGCCGGTGTTTGTCACGAGCGGGACTTCGATGATACCGGATCCCTTTATATGGGCGCCTTTGACGTATTCGAAGATTTTCACATATTTCACATCGGTCGTGTTCGATGAAAATACGTTGGTCGATGATTCGTGGACAAGACGGTAATGCTGAAGAGCGGGAACATTCGTGATCGGCAGTATAATGGAGGAACTGAGTACATCCGCATGGTAACCTGCCGGGGCATTCTGGTTGTACTGTGCTGCCCGGGCTGCGGCGGCAGATGCGTTCATCGCTTCAGCGTTGGTGAGAACCGGGTATGAGACATGCGTGATACTCTGGTCTGAATACTCGACGTAGTATGCCGCGGTAGCTGTTGCCATGGACCCGTCGAAGTTATGGAGCCGTGAGATCATCGTATCGTAATAGGGCTGTTCATTCAAGAGCGCAGACTGATAATTACTGGAACCAGTCTGGCTGGGAACGAGGACGGTCATCTGATACGGTGCAGCCGCTGCCGTTGGATTGAACCAGGTTGCCATGGCCCAGAATTTTCCGGTGTCCATCTCAATATCGGTGATCACGTACCTGGTACCCTCATGATCGAGAATCGTGTTGGCTGTCGATTCATTTGTTGCCATGAAATAGGCAGCGGAGCCATCGGGACCTGCAACTCCCGCCTGGAACGGGTTGGCATTTGGGATTCGTTGTGCGATGTAAGTGATCATATGGCCGTAGTCCCACCAGGACATGACACCATAGGATGAATTGGGATACGTGAAACTCTTTTTATCATAGATCGTGGAATAGTCAACCCCGGTCGCCGGTGTATTGGTTTCCATCCACACCAGGGAATCCCTCCAGTCCGGGTTCATGAAGATGGCATTGCCGGATGCATTGGTATAACTGTAAGATACTGACGTATACACAAACAGGAGGCCAAGAATGACAGTAATAACGAGCAGTCCGAGACCCAGATAACTGGTGGTCACAGCAGCCGTCTTTTTCCGCTCTGCTTTTTTCTGCTTTTTGCCTTTTGATGTCTTGTCATCTGAAGAGTCCTCTGATTTTGACTCGGACGTTATGCCCCGTGCAAGACGAGATATTTCGCCCCATCCCAGCCCGATGGCAAAACTGATACAGATCGCTGATAGCAGTGCAATATTGATTGCCAGGTAATACTCGTACCTGACGTGCTGCCAGGTGGAGTAGAATATGATTGCCGACCAGACCAGCGCAAAGATTTCGTGGGGGCGGTTTTCACGGAATACATTATAGATGATAACCAGTGCCCCGCCGAGCATGAGAATAAGCCCGTAGTTGAAGGCTGCCCATGCACTTGCCATGGACCAGCCACGGGCTTCCTGAACAGTATCGGTCACCGGCGCCTGCCCGAAAAACTGGAATGATGCTCCGATAAGCTGGTTGAAGAACTGGGGGCTAACCACAAACAGGACTCCGGCAAAAATTGCCGCGAGGCCGACCAGTGACAGCGGATAGTAATATTTTTCTTTTCCCTTGAGGTATTGGGCAAGCAGGTACAGGACTGCGGTTCCTGCTATTACAGAGAGGTAAGCGTAAACATGCCCGATGGAATAAGTAGAGAGGTTAATTCCCGGGTTTTTAAACCCAAAGATGAGGAGCCCGATGATCGCGATGGCAAAAATAATCGTATTTGCCACAAGCAGGTATTCCCCTGAAGCATTGCGGTACACGTTGATGATAAACTGGATGACGGTAAAAATTACAACAATAAGGGCAAACACGATCATCGTCGGCATTATAAACAAACCGAGGAGATATGCAATGCCAGCGAAGGCCGACAAAAGTGCGGTCTTTTTCCAGGTTGCGAAGTTTTTCAGGTCTATTTTAGCCTCTCTTTCTGAAAACAGGATGTACAGGTAGAGCAGGCAGAAGAGCACTGAAAAGATCACTTCTCCGATATGATGATCGAGATATCCGTACAATGACCGGTAAAAAAACTGTCCCGATACCACTGCGGTAAAACCGGATGCCAGAAGGCCGGTCTTCCAGTCCCCGCATATCTTCCCGACATAATACATCAGAACGACAGTTGCAGCCGCCATGAGGGGTGGTACAAGTAAACAGATGCCGATAATTTCCGGGCGTGTCGCTGCACCTGCGATCAGGCAGGCAAACCCGCAAATATAGATCATGAGCGGGCCCCAGTAGATTGACGTCCCATTCGGGTACTCGGTCATCGGGTCAAACCAGGTGTACGAGAAGTGATTGGCGAGGAGCTGCTCGACCTGGCGCAGGTTGTAGAGCGGGTCATCGCTACCCACCATCAGGAGGATGTCGGTATGACCCCCCGAAAGGAGCATGGGGAGCAGGCGGAGCCACAGGGTAACAATGACAAAGAATGCTACGATACCGGCAATGAAAAGGTTCCGGCGATTTATAAAATCCAGTTTTACCATATATCCAACCTATCCTTCGAGTAATAGGTCGATTTCGGAAGCATTAATAAATTTGGATGTGCAAAAAAATACCCCCCGATCCCCGAGAATGTTCTTGAATTGACGGGGCTTTCTCTTTCCTGGTGTAGTTTCCCAGATAGAATTGGAACGTTGCAGGGGAATACATTAGGGGTTTTGACCTGTGTGATAAACTATCATATGAAATAGAACCGCAGATTAATTCCCTTTTTTTGAAGTACTCTCCCATATCCGTGTATCTTTCCCCATATTCAACAGGCCCGTTACAAGATAGAACTGGTTCACTATAAACGCATTTAAAAGATTTTGCCTCCAGACAACCCCGATTACCATAGTAAGACTAATCAACCCGAGCAGGATAAACGGACTTGCATAATAGAGCCCAATTGCGATTAGGAAAAGTGATATAAAGAAGAGAACCGGGGTGCAGAGATATAGGAAAATGCGCAACGGATAGAAAAAACGAGTGAACGGTCGGTTCATGCCCAAGAGGTTCATGTTTGCAAGAGTGGCTTCGATCAACTGCTTGGCCCGCCTGATTTTCTGACGGTACTGTACCCCGAAACTATCAGGTATATCTTCAAAAACCACCGCTCGCTGTTCATAAACCGCCCGATACCCTTTCCGGATCGCTTCGAATGCCGTGTTGGCATCATCAGCTCCCCGTTTATCATCAATCCTCCGGATCAAATCCGTGCGGAATGCCACGAGTGCACCATTAAAATTATAGGTTGAATCAATTGCACTTTCCCAGTCACAGATACGGCCAAAATAAGATCGATACGCATATTCAAGTTTTGTGGTATTATTCTCGTTTAGAACCGGGCGGAGTTCACCGGTAACTGCGGCAATCTTTGGATCACTTACAAGTCTTCCTATGAGATAATTGAGCGCATCCGGTTCAAAAAAAACATCGGCATCCGTTGTAACAACGATCGGGTATCTCGCGAATTTTATCGCATTGTTATATGAGCGGTTGGTCCCTAATCGCTCGTTATTTGCAATGATCCTGTACTCTAGTCCTGATTCCTCCAGGCATGTTTTTGCGCGGGAAAGAGTGTTATCGCTCGAGCAGTCATCAACAAAGATAATTTCATAGGAATCCCGGGGGTAATGACACTGCATCAGATTCACAATCCGATTCCCGATGACCCGTTCTTCGTTGTATGCTGAAATTATCATACTGATTTTTGGGTTATCTTTGGGAAAACCAGCGTCAGTGGGTTTTTTACCAAACGAGATACCGAATAAATAAATGATATAGGGAAAGAGTGCGACGATAAGAAGTATGAAACCGACTATTAAGAACATTCTCATAGTGTTTTTTTCGGTATGAATTTATACATTAGCCTGAGTTAAACTCTGTCTCAATCTGCAGGTATTTTTCATTATCCTTGCCCTGAATTGCCCTGCGGAGCAAATTTTTTCCTGAGATCTTATATCCCACAATCCGCAGTAAAAACCAGCCTCCAACCATTCTTATTCAATAGTTACTGGTCGCACCGCAATACCGTGATGGGCTCGATCATCGCGCTGATGGTAAAATCAAACGGAACAACACCCATCCAGCCGGCCCGCTCAAACATATTCTGGAAACAGAGGCCTGCCACTTTTGCTTCCGGGTAGTGTCCTGCAAAATCCCGTACTAACTCCTTTGTTGTCGGCATCATCGGCATCGCAAGCCCGCCCATGATAACAATTACTTTGGGGGAAATGGCAACATGTTCGCCCGATGCCTGCATCCCCACGTCGGGAACGTCACGAATCGTCCGGGCCTTGCTCTCATCAAGCAGCGGCACGAAGACCTGTTTGAGATGGAACCCCCGGATCGCAACGGCAAGCAATTCTACAAACGGCGTGCAGGTTCCCACGCACCCGTAGTAGACAATCTGGTCTCCCTCTTTTAAGCCGAGGCTTTTGATATATTCCTTGAACGGACGCAGGATGCCGGGGATGCCACGAAGGGCTTCTTGTTCTGCCATAGATCTACCATCCGGCGCAAATGAGTATTAAGAATTCCGAATCGATCCGCCCGACTCCCGGGAATGTTCATTTAAACCGGTCATCTGATCGCACAGTTTCTGCGTTTTTTGCGGCGTGCTCAAACCACCCGTGCCGGGTATCGGTATGCGCATCGAACGCCGGCACATAGGGTTTGATGTCGAGGAGCGGTGTGCCGTCAAGGATATCCACGTCCTCGATCGTGAGCACGCAGCCGTCCACGCCCACGAGCCGGACGACCGAAAGGCCGATCGCGTTCGGGCGTTTTGGCGACCGTGTCGCAAAGATGCCGTGGGGTGCGGGGTCGAGGAACGGGGTGACCGTCAGGCTGTATCCCGTGCACCGGTGCAGGGCATACAGCAGGATGATATGGGAGAAACCGTCGAGATCACAAAGCCCCTCGCAGAGGTCACTCCTGATCTCGATTGTGCCCCGGACGCCCCGGGCCCCGGATGGCTGGATCGGCATGCCGGCGATATCTGTATACGGCGAATGGATCGTACCGATGGGAGTGTACGTGAAGGCCTCGACCGGGCCGGGCTTATTGTGCATGAAATACTATCTGGGCTTCCAGGTAAAAAATCCCGGGGTCATACCAGCCGGGAACTACTTTAGGTATAACGATCAACGATCCTTCAGGGATGACGACATGCAAAGGGGAGCATTTTTCCAGGATGATGATCTTACGATCATCAACGAAGATATCTTTACCACAAAGAAAGTCCCGTCAGAAAGCATCGATCTTGTCGTCACTTCGCCGCCGTACAACGTGGATATTAAGTACAACTCCCACGATGACCATCTTACGTACGATGAGTATCTCGATTTCTCAAAACGCTGGATGAAGCGCTGTCACCGCTGGCTTAAAAGTGACGGCCGGTTCTGCCTCAACATCCCGCTCGACAAGAACAAGGGCGGCCAGCAGAGCGTGGGAGCCGATCTCACCACGATTGCAAAGGAGTGCGGCTTTGCCTACCACTCAACCATCATCTGGAACGAGGGCAATATCTCGCGCCGGACCGCGTGGGGCTCGTGGCTCTCCGCGTCGGCGCCGTACGTAATCGCTCCCGTGGAACTGGTAGTAGTGCTCTACAAGGACTCGTGGAAGAAGACGAGCGGCTCGCGTACATCGGACATCACCCGGGACGAGTTCATGGCCTGGACAAACGGGCTCTGGACATTCAACGGCGAGAGGAAGAGCAGGATCGGCCACCCCGCCCCCTTCCCAGTCGAGCTGCCTTTGAGATGCATGAAACTCTTTTCGTTTGTTGGCGACACCGTGCTCGATCCCTTTATGGGCAGCGGGAGCACGCTTGTTGCCGCCTCGCGGTGTAACCGTAAGGCGCTCGGGATCGATATCGATCCGCATTACTGCGGGATTGCGGTGCACCGGATCGCTGATGAAGGGCGGCGGGAATAAGTTGGCGGGAAGGGTCGGGCCGGCACGCCCGGGGGATTTTTTTTTAGTCTGGAACAGTTATTCATCATTTTAAAAAATAATCAGAATACGGATCGGGTTATTCCGGAAAAGTTCCGATCATGAGCTGAGGATTCCGGAAAATGTCCGGCATAGTAGCTAAAGATTTTCAAAAAAGTCCGATGAAGTTATCGAACTTTTGTAAAAAAGTCCGTTAAGGTTGGTGAACTTTTTCAAAAAAGTCTGGTGAAGTTACCAAACATTTTCTGAAAAAACAGGGGCACGGACAGACAGTTTCCCGTCTGAACCTTCAGGATGCACTGACGGACATTCCAAAAAAAGTCCGGCAAGGTTACCGGACCTTCTCAAAAAAGTTCAGCAGGGTTGTCAGGCTTTTATAAAAAAGTCCGGTAAGGTTGGTGAAGATTCCAAAAAAAGTTCAATGACAGTACCGATCTTTTCAAAAAAAGTTCGCGAAGGTTACGGAAATTTCCGGAAAAAACGCCTTCCGGCCGCCCGACATTCACCCTTTTTGGCAGATCCCGAAAATCCAGCCCCTTATAGCCCCCCATTTCAAAAAATACGCTCATTTTGAGCCCCATATAATGCCCTTTACAGCCCCATATTCGCGTTCTGGCGGCCTTCGTTTTTCGGATCGTAAAAGTGCCCATCAGGTATGAGATTTGCCAAAAGAACCCCATTATCGAGTCCGTTTTACGTTCTCCGTTTTCGAAAATAAGCCCGATTTGAGGAGATTTTTAAACGGAGCCCGATACGGGCTTCTTTTGGGCGGGTCGGGGGGCAATCGGGGCTCACATTGAGCCCGGATTGGGTCGGGTGGACTGGTGGAATGTGGGGGAAAATACGCCCTGAACAGGGTTTCCGGTTTGGGAGCGACTGGAGCCCGCCCCCTTCCCGGTAGAGCTGCCGTTACGGTGCATGAAACTTTTCTCGTTTGTCGGAGATGCAGTGCTCGATCCCTTTATGAGCAGCGGGAGCACGCTTGTTGCCGCCTCGCGGTGCAACCGCAAGGCACTCGGGATCGAGATCGATCCGCACTACTGCGGGATCGCAGTGCAGCGGATCGCAGATGAGGGGCGGCGGGAATAAGGGGAATGGGAAGGTCAGGCCGGCGGCACGTCCGGGGGATTTTTTTTTGAGCCCGAAGTTGCCGGTCGAACCTCACGAATCCCTATCACAGGAGCTGCCCGGTGGGACAAGTTCTCCCGGTCAGCCAGGGCCACCTGCTCGTGATCCCGTTCCGGCACACACCGAATTTCTTTTCGATGAGGGATTGATGAGCGGCGTGAAACGGTCGATCTCATCGGTGAATGCAAAAAGATAATTGAAGAAACGTTCCGGTCGGACGGCTACAACATCGGGTTTGCCGTGGGCGAAGCGAGCGGGCAGACCGTGATGCACTGCCATTGCCATGTGATCCCCCGGTATGCCGGGGGTGTGGAGAATCCCCGTGGGAGTGTGAGGGGGGTTGTGCCGGGGAGGGGGCATTAGAGATGAAGGCTCTAAAGGGTCTGGCACCTCCCGGTCACCGGACGAATTCAACCTCTTCAATATCCTCAAATTCACGATCCCCCGTGAGGAACGGAATTTTTTGCCGCCGGGAAACGGCATAGCCGACGCAATCGATCGTGGAGAGTTTCTTGCCGGCACGTGTTGTTTTTCTTCTCATGGCCGCACCCTCGCAATAATCTTCATCCGTGGTTGACACAAGGGCAACCCTCTTTAAAGACACGCGCCATCACATGCCGGGTTTTTTCCGGGTAGTCCCTGCATACGGCAAACGCAACTTCGCAGAGGTTGAACTCAGTTGTTACCAGGTGCCCGGCCATATAGGGGAGGTAACGTTCGTTTCCTTTCAGAATTTCAACGATGGCGTAAGAGTCTGCAAAAAAAGAGGCCATTTTTAATCGCGCATTTCATCCCGGAATTCCTGGGTATCGATCTTCCAGTCAGGGAGCAGCCCGAAGATCCCTTTTGAGGAGGCCTTGCTTTTGGCCCGGGTTTTCTTTGCTGATCCCGCAGAAACCTGCACGACAGCGGGGTTATGGATGACTGATGTCATAAACTGGTACCTGGTGAGTATGTAGATTTTCCATAAGAAATAAGTTTCTTTGAACCGTGGGGATTTTTGGGGGTATCACCGTAAAAGAAAAAGAAAAGATCGGTTATAACCGGCTCAGCTGCTCAAGCGCCCTGTGGTACTTGTGCTTGGTTTCATCCAGGTTCTTCTTCTGGGTGGGCGTCAGTATATCTTTTTCCTGCCGGCGCTCTTCTGGTTCTTTGACCGCAGTGGTCATGATACTGTATCATTATGCCGGTGAGGGTAAAATGATTGCCGGGAAATGGTGGGCGGGATTTTGTACGAGGCGGAACGCTTCAACAGGGGCTTTTTGCCCAACAACCGGCGGGACCGGTTCCTGTCGTATCATGAAAAAAACAATAAGCCGGGAAAACGATATGATTGCTTAAGGAGAAAGTTGCCATGCTGTCGGTTGATGCTGTTGAACCCGTCATCCGGAAAATGCCTCCCGCGTTGCAGCGCCAGGTGTTGAAATATATTGAGATGATTTCAGCACGGGCAGAGGAGAAGCGTCACGGTACGATGAAATTTGCATGGGCTGGCTGTTGTGCAGATATAAACGGGGATTATACTTCTGTTCAACTTCAGAAAAAAATTCCCGACTGGTGGAAATGAAGTGTATCTCCCCGATACCAATATTTTCCTTTTAAGTGCTTCTGAACCGTGAATATTCCCCGGTTATCCGGAATTTCCTGACCCGGGACACGGATACTTCTTTTTTTATCACGGATTTTTCTCTTTATTCAATCGGTATTTTCCTGACCCGCAGGAAACAGTTCGAAGAGTTCAAAGATTTTCTCGATGATATTGAAGAACGGGATATCCGTGTTGTTTCCCTGTCCCTTCCGGAATTAAAGCAGGTTTCATCCGTATGCAGGCAATACGATCTGGATTTTGATGATGCATACCAGTTTGTCGCGGCAGATCAAAACCAGTTAAAACTTGTCAGCATCGATCACGACTTTGACCGGATCCCCGGGGGTCGCATTCATCCAAAAGATATCTGATGGCAACCCGGCCTGTCCCGGCATTCCCCCCGGCGGGCATCCTGTCATTTTCAGGGGTCTCCGTCGGAGAAACCGGGCCTCATATTCGCGTTCCGGCAGCCTTTTTTCGGGTCTGATGGATTAGAATACGTGGCAAAAACCAGGGCTGTAGAAAGGCCATTACGGGCCCTCTGGCGAGGGGGAAATCTGCCGTATTTTGGCAAACGGGACGAGGATTGCCCGTATTCTCCACAGGAAATGAAAAGAAGGGAATAACGGTGTTTTCCGGTCGCGACCCGGACAAAAAACCGGGAAACGGAGCCCGATTCGGGGTTATTTTACTAGGGGTGATCCTGACCTTTTGGATCCCGGGGTGCTCCGAGGGGGGATCGCCGGGAGGGGGTATGGGGATGAGGACGCTCATCGGGGCTTTGCCCCTTGCCGCGTGGGCTAGCCCCAAGGTTATACAGTTTCAGATAATTATTAACGGATCTTGCTTGTGATATTGAATAATGACAGATGTCTTGACCAGGGAGCAACGGACATTCAATATGTCAAAGATCCGTGGAAAAAATACCGGGCCTGAGGTCAAATTAAGAAAACTGCTCTGGTCACAGGGAATTCGAGGCTACCGTATCCACTATAATCTGCCAGGCAAACCCGATATCGTATTCACAAAAAAGAAAATCGCAATTTTCATTGATGGTTGTTTCTGGCATAAATGCCCGGTTTGTTTTCAGGTGCCGGAAACCCGAAAAGAATTCTGGATGAAAAAAATTTATTCCAATGTCGAACGGGATAAAAAAGTCAATGAACAGTTAAAGGTAGAAGGATGGACAGTTATGCGTTTCTGGGAGCATGATATCAGAAAAAAACCAGACAACGTTATAAAAAAAATAAAGAAAAAAATGTCATTTTCGGATTGATATGATCAATTATACCGCGAGTCGTTAAATTTCCTCATCTCTGTAATCGCTGTCGGGCTTGCCATCATCGAGGTCTTCTTCTTGAGGTTTATCAGTTCCCAAAACGGTATCCTCTTCAAGAAGATATTTAATGTCCGGAATTATTGGGTTTCCCGCTTTTCCAAAATATTCATCCCGCGTTTTGACAGAGTCTTGACTGATAAGTTCTGATTCCAATGATTCCGGAATATCGATCCTGATTTTCTGAACGGATTCCCAGCATTCTTTTTTCTTACACCATTCAGAAATATTTCTCGATCCGGAAGGACCTTCAGTAATTCTGTTTCTGACCTCGGATGCCAGCTGACCAATAAATTTCTGAAGGACAGGAGAAAGGTCCTGCTCCTTCCAGATTTTTTCAAGATCAATTCGTTTATTGGTCAGTTTTGAAAGAAGAGCAACAGTGTAAGTTACATAATTTCCCTTGTATGGCCCGAAGTCCAGTTTCTTGATAATTCCATCAGTTGTCTTAAACAAAATCGCTTTAGCTACGAGGAGTGAGAAATAATATTTGTCGGGAATCTGCAGGGGACCTTTCCTCTGATTTAATACATAGGTACGGAAATTTTTCTGACTCCCGAGACTGACGATGTCAGGAATTTGATCCCAAGAATTTTCATATTTTGCCAGATCTGTTTTTGTAAATCTTTGATTTGTCGGATTTCTGTCAGAAAAAATCGTTTTCAGCTTCTGGGTCGGTTCTCTCTCTTTATCCACCTGATATTGTCCCCGTGCACGTTCATAGTACCAGTGCGTTTCCTGCTGACTCCCCATTTTTGCAGGAGCCCAGACAGAACGGGACATTTTCTGGATCTCGATGTGGAATTCTTCATTGGATACAAAATCCGATTCAGAGATCCGATTCTGGCTATTAGCGTATTGAGCTATTTTGGGGACGATAAATTTCATATCGTTCTGATTTTTCAGAACGGTTAATTTGACCTGAACAAGAACTTCAGAGATGTCACATTTTTCCTTAAAATAGGTATAATGAATCGCTGCAGTAGTCTGACCGCCATTAACAATCTGAAAATCCCGGATCCAAGCAATGCCTGGAATCCCGCAACTGTTCTTTTCCAGCCTGACACACTCAGCAGTTGTTGAAATTCCGTTATTATATGCAAGGAACATGCAGGGTTCATTATGGATAGTTTCACGGATTCCCTTGTTCACCTTCCCCTTCATCTGGAGGAATACCCGGATATTCCTTTCAAGAAGCTTTGGCCCGTACTTTCCATATAATTCGGCAACCATTTTTCCCGGCATTATTGCCATGTAAGAGGTGTACCGGGGATTCTCTGCAGGCATTTCAAGACAGGTAAGTGGCTCTCCGAACTCCTTTACAAAATCGATTTCTATTGGTTCCGGCCGGTTTCCTGAACTGGTAAGTCTGAACAATCGTTTTAAATCCCATATCTGATGAGATATTCTGATTCCGCCTTCGTCATCATCAGGAATGGGCTCCGGTTTTACAATCCCATCTGTTATGACAAACAGATTTACACCAACGATATTTTCCCTGTTGTTGTAGATTGTATCGGCAAGATCAAATGCCGGATTTGATTCCTCAATTTTACCATATTTTTTATTAAGTGCATTGGAAAAAAAGGTCCTGATTTTTTTGATATATGAATTGATTTCAGTTTTTGTTACTGAAGTCCGGGAATATTCGTTTGTGTAATCTGAAATAAAGAGATCAAAAAAAATTCCTTCTTTGTCACTATTGTCCTGCGTGTTAAGATTACTGTTATACGCATTGATTTTGAAGCCTTTTCCTTCCAGACGACACGGGATATAATCTTCAATCACTGCAATATCTGTAAGATAATCAAGAAATTTTTCTGTGAACCGCTCTTCCATGAATGCTTCTGATTCGGGATCCTGTGCTGCATCAATAACCTCCCGCTGAAAATTCTCGGCAAATTGTTCAAAATCACTTTCGCTGGTCACACGTAGTCCTCCCGAAACCTGACAAAAAATCTGCCTCGCTCACCCTAAATGGAATACACGAAGACAGATCAATGGTGTAATGCACATCACCCACTCCGTTCTTCAAATCATTTTCAACAATCCGGGGGAACTCATTTTTAACAAGAAAAATATGAATATCCCTGTCAACATACCCACGGGATTCATATTTTATCCTCTGTGTGTCGATGTACCCGGCTTTAAACAGTTGTATCTCAAATTCGTGAACCGGACCTTTTTGTAAGGCAATCTGATTCCGGATTTGATCAATAATTGCAGGAAGTGTTTCCCCATGCTCATTTACTTCATGAAGAGAAAGATGATAGATATAGAGTACATTTAATCCTGTATCATCCAGTTGCTGTTCACTGGCGATGGGAATTTTCTGATGTTGTTTGGCAATTGTCGTTTTCACTTCAATACCTATGCCGGATATCTGGAAATCCTGGTTCCCTTTTGAAGGGCCTTTCCATGCACGAATGGCTTTTTCAATTCCGATCCTCGGAAAAAGAATGTCTCTTAAAAATCTCAGTTCCCCGTACAGACCCCGTTGATATTCAGGGCTTAAACCCTGCGATCCGAAAATATCAAGGAAATGATGCCACATCAACAGACGTTCTATTACGCCCCGGATCATCTGCTTCTGATTTTTTTCCGGCTTTGCTGTTTGATAGATGTCTTCACAAAGAGTTGAAAAAACATCTTCAAACGCAGGATCATTCAGGATAAATCCAACAATTACAGATTCAGGACTGTCATCAGAAAATTTAACGGGGGATATGTCAAAACCCCTGAATTGAGGTAACTGCCGGAATTCCGTATAGTTCTGTTTTTTAATCCGGATGAGGAACATCCTCCGGTTTGCTGGTTTTTCATACCCAAGAAAAATGTCAGGAGATATATCAGGTGATATTCTTCGGAGAATTATTCCATTTTCATATTCGTTCGCGGACGACTCTTCCAGGATCTTCCAGGTCGAATCAAATGTTTCAGCTTTCAAATTCCTGCTCCCAGTAAATGTTATTCACTTTATAACGAACGGTAGTTGCATTTTCACTATGCGGGAAACTGAAGGCAAGACCTATAATCGGATTGTCACTTTCGATAATCGGATTCTCACGGTCAGGTTTGGGATCCAAAGGATAAATGAGCAGGAGCCCCCTTGTCGGAGGTCGAGCGTTGCGTATATATGGACCACTAGGGATAGATATTTTTGAAAAATCCTTGTCCTGTTGCTCTGGATCGTTAAACATTGAATCCAATGCTTTCTGTTTTTCAACTTCGGAGAGATCGATTAGTTCATGTTTCGGACTGATTATCTGCCCTTTTTTAATTGCGTACAGCTCTTTATTTTTAGGATCAACTGGAAGTCTTTCAGTCAGTCCTATATGGAAGCCACCAAAATCATGAAATTTTGTTCCTTTTTGCTTATTGATCAACGCAATCGTCCATGATGTTAATTCTTGCCGGGCATTTTGATTTTCAATATATTGTTTAATCAAACCATGTCGAAGAGTTTTCGAACTTTCCTTAAATTGAAAATCATCGATTAACTCAAGAATCGGATGTTGCGAGATATCTGTCCAGTAGGGAGATCCTTCAATTTTTCCGGTTTCGGGTCCCAACTGTCTGATCAATTTTTCGATGAAACGCAGATTTTTTTCCTGGATGGCATCATCCTTCTGAAAAAAAACAGTTTGTTCAATGGAATTTGAAAAAGAAAGATCCATTTCGGTCCCGGATCTCATTTTATTCACTGCGGTTATTTTGAGACCGTCAGGATGGGTTCTGACCCGAAGTCCATAGTCTTTGGGCGTTGCATTCATTGAGGCCATAAAATCAAATTCGGTTCGGAGTTCCTCCGATGCTATGTTAATGAATTGGTACCAGTCGACCAGTTCCTGTGAGGTGTAAAGACGACAAAGATCAATATATCCGGGTCTGAACCCAAACCATCGTCCCATCTGCATCAGTGTATCATACATTCTTGAGGCTCGTAGATAGTAGCTGACTGTGAGACCTTCTAGTGTAAGACCACGGGATAATTTATCGCCACCGATTGCAATTACACTGATTCCTTCGGGATTGTCTTTGTAATCGAGAACATCCTTTGCTGTGCCATTAATTATTTTTACACGGATTTTTGATGCTGCATCGAAAAGATTCTCTTTAACCGAATCCCATGTGACAGGAATCAGAAGTGGATCCTCAATTCTGCTCAATATTTCCTGTGTTGTTGGATAGAAGTCTGTTCTCCACAGAACTTCCATCTCATGATAAATACCGTCACCGGATTCGGGTTTTTCATATTCAAGCCGACGTCGCTGGAAGATCAGTTCCTGGTTGATCATGTCGGCAAGCTTTGACTGAACTGCTGTGTACCTGGTAATATGAACAAGCATCGAATTATGGCAGGTTTTTTCGCCCCGTGATTTTCTGGCAGCACAGGAGATTATGAATGTTTTTATAGCCTCTTTCAACGTTTCCGGAAGATCTTTAGGTACAAAATCCTTGGAATGTGAATCCGGAATTTTGTTGTGATAATCATTAATTACCCGAATAATCGGAAGGCCATGGTCATTTTCAGCCTCAGGATCTTCATCAGGAGTAATCCCGAAAATCTGGGTGGGTCCGATATAATTTGGTGGTGGGGGCAAATTTATTATAAAATCTCTCGGGAACAGATCTTTGCCATGAGTTACGGTTTCACCTTCAGGGAAAATAAAAATGTTTGCAAAAGGTGTTGCGGTATAACCAACATACGCACTTTTCTCGAAGTGATGGAGTAATTCGCGAATTTTGCCATTAATGGCGCTGACATCATAATCCGGAAGGGGTTGATTGTCTTCATCAACCGGGACTAGTTTTGTATTTACCGATGCGTTGTCTGCCTCATCATCAATAACCAGAAGGGGAATATTTCTGACAACAGTTTTTCCGGTTTGTGGATCTTTCTGCCCTCTGACACTAATTGCCCAGTTGATCAGGTTTGACAATACGGATTTTTGCTTTTTTACAACGAGGATTACGGGATCTGCGCCCCCGGCTAAAACTCCAACCTGCTGGGCAACCGTTTTTTTGAAATCCCCATTATCCTCACTGCTTGTCAGGGAATGAACAGTAATAAAATCCTCGCCAGGCAAATCTCCAACGCCGATTCTCAGATTTTCTTTATCAAACTGCCTTGCCAAGCGGGTGTCAAATCCAAGGAATCCCTCATCAATGCGGATCTGAGTCTGACTCCTGAGACTTTTGTGCATCCCGGCAAGAACAATGATCAATTTATAACCGGCATCCGCAGCTTTGCAGATTAATCCGGTATAATTTGATGTTTTTCCTGATTGGACCTGCCCTACAACCATCCCCCTTCTGTCCCATTCACCATCACGTAGAGGATTTTCAAGTAATTCGAGAACTCTATCGGTAAAATCATCTACCCGGATAATGGAGGAGTCTGAAATACCTTTTGTTTCCAGAAGGTATCGCTGATATCGGTGCCAGAATCTCCATTCGATCTGACTTTTTTTTGCAGGAAGCCAGACAACATGATCATCCTTATTGCTTTTTAGTACGGTCACACGTCCTTTCCAGATTTCACATCTGGACTCAATATCCTTAATCAGGTATTCAATATCAACCGGCTCGGAATTTCCCTGTTGGTTAAGCATTGAAAGAACAGAGGTGCATTTCTGTCGTATTATTCCGGTTGTCGGATGGGGTTCACCTTTTAGCATTACAAGGACAAGCTGCCTCGCCAGATCGATAGTTGCCATTATTTTACCTCATAATCTTTTTTCAGAATAAATTCTGTTACATAGGTTGGATAATCGGAAAACGGCTCCATATGAATCAGCCGCAATTTTGCAGTTTCCGGGGATACACCCGTGTTAATCATCGAACTCCAGATCTCTTCCAGAACACGTTTCAATTCATCAGAGGGAGCACCTTCAAAGGGTCGCTGGATTTTATCCGGATTATTCGAGCCATTCATGATTATCAGAGGAACCGGGACTGTTTCTTCGATAATCCGCAGCATGGCCTGGATTTTTTTTCTTGACTCTCCGGAATTCTGGAGAATATCGGAAACTAATGGATGATCCCGGTTAATGGAATAATGATAGGTTCCATGTTGAACTGATGTTGACCAAGGGAATGTAATAGAAGATTCACTGGTTCGTTCCGCGACTTTTCCACGAAAACGGAACACAGATATCGCTTTATCAATTGTAAGACGGGAGATGCGCTGGAAATCCTCCCGTATATGATTCGGAGGTCTGGCAACGGACTTCTTGACATCAATTTTCCAGTCGCCATCAAGCGAATTTGGAATATCAACCATTATGCGGGCTAATTTGGTAAATTGTTCTTTTCTTATTGGCTGTCCCTTCATGGATTCCAGACCCAGCCAGTCCCCCGGAACGATCAGACGTTCATTACGATAAATATAGAATCCCTGACGTTCGTTCCATCCCCCGGGCCCTCCTGCCAGATCATAAGCCTCATCATTAAGTTTTGAACGATGAGGTAAAACAAAAGGTCGGATAGTGATTTTTTTACCATTATAGAGAATGTCCTCTTGGGGCAGATGTTGTGTTGACGGATGATTTGTCAGAAACGGATCCCAAGGCTTTATTTCCCTGCCATTAAGAATAATTTTCAAACCGCGGGGTTTAACAAGAAATCGATGAAAAACCATTTCAAGGTGCTTTTTCATGATGTCAAGTTGCGCTAAAAAATGATCCTTATGTTTTTTATTCGCAGAATCGGATCCTTTCGTTATTCTGTCCATTTTTTCCCATAGGACAATTGTTCCATTATTCATGTCATCAAGAACAGAAAAAACCGGAGGAATATTTTCTTTATTGGGTTTTACGAGACGCCACTCCCCGCATAAATTTACATAATCCAGATCCCAGCAACGGATAACAGTTTCATTCCCTTCGGATTTTGATCCAACTGTCAGTTTCCGACATTGTGAAAATGATGCTGTTTTCAATCCAAGACCAAATCTCCCGAGGTCTTTGGCATCTCTTTCCTGGAGGGGATTTTTGCTCCCGGGTCGCATCGCATTTTTCAAAGCATTTTCGGTCATTCCATGACCATCATCTCTGATTGAAATCGTGGATTTCTCCCCATCCCACGTACAATCAATCCAGACATTCTGTGCCTCGGCATAAATGCTGTTATCAATTATATCTGCAACAGAAGTCTCAAGATGATATCCATACGCCCGAAGTGTTTCAATCATCGCACCGGCATCAGGGGATACAATGTCATAAAAATCGGAAAGGGTTGTATCCATTCAGATCATCACTATCAAAGGAAATATTTGATATATCAACCTGTATAGTGCGATCGATATTATCTATTGCGTTTTAATTATCAGAGAGCATTAAGCATTTTATGAATTTTTTCTGCAATGCCTTCTGCCATCAGGGGAGGAACGGCATTACCAATCTGAACATATTTCGCGAAACGTGGGCCTTCGAAGAGATAATTATCCGGGAAAGACTGGATCCGGGCCGCTTCCCGCACGGTCAGCGATCTCACCTGCCGCAGATCAGGATGGATAAAATAATGGCCATCTTTTCCCAGATGTGCGAGAACTGCATGGGAATTTGAATACCCATCCACGACTTTGAAACGATCACGGAAAATCTGGCGGTTTTCGTGAGTGATCAGATTATCCGGCAATTCATCATAGTGTAATCTCTGTCGGTAATCATTCCATTTTTGTATGGCAATTTTGTAAATTTCTTTGTCATTGGGATTATGTTTGCGTGCCTGGTGATGCCGGATTCCTTCATTTCCGGTTCTTATCTTTGTGGAAAGTAAATACCTGGAGGGTTTTTCTTCACGGTAGGGTTGAATATCATCAGTTCCTCCACCTGCCTGAAGTTCTGGCAGATCTTTAAGGAGCCCATTAATATTTTCTTTATAGTGGATCGGGGGAAAATCCGGATACGTCAGGTCATGCTCTTTTTTCCACCCGATGAAATCACCCGGTTTCTGTTTTGAAGGACGCCAAAGTCGTTTGCATTCAGGATATGCGTCTCCTTATCCAGATGATATCCAAGATCTGAGCATCCACCAATCACATTGTTGTATATTCTTCCCTTCTTTGCACTGATAATTCCCGGTACGTTTTCAAAAACAAATACCTCCGGTTTGAAAACATTCAGGAAGTGCAAATAATATTTATAAAGATAGTTTCGCGGATCATTCCGCATCCCATGTTCATCTTTTCCGCGACCCACAAGAGAATACGCCTGACAAGGGGGCCCCCCGATAATTACATCTACGGTTTTCCGACCAAACCGGGTTTGCAATTCGGATTGTATTTCTGCGATAATCGTTTCTTCCGTGGATCTGGAAATTTCCTGATTAATAATCAAATGCTTTTGGCCGGTTGTGGCCAAGGCAGATCTCAGGAAATCGTCACGTGAATAGTTTCCCCGGTAATATTGTTGATAAATGTCATCCTCACCCAAGGCTTGCAGATTATGATATATCAACCGGGTTTGCAATGTGTTGACTGCATATTGATCCTTCTCGATATGGGCGACAAAATCAAATGGTTGTCGGACAAATCCTTCGGTAAGACCACCGCCACCTGAGAACAGGTCAAGGACGACAAAATCCGACGCCATTTTTTACAGATGATTCTTGTCCTGGAGGGGTTATAAGAATTTGTATTTCATTGAGAGATCGCATAACCTTCGGGTAAGCCCACGCTGGTAGATGGCGCGGCCAGCCCCGTTTGAGCGTCCTCTTCCCTATAACGACTAAAAAACGCCTGTAAAACCCTCCAATTGCCATCCTCAAAAATCTGGCCAATTATAACCCCCCATTTGCCAAGATATGCCCAAATTGAGCCCTATATAACACCAATTAGCGGGTCATATTCGCGTTCTGGCAGCGATCATTTTCTACCACAACAGAAAACCCATCCGACCCCGAAAACCGCATTTAAAACGCGTTTGTGTGATCGTTTTATTTCATCCGATTTCAAAAATAAGCCCCATTTGGGCTTGTTTGTAAACGGAGCCCGATACGGGCTTCTTTTGGGCGGGTCAGGGGGCAATCGGGGCTCATATTGAGCCCGGATTGGGTCGGGTGGACTGGTGGAATGTGGGGGAAAATACAACCCGAACAGGGTTTCCGGTTAGGGAGCGACTGGAGCCCGCCCCTGCGGTGCATGAAACTCTTCTCGTTTGTCGGCGATACCCCGTGCTCGATCCCTTCATGGCAGCGGGAGCACGCTTGTTGCCGCCTCGCGGTGCAACCGCAAGGCACTCGGGATCGAGATCGATCCGCATTACTGTGAGATCGCGGTGAAGCGGATCGCAGATGAGAGCCGGCAGGATTAAGGGGCAGCCGGGGACTTGCATTCCCGGAAGACTCGGCCATGGCCTTTTTTAATGTTCGGCCCGTCCGTATAGAGATCCATGATGACCCGGGTAACGCCATTGAACCACCGGACCCGGGAAGGCTGGCGATCCGGGAAAAACCACCAGGATGACCTTTGCCGACAACAAAGGCTGTATACCCTCCCGCGAAATATAAGAGATCATGCAATACACAATCGTCCTGGAACCCAACGAGGAAGGCGGATTTGCCGCCCGCTGCGTTGAGATCCCGGGACCTGTTTGCCAGGGTGCGAACAAAGGAGAAGCGCTCGCCCGGCTTAAGGTAGCTATCGGTGAGGTGCAACAGGCCTGGGCGGCCGACCTGCACCGCACGATCCAGTCCCTTTCCTCCGAGATCATCAGGATCAAGGTCGCAGACGCCGCGTAAACCAACGTTTTCGCACCAAAAGGGGGATTTCTCCCCACAAAAATTTATAAAATTTTTTCAAGAATTTCCCCGGCATCATGCACGTACCGGGTGCATTTTGTTTTAAACAGGCCTTTTTCCCGGGCGACCGCCAGCTCTTTTGGATCCGAGAGGTTATGGCCGATCAGATCCGTGCAGTTAAGAGAATGGTTCCGGCGCAAAAATTCGGTGAGAAATTCGTTTGCCACCGCGTAGGTCTTCTCCTTTGCTGCAAGGTCGTCAACCGCAGTCCGGCCGTACTTCATCCCGATTACCATGAGCGCCCCCGTAACTGCACCGCAGGTGTTTCCCGTGTGTGCCATCCCGCCGCCAAGCCCGCAGGAGAGCCTGAGTGCTGCGTCGCGATCGATGCCGAAATCCTCTGCAAATGCGGCGCAGACTGCCTGCGAACAGGAAAATCCTTCGGTAAAGAGCGCTTCCGCATCATCAGCCCGTGTCAGTGTCATGATCCGGAATTATCCCCCTTCCCAGATAAGGTGTGCGGGGCACCATCCGGCGGGTAAAAAAAGGTACACCATTTTTTAGTGGCAAAAGCCAACAGAAGTACGCGAATTTGTTTTCACGTTCAGGCGTACCATGACATTTCACTTTGCCCGGCGGATCGAGCATGCCCCGGCCTCGTTCCTGGGAGAGTTATTCCGGGTCTCTGCCGATCCTTCGATCATCTCCTTTGCCGGAGGACTTCCCTCGTCTGCGCTGATCGATACGGAGGGAATTGCGGAGGCGGCAAAGGAGGTCTTTACCACCGACCCCGAAGTCGCCCTCCAGTACTCGACAACCGACGGCTACCGGCCGCTGCGGGAGTACATCGCGGAACGGTACAGGAAAAGACTCGGCATCCCGGCTACCGCAGATGAGATCCAGATCGTGAACGGGTCGCAGCAGTGCCTCGACCTCTTCGCAAAGATCTTCATAAACCCCGGTGACCGCGTGGGCATGGAGCGGCCGGGCTACCTTGGGGCGATCGAGGCGTTCTCACTCTACGAGCCGGCGTTTGCGGCCGTACCCCTCGACAGCGAAGGCCCGGACCCTGCCGCGTTTGAAGCGATGACAAAAAAGACGCCCGTGAAATTCTTCTACGGCATCCCCAACTCCCAGAACCCCTCGGGCTGCACGTATTCGCAGGACCGGCGAAAGGCGATCGCGGAGTGCCTTGAAGGGACGGACACGGTCTTTTATGAGGACGACGCATTCGGGGAACTCTTCTTTGACGGCAAGCCCCGGCTGCCCGTGAAGCACTACCTCCCGGAGCAGTCCGTGATCTCGGGGTCGTTCTCCAAGATCACTGCCCCCGGCATGCGGATCGGGTGGATGTATGCCCCAAAAGAGATCCTCGCCGCGTTCAATACCGCGAAGCAGGCGGCCGACCTGCACTCAAACTTCCTCTGCCAGCAGATCCTTGCCCGGTACCTCGCGACGCACGACCTTGATACCCACATCAAAAAGATCGTCGCGGTCTACGGCCGGCAGTGCCGGCTCATGTGCGACCTCTTCGACGACCTGATGCCCGCCCTTTCCCACACGACTCCGGAGGGGGGCATGTTCCTGACGGCAAAATTACCCGCCGGGATGCCTGCTATGGACGTGTTCCGCAAAGGGATCGACAAGAAGGTCGCGGTGCTGCCCGGCATGCCATTTTTTGTTGACGGCGGCGGGGACGATACGATCCGCCTGAACTTCTCCAGTTCAGACGAAGAGAAGATCAAGGAAGGCATGAACCGGCTTGCCAGTGTTGTAAACAGGCATTCCTAAAAACACTACGGCTGGGCGGGAAATTGGCTACCGGGCATTTTCATCCTTGCCCCCTCGACCATTTACGGCACCCGCGTTTTTCTGACAACGAGAGTGCAGGCCAGCAGGAAATGATCAGCCTTAGATCCCGCACGGGATTTTTCTGGCGCACCTCACAAATCCTCTTTTATTTATATCAGGATCGGCCAGATGTAATATTACAGGAAGAGATAGTGTGACAAAAAAAGTACTTATACTTGTGTTGGTGTTGGCACTCTGCCTGATCGCCATTGCCCCGCTCGCGGCGGGTGCCGACCCCCTGGAGCCCGGCCCGGTGGTCATCGAGACCACCACAGAACCGACTCTCATGCCGACCCTGACAGCGCCGACAACGGAAAAGACAACGGTACCGACAACACGGCCAACAACAATTCCCACCACGGAACCGACTCTCATGCCGACCCTGACGGCGCCGACAACGGAAAAGACAGCGGTACCGACAACACGGCCAACAACTGAAATTCCTACCACGGAACCGACTCTCATGCCGACCCTGACAGCGCCGACAACGGAAAAGACAGCGGTACCGACAAAACAGCCAACAACAATTCCCACCATGGCCCAGACCATCACGGTGGGTAGCGGGAAAGGCTGGATCGATGTGCACTGTAATGTCGATGGCGCCACGGTCTATTTTAACGGCATTGCACAGGGAACTATTTCCGGGGGCATCCTCTCAGTGGCAGTGTCCACCACGGGTACCCCCGTCAGTACGATAACCGTTTCCAAGTCGGGCTACCAGAGCTGGTCCGGAGAACCGTCCCACATGCCGGAGGATAACGAGCATGTCGAGGTCTATGCGACCATCAACCCGGTCATCACCACGACTCCGACCACCATTCCACCGGTAACGACCGGGCAGATCTATGCCCAGTCAAGCCCCAGCGGTGCGGCCATCTACCTGAACGGGAACTTCTACGGGTATGCCCCGCTATCCATACCGAACCTGGTGCCGGGCACCTACTCGATGAAAGCCACCCTGAGCGGGTACACGCCGGACACTGCACTCGTCAACGTATATGCCGGCCAGACTGCGCCCTATTACCCGGTCCTCAGCCAGTCACCCCAGCCCCGGCAGACCGGCACGGTATACGTGACCTCTAACCCGAATTATGCATCCGTGTCTGTCGATGGTAATTATTACGGGAAAACACCCCTCACCGTAAGCCTGTACCCGGGCAGCCACCAGATCGTGCTCAAACTCACGGGATACAACGATTATTCTTCGAACGTCTGGGTCACGGCCGGCCAGTCCCAGGACCTGCCGGTCATGATGTCGACTGCGATCTACGGGTCGTTTACCATAACATCAGTACCGGGAGCAACCGTGTACATGGACAGCGCCGCGTTAGGAACCACGAACTCTGCCGGGATCTTCCAGCAGAGCGGCATTACATCGGGTAACCACATCTTCAAGGTGACCGCATCCGGATACAACGACTGGATGAACACAGTTTACATCCAGGCAAACACCGTGACCGCGATCTCCGCAACACTGACACCCAAGGGTGTAAACCCGACACCGACCCCGGTCCAGCAGACCGGTGGCCTTTCGATTGCTTCGTCTCCCACGAACGCGGAGACCTATGTCGATAACCTGTTCCGGGGCTACACCCCGCTCACCGTGCCGGACCTTTCAACGGGTAACCATATGGTCCGTCTTTCGGCCACAGGATATGTTGACTACACTACGACTACGACCGTAACCGCAGGGCAGACCGCACCGCTTGCAGTCACGCTATCAGCAGCCCCCACACCTGCACCGACCAAGTCCCCGGCTCCGGCGCCGGTGCTGGTTGTCGGCGTGCTTGCAGCCGTCCTTGCGATTGGCGGATTTATGAGGAGGCGATGCTGATATGGCACAGACCTGTTCATGTTCAACAAAACTCTGGGTTGCCGCACTTGTTGCGGTAGTGATCATCGCAGCGCTGACCGCGTTTGCGTACA
>NZ_JBAYLY010000034.1:0-26008 GCF_041663825.1 Methanoregula sp.
ACAGTCCATGATCGCGCTCCACAAGGGCGGCGTCAAGGACGGCAGGATTGTCGGCGCTGAAGGTGCTATCCCCTTCATTGAGAATCTCAATGATGCGGCGATCAAGCGCTTCCAGGAGCAGATCACTGTCGTCAATATCATGGAGTCCGAGGACCTGAACGCCATCAAGGCCAAGATCAACGAACTCAAGGCAAAAGACCCCGGTGCCTTTGCCGCCGACCCCATCGTCGTCGAAGTCAAGGAAGCAGCCGGCGGTGCTGAAGTCGCAGCAGCAGGGGCGAACCCCCAGTTCCTCGAAATCGAGAAGAGACTCGACAAAATCGAGAAGAGAATCGAGTTCGCGGATGCTGAAGTGGCACAGCGTGTTGGGAGAAAGATCGGACGGGACATCGGTATACTGTACGGCCTCGTTGCAGGCATTGTCGTATTCATCATGCTGCTGTTCATGCTCCAGAAATTGATGGCATTGGTGTAATGGAGGTGTAATAACATGTTCAAGTTTGAAAAAGAACAGAGTGTCTGGGACTTCAACGGCACCAAGATTGGTGGACAGCCCGGTGAATACCCGACCGTATTGGGTGCTTCAATCTTCTACAACAAGCACGAGTGTGTGCTTGATGACAAGACAGGGAAGATTGACAAGGTAAAGGCCGAAGCACTCTGGAACCGCTGTCAGGAACTCTCTGATTTAACCGGTATTCCGCATTTCATCCAGATTATTGCGGAATACGGCGAAGCATTCGAGAGCTACTTTTCGTGGTTCGACAGTATCGACAACAAGACTGCATTCCTGATGGACTCATCAGTCCCGACTGCGCTCGCCCACGCATGCAAGTACGTAACCGAGGTCGGGCTTGCAAACCGTGCGATCTACAACTCGATCAACGGTTCAATCCTGCCCGAGAGCATTGAGGCCTTGAAGAACAGCGACGTAGACGCTGCGATTGTGCTCGCTTTTAACCCTGCAGACCCATCCGTTGCCGGCCGTGAGAAAGTGCTCACCGAAGGCGGCGTCGCAGGACAGACCAAAGGTATGCTCGAAATCGCAGAGTACTGCGGTATCAAGCGCCCGATCCTGGATACAGCGGCAACCCCGCTCGGCCTCGGCTCCGGTGGTTCCTACCGTGAGATCCTTGCCTGCAAAGCTATCCACGGGTACCCGACCGGTGGTGCATACCACAACATGACAGTCTCCTGGACCTGGCTCAAGCGCTGGAAAGGCACGAGCAAGACCCCGTCAGTCCTCGCAGCAGGATACAAGGGCAAGGACGCCCTGCTCGAACAGATGTCCCACCACTACGTTGGTGGCATGGACGGCATCCGGCAGGCAGCATGGTCCGCACCCGATATCGGCTGCAACATGATTGCAAGCACCCTTGGTGCCGACCTGATTATGTACGGTCCGATTGAGAACGTCGAAGCAATGATCACCGCACAGGCCTACACGGATATCACTGTCCTTGAAGCCACCCGCCAGCTCGGGATCGAGTGCAAATCTGAAAGCCACCCAATCTTTAAACTCATCTAAATTTTTTTTTAGAAACGCCGCAAAGCGTTTTCAAAATAAGAAAAATATCCTTACCCGCCGGGTGGGATATTGCTGGTTTTTTCTGTCGTTAATCGTCAGGTGCCAAACACGTGCCGGAAGCTCTCATCTGCATCTGCATTGCGCCCCAGCCGGCGCTGGGCCTCGGCCCGGTGCTGCCAGACAAATGAGTTGATCGGGTTAATGTTGATCGCCAGGTCAAAGGCGGCAAGTGCTTCCTCGTTCCTGTCGAGGCCCAGCAGTGCAATCCCTTTTGCGGTTATCGCCCGGATATTATTTGGGCCGGCTTCGAGGATATGATCGAAGCAGGCGATTGCGTCCTCATACCTCCCGAGTGCATTTAAGGCATAGCCTTTGTTTGCAAGAGCGAGCGTATAATCCGGGTCAAGGGCAAGGGCACACTCGAAACAGGCAATCGATTCCGCGAACCTGCCGATCTTGCGCAGCGTGTACCCCTTCTCGAACCAGGTCGTCATGAGATTCGGATTTATTTTTAATGCCCGGTCGTAGCAGGCAATGGCATCCTCGTGCCGGCCAAGGGCATAGAAGACTACTCCCCTCTGTTCATGTGCCGTGGTGTTGGCAGGGTCTGCTGCAAGAACCATATCGTATTCTAAGATAGCGTCATCGTACCGCCCAATCCGGGCAAGGTGATGCGCTGCCTCAAGCTTTGCCGTAACGTCCATATCCCATCATACAGTGATTCACATGAGCTGGGATAAAACCCGCGTATGAAAAACAGTGATTTTGAGCGCGTACAAAAAGAGCCGTTACTGGCGGGTCGCCCGGTACAGGAGATCAAACGGTCTTGTCAGCACACCGGGTCACATGGGTAAGGATCACGTCATCTGCGGATAGACCCGGGGCCGGTCATAAACCGGTGACATGAGTGTCAGGGTAGGAAACTGTTCAGGTCGATGATATCGGGCAGTATAGTATTCATCGGCCGCACAAGACGCATTGAACGAGCAGGCATGACGTCATACAGAGCAGCACAGTCGCGACAGCTCCGGGACGGAAAGAAATCAAACTGCGTAATGGGCTTATTATAGGGTATAAACTACCGGGAGGTATATTTATTATGGGGCGGGTAAGAAACTGCCCGTAGGAATCCACGACGAACACCGCAGGTAAAAAAGAAAATAGGATCGGGACATAAGTCAGGCCCCTGGAGGGTCAGTACAGCCGGTAGATGAAGAACCCGTCCTGGTAGTGCTCGGACTGGTCATGATCGGCGAGCAGGTTCTTCCGGTTGCCGTACGAGAGCATCCGTTTCCGGAGGGGTTCCATCCCGCACGTGTGGTAGATCAGTTTTTTGATCTCCTCGTTTGCCTGCCGGATCTCCTTTGTCTTGACTTTCCCCAGCAGGTCCGCAGGATAGGCATCGATGTCAAAATAGGCAAAGAGCGACTCAAGGGAAATGAGCCAGAGTTTGTCCTGTACCGCATTCTCTGCGGCCTGCGTTGCCTCGGCATCGCTGAGCACGAGATACGCTTCATCACTGCCATGGAAAAACGCTTTGAACCCGTACAGGTGGCCGTTCGAGATGCGGAGCGTGGTTTTGTCCACGCCAAGGAACCGGGCGAGCGCCTCACGCTTCTGTTCCATCACCGGATCCTGACTTTTGTGCATCTGACATCCCCGTACATCAAGCAGATGAGATCATACGCCTCATATTTGCACATTCAGCATGGACGTATAAAGTATTAAGATACGCCATTTATGGATCCACCCCGTGGGCACAAGACATGCAAAAAAGGAGATTGGATTGGCTAAAGGTATCACTCCTTTCGATCCTACGAGAGATCGAGCGGTTCGAAACCCTGTTTTAACACCTTCCCGAACTGGACATCGATCTTCGGGTCCTGTGCGCAGACAGGACAGTGATAATTTTTAGGGAGATCCTCGAACTTTGTCCCGGGTTTTATCCCCCGGTGGGGCTCGCCGCGCTTCTCGTCATACACGTACCCGCAGATCGAACAGATGTACCGGGTGGGCGCCCACTCGTCAAAACCCCATTTGCCGATCCTGCCCCGGCCCTGGTACCCGCAGACCGGGCAGACATAGTCCTCGGGAAGGTCTTCGAAAGGCGTTCCCGCCGGGATTCCGTGATGCGGCTCCCCGCGGAGCGGCGAGTAGATGTACCCGCAGAGCCGGCACTTGTACCGCTTCAATTTGTACACCGGGACCTTCTTTTCCGGGGATTTTTTTACGGTCTTTTTCCCGACAGCCTTTCTTTGGGGGGACGAAATGGTCTTCTGCACGGATGCAGTCTTCCCTTTTTTTGGTGCCGGTGCCATCTTTGCCGGTGCCATCTTTGCCGGTGCGGCCGGTTTCTTCGGGGCTGCTCTCTTCATCAGTGACGGGGACTGTGCCGGGCGCACGGCCCGGGTTCCCGCTTTTGATCCGGGGGATCCGGAAACTTTTTTTGTTCCTGCCATGGTGCTCTCCGAACCGGGCGGTCCGGGCGGCAGATGCCGGCCCAAAAAACGCCCGCTATAACGGATGATGGCAACTACCGGATATTATATATTATGAATGATGCAAACGACTTGTGACGGAAAATACGAATTCTAATACAAACACCTCCCTGCCAGAAGCCCGTACCACTATAACAAATCCCGTGAATTTATCCGTCAGAACCGCACATGATCTGAAGTATTGATATGGCGGACCTCGTTTCAGGTATAATCTATGCGTTTGCGGCGCTCTTCGTGATCCTCGACCCGATCCTCTCGGTTCCGATCTTTGCCAGCATGACAAAAGGACAGCCCTCGAGGGAGATCCACAAGCAGGCATTCATTGCTGTGGCTGTGGCCGGGATCCTGATGTATATCTTCCTCATCTTCAATACTGCCATATTCAGTATCCTCGGCCTCACGCTCTCCACGTTCCAGATCGCCGGCGGGATCCTGCTCTTTTTACTGGGCATGGAGATGGCACTGGGTATCGACCTCTGCAAGTCGAAGGATTCGGCCCCTACAGCAGCGGGTGTCGTGATAGGTACGCCAATCCTCTGCGGTCCCGGCGCGATCACGACCGTGATGCTCCTCTCAAAGGATTATGGCATTCTCATCCCGTTTATCGCGATCACCCTCTGTCTTGCGGCGACCTGGGTAATCCTGTATTTTTCTGCGGGTATCCAGAGGGTTCTTGGTACCGTTGTCACAGATATCATGGGTAAGGTGCTGGGGATGCTGGTCGCAGCCATTGCCATAAAGATCATCTTTTCAGGGATTATCGGGACGCTGGGCCTGCCCATTACGATCTAAAACCGACAAAACGCTCTCCTTTTTTTGATATACCTGCCCCGCCACCATGTTTCAGGCAATGAAAAAAAGTTCGGGCAAGAGAGCTCAAACATCACGTTTGAGCGACCAGACTTCGACCATATGATGCGGGTGGTACCGCTGCTTTGCCTCGCGGAGACCGCCGACGCCAAGGTCGCTCTCCCGGTTGATGTACTCCACTTCACCGGCAAGAAGAGCCGCCGTCTCTGCATTTATGGCCTTGTAGATCCCTTCACAGTCCGGCAGCCCTTTCTCGAAATGGACGAGCGCTGTATCAGAGTTCAGGCGCTCGAACAGGGATATGGCAGCGACCTGCGACATGACCCGGATCAGAAGGCCTCGCAGGGGGAGTTCAGCGAAATGCTCGATTGCGTAAAAAACCGCCTCTTTCTCGTGGGCGAGCACCAGATCGTTCTCGCACCCCTTCCATTCACACCATTTCACTAAAAAGCCCATTACCTCTTCCCGGTTGGCGGGCGTGATCGGCTCGACCGTGTGCCGGCAGTTCTTCCGGAATTTGTTGATCTGGCTGCGGATCTTGAGATAGTTTTTTCCCGGGAGCTCTGCAAGATCCAGAGCCCGGTACACGTACTCAAAGTGGTCCCGGTCCGGGACGAGGGTAAGGGTAGGATCGAGATCCCGCATCCACTGCGCTGTTGCCGGATCGATGAGGACGATGGGGGTATTGTCACCGATGTCCTGTGCCAGCCGGATGAGCGCTTTCATGAGCGCAGGGTCGCGGGGGCCGATGGGCGGGCGGAACCGGGTCACCCCGAGAATAGTACTTGCCAGGATGACGTTCCCATTCACGTACGCGTACTGGTACTGGGCAAAATGGTTCCAGCAGACCATATTCGTGAAGGTATTGTCGCTGTGGGTCTGCGGATACAGCGCGTAGTGTCGCTCGAAAAATGCCCGGTCGGCAAGGGTCACCGGCCTGAAGTCTTCCTGTGAAAGCATCACGGATCACTTTGGTATATCAGGGGGATATACCCCTCCATCCGGGCAAATCCCAGCGGGATATAGAACTGTTCCGAGCCGGGCTCGGCAACAAGGGCGATCCATGAGATCCCCGCTTCCCTGCACCACGCAACAAGCAGGGAGACCATCGCAGTACCCAAATCCCGCCGCCGATATTCGGGGAGCACAACGAGATCCTGGATATACGCATCAGATACCCCGTCAGAGATCGCGCGCCCCATCCCAACCGCACGGCCGCTTTTCTTGTCGGCGGCGACGACGAAGGCAAAACTGCCACCGATAAGCCGGGGGATTTCAGTAGGATCGTACTCATCCTTCCACCAGCCGCCGGCCCGGTAGAGTGCCACAATCTCCTCTGCATCCCACGAGCGCACGAGCGAGACGCTGATATCATCCGGGTTCATCGCACGAGACCTTCCCCGAAAAAAAACAACGGATAAGAAGAGAACAAATTTTTCTGCAGGTTTCGGGCCAACGCTGTCATTACCAGACCGTTATGTTGCCTTTGGGGGAGACGCCTTCAACTGCCCGATAGCAGTATCGACAATCGCCCCAAGTTCCCTGACTCCCCAACGCTCCGAGTTGAGAATAATGGTGTAGATTGAGAGATCGTTGATGTCAATGTTGTAGTACTGCCGATACCGCACCGCTTCACAGTGCTCGCGTTCGAGGGTGATCGCTTTTGCTGTTTTAATATCGGCAATCTGGTCGCGGAATACGATCCGTTCGAGCCGGCAGCCGATGGAGGCAAAGAGCCAGATTTTGAGATCCGCCTTCTCAACCATCCAGCCCGAGAGGCGTCCCTCGACAATGATATTATCTTTCTGTTCTGCGATCTCTTTCTGCCTGGCATCGATCATCTTGTCATAGGCCGGATCCGTCTCGGCAAGACGGCCGAATTCGGCAAGTTCCATGTGATGCTCTTTTGCACATTCACGGAAGACTTCGCCAGCTGAGATCATAGTAAACCCGTGTTGTTCTGCGAGATACCGTGAGAGCGAGGTCGTCCCGCTGCCGGGAAGCCCGCTCACGGTGATCCGCATCAGATCCCCCCGATGTTGAGGGCCTTTCTGATTACCTGACTGATCGTGATCGAACAGATCATGTACCATATGATCCATGCGGGAATGACCCAGAACAGGGGCGCGGTCAGGCTCAGCGTCCCATAATAGGGAAGTGTTATCGTGTTATTGATCTGGCTGAGCCGGTACAGCAGCCAGAAGAAGATCGGAACGGTCAGTATCAGGATGTATGCCATCGGTTTGAACTGCTGCTGGGAGAGTTCAAGCTGCTCCTTCATCATCCGGTCTTTCTTTGTGTCCAGTTTCTTGATCCTCTTCTCATCCTGAGATAACATGGCTTCCCGGTACTCTTTCTGGAACTCCTTCATCCGGTCCTGCACTTCGGTCATCCGCTCATAATTGATCGTGTACTTCTGGATAATCGAGGAGTACAGGCCGGTGGCTGCCGAAAGGATCACGATCAGGATAAAAAACGGTATGCCGAAACTTTTCACGAGCGGCGCAAACAGGGAATCAATACCTTGCCCCACACCAACCCGCAGCCACTCGATACTGTACGAGATCATCATCAGCATCATGAAGAGCAACGCGATGTACAACCCGTACTTATCCCAGATTTTTCCTAAGTCCATGGAGTCACCTTAAATGGGGTCACCTGAGGACGTCCGCCATCTCCGCAGCGGCAAGATCCAGCAGGTGATCGGGGTTGGTAATGATCTTGATCGTACACCCTGTTACCATGGCATACGCGGCGGCGATAGACCGGTTGAATTCCTGGTGCTCGGCAATTGCACGCGCACCCTCCTTGTCCCGGGTTCTCGTCTCATCGGTCAGGCGCCGCATGAGGATCTGGTCATTATCAGTTTCAACGAGGACGAGGATATCGGGCATGATCTCGCGGAGCACCCATTCAGGAAGCCCGGCGAGATAGCCCTTGGGGGTTTTCACCGATGCGTGCGTATCGATCATGACGTTGCCAGGAATCTTTGCAATTGCCTGTGCCGCGCGCTGCTGGAGCCGTTTCTGATCGGCCCGGTCGAGTGTGCGCATCTGGTCACGATCCTGCACGAGCCCCTCACTCTTGGCTACTTCGAACATGAAGGTACCAAAATTGATGGGCTGGTAGTCTACCCCTTCGCTTTTGAGTCTGTTTAACGCCTCGTTGATGACCGTGGTCTTACCGACACCCGGCACACCCGTGATAATGACTTTTTTGCCTGCCATTCCTATCCCTTCATTACTCAAATCATTCTTTGCCAAAGAATGTTCGCATGAACGGATACATCTCCATGATCTGCTGGCTCGCTATCTCTTCGTACAGCCTGTACGTGATACTCACGGTCAGTAACAACCCCGTACCGCTGACAGACCCGATGACACCAAAGAGGTTCGCGACCACACTGAGGATACCGATGAATACACCACCGATAATCGTAACACGGGGGATGTACCGGTCCAGGTACTTCTCCAGCACCTGCGGATTTCTCCGGTAACCGG
The DNA here is from genome assembly GCF_041663825.1 of Methanoregula sp. Taxonomy (GTDB): domain Archaea; phylum Halobacteriota; class Methanomicrobia; order Methanomicrobiales; family Methanospirillaceae; genus Methanoregula. The sequence goes on from NZ_JBAYLY010000034.1 coordinate 8,337, forward strand.
GGATCGACATACCGGACATCTGGATCTGCCGGGCCACATCCTTTGAATCGAGACCTGCGGTCTTGATCCAGAAGAGTGCAAAGATTGCACCACCGACTACCATGAACGTGATATCGATACCCATCCTTAAGAGGACTTGCCAGACTTCGTGGCCGAGATCGGTCGTCCACCACATCCAATCGGACGGGCCGTTAATTGGTGCAAGGTAGTACATCAGGCCGGAGACCGGTGTCTGGCCATTGAATTTACCCAAGATAGTGATACCAACATTGGAGAGGAACATCCCCACCATCTGGATGTTGGCCTGGAGCACCCTGACGAGAATCATCGGCAGGACACTCGCGTAGATCAGCTTGACCGGGAAACGTGCCCGGGCACCCCTTACCTGTGCGTGGGCAAGGGGGATCTCAATACGAGTGGATTCCACATAGACGATGATAAGGAAGATGATGATCGTTGTGGCAAAGGCGAGGAGATCCTTTCCGAAGTACTGGATGAAATTCGCACCGTCAAGCACGACAGCAAACAGGCGCGGGAAGAACCCGACCGGATAAGGATCGCTGACTGCGGTCCAGTTGATGAACCCGTTCACGAGAGCCTGTGAGATACCAGCAATAATGAAGAGTCCGACACCGGAACCGATACCCCACTTGGTAACCACTTCATCCATGAAGAAGACAAGGACACCACCGATACAGATCTGGATGAAGATCAACAGCGAGACTGCAAAGAGGTTGCCGCCGAAGAACTGTGCTGCGATGGCGGGATCGGGCTGCATAAACCCGCCGATGAGGTTGGGCGCGGCCTCGATCACAATCATAACGAGGATGAGGATCTTCTGGAGACCCATGTACATGACCTGTCCACGGGCCTCGCTCGTATCAATATGGAGGATATCGGCGCCTTTTAAGAGCTGGAGCACGATGGACGCGGTGACGATCGGCCCGATACCGAGGTGCACGATCGAACCACTAGCACCGGCGAGCAGTGCACGCCAGTACATGAAAACATCCTGCGAACTGGCTGCAAGCCCGAATACCGGGATATTCGTGAGCGCAAAATACAGAATTAAAATTCCCAGTGTCCACAGCAGTTTATTCTTAAAGTGGACATGCCCGTCCGGGCTCTTGACTGCGGGCATCGCAGCAAGAATGGGTTCCATTCGATCCAGCAGGTCTCCCATTATTTCACCAAAAAATCGGGTGGGTCAGACGACCTGCGTCTTTCCACCAGTCTTCTCGATCTTTGCCTTCGCCTGCTCAGAGAATGCAGCTGCGGAGATGTTGAGTTTCTTTGTGACTCTTCCGCTGCCGAGCACCTTTTCGATGCCTATATCGGCGGCGTTTAAGACAATTGCATCTCCTTCCTGTTTGGCAATTCCCTGTGCAAGGAGCGAGGGTACGATCTGATCGATAATCCCGATATCCATTGAGGAAACGGTGACGGCAGGATTATGGAAGAACCCGTTCTTACCAAAGACGGGCCCTCCCATTTCCATATACCACTTGACAAAGTGGTGGGCATTGATGCCTGCGCGTCCCCTTCCACCACGGTTGCCTGCACCACGGCGGTTCTTGTGGGTTCCGCCGCCGCACGTCCGCGTTCCGCGGTATTTTGAACGTTTGTTGGTTGGCATCTCTTCACCTCATCTTGTAGAGGAGAGTATTGATCTCCGGACCATAATAGCCAAGCGCTCCGCCTTGTACGAACGTGCGCTTCGTAGTCTTGTATCCCTTACGCGGCGGGTGAAGCCGGAGGACCGGCTTGAGGCCCGGGATGTCGCGTAACTTAGACTCGCCCTTTGCCAATGCCTGCGCAAATTCGAGGATGCTGCCAAAGGTCGAGTTGGACTTGAGGTACTCGTCTGTTAAGGGATCATCGCCGATCACACGGCCACGGGTCTTGAGCAGGGTCTCAATGGTTGCTGCATCAACTTCGCCATATGCAACGTAATCCTGTACCTTGCGGATCATTCCGAGGTTCTCGGGTGTATCTGACACGAACACGCAGTGGTTGATGTGGTGCAGACGAAGCATCTTTAACGTGTCTTTGATGTCCTGGCGGGTGTTAACCACGCCACGGACCTCCACGACTGCGTACATTTACTCTGACCCCCCTGTGCGGATCATGTTAGTTTCTTTTAACGCGTTGAACGTCGCCTTTGCAAAGTTGATTGTCGTGCGGGTCTGTCCGCGCGCAAAGGTCCAGACATCCTTGATACCGGCGAGTTCGAGCACTTTTTTGCTGATATCACCGGTGACAAGGCCGATACCCTGAGGGGCGGGCTTGAGGGTGATACGGACACTGCCTGCCGCTCCCACTACCTGCATGGGGATGGAGTGCGTTACATTGCACCCGCATTCCCAGCTGCCGCACCCACGGCGTACCTTTACAATGTTCATCTTAGCTTTCGTGATCGCTTTCTTGATTGCGTCACCGACCTGGACGTCTTTTCCCTGGCCAAAGCCGATGTACCCGTTCCGGTTGCCGACAATTACGACAGCACGGAACTGGACACGGCGGCCCGAGTCGGTCATCCTCTGCATCATGGCGATATCGAGGACCTCGTCTTCGAGGTCCGGGAGGAACATATCGACGATCTCGGGTTCCTTGATCGGTCTGCCGCTCTCAAGAACCTGATCGATACTCTTGATCTCCCCTGATGCGACAAGCTTGCCAAGACCGGTGACCGGGCGCCATTCTGCCTTTTCGTATGCCATTTACACCAGCTCCTTCTTTATGGCGTCTGCCACCTGTTCGACATTCTTGACGATATCTTTGGCTTTATCGTTGTAGGCCGCAATATGTGCACCCTTGAGCCGTTCTTCCGAGGGAACAATCTTTTCGCCATACGGGATATCAAGGCCTGCATCGACTGCCCCTTTAAGCGCAGCAAAGACACGTGCTCCCGGGGTGGCCCGGTTGAGCCCGATATCGAGGATCGCGCGGTCCTGTCCTGCTTTCTTTGCTTTTGCAGCAAAGAGCATGCCTGTAAGGTATGCTGCAGGTGTGTTTGCAGTTGCCCCGGTGTATCCGTACTTTTCAAGTTCGGAGGAATTTGCCGATACAAGGGTCTTGTCCCCTTCCATCTCGGCGATGACCAGTTGGACAAGGATATGCCGGTTTGTCCTGCGTACGACCATGCGCGGCGCATCAGCGACAACGAGTTTGGTTCTCTGGTAATAATCGGTTCTGCCTTCTCTCCGCCTGCGGAAAGCGACTAAATACCGTGGTCCGGTCGCCATGTTACTTCAGCCTCCCGGCAATGATCTCCATCTGTGCTTTCATGTGCGCGACACTCCGGAACTGCCCGCCGGCTGCCTTACGGTAGATGACCCGGTAGAGGTGCCGGTCAATGGTACCGGCCTCGCGGAGCGCGACGAGTACTTTTCTGATTGCACGGATCTTCTGGATCCATGCCCGCTTGCTGGGGGTACGTGCACCCTTTGCACCTTTCCGTTTCCCGACGCCCTTGCGGTGACCGTATGCACGCTGCGCGGTGCGCACACGTGCCCGGCCGCGGCTGACACCAGTCTTCTGGTGCGCCTTGATGGCACCATCGGTGATAAGCCCGCGCAGATCCTCGCGGGAGATTGCATTCTCGATGTCCGAAATGCGCTCGGGGTCGAACCAGACGCGGTTGACACCGCATTTCAGGATCGATGCGGAGAGACGTTTCTGGCTGGCAACATCACTCATTCTTCTTCACCCCGGATGAGGACTTTTTCTTTGCTTTGGCCTTTTCTGCCGGGGCTTTCTCCCCGTCAGCGGGCTTTTTCTCGGATTTTAGAGGAGCGGCTTTCTTTGCAGGAGCCTTTACCGCTTCTTTTGCCTTGGGCTTTGCGGATTTCTCCTCTTTCTTTTCGGTTTCTTTTGCCGCAGGCTTGGACTTTGACGAGGTGGCTTTTACCGGCTTTTTCTCTTCAGCGCCTTTCTTCTTGGCTTCTTCTGCCTTGGAAGTGCTTTTCTTTGCCGGGGCCTCTTTTGCCTTTGTCTCTTTCTTGTCCTTTGCCGTATCTTTTTCCGATTCGGCAGGAGTCTCCTTCTTTACGGGTGCTTTTACGACCCGGGCGTTAAGGATCTTGAATCCTGCTTCTGTCGCCTTTTCCTGAAGGGCTTTGCGCTTGCGTCCACCGACGCCGGCTGATATCCGGATCGCCTGGGTTTTGGTATCCAGGTTCTCAAGGTCTTTTTCCGAGAAAACCAGTACTTCAAAGAACCCGCTGGGGTGCATGCCGCGTACCGCGATCGGGCTTCCGTAGCCCGGTTTTGGTAATGCTCCTTTTGCCTTCTTCTGTTCCCGCTGTTTATTGTGCTGTCCGCGGGGCTTTCTCCATGAATCGGAGAGCTGTTTCTTCTTGCCAAACCCGTCGCGCTTGAAGACGGCACCCTTCTCTGTGCGCACACGGATCAGTCGCTTGGTTTCAGTTGTCATTGCTTGCTTCAGCCCCTCTGTACCATGTATATGCCGTCCTGGAAAACCCGGGGGTCCCGGTAACGGATATGGGTTGCATGCTCGATATTTGCTGCAGTATTCCCGACCAGTTCTCGGTCGATACCGGTCAACACGACCTCATCGTTTGCCACCTTTGCGGTGACGCCCTCTGCAATGTCGGCGTACCGGGCTTTCTTCTCGCCCAGGAAATTGGCAATCTCAAGCCGCTTTCCCTGGAGTTTAAGCTGGATCGGGAAGTGGCTGTAGACAACCTTCATCCGGTACTCGAATCCTTCCGTGACGCCCCGGCACATATTCTTTGCATGTGCCTCAAACGTCCCGACCATCGCGGTGATCTCCTTGCGGCTGGATTCGGTTGAGATGACAAGTTCCTTGCCGTCGCTGGTCACCGTCACCTGGGGGAACCGGACGCTGCGCACCAGCTGGCCCTTTTGCCCTGTCACTATAAGCTGCGTTCCCTCAAGCTTTACTTTGACGCCTTCAGGAATCCTGACTTTTCTTACACTTGCCATGATTCGCACCCTCTAGTAGACATACCCGAGCAGTTCGCCGCCGATACTTTCCTTGCGCGCCTGCACATGCGACATGACGCCGTGCGAGGTGGAAAGAATGATGAGCCCGAAGTTCTTGCCGGGCAGGTACTGCTTCTCCCAGAATTCCATCTCATCCAGCTGGACCGAAAAACGCGGGCAGATTGCACCGCATTTGTTGATCTTACCGGTGAGATGCACCTTGAGCTGGCCGCCACGGCCATCCTCAATAAACTCGAAACCGGCAATGTAGCCGGCGTCCTGCATGATGCGCAGCATTGAGCCGAGGAGCTTGCTTGCGGGTTCGATGATGCACTCGGCCTTGCCGGTGTCACCTGCGTTCTTTAACGCACTCATCCCGTCTGCGATGGTATTTAATCGTGTCATTGTGCAGTCACTCCTCAGTTCATCTTCTTAAAGCCCATTTTCTGTGCCCATTCACGGAAGCACTGCCTGCAGAACATGATGTGGTACCGGCGGACAAGTCCCTGCTTGCGCCCGCACATCTTGCACTCGTTTGCACCGCGACCGTAGATCTTCTTTCTTTCGCCACCCATTTAGCGCACCTCCACCAAGTATTGGTTCTTGAGGAACTCGATTGCATCCACCTTTTTCACGCGCTGCTTTTGGGGAAGTTTCTTCTGCTGCATTTTTCGGCGGGTGATCCTGATGCCGTTCCTTTCGAGCACGACGTTAACATCCATCCCGAAAATCCCGATCTGCGGATCGTAGGACATCCCGGGGAAGTCCGTGTGCTCTTCAATGCCGAACGAGAAGTTCCCGCTCTTATCAAACTGGCTCTCAAAGATCGTCTTGTTGACGATGGTTAAGGCAGTCTTGATGAAATCTTCCGCAGGTTTCCCGCGGAGCGTGACCTTGCACCCGATCGGGGCGCCTTTCCTGATATTAAACGCCGGCTGCGTCATCTTTGCGACGCTGCGGATCGGGGTCTGCTTGGTGATCGTCTTCATGATATTCTCGGCCTTGACGAGTTTTTCTCCACTCTCGCCAACGCCCATGTGGACAACGACCTTATCGATGTGGATATCTCGCATTGCGGTCACTGTTCAATCCCCCAGCCTGCTTTTGAAACGGTCTCTTTTCCGATCATGTAGATGTAGGGCGCGATGGTATCGAACTGTTCCTTGGTCTTCTCATCTTCAAGGATAACCTTGTTCGGGACACTGCCCGGCGTCTTGATGATCTCGATAATCCGGGCAACCTTGCCGGAGTGGCGGCCGCCGATAATCGTCGCCATGTTGCCTGCGGCAAACGGATAGTGTTCAAGAATCTTGAACCGGTCCTCGGGTTTGAGGGAGATGACCACCGAGTCGTTTGACTTGTAGGAGTTGTCGGCAAGGATGTTTGCCCCGTACCTGAGGTTTAACTGGACTTTGCCACCGGTAACGGTCGTCTTGTTCTCAATCTTGCAGAGCCTTATCTGGGCGAATTCTGCATCGATCTCAACGGTTTTGTGCCGGCCTTTGACATCACGGATGATCTGGTAGTACTTGCCGATCCGGGGAAGTGCAATGACATCAAAAATTCCGATGCCCATCTTGGGATCCCGGCAGACCCGGCCGTTGATGACAACGTCCTTCTGCTTGAGGATCTGCTTGACTTCCTTCATGGTGCGGGCAAGGCCCTGCTGATCCCGGAGCCAGACGGCTACCGGCATTGCGTTTGCATTGTGAGGGCCCGGCGCCGTCTTTGCGACAAACTTCGTGGTTTTCTTGGTAATGTGCCACGAATCAGGCGCGTTGAGCCTTTTCAGATGGTCTGACATTATGCCTTCTCCCCGAGTTTTTCGACGCGGCGCTTGTCATCGAGCTTGAGCTTGGTGATCTCCACCTTGGATGCGTCGACGGGACGCGGAACTTCGGTACCGTCAACCTTGGTGGATGAGACACCGTGGACAATGATCTTCACGTTACGGGTATCAATGCCGTCAACGAGTCCCTCCTCGCCAACATGGTCACCACGGGTAACCTTAACGGTATCGCCCTTGATAACGCGGATCGTCTTCTTTGCATATTTCTCCTTGAGTGCTGCCGAGAGCGGTGCGTTGAGGAACTTTGACTTCATGTGTGCAGGTGCATCATACCGCGCCTTTCTCTGCTTGCGCGGTTGTGAACTTTCAATTCTTACCATGACATCCCACCTCACACAATGATCGTTGCCATAGAGCCGAGCTTCGGGTACCGCTCTGCCACTTCACGGGCGACCGGTCCCTTGATCTCGGTTCCTTTGGGCTCGTTCTTCTCATCCACAACGACAACAGCGTTGTCGTCAAAGGAGACGCGGATGCCATTGGGGCGGCGCATTTCCTTCTTCTGGCGGATGACAACCGCCCGCACGAGCTTTTTACGCATGTCCGGGGTCCCTTTCTGGACACTCGCTGTGCAGAGATCTCCCAGGCCCAGTTTGGGCTGGCGGCGCCTTACACCATGGTAGCCGAAGACAGAGATGATCTGCACGGTCCTAGCACCGGTATTATCAGCGCATGCAAGTCTCGTTCCCGTCGCAAGAGCCCGTGGGGTCTTGGACTGCTTTGCCTTCATGGCTGCTGCACCTCGACAACGACATACGTCGTGCTCTTCGACAACGGTCTGCACTCAGCAATCTTCACGAGATCCCCTGCCTTTGCCTGGATGCAGGGCGGGTTGTGGGCGTGAAGTTTGGAGATGCGCTTCTCGTACCGGTTGTACTTCCGGACGTAGTGCAGGTAATCCCGGGCAACTACGACCGTTCCCATCATTTTGTCGCTCACGACCTTACCGGTGATCACCTGGCCGCGTACCGGTAAAGTGCCGTGGAACGGACAATTAACGTCCTTGCACTCCTGCTTGGGTGCCTGAACGTTCAATCCAATATTTTGTGCCATTATGGTATCCTCTTTCTTTTATGCTCGCTTGAGCCTCTTTTCTGGAGCCAGTATCAGTGCGGATCCATTAATCTCAACAAGGGTATTGTCAGGCAGAGAGAGACGGAAGGTGCTCCCAAGTTTTGGGATCTTCTTTATTCCGGCCTGCGTCTGTATGGCAACAAGATTCCTTGTCTCATCGATGATGTGTCCGCTTATCCCCTTATGAAACGGGTTTGCAGCTCCAGCTACCAGAACGTCAAGGCCGATCAATTCGTGCCTTATCACGTTCTGGCAGGAGATCATACGCGGCTCCTGCGGGTCTTCTCGGTCATCAGGCGGGCAATAGTGCGCCGGAGTTCCCGTATATGCCCGGGGTTCTCGGTTGCGCCACCGGCACTGACCTTTCCGTTGTGCTGGACAAGTTCCATCCGGAGTTTTCCCATCTGTTCCTGCAGTTCGACATCAGTGAGCTGCTGGACATCGTGCGCCCGTAAGATTGCCATTTACTGCACCTCTCCATCGGTATTCTCATCGGGAAGGGCCGGCTCTTCGGTGTCAATGTCGCTAATAGCGGTGACGGTGACCTTCGGGGTAACCGGCTTCTTCTGTTCGATGATCGTAAAGTGGTCTGGCATCTTCGCATCGGCAGGCACAATTTTAACCTGCACCCCAATCACGCCGAGCTTCTTGATGGCGATCGCATAGCCTTTCTCGACGATATTGATACTTGGCTCACCGCAGTGCTTGATGTAGCCCTCAGTGAACTTCTGGGTACGGGCACGTGCACCGGTTAATTTACCGGCGATGATAACCTCGCAGCCCAGTGCACCGGATTCCATGACCCGACGCATGATGCTCGAACCAGCCTTACGGAAGTACCAGCCGCGTTCAAGGGCATTTGCCAGCCTCTCCGCCATGATCTGGGCGTTGAAACTTGGGTTCTGGACCTGCTGGACCTCTATCTGCGGAGACTCAACCCCGTAGTTCTGGGCAAGATCCTGGGTCAGCTGGTGGACAAGTTTCCCGCCTTTGCCGATCACGATCCCCGGTTTTTCAGCAAAGATGGTGACCTGGGTTCCAAGAGGCGTGCGTGCGATATCCATGCCGCCGAACCCTGCGCGCTTAAGTTCTTTTGTCAGGTATTTCTCGACACGGACCTTGCGGACACCTTCTGAAATGAATTTCCTTTCAACGGCCATTTATGCCACCTCACGGACAACAATCTCGATGTTGACGGTCTCTCGGACCTTGGGGGATGCACGGCCCATTGCCCGGGGGAAGAATGCCTTCTGGGCGCGCCCGCGGTTTGCCGAGGCGTGGATGATCTCCAGGTTCTCGGTGTCAAGACCGATGTATTCCGCGTTCTTTTTTATTGATTCGAGAATCCTGATGTACGCCTTGGATGCCTTGACCGGGTACCTACCTGCATCCCAGTTGCCAGGAAGGCCGCGCTTGTGTGCGACATTACTGTTAAAATGCCGGAACGGGATTGCCTTTTTAAGGGCAACCACATCGGCAAGGTACTTGAGCGCATCGTTGACGCGCTGGTGCCGGATGAAATCGGCGATCTCGATCGAGTGCTTGGGAGAGACGGAAAGCTCGTTTGCTTTGCCTCTGGCGATGTTGTCGCCTTCAACCTTCTTTGAATATGCAATGCGTGCCATTTCCATCACTTCAGCGGTACGTACTTACTGCCCCTCGTTGCACCGATACCGGCGGAACCGTGGGAGACCCTCTTTCTTGTGAGTGCAAATTCTCCAAGATAGTGGAAGATTGACTCGGGCTGGAACTCAACTTTCAGGAATTCCTTGCCGTTGTAAATCTCGATGCTCTTTCCAACCATCTCGGGCATGACAATCATTTCACGCAGGTGGGTTCTGACTTTCTCGTCCCCGCCCCGGATCTTTGCAAGCAACGTCTCTTCACCGCGGTTGAGCCCGCGGTTGAATTTGCGGCGTGCACGGGCTGGCATCAGGGGAATGAGTTCGCTCAACCCCATCGCCTTGAGCTCGTCAATCTTATACCCGCGATAGGTGAACTCCTCACGCCGTCTGGGCATTCTCTTCTGTGTCTTTTTTGGTGCTGCCATACCGTTCACTTCCTGCTCTTACCTGTCTGGCGTGCTGCCACAGATCCAACCGTCCTTCCTGGAGAAGTACCCCGGGCAATGGTCTTTGGGCGACCCGTGTGCTGGTGGCCACCGCCACCGAACGGGTGATCGATGACGTTCATTGCGACACCCCGGACACGAGGCCAGTTCGACGCGGTGTTCGCCATCTTGTGGTACTTGTTACCGGCCTTGACAAACGGCTTCTCAACACGTCCGCCACCGGCGACAATACCAATGGTTGCCCTGCAGCGTGCATTAAACCACTTGGTCTTGCCGCTTGGCATCCTGACGCCGACACGATCTTCAATCTTATCGACAACAACGGCTTGTACCCCGCTTGAGCGGACAAATTTGCCGCCATCGTTGGGGCGCGACTCGATGTTGCAGATGTAGGACCCGGTCGGGATGCTCTGGAGCGGGAGTGTGTTCCCGTTCTTGACTTCGACATCAGTTCCCCAGGATACGACCTCGCCGATACCGATACCTTCGGTTACCAGCATGTAGACCTTCGATTTGTCCTCAAGCTGCACAAGGGCAATCGGAGCGTTTCTTGCCGGATCATGCTCGATATCGATGATCGAGCCGGTGATCTTCGTTGTGCCGTCCCCGATGTGCTTTAACTCAGCTTTGTACCGGTGGGATGGGGCGCGATAGGTCGGGCCTCCCCTGCCCCGGTTCTGTGTTGTAATTCGATGTCCCATGTTCCCCACCTTACATAATGCCAAGCCGGCTCAGGATTTCCTCGGCGGCTTTCTCGTTCTCGAAACTCACAACGGCTTTCTTTTGGCCGTGCATGGTCATAAGCGTGTAGACGCGCTTTACCTTCTGGTCAAACGCTTTCTCGATGTCACGCTTGATGTCCAGCTTCGTGGCTTTCCTGTCGACAAGGAACTGGAGTTTGTTCTCGTTTTCCAGAAGCACCATGGCCTTTTCTGTGACAAACGGGTGTTTCAAGGTAGACATTTACTTTCCCTCCAGGCGTGTAAGTGCACTTTCGGTCCAGACTGTCAGGCGTCCTGCCTGCATGCCCGGAGCAAGATGCTCGACATTGAGCTGATCAATGGTCACGACATCGACACCGGCGAGGTTGCGTGCGGCGCGGAACTCCGGGCCCGATGTAACAATGAGCAGGCTCTTTCTCTGCTTGTACCGGCGGCCACGGAGCTTGCCCTTTCCTGCACGGACCTTGCGGCTGTCTTTTGCACGTTCAACATCGCTGTATACACCGATGTTCGTCAGTGCGGAGATGACATCCTGCGTACGTCCGAGGGTCTCAAACTTATCCTCGAAGATGAGCGGAACTGCACCGTCAAAGAGGTGTCCCCTGCTGCTGATGAGATCGGCACGGATGCTTGCTGCAACCGCAGACCGGAAGGCTTTCTGTTTTTCTTTCTGGTTGATCTCTTTAATCAGCACCTTGGCAGTAACCGGGGGGTGTGCTTCACGGCCGCCTTTTGCCTGTGGGACCTTTGCTGCACGGGAACCGTTCTTGAGACGGGGTACATGCGATGCGCCACGGCCGCTTCCCCAGCCAACTGCCGAAGAACAGATGCCGGCAAACGGGTATGAGCCGTGCGGCTGCCTTCGGACGCTCTGGAGCGCCATGACTGCCTTCTTGATCAGATCTGGGCGGTACTCTTCGGAGAATATGGCCGGGAGTTCTATGTCCTTTACCACTCCGCCTTCAATTGTTTTAACCTGCGCTTTCATCTCTGATCACCCCTGCTTGCTCTGGACGCTCACAAACTGGATCGCGGGCGACCGTACAACATGTTCACCCTGTCGGATTGCCGGGCGGATACGGATAAGTCTCTTTGCCGGGCCCGGAATGGAGCCCTTGATAACAACATATGCACTCCGGAGCACACCGTAATTGAGGAAGCCACCTGCGGGTGTGATCTCGGATCCGTTCTCTCCGATCTTCAGGATGCGCTTGTTGAATTCGGTGCGCTGCTGGAAACCCATCTGACCGCTCTGCGGGACCTGCCACCGCACATGGTGGGGGTTCCATGGTCCAAGGGTACCGATGTGGCGTTCTTTGCCACCAACAGAGTGCTTGCGCTTTCGCAGCATGGCACCCCAGCGCTTGACCGGTCCTTGTGTACCTTTACCGATAGTGATTGCAGTGATATCGGCATATGCACCAGTGTCAATCACATTGTTGAGCCGGATTTCCTTTCCAAGTAATCCGATAGCAAACTCGTACTGTTTTGCGCAGTCTCCACCGGCAATCTTGATCTCCATGAGATCGGGTACCTTCTTTGGCACACCGGTTATGGTTGCCGGCTGCGTGTACGCAACTGCATAGATCTCTGCCACCTGGTTTGCGGCAAGGGCGTCGGCAAATTTCTTCTTTGCTGCCGCGCTGTCGTAGTTCTTGGGTACGGTCACTCTGCGGGAGAGCTGGCTGTCCAGCGGCTCTGCCCAGATCTCCGTGAACGCATGTTTACCATAGGTATCCTGCGAGTATGCACGGATAGCGGCAACTTTCATGGTCGGGATCTCTATGATGGTTACCGGTACCATGATCTCCTTGCCCTCTGTCGGGCTGCCTTTGTGGTCATCGACCATGAGAACATGCGTCATCCCCACTTTGTAGCCCGCAAAGCCAAGCAACGCGGGTGCACCGGTGTGCTGTGGCCAGGACTTGTATTTTGGTATGGGGCTCTGTGCACGTTTTCGTGGGCTGAATGCCAGTGAGCCTCGGCGTGGTCTGTTTATCTTTGGCATGTGTCAATCAATCCTTTACATTCGTGTTTTTGATTTTTTACTTGACACGAACTCTTCTAGATGAATCCGAGACTGAAGTGATATCACTTGCCTGTCTGGTAAGCCAACACGCGATCCGAAAACACCCTGCAGGATACAAACACTACCCGCATTTTGCGGATACTATCCCTGCCTGTGTATCGGTTGCCCCGGAAACCGGATGATAGGGATAAATACATCCCCTCATCCGACAAATTTCCGGTTTTTCTTTTTCTCGCGAAAGAAGACCCTGACATTGACGCATCCCCTGATTTTTAATCAGGAGAACAGGCTCGTTACGAAAACGTCCACCTGTACGTCACGGTCAGATCCAACTCTGTCAGCCCGTTGTGACGATTCACAACTCCTTCTCGGGATCCTCCGCATGGATGCGGAGGTCACCAATCGGGGAAATACCCACGGCAGCATCATTCCCTGTGTCATTTGGGTCTGATTCCGCCGGTGCAGCACACACATAATGTGTATATACTGCAGGGACACCCCCCATATCGGCTTCCCTAAATATAGATTAAAAAAGCATATATATTTATGCCAGCATTTCGGGGATCACACGCCGATCCCTCAGCAACTGGCCGTACCTGACGGAACAGACATAATCCGCCATCATGCCGGTTATCCGAAATAGATCTCTCCTTCATCGGTGATATATATCTGCACATCTTCGCAGATACACCGGGCCTTATACGACTGTGGCCGGGCTTCCCGGAGTCGGTTGATGAGCGAGATCGTATCGTATTTCACTTTGATCTTGGCTTTTTCAGCCTCGGCAAAGATCATACTCGGGACTTCGAACAGATCTGTCCCTGATGGAATGGTGCAGAGATGTGTGGCATCAAGGGTATACAAAAATTCGAGCGTCTCTTTTGCCCGCCGTATATTTTCCATTGCAGATTTCTCAATTGTGCAGACATTGGCTTTTGATGTGCTGATAATATCTGCGATCTGCTGCTGGGTCATTCCCTGTTTCCGGTACCGGAGCACTTCCCTCTGTCTGTCGGTGAGCAGACCATCTTTCATACTATCCATTCCATCACATTGACTTAAACACTTTTCGTTAACAACGACCATCTGCAATAATCCACAAAAAATCCATTGATGTGTGCGTAATGGATATTCACCGTTATCAGTACTTCTCTGAATTTTCCGTCCCAAACGTGGCAGAATTTTTGATGGACATCCAGAAGTGATTCCCGGCCCATGGGGGTACCCCCTCCTGCCGGCCCAGGGTGGCACCCCCCTGTCACAAAAACGGGAGGTACCCCATCCCCCGATCATTTTTTTGAAAGCATGATATCCCCACCCCCCTGTCCGGGCATAAGAGGGGGCCTACCCCCCGTTCTGGCATTTCTAAAACCTGTGCTTCGCGTGGAGTTATCGTCTGAAGAAATATTTTGCCGGCCAAAGGCTTGGGGGGGTAGGGGCCTCTTTTCTTGCTAAGGGGGTACCCCCCGCTCCCAAAAAGGAGAGGTACCCTGACCCCCGACCATTTTTTTAAAAGCATGATACCCCCACCCCCCGCTTGTGGCCAGAGATGGGGGGGTTCCACCATTATACAAATGAAGGGGGTACCCCTCCTGCCATAAAGGGAGAGGCGTCTGTTGCCAAAAAAAACTCCCGCTTCCAGATCAGGCTCATACGAATTTTTGGGGGCTGTTCTTTCAACTTGAAAACAGAGAAATACGGATTATAGATGATAAATCGCAGAAGAACCGGGATCATGGACACGCGAAGAATGCCCACGGGGACCTCGCAGGTACCATTCTCTCCCCCGGGTTTTCCGGCACGCACCGGGTTTTCAGGAGGAACGCAAAAACACAACAACTCAAAAAACAAAGAACTGCATACCCGGCGTAAAAAATGATTTCAAAATCTTTATAAGAATACCGGGTCATAATAACGTGTTATAAAACAAAATAGAGGTGAAATTTCAATGGTTGTTAAAGTAGGTGTAGCTAAGTTAGGCAATATTGCAAGTGGTGTAATGGCGGAACTGCTCCTCGACGAGAGAGCAGACCGTGAGGACATGCAGACATTCATGGCGACCAGCGGCACAAAACTCGAGCCGGCAGACGTCGACCGTGTTGTTTCCAACCTGAAGGCATACAAGCCGGACTTCTGTATTGTAGTTTCCCCCAACGGGGTTCTCCCCGGCCCGACCGGTGCCCGCGAACAGCTCGCTGCAGCAGGTATCCCGACTATCATCATTACCGATGATGTAACCACGAAGAAGGAATGGGAAGGCGTCAAGGCTGACACCAAGTTCGGCTATATCATCATGAAGGCAGACTCCATGATCGGTGCACGCCGCGAATTCCTCGACCCCGTCGAGATGGCAGACTACAACGGTAACCTCGTCAAAGTCCTGGCACTCACCGGTGCATTCCGCAAACTCCAGGTCGCTCTCGACAAGGTCATTGACCAGGTCAAGGCCGGCAAGAAGGGCACTGAAATCGAGCTCCCGAAGATCATCATGACCACCGACAAGGCAGTCGACGGCGAGTTCACCAACCCCTATGCCCTTGCAAAGGCACGCGCTGCCCACGAGATCGCCATGGCTGTTGCAGGCCAGAACGTCAAGGGCTGCTTCATGACCAAGGAATGGGAGAAGTACATCCCGATCGTTGCAAGCGCTCACGAAATGATGAGAGTAGCAGCAGCACTCTGCGACCAGGCCCGCGAGCTCGAGAAAGCAGGCGACAGCATCCTGCGCCAGCCCCACAAGAAGGATGGCACGCTCGTCCGCAAGAACAAACTCGTTGCAAAATTCGAGTAAATTTTTTTTATCTTTTTTATTTTCTGTAGAACGACCCCATATCTTCAGGGAGCGTCATGATCACAGGCTCAAAGTGGAGCCGTTCCATGAATGCCGAATCGCTCATTGATGTCGGATTTGGATTTATCCGGGAAACGAGCGAACAGAACGCACGGAATCCGTTATCTTTTCCGGCCTTATCGAAAAAAACCGACATATTGAACGCATACGTTCCCAGGGCCTGGTAGAACGAGAGAACTTCGATGATTCCCTGTGCCAGGAGATCGATATACGGGTCCATTTCGATGAGAGAAGCGATCGGCAGGATGCCCCGCACCTCGCGCTCACCCAGCGGCACCGCGTGGGCAGACCAGAGGATCTCATCGCCAAAGAGGTACCGGTCCGATGACCGTTCCTGCTCCCGCACGACATCCCAGTACTGATGCCCGGTCTTTGCGTGGTACGCTTTCCCCGCAGACAGGTACCGCTCTGCTATCCACGACGGACGCTTATCGGAGATCCCTTGCATATGGGGGTGGACGATGCTTGCCCCTGCAGAGGTCAGATAATTCCAGTTAATGCTGGGATACCCGTCGAACCGGAGAAGCGACTCGGTTTGTGCCATGAGTGCATCCGCAATCTGTTGTCGGGTGAAGGCAGGAACGGCATGATCGCGGGTTATCACCGTAACCGTGTGCCACTCCGCAAACGGAAACATATTGGGAAACGTGACGCTCTCTCCCTTAAGGATACGATTCCCGTCAGCAAACGTGGGCGTGATTGAAAAAATATTTTCCCGGCAGAAGGGGCAGGTTCCCGAACCTTCGGGTATCTTGAGAGTTTGATTGATATGTCGTTTAAGCCGTTCCGGGCTGATCCGACAGCGCAGGCCGGTCAGGTTCTCCTCACGGTACTGGAGATTTCCTCTCCCGGTTATAACGTCAGATACGGTAAACATGTCATTATCCTAAAGGGAGTACTCTTCGGGATAAGATAGTCATTTGCAATCTTCCCTTAAAGCGGACAGAATATTTCTACAGGCACTGGTTCCCCCACACAGGCTGTCAACGTTAAAAAAAAGGAGTTTTTACTATCTGCCATAGTCCCCATAGGGAACTTTTTCGGCGGTATTTAAAAGCAGATATATTAGATCTGCTTAAATGACATACTTGCCGAGGAGGCGGATAGAGGTGGTCATGTCAGGACCGAGTGGTGAACCAAAGATGATCTGGGTAACGCCGGCCTTTGTAAGGTCTTCGCACTTTGCCTTGACCATTTCAGGGGTACCTGCAATGGTGAATGCATCGATCTCTTTGTCTCCAACGAGTTCTCCGACTGACTTGAAGTCGAACTTGCCGAGTGCTGCCTTGATCTTGGCGACATTGTTGAGGTCAAGACCGTGGCGCTCGAGCAGTGCGGGCGGCGAACCTGCGGCGATAAATGCGGCGACAATCTTTGCTGAATTGCGTGCCTTCTTCTCGCTCTTGTCAATCGACATAGCGGTGTACGCTCCGATATCGAAGTTCTTCTTGCCGACTGCATCGCTTGCCTTCTTGATGATCGGGATAGCGATGTGGAAGTCCTTCGGGTTGGATGCGTTGATCAATGCACCGTCACCGATCTTTCCGGCAAGCTCAAGAACCTTGGGGCCCTGTGCACCGATGTAGACCGGGACACCCTTCTTTCCGGGGAGAGTAACACCGGTCAGCTTCGCACCATCGTAATCAAAGAACTTCATGCCGGACTTGTTAACCTGTTCACCGGCGCAGAGCTTGCGGATCTGCACGACAGCCTCTTCGAGGCGGGCAACCGGCTTGTCACCCTGGATCGCAATCTTCGGGAGTGTTGAAAGGTCACCGGGTCCGATACCGAGCGTTGCACGCCCGTCGGAAATTTCGTTCAATGTGCAGAAGAACGATGCCATTGCGGCCGGGGTGTCGGTAAACGAGTTCATGATACCCGGACCAATCTTAATGCTGCTGGTGGCCTGTGCTACTGCAGCAAGGACTGCATAACAGTGCCTGTTGTTGTAGTGGTTGGTGATCCATGCATAATCAATATCTTTAGATTCAGCAAGTTTGCAGAAGTTTACAACCTGCTTTACGTTGACATTTCCTGGTACAAATTCAATTCCATATGTCAAGGCTTGTTCACCTCATGGAGTATTACCGTCCGCGCATTTAAATAAA
>NZ_JBAYLY010000035.1:0-25782 GCF_041663825.1 Methanoregula sp.
AATTTTATAGTATCCGGGCTCATCGGTATAATGAATGATTAGTGATTTCATATACAAATACTACATCGATCCCGTCAAGTACGGCGAGCCCTATAATATTGTCGAGACGCTCACCTACGCGATTATCCTTATTATCGGCGTGTATTTGTTGTACCGCTGGTTCTCGAATTCGAAGTGGCTTTCAGAACGCGGCATAAAACTGGATTCCGGGTTCATCCTTGCAACGATCCCGTACGTGGTGCTCGGCGGCGTGCTCCGCGTTATCCAGGATGCCGGCATGGTCACGGGCGACTGGCAGTACCTGATCGTCACCCCCCCGATCTATTTTGTCCTCTTCTTTTTTGTTATCGGGATGATATTTGTCGGGGGCACGCTCAGGAAAAACGGGATCATTAAGGAATTTTTGTGGTTCTATGCCCTCGTGGGCTGCATGGCAGTCCTTGTCATCACGCTGATCCTTGCCGCGTGGGGGATGGCCCACACCCGTATCGATCTCTTCATCCTCGGCATTATCCCGCTCATGGCGATCACGGCATCCGTGCTTGTCTGGGCCTGCATGAGGTACCTCCTCAAGTGGGAATATGTCAACGATCCGCTCTATTTTGTCCTGATCTTCGGGCAGATGCTGGACGCCAGTGCCACCAGTTACGGCCTCACCTTCCACCCGGTAGTCCACTATATCGAGCAGCACGTGGTCGGGTCAAACCTCATTGAGATGACCGGCACCGCGTTTGTGATGTTTCCCTTAAAACTCGTGGTGCTGTTTCCGGCGATCTACATCATGCAGCTCTACCGGAAAGAGGCAAATCCCGCATTCTGGCACCTTGTCCTCCTCGCGATGATCGTCGTCGGTCTTGCCCCGGGTATCCGGGACATGGTCCGGATGGTACTCTATGTCTGATCCCGGTACACCGTACAACCCGGGCCATTCCCCGCTTGGGAATGCCATCATCCTTACGGTTCTTCTTTTTCTTGTCGCAATGATTGTGGGATGGGTCGGAACCGTACATAACCCATCGATCGGCGAGGACCTGATCGAGCTCTTCCAGAAAGAGGTCGCCGGCCAGATCACGGTCAGCGACCCTTTTGATATGTGCGCCAAGCTCTTTGTAAACAATTTCGAAGCCTGCATCCTGCTCTTCTTGGGAGGGGCTTCCTTCGGGATCCTTACGCTCTTTATTATGAGCCTGAACGGGATCGTGATAGGATCGGTCACCGAAATTGTCAGCCAGGGCCACTCGGCCACATTTATCGCAGCCGCACTGCTCCCCCACGGGATCTTCGAGATTCCCGCATTCATCATTGCCGGGGCGCTTGGGTTTTGTATGGCGCAGTCACTTATCGCCGAATGGTATGGGGCTGCGGATACGGCTGCCGATGCCGGGCGGTTAGCCCGGATCTTTCTCCTGTACGTGCTGCCTCTTATCGCAGTGGCGGCAGTGGTCGAGGCTTTTATTACGCCGGCAATCATACAATTGGTAGCTTAAAGAGGTTTTTAATGGTCGAGGATGCGGGCGCCCTGCCAAAGAAGGTGGATTTTTCCGAATGGTATAACGAACTACTGTGGCGTGCGGAGATCATGGACGTCCGCTACCCGGTAAAAGGGCTCTACGTCTGGTTCCCGTACGGTTTTGCGATCCGCAAATTTGTGTACCAGCGCCTGCACGAACTGCTTGACCGGGACCATAAGGAGACGCTCTTTCCCCTCTTAATCCCCGAGCAGGAGTTCATGAAGGAGGCAGAGCACATCAAGGGCTTCGAAAACGAGGTCTACTGGGTGACGCACGGCGGCACAACACCCCTTGACGTGAAACTGGCGCTCCGGCCCACGAGCGAGACGGCAATCTACCCGATGTTTGCTCTCTGGGTCCGTTCACATGCCGATCTCCCGATAAAGATCTACCAGGTAGTAAACACCTTCCGGTACGAGACCAAGCAGACCCGGCCGCTTATCCGGCTCCGGGAGATCACCTCGTTCATGGAATCGCATACGGTTCATGCAACCTGGGACGAGGCTGAGGCGCAGGTTGAGTCCGAGATTGTACTCGCCCGCGAGTTTTACCGGAGTCTCTGCGTCCCCGTTATCATCTCGAAACGCCCGGACTGGGACAAGTTCCCCGGCGCGGATTACACGATCGCCGTGGACACGATCATGCCAAACGGCAAAACCCTCCAGATAGGTACCGTCCACCACCTCGGCGATCATTTCTCCAGGACATTCTCTATCCAGTACGAGGACAAGAACGGCGAGCAGAAGGTCGCGTTCCAGACCTGCTTCGGGATCTCGGAGCGCTGCATCGCGGCGCTGATCTCCGTGCACGGCGATGACAAGGGACTCATCCTCCCGCCGGCAGTCGCCACGCTCCAGGCCGTGATCGTGCCGATCACGATTGGAAAACGTCACGACGATGTAATGGCTGCCGCGGAAAAACTCAAAACCGATCTTGAAGCGGCCGGTTTCCGGGTGAACCTGGATACCCGGGACATGCGACCGGGAGCGAAATACTACTGGTGGGAACTTCGGGGCGTCCCGCTCAGGCTCGAACTGGGCCCGAGAGATCTCGATGCCGGGAAAGCTATGGCGGTAAAACGGACCGGTGAAAAGACCACGATTTCTCTTGCGACAGCAGCTGACGATGTTACCCGGGTTCTTGGCGGGATCACAAATGACCTCCAGACAAAAGCCGAGGAGCACATGAAATCGCATCTCTGCACGGTTGATTCTGTGGATGCCTTAAACTCCGCACTCAATGAGGGGAACGTTGCGGTCGTCCACTGGTGCAGAGAGAGAGGGTGCGGCGATGCCATTGAAGAGAAGGCAAATTCGAGCCTGCTCGGGACTGAGGTCCGGTCTGACTATGTCAATGCAACAGACGGTCCCTGTATCATCTGCGGGAAGCCGGGGAAGGCAACCCTGGTCGGGCGGACATACTAATTCCTTTATTTTATCCAGGTACTGTTAACAGCGCCTCGCACCGGGCATAAGGGAATACAATTATTAGTATCTATAACCGGTGACCGTGCGTTAATGTTATGTGAGAATACCGCCCCCTATTTACATACGCAATCGCGTGCCCGCTAACACAATCATGTCGTACAAGAGTTGATACATGAAACCAGGAATTAATACCGTAATCCTGCTTGCGCTGGTAGTAGTTTTGAGTCTGCCGGCATCTGCCGGGCTCACCGTAGTGACCAGCGGCCCGCAGACCATTGCAAAAGCAGACACGGTCACGCTCACGGGTACCGATGCACAGAATGGTTCTGTCGCACTCTGGATAGTCGGGCGTAACTATTTTGACACGAAAACAGTAACACCGGATAAAAAAGGGAATTTCACCTTCGTTATCAAACCTGAAGAGTCCAACAAATTCTCCAGCGGGGAGTACGCATTTTTGATCCAGGATCCCGGGGCTGACAAAAGATTTGAGATCGCTCCGCTGCTCTGGAGCGATGGTATACGAATTGCAGATAATGGTAAAGTCATCACCAATATCGGTCTGGAATCATCGTTCCGGGCAGACATTGGTCCGGTAGCCGCCACCATTATCAATATATCTGGAGAGCCGGGCGTTGACGATATCTTCACTCCGTATTACTTTTACGTTGAGGAGCCCCATATGCGTTTCAACCGGGTCAGTGAAAGCTCCGGTACCCTGCCAGACCAGACCACCGGGGAAGCGCTTCTGATCACCGGTACAACGAACGTTGGTCCGGAGAACCTGCTCAAGGTAGAGATCAGAAATGCAACCTCGAATGATCTGATCACGTCACAAACCATCCCGGTGGAGACAGGCACAAATACAAACCAGTGGACCTATGCGCTCGATGCCCCCGGCCTGCCGGCGGGTTCGTATATTGTCACAATCGGTGAACAAAAATACACCACATCAGGCAATGCATCCGCACAGATTACAATTCTCGAATATCGTATGGCAGGCACCATCTCGCAGCCCCTGCAACCGGAACTGCCAGGAGGGGAGTCCAGTTATGGACTCATCTTGCCTCTGATCATCAGTTTTGCGGCCCTTGTGATCATCGGGATAATCATGCTGGTGTCATTGCGGAAGTGAGACTGTGCCCATACGAGCACCCTGAAAAAAAGAGCTCACCCGGTACGATCAGGATTCATCCGTTGACGAAGACCCAGAATACTACAAGCCCCAAGAGACAAGTCATAAAAATCAAAAATAAGATTTGATGAAAAACCGATTTGAGACTATTTTAGCACCGGTCGCACACGTACTGTATACGCACCGAGGTGTGACGCATATCACCGGTGATCTGTTTTCGTCCGCCCCGCACAAAGAGCCGGTTGCACTTCGCGCACCGCTTCGGCCGGACCCGGTCAATAATCCCCATCGGGAGTTCGAGAGAGAATTCCGTTCTCGTCCACTCTTCCGGGGGCTTGTCGGCATTCTGCTCGTAACTTGAGACAAACTCCATGATCTGCGATGGCGGAGCCCCAAGCTCGACAAACTTCTTGAAGACAAAATAATTAAAAATCAGCCACGAGAGGTCGGAACGATCAAGGATCCCATCATACTCGCCAATTGACTCTTCGAAGTCTTCCAGTGAACAGCCGCATAGAGGGCATTTGCCACCCACAAGCTCATCCAGAAAAACCTCTTCCTGACAGCCAGGACAGGTTGTGTGCGGGGCGTGCATGCGTGATGTCATTGTTGTTCTCCGGTTTATGGTCTGTTGTGTATTTCAGAATGCGCGAAGTAAAAATCATTATTGAGGTCGTATTGCTATCAGATCATACATGTGCCGGAGGGGCACTTATAGGTATCATCCGTGCACATTCACCCCGATAATATCTTTTTGGTGAGACTGCTAATCAGGATGCTTCGGGTTCCTGGGGCTCCATCACAAGCGTGCCAAAGACGACTTTTTCCAGTACCTGCGAGACATAGCGGATGTGCATCGCCTTCTCCAGATCCTCGTTCCGGTGGATGTCTGCATAGATCTGGAGACGCAGGAGCGCAAAACGGAACCGGTCAAGCGTCTCGTCGTCGAGTTTCATGGCCTCGCGGTAGACCGGCTCCAGGAGATCGGGGAATGCCTGCGGATTTTCCAGGCAGGCAATGACCGGCTCATAAATGGGGAGGGGGTCTGATTTTCCGGTGAGGATCCGCAGGTAGTCCATGCTGGTTTATCCCTCAACGACTTTTATGAGCCCTTCCATGATCTTGTCCACGCTCGCCCACGTCGCGCTGTCTCCGCGCCGGATAATAAACGGCCGGCCCTCGTCTCCAGCCTTGCGCATATCGATATCAATCGGGATCGCACCAAGGAACGGAACCGAAAACTCTTCTGCGATCTTTTTACCTCCACCTTTGCCGAAGAGATCGATCTCCTGGCCGCAGTGCGGGCAGAGCATCCCGCTCATGTTCTCGATAACACCAAGAACCGGCAGGCCGAGTTTCTCCACGAATTTTATCGCCTTTTTGGAGTCGAGCGTCGCAACATCCTGGGGGGTTGTCACGATCACGGCACCGCGCACGTTGGGCGCGAGCTGGGCAATCGTGAGAGCCTCATCGCCGGTGCCCGGGGGAAGATCCACGACAAGGTAGTCGAGTGACCCCCAGTTGACCTCGGCGAGGAACTGATTGATTGCCGCCATCTTCATGGGCCCGCGCCAGATGATCGGGGTGCTTTTATCGGGCAGCAGGAATGCCATCGATATAACCGAGAGCGATCCTGTGACATGGACCGGTTCGATCTTGTTGCCGAGCGTCGAAAGCTTGTGATCCTCAATCCCGAGCATCTTGGGGATGTTGGGGCCGTGCATATCGAGATCCAGAAGCCCGACATGATAGCCGTGGCTGGAGAGCGCATATGCAAGGTTCACAGATACAGTCGATTTCCCCACACCGCCTTTCCCCGAAAGGACAAGGATAACGTGTTTTACATCGATGTCCGCCTTGGGGGGAAGGCCGGGTTTATTATCCGAGCAGGTTCCCGCTGTTGCACAGTTGGAGCATTCGTGGGAGCAGGAGTCTTTCGTGGGTTTGTCCGGAATAGTACCGGCAGGTTTCTTTGCCATGGGTTGCCTCTGGAGTACGATACGGTACTTCTATCCTCTAACATTCTCCTTTTAACACAATAAAGATGTGGAGATGATGACAGTCCATTTTTGACAGGGCAGGTTGTTATTCCGGTATGCAATCAAGCCCGGGGGAGTAACATTTGATATCCACTACCGGTGTCCCGTCAAGTGCGTCCAGCCCGTGCACAACAAGCTTGTTATTATCCCTCCGGACAAGATCGGCAACCGAGAGCCCGATCGGGTTGGGCCGGTGAGGCGAACGGGTAGCAAACACCCCGTGTTCGATACCGGTATGTGGGGGTGTGGCGGTAAGAGCCGTGCGATCGGCCCGGTCAAGCCAGTAGAGCACAATAAGATGTTTCTCACGTTCCACATCCCGGAGGCCGGAAACAAACGGCTCATAGATCTCAATGACAGACTCTTCATCAGAAAAACGGCCCTGCCGGGGCGCATCTTTTGGTATTTTGTATGGTGAATGGATCATTCCTATCGGTATGACTTCAAAGCAGTCCGGGCCGGTCATGGCAGTATATCCCTGATATCCACGTTTTACAGGGTTATATAAGAGACTGCCGATAGGTACCGGTACCATTATTCCCGCATACAAAAGCGATCAGTGATACGACATCATTGACACTTTTCCCGGCATTGGACACACTGCAGGCATGTGTATGAACAGTACGTTTATGAGGCCTGCCGTTTATGATGCGAGTACCGGATGTGAAGTCCCTATGGAGACCTTAAGTGTAAGAATTTCTGTCAGGAACCTCCCAAGCGCGTACACCTGTGACGGGGAGAACAAGTCGCCGGAGATTGAAGTCGGTGATGTGAATGTCGAGCACTCAAAATGCCTTGCCATCATCTGCAACGATCCCGATGCACCCGGGGGCGGAGGTTTTATCCACTGGATTGCATGGAATATGGAACTCGCGAAGCTTATCCCGGAAAGGATCCCAAAAGACCCCATAGTGACCTTTCCGATCAAGGCGGTACAGGGAACAAACAGTGTTGGAACGATCGGGTATTCCGGTCCCTGTCCGCCTCACGGTCAGACGCACCGGTACTTCTTCAAGGTATACGGGCTGGATGCCGAACTCGACCTTGCACCCGGTGCCACAAAAAATGAATTTTTACGAGCCATGGGCGGGCATGTCGTCCAGTACGGTGAAACGTACGTGACATACGGGAGATAACCCGGACGCCGGACCGGGATACGGATCGAAACACTCACAATCAACAACGGGTAGTTGTACACTGACGGCATGCCCCCCGGAATGCACCGACCCGGTGTATTCATTTTCATTTGGCCCCATTCCACGGGAACGGTACTGTAAAATGCATCAGCCTTAAAACCCTCCGCTCCCCAGATTGACATGAAATATGAGATCTAAAGGAGCTCGCCCTGGACCGGATCACGGGCAGGAGTCGCGAATTTACCGGTATACACAACAGCGCGAAGCCCTGCTCTCACCCCATGCAGCACGGAGCGATCAGGCCCTGCGGCGGAAGAACCGGAAACCGGAAGATATCCGAACCCCGTATTCCCGGGACGCAGACAGGATCCTCCACACCCGGGCATATACACGGTATATCGATAAGACGCAGGTATTTTACCTGGTCGAGAACGATCACATCACCCACCGGGTGATCCATGTCCAGCTCGTCTCGAAAATTGCCCGCACGATCGGGCGGTGCCTGCGCCTCAACGAGGATCTCATCGAAGCAATTGCTCTTGGGCACGATATCGGCCACATCCCGTACGGGCATTTTGGCGAGTCCTGCCTCTCGGCACTCTGTGAAGAGCACGGGATCGGAAAATTTTACCACAACGTGCAAAGCGTCAGGTTCCTTGACCAGATCGAGGACCAGGATCTGACCATGCAGGTACTGGACGGTATCCTCTGCCACAACGGAGAGACCGATGACGTCCGTATCTCCCCCGAGCCCTGCCCGGACTGGCCTGCGTTCGACCGGAAAGTCGGGGCCAATGCAGCAGGGAACAGGTCCGGGGCACCGATGACACTGGAAGGCTGTGTCGTAAAATTTGCCGACACGATCGCCTTTATCGGCCGCGATCTCCAGGATGCCCAGGAGGTCGGCCTCATAAACGACATGAATGACATCCCGGGAGAATGCAAAGAGATATTCGGAACCGACAACCGTGCTATCATCGATACCCTGATCCATAACCTGCTTAACAACAGCGATGCCAGTGAGGATGGTTTTATCGCTTACAGCCCCGATGTGGAACATGCGCTCGCGACCCTGAGGGCATTCTCCCGGCAGCGGATTTACAATAACCCGAAACTGACCGTTGAAAGTGAGAAGATCAGAACGATGTACCGGATCCTCTTTTCGAAGTATCTTTGTGATATTGAATCAGATCGTCGTGACTCAAAAATTTTTAAAGAATTTATTAATTCACCATGGGTCAACCCAGACTACAGCCGCTCGACGTCCCCTGCCGGACTTGTCCGCGACTTTATCGCCGGCATGACCGACCGGTATTTCCTGAAACGCTTTGAAGAGTGTGTGCTGCCGCGCCGGGTTGAAGGCTCATTCCGGTAAATCGGCACACGATTTAGTCGTACTTACCTTTCGGGTGTGCCCAGCCGGTAAACCCGCAGTAGATGCAGCCGACACCCTCGCACTCAGAGCAGATCTGTTTAGGCGCCCGGACGAGAACCGTTCCTGTCTTGTTACAGTATGTACACCCAATTCCATCGCAGTGCCCGCAGATCACAGGCTCATATGTTTTCTGTTCTTCTGTCATACCAATCACCTGCTCATTTATCGTCTTCATCAAGGTACCGGGAGAGTGCATCCAGCAGCTCGTCCGCGGACTGGTACCGGTCCTGTGGCTTCTTTGCCAGGCATTTTAAGATAATCTTCTCCACAGCCACCGCACCCGGGTTATATTCCTTCGGGGGTGTCGGGTCTTCCCTGACAATCGCATTACCGACTTCAACAATACTCTCTCCTCCAAAGGGTATCGATCCGGTGACCAGTTCATAGAAAAGTGCACCCAGCTGGTAGATATCCGTGCGGACATCAGTCCTGCCAAATTCTGCAGGAGAGACCTGCTCCGGTGCTGCATACGAGAGCGAGAATCCGGCAACGGTTGACTTCTCCATCGTGGTCGCAATGACCTTGCTCATACCCCAGTCGGTAATTTTCGGAACAAATTCACCAGTCACAAGAATGTTATGCGGCTTGATGTCACGGTGGATAATTCCGTGGGCATGGGCGTACGCGAGCCCGTCCGCGATCCCGTGGACAAGATGCACGGCCTTCCAAACGGGCAGGGGTTTTGCCACCGCCTCAAGCGATCCCGGCACGTACTCCATCTCAACATAGGGAACCGGGAGGATGTTAACCTCCAGTACTTCGACGATATTTTTGTGCCGGAGTTTCTGCCACGCGGTGATCTCGTTTAAGAAACATTTGCCGGTCATTTCGTCAAAACTGATAGGGATCTTGACGGCGACCAGCCGGTTGTCCGTTTTACGGTGTGCAGCAAAGACATTCGCCACACCCCCACTCCCGATATGCCTGATATCCACGTACCGGTCCTCAAGTTCCGGGGGGAAATAGAACTTATGACCGGATGCAGGCGGCGTTTCTTTGGGGGTTTGTGCGACTTCAGTCTCCGGGGCAGGCTTTATCATATTTGACCCTGTATCCGGAGGAGGGGAGATATTCGCGTGTACTTCTTCGTGGTCATTCAGGTCCGGCACGGGCATGGGATGTGTCTCTTCCGATAACGGGTTTACCGGAGATTTAGTCGGGTGATTTTTACGATATCTAAAGAAGATCACACCACCGGCACCAGCGATACACACCAGCAGTACCAGTACGAAAAACACAGCCAGCGGACTGCCACCGTTGTCATTACCTGCCAGGGGTACGATATCCGCCAGGGGGAAAATCTGATCAACCAGGGTGGTGTTATCTGTACTTGTGGGGATTGGCTGCGTTGCGGCAACGCTACCGAACGCAGCAGGCTGGATTTGCGAATAATACTCGATAGGATCAATAAGTGGGGCAGGATCAACTTTGTTCTGGTTTGCTGATATCCCAAGGTTGAGATCCGTCCCGGACACCACCGTATACGGTGTATCCCCTATGCCATCGGAGTTCGAGTCTGTTCCAGGGTAATCACTCCAGTAATTACCCATCCTGCCCACTACCGTCTTTCCCAGATACACATATGACATACCCGATAAGGATTCCCACTGCGAGCCGGTGCTTTGTGACTGGACATTTTCTGCATTGGAAAATGTGTTGTACGTAACGGTATTACCGGTTGATTTTTCATCAAGCGTTATTCCAATGGTGTTTTTTAATATCCGGTTTCCCTCAATCAGGTTGTTCTTTGCATTTGTGAGCACGATACCTGCACTGCGGCTGTCAGTGACAGTGTTGCCGGAGATAGAATTATCGTCGGCAGATACCAACTGGATACCCTCTGCATTCCCCGCAAGTGTGTTATTCTCTATCGTGTTCCCGTCTGAGGTAATGAGGACACCGCTCATTGTCGCACTGTTCTGGAGAATAAATCCCTTAACCGTACAACCATCAGCGACAACCGCAATGGCCGCTCCCCGCTTTCCCGGATCTATAACAGGCGCGCCGCCACCGGAATCGACTCCGATAAGCGTGATCTTCTTGTCGATTCTGACCGTTTCCGGATAGGTTCCGCTCCGGACCGTGACCGTATCCAGGGGAGATGCCCAGGTGACCGCATCCTGGATACTGGTAAATCCCTCCCCCGTGGGCGCAACAGTATACTGTGCTCCCGCTACCGGAGAGATACATGCCGCACCCATGAGCAGCACTATTACACAACAGGAGAGGAAATTACCGGGATTGCGCATCATACAGGGGAAACCGCTATTCTGAAGTAGTTTTTATTCATCGGTCTGTGTCGGGAACGAAAGGACGGTTCTCATCTAACCATTATAGTCTGAACACTCATTTGGTGATTTTGGGGATGATCAAGAGCAACCTGGCCCCACCCGCTCCTTTCGCAAGTTCAAGGAGATCACCATCATGAACCGGTGTGGGTACACCAGATTTCAGCTGTGCATTATTCAATACAGTTCCACCAGTACTCCCGCAGTCTTCAAAGTACCATTCGTCCTTTTTCGAGAGAAACCTTCCATGGGGTTTTGATATCCGGGTCACCGCTGTATAGGTACCGGAAATTTCAACATCTGCATTCCCGATCGTATCCGCCGGGCGTTCGGGATCGAGTCTCCCGACAGGGACCAGGTTAGATCTCAAAAGGAAGATCCTGCCGTCATCATGGCCCCCCAGAACGATTGCTGCCGGTATGTTACCCAGCACTTCCTGAGTAAGCGTGCTTTTAACCGATTCCAGCCTTTTCGAGATCTCTCCCCCGATAATCTGGACATGCGTATTGGAGAACAGGCCAAGATTCCGGATAATGGCTTCCATACCGCCGGGCACAAGCGAGTACTGCCAGACAGGGTGAATACCTTTTGAGGTGGGAGAACCGAGGCCCGCCTCTTTTTTTATCACCCCGATACTCATGAGTTTGTCAAGATGTTTTTTTGTGTTTTCGTAGCTGGTCTCGATCTCATGAGAGATCGCCCGCGCATCACGGGGTTTCTTTTCGAGAAACTTCACAATTTTAAGCCGGGCGCTGCTTGACAGCACATCCAGATAATCTGATAGCTCATCGAGCGATTCAGTAGAATCCGCAACAATAATCGTGGGAGACTTATCTACCGGGTTCATATTCTTCCTGACAGGTACGTCGCTTTGTCGTCCTATAACCCTATGCACGTGCAAAGGATATGGGTTTGCCGGTTATGTGTTGTACTTCCCTTGACCATCGTATAACTCACGGGTTAGATGCTCCAACCCGTATCATGGTGGCAATATATCTGGAGATGCATGCAACTTTGAGATCAGGTGACAGCCGTTAGGAATATCAGCGTGTCACCGACCCATAAAAGAAACAAATGGAGGCACTCACACGGACACCGGTAAGATCATGATGGGAACAGCACTGCTCCTGATCATGATCAGTTTCGTTGTGCATCCGGCGGGTGCCGCAGAACCCGGTGACATTCCCACGGTTGGGCAGGTGAATGTTACTGTAGACAAGGAACCGAAGCCGGGATACAGTGACACATCCTGCATGACCGGAATAACCGGGCCCTGCGATTCAGCCACGTACCCATACAAATGATTGCCTGCCACCCCATTCCTCAAGAAAAAACCTCATGTTCCAACACACGAGTGCCATGAGGGACGGACTGCAAAGGTGGCCCAGAGAAATATACCTGCCCGACAGGTTCATGAAACACAAGAATTCTGCCGGAAAAATCCTGATGCACATCCTCCAGGCTTCATACAGGAAAAGCCAATCCAATACTCCTTTTTTTTGGTCTTCCTGACAGGTATCAGGGATTCGCTGAAATCCGGGATCTCATCGGTTTGAATTCCTCTTCAAGGCTATCACGGATTTGTGGATATTTCCGTGATCTGCATACTATTCCGCTGTTTTTTAGGAAAGAAAAGCGACATGACCTATCAGTCAGAAAGCGCGGGCGGGGTAGGGGATCAAGGGATGACCATTTTGAGATCATCCCCGCACAGGATACAAAAACGGGGGATTTTCCCGGGGTTGAAATTGTTCTTATCGCTTCTTTTGCATCATCATGACAACTGCACCGATTCCGACAATCCCAAGCGCAGCAATGGCAGTCATTCCGGACGCAGGGGATTGTTTAGTCGTGGTTGGAATCGGCGTCAGAACAGCAGCCGTGGTCGCCTTTGTCGTCGGGCGTATCGAATACGTGGGCAGAGGCGTCGCGGACTGCGTGGTGGGGGTTGTCAGCGTAGCCGGAACCGGGATCATGAAACGTACGTTATCGATCCATCCAATGGCATACTTGCTCGTTGTGCCATAGTCACCGACGGAACCAATAGAGATCCGGTTCATTCCTGATAGGGAGTCCTGGGTAGCGACATAGTAACTCCAGACCTGCTCACCGGTTGCCTTATTGGTGACGGTTTCAGTTACAACATCCGTATCAGCATTATACCCCACATTGACGTGATACGTGGTATTGACTGCATACTTGACGGACGGTCCTTTATAGGAGGTCGTATCACTGTTGACCTCTTCCAGTTTTGCACTGGGGGTGACGATGTGAAGCCACATGATCTGGCCATATTTTGCATTCGTAAATTCCGTAACGACATTCGGGCCTTTATTGCGGTTCATCTCCTTCCCGGAAAAGCCCAACCGAAATGAGGCCCCCTCGTCCACCTGCTCCAGCAGGACATCGTACTCAAAGGTAAACGATCCACCTTCGTAATTGATCGTAGGTGTATACGCATAATTGCCGGTACTGGGTTCAATACGGAAATGATACATCTCCTTTGACTGATCCCAGTAATCGGAAGAGGGATTATTCGTCGTCCATTGCGGGTTCGTTACGAAGGTGGTCTCGTAGAGCACCTTTTGTGTTCCGGTGTCAGCCTGGATCGGGCACGTAAGGAAGATGAGCGCCGCAACAAGCGTAAGAATAAAGAAAATCCGTGGATGTTTCATGAATGATACTCCCCACTATCAAATGACGATCGTGCCAAGGTACTCTCATGTACCAGGATATCCCCCGGGCATATCAACACGAACGTGTAGTGTAATTATGTTGCACCACCGTTTTTAAAAATATCTGCCAGTTCGTCCCTCACGGTAAGGAACGGCAATCCGGATCAAACACTATATTTATCTTCGAAATAAGGCAATATCATAAAGCAGTATTAAAAAACGCGATAGTAGTCTAGCGGCAGGACAGGAGCTTCCCAAGCTTCTAACCCGGGTTCGATCCCCGGCTATCGCATCAGTATGGACACGGAACCTGAACGTTGTGCAATGCGGATCATTGCCGAGAACACCAGGGGCGTGCTGCGGGATATAGCGACAGTTATTGCCGAACATGAGGCAAACGTCCTCATGATCAACCAGGAGATCTTTGAATCCGGCCCCCACGCAGGTATGGGAGAACTCTATATTGAGTATGAACCGGGCCCAAACCGCGAACAACTGATTCGTGACCTCGATGCCCTTCCATCGGTAAAGGAGGTAAAATCCTTCCAGCCCTTTGGCGATATCTTCGGGTCGCGTGTGATCATCATCGGGGGCGGCGCACAGGTCGCACAGGTGGCGCTCGGCGCAGTGAACGAGGCAGACCGGCACAATATCCGGGGCGAGCGGATATCGGTGGATACCATTCCCCTTGTCGGTGAACGGACACTTGCGCTTGCCGTCGACGCTGTCTCACGGTTGCCCCGTGCATCCATTCTCGTGCTTGCCGGGTCGATTATGGGAGGGGATATCTCAAAAGCAGTCGACCGTGTGCGTGAGGTAGGTATCCCGGTCATCGCGCTCAAGATGGCGGGAACCGTGCCACAGCATGCAGATCTGGTTGTCACCGACCCGATTCAGGCGGGAGTATTTGCCGTCATGCACATAAGCAGCAAGGCGGTCTTTGATATCAACCGGGTCCGCGGCAGGGAATTTTAATGGATATTATCGAGAGGGCCGTGTCGGTGCTGATGCATGACAGCCTCATCGTCTATCCAACCGATACCATCTATGGTCTTGGCGCCGATGCCTTTTCAGAAGAGGCAATAGTGAAAGTTTACGAAGCTAAAAAGCGGGATCTTGCAAAGCCGATCTCCATTGCGGTTTCTGATTTCGAGATGCTTGCCGCAGTATCCCATATCGATACCCGTATGGAGGTATTTATCAGAAGATTCCTGCCCGGGCCGGTGACGGTGGTGGTGCCGGCACGAAAAACGATTCCCGGCATCCTGACCGGGGGAACCGGGATGATCGGTATCCGCATCCCGGCGCACGACATTGCCCGGCAGATCATCGAGCGCTTCGATGCACCCATAACCGCAACGAGTGCAAACTTCTCCGGGGGGAAAGACCCGCAGACCCCGGACGAATGCACGGTGCCCCACGATCTTCTTATTGACGGTGGAAAACTGCCCGGGACGCCAAGCACGGTTGTCGATCTTATCACAAAAACGATCGTCCGCCGCGGTGCGAATGCCGATACAATAGAAAAATTTCTAAAATCCAACTGATAAAGAGACTGCCTTTATGCTGCCGATCCGACTGCGCGATTTTGTAGAAGATCCTGATGGCTGGCTCTATGCGGTTTCCACCTACGACAACGAAAAAAACGTCGGGTGCGTGCTCAGGTATGTGCCGGACAGTGAGGGCGAGCGGGTTGATCCGTCCGGCCAGCGATACCGTAAATACGATTTTGAGGATGCGTACAGGAAGATTGCACGTGAAAAACCGGCATATGCAGGGCTTGTCCAGCGCATTCCCGCTGCTGATTTACGCCGGGTGTTAAAACCGGACCTGGAGATCTCCCGTATTGCCGAAACCCACCCGAGGGTCAACAAACTGCTCGACCTGTTCCACCTGCCGCCGGGTGCGGTCGGTTGTACCGGGTCGCTCCTGTGCAAACTCCAGAACGAAAGTTCGGATATCGACATGGTGGTGTACGGAAAACACTGGTTTACCGCGCAGGCTCTCGTGAAACTGGGTATCGCGGATGGCAGAATTGAGGGTATGTCCCCGGATATGTGGCGCAAGGTGTACGAGAAGCGCAAACCTGAGATCCCTTATGATGTCTTTGTTCTCCACGAGCAACGGAAATGGAACCGGGGACAGATTGAAGGGACCTATTTTGATATTCTCTATACGCGCTCCTATGATAACCTCGCCGGGGCACCATCGGGTAAAGGAGAAGTGCTTGGTAAACAGACAATTGTTGCAAAAGTGACCGATGCTTCGCTCGCATTTGACAACCCGGCAGTCTACATTATCGAGCACGACTCAGTCACAAAAGTCCTCTCGTTTACCCATACCTACAGCGGGCAGGCACTCACGGGAGAGACCATAGAGGCGTGCGGGATCCTGGAGCAGCATGGTCGGGAACGCTGGCTCATCATCGGGACGACCCGTGAGGCAAAAGGAGAATATATTATTTCAAAGACCCTGCTTGAGGAGTGATTTTGTTTTTTATCTCCTCAAAATCCACAATTTTATCTACAAATACCGTCATCTGGGAGAGGATCACGGGATCGAGACCGTTTTCCACGCATAAAAAGATACCAGATACTTCAGATATTTTCAGCTTGTTGACCACGAAGTGAAGAAATTTTGAAGCGGTCGCTGACGGGATATGGATCAGGAGCATACTCACCGAATCAAAGATAATGCATTTACGGGGCGAGGGGATCTGCTTAAGAAATTCCGTAATAGCAATTCCGAGGCCGGTCAGGTCAGACGGCTGGTTGACATACCGGATATGCGGGTTCGAAACCGTTGTACCACCCGAGTAATGGGTGACCGCATCGACGACGAAATACTGATCCGGGGATATTCCCTCCTTTGCGTAGGATTTGACCAGTACCTGGCTGGGCTGGTTGATGGATACAATAAGGGGTGTGCAACCTACAGCCAGGCTCTTTTTGACGACCATTATATTCATGGCGTTAGTATCCTGCGGGGCAGATAGCAGGAGGTAAAGTTGTGTATCTTTCGTGAGATCAAGACCCTGATTATCAGCCACGACTTCACTTCCTGATGAAAAATTCCCGGAAGCCTTCAGGTATATCGTCCCGTTCTTCTGCTGCAGTTCTGGCAAGTTCCTGCAAGGTTGCGGCCATTGTCATAATATTATTAGACTGTATCCGGATCTGCATCCGGATCTCCTCGGCAGTATATTCGCCGGAACCGACCTGCAGTTCAATCTGATATAAATTCTGTCCGGTCAGCTCAAGGGGTTTTTTGATCCGGAGGACGGATTCGTTCAGGTACGCAAGGAGCGCAATTTTGCGTTGCTCTGCTCTTTTCCGGTCGCGGATATCGACAAAACTTTCGATCAGGTACGCTTTTCCCCCGATGGAGGCCGGTGCAACAGTCTTGAGGACAGGAATCTTCTCACCAGTGGCCGAAATGAGGACACGCTCGGTGTTATGGAATGATTTGTGTAAATCAGTTATCGGGCATTCGCCACAGTGTGCCAGGCAGACAAAATCATGGCAAACCTTCCCCACCAGTTTGTCCTTTTTTACGCCGAGTAACGACTCGGCATGGTCATTGGCATCGATAATCGTGTGAGTCTCTGGTTCGATGATTAAAATACCGGTCTGGATCCGGTCGAAAACCATTTTGAAAACATCTTCACATGAGGTATCCTCTGCCTTGCCGACACTATTTTTTGCCATATTACTAACCCCCGTAACACATCTGGATGTGTTCGGATATCTATTTCCTGCGTATATCATCCTGTGGATTTCAGATTCCGGGTACCTGGTGGGACCCCATGCCCCAAAAGGGGATGATGGCTCTCACCAAGGGAGAGATGAGACCAAAAAGGCACAAAAATTATAGGTAAGGGGAGGGGGGAGCACCCCTGCCATCCCACTTTAACGAGATTGTGGGTCAAGGATCGTTTTCCCACAGTCAGTACCCAGCTGATCATCTGAAGAGCCGGACAGCAGCCACGCTTTTGGCCTGCGCCAGCATTCGATGATCCCTTCGTACCATTCCGGGAGAAACTCCATGGAGGGAACGAACTGCAATTTTTTCAGAATGTGCTGCATAATGGGCCGGGGCATTACCACCCGGACATCGTATCCTTGTTCAAGCCACTGTCGGAGCAGCGTCTGGGTATTACCTTCATTTTTATCACGGGATATGATGAAATGGAGGTAGAGCTGGTGGTTTCCCTTAAGTTCAAGCCAGCCGGAGAAGAGGGATTCAAAAAATCCCAGTGCATCGCCGTCAGGTGTACCAGATTCAATTCGTTGCGCATTCATAGGGTCACTTCTTTTGATGATTCATACTGTTTACAGGAACTTCCTTAAAAGATGCGTGTCTGTGCAGCGTGAAAGTGAAGATCTCTGACACAAAGGATAGCCACTATAACCCGTTCTACCCACCGGCTTCTTGACCGGCCCTGATCTCTGGTAAGTCGGCAGGATGATGAGATGAAACCCGAACTGCCGTCCTGGCACCGTACCAGATCCATACGTGGTATACCCGCTCGCAAGGTTACACCCCTCCACCAGGTAAAGTGGAGGGATACCTCCCTCTCGGCTCCACTCATACGACCACCATTTCCCGTGGACTTCCAGCGGTCAATAAAAAAATTTTGGAATGTTCGGAAAGGGGGGTACCCCCCACTCACAAAAAAGAGAGGTACCCCTACCCCCCCGATCAATTTTTTAAAAGTTTTACCCCCCACCCCCCTGTCCGGGTACATGAGAGGGACTACCCCCCCTTTCCTGCACCTGCGCGACCGGCGCTTCGTGTGAAACGATCGTCTGAACCCATATTTTGTTTACTGATGTCAAGGGGGGGTAGGGGCCTCCCTTTTGGCAAAGGGGTACCCCCCACTCACAAAAAAGAGAGGTACCCCTACCCCCCGACCGATTTTTTAAAAGTTTTACCCCCCACCCTCCCTTTTTTAATTATGGAGGGGGTGCCACTTTCGTACGAAAGGGGGGGTCGGGCACATCCGGGTATGAATTCGTAACGGGTACTGTTGCCATTCCTGCGGCCATGTGGAGAGGTTCTGACAGGAAAGTTCCGTTTTTTCATGTATTGGGGGGCCGCTCACTTCGCTATTTATCACTTCACCGAAGTTCTAATTCGATTTTTTAAGGGATCTATGACGGTTATTTTCGATTAAGAGGATTCAACCCTGTAAGACCTATCTGTATGGCAAAGCCATAGTGCATATTTATATTAATATACTAGTACGATATTGTGATGTTGGATAGCTATGGGTGTGTGCACACAGGAAAGGACTGAAAAAACACCTGGTTTCCTGAAAAATTTGTGCACAGGTTTTTCTCAAAGGGCCTCGGTAGTGCTCTTTTCGGGAAGCCAGACTTGACGGAAATCCCGGGAAAATGCCAGACTTGTAGTTGCTGCTGACAAGAATTTGTTAAAAAATTTCACGAGATTACCGGCTGACAGGGATGGAGTCATCCTGTCAGGAAAAATTTTGACGAGGGTGTTTCATGAGAGCGGGAAAGTCGCTATTATGGATGGGCTGGAGATCCCGAAGACTGCTGAGAATGAATGAGCATGAAGACTTGTGGGAAGGAGGAATCGCATCCTGCCCCACGGGCGAAACCTGGGGTGCACAATCTGAACTTTCTGGTGATGAGATACCGGCGTGCCGTTCAGAAAACCTCGTCGCTGACAGGATTTGTTCCGGGTGATTAGCATGGGAGGTATACAGTTTTTTTCTTTTATTCTGGGAGGGGATAATCCGGAAGGACATCCGGAACACTCCACGGGATTTAATACTCCCTCTGGGAACGCGGTGAATCAGAACTTCTGGCACATTGGGGCATCTATTGTGGTTCCCGTCCGGTTATCGATAAAACCCCTGCGGGGGGCTACCGGTTTTCCTGCCCCCCACGCGCGTATTCCGAAAAAATACGGGAAGACCCGGTCCGCATGGCTGCTCGTCTCCTTCCTTATTTTATTCTGCCTGCTGCTGGTCCTGCCGGTAGTCGGTGAAGAAATAATGTTCCGTTATGATGCCAACCATACCGGCGATTACAGCGCGGTAGCTGGTACCACCGGTACTACGGTATCACTACTCTGGAAGTTCACACCGAGTATTAGTACACCTTATCACTATACCGATCCGACAGTAGCAAACGGTGTGGTGTATGTTGGGTTTCCTCCCTACCTTTATGCACTGAACGCCACTACCGGGATCCAGATCTGGAACCATACGGCCGGGGTTGATGTTCCTTATATTAACACCCCGACGGTTGTGAACGGTGTGGTGTATTCGGAGGAGGGGCTATCGACCAACATGTACGCACTGAACGCCACTACCGGGGCCCAGATCTGGGGACGTTGTATTTCTGATTATTCTCCGACTAATGCCAATCCCGTAGTATCGAAGGGTATTGTCTATATCGGAGATGGCCAAAATATACTCTATGCCATAAACATAACGACTGGCGAAATACTCTGGCAAGGTGGCCCCTTCGAAGAAAGGGGGATGATTTATGGCGGGTTCTTTTCAACTCCGGCAGTGACAAACGGCATCGTCTATGCGGGACTGGATAATGGATACGTCTTTGCATTTAACGCTACAAACGGTGTCATACTCTGGAATCACCCTATGAGTGGCGTTCACCGGTCCAGTCCGGCGGTAGTAAATGGCATCATGTATGTGGGAAGTATGGATCATAAAGTCTATGCACTCAACGCCACTACCGGGACCCAGATCTGGAACTTCACGACCCTAAGTGCTGGAACTTCCAGCCCATCGGTAAAAAATGGCATCGCGTATGTGGGAAGTATGGATTATAAAGTCTATGCACTCAACGCCACTACCGGGACCCAGATCTGGAACTTCACGACCCTAAGTGCTGGAACTTCCAGCCCATCGGTAGCAAACGATGTGGTGTATGTGGGAAGTATGGATCATAAGGTCTATGCACTCAACGCCACTACCGGGGCCCAGATCTGGGACTATACCACAGGAGATTCGGTTCAAACATCCCCGGCAATAGTCAACGGTGTGGTGTATGTAACAAGTGATGATATGAGCGTTTATGCACTGAACACCAATGGGGGATCTGCGCCAATCGCTTCTTTTTCCGCAACACCCGTATCCGGCACCGTACCACTGACCGTGCAGTTTAATGATGCTTCAACCGGTTCTCCTACCACCTGGAACTGGACGTTTGGTGACAATTCACTTGTAAATGCAACAGTACAAAACCCGGTGCATACCTATACATCAGCCGGTACCTATACCGTGTCCCTGACTGCAACGAACATGTATGGCAGCAATACCGTCACGAAGACGGGATATATCGCGGTGAACAACGGAAGCGTGTCGGTGGAGACGGTCGGTGTATTCCGGCCCTCAACCGGCACCTGGTATCTGGATTCCAATAATGATGGAACGACCGATATATCGGTAAAGTTCGGCAAAAATGGCGACACGCCAGTAGTGGGAGACTGGAACAACGATGGGTATAATGAGATCGGTATATTCCGGCCCTCAACCAGTACCTGGTATCTGGATTACGACTTC
The DNA here is from genome assembly GCF_041663825.1 of Methanoregula sp. Taxonomy (GTDB): domain Archaea; phylum Halobacteriota; class Methanomicrobia; order Methanomicrobiales; family Methanospirillaceae; genus Methanoregula. The sequence continues at coordinate 21,208 of NZ_JBAYLY010000035.1, forward strand.
GATGGTACGGCCAATAAAACGGTTAGGTTCGGCAAGAATGGCGACACAGAGGTAGTCGGGGACTGGAACGGAGACGGAATATCGGATATCGGCGTATTCCGACCTTCCACCGGATACTGGTATCTGGACTATAACTTCGATGGTACTACCGATAAAACGGTTAAGTTCGGCACTAAAGGCGACACTCCTATGGTAGGGGACTTTAACGGAGATGGAAAATCAGAGATCGGGGTATTCCGACCTTTTACCGGATACTGGTATCTGGACTATAACTCCGATGGTACTACCGATAAAACGGTTAAGCTCGGCACTAAAAGCGACACTCCTATGGTAGGGGACTTTAACGGGGATGGAAAATCAGAGATCGGGGTATTCCGCCCTTCCACCGGATACTGGTATCTGGACTATAACTTCGATGGTACTACTGACAAAGCGGTTAAGTTCGGGAAGAGCGGGGATATACCGGTTACCGGGGACTGGAACGGGACCGGGACCATAGGGATCGGTATTTTCCGTCAATCCACGGGTTACTGGTACTTGGACTACAACAACGATGGAACGATCGATAAAACGGTTAAGTTTGGGATTACAGGAGACACTCCCGTAGTGGGATAGTGGGACACTAGGTGTAAAGGTACCGGTCAGAATCACCTGTTTCCCAATTCTAAAAAAATATGGACCGTATCGGGGGATTTCCATCCGATGTTCCCATAATTTTATCTCTTTTCCATTTCATGGGTATGAACCCTCATAACCTCAACTGCGAGCCCCGTCATGCGTTTCTGTGAGCGATTCTCATGCCCGAGGGGTGGTGTGCATATGGAGCAAGCGAAAAGGAGCCCTTTTTTAGGATCCTGAGGGAAACCAGGATAATCCTTTTCAATGTAAAACCAAAAAGAAAATAAGCACAACTTGAGATCTCTCCTGTAGGGAAAAACCCATTTCGAGAGAGAAGAGCACGTTCAATGCAATTCTTAATTTTTTTGCTTCTCATGAAAGGGGATATTGTATGTCGGGATTCACAATTGATGTAGTTAAAAAGCCAGTGTTGCCAACTCTGATCCTTTTCTGTATGATTTTCGTCGTGACAGGGGTTTCGGCTCTTGCGGATGGATCAGCACAAAATGCCGGAACGTCAGGAGATGGACTCCAGCAGGCCCCGGTCAACCCGTTATTCCTCAGTTATATCGAGGAGAAGAACACCGGGGTAAATACGGTATCTGCACAGGAAACCGTAAGCGGACAGAATCTGGGGTATGTCCCATCCCCGATATACCGTCCCCAGGTACGGGGTATCCCGATCTCATTATCACAGGAAGAGGGTTCTCCTTACACTACAGGGACTCCCCAGTCAACGTATACAGCAACCTATGACCTGCGGACTGTCGGCAAAGTCAGCCCGGTTAAAGATCAGACCTTTTTTGGGACCTGTTGGGCATTTGCCTCGTATGGTTCACTGGAATCCACGCTCCTGCCGGTGACACCCACGCCGGATTTCTCCGAGAAAAACCTTGCAAACCTTGCCGGTGCCGGGTTTTATTGGGCAGTCCCGGATGGAGGGGGGAACGCGTGGATGTCCCTGGCATACCTGACGAGATGGAACGGTCCGGTGAATGAAACAACAGATCCGTACCCTTCTACGAGCGTATGGACGAATTCAAGTACCTATCCCCCCGTGCAGCACGTTCAGAACGCAATACTATTTCCCGCCCGAACATCCGCGACTGATAACAATAATATCAAAAGTGCATTGACGAATTATGGTGCAATATACTCATCATTTTACTGGCACAATTCGTTCTATAATACATCTCACACAACATATTACCACCCTCCCGATGTCTCGGACCCTGCTAATGGCGGAGGGCATGCGGTTACGATAATCGGCTGGGATGACAACTATGCGGCATCGAACTTTACCACCATGCCCGCCGGAAATGGGGCGTGGCTGGTAAAGAACAGCTGGGGCACCTCGTGGGGGAATGAAGGATGCTTCTACGTATCCTATTATGACAAATATTTCGGCAATATGGGCGGAGTAGGATATGAAACTGCATTATTCCGTGGCGAGGCAACCTCAAACTACAATACCCTCTATTCCTACGATACTCTGGGAGAAGTGGGTGATTATTATCATGATACCGCAAAAACGGGGTCATATGCAAATGTCTTTACCGCCACATCATCAGGAAACCTGTCTGCTGTCGGGTTCTATACAACCGATATGAACGTTCCCTGTACTATCAAGATTTATAAAAACCCGACGTCCTCGGCACCCAATACCGGAACCCTCTCGGGCCAGTACACCACTACGCTGGCCAACATGGGGTACAATACCGTAGTATTGCCATCCGCAGAACAGGTTCCTCTTGCAACGGGTGACAAATTCTCGGTTATCGTTACGGTTACCAACCCGACGAATAATTGGTATATCCCGGTTGAATACAATTACGCAGGATATACCAGCGGCATTACTTCCACTACTGGCCAGGGTTATGCACTCGCAAATTCCACATGGGATGACTGGTACACGGTACTGCCCAACAGTCACATCTGCCTGAAGGCATACACTACCGTTTCGTCCACGGCCCCTACGATCACCAGCGTTTCACCGACAACCGGTTCAACTGCGGGTGGCACTTCAGTAACCATCACCGGGACAAACCTTAACGGAGCGACTTCAGTAACCTTTGGCGGTACACCAAATGCTACCGGTGCCATGACCGTTAATAACGCTACTTTAATCACCGTAACCGCACCCGCTCATGCAGCCGGAACCGTTGACATCACTGTCACTTCACCCGCCGGCACATCTGCGATTTGTGCAGCCGACAAATTTACTTACGGGGGAGAGCCGACGGTATCCACTGAAATGGGTACGTTCCGTCCCTCGACCGGATACTGGTATCTGGATACCAACGGCGATGGAAAAGTTGAAAAAACAGTAAAGTTCGGCAAGAGTGGCGACATACCCGTCGTGGGGGACTGGAACAATGCCGGGCACTCCGAGATCGGAGTGTTCCGGAACTCGACCGGATACTGGTATCTGGACTACAACAATGATGGAACGGCAGATATATCGGTAAAGTTCGGCAAGAGTGGCGACATACCCGTCGTGGGGAACTGGAGCAACGCCGGGCACACCGGGATCGGCGTATTCCGACCCTCAACCGGGTACTGGTACCTTAATTATAACTTCGATGGAACGACCGACAAAACAATAAAATTTGGCTTGAATGGCGACACCCCGGTAGTGCCAGCAACGGGAGACTGGGCGTAAATATACCGGTTAAAACAATCATTTTTTGTTCAGAATAGTACCTGCGTAAAATCCAATGGAAGATATGCCCTTCATTTCCCTGCAGTATCGACGGGCATGCAGACACCCGGTAGTATCCCTCATCCGGCTACTTCACTCTTTATCGTTTCACTTGCGTTCTAACCCGGCTTTTTTTAGGGATCTATGACCGTTGTTTTTCCGGTTCAATATGATCTAACCGCGTAAGTCCTAAAACGGGTAGTGAAAAAAGAGAATTTCGGAAGATATAATAGCCATCAAAAAATAATGGACACATAATTTTCGATATTTGAGCATAATCTGTACTTTTCCCGGTACCAACAGGGTAACCAGCAAGGTAATAACGACAACGTGGGATTGTGCCCATCATCGAAATTTTGGGCTTTGTGAAAAACATGATTAAACCAATCGGGCATTTCACACACAGGATCGTTTTCATCCTGTGCATGGTTATTGTCGTGGCGGGGATCGGTGTGCCGGTCTGTGCTGGAACAAACGGGAATGATTCCGTGGCAACCTCTGCCGTTCAGGAGAATGTGGCGGTTGTAACGCCAACAAGTACACTGATCGATAAAACCACGGTTTCAACAACATCAGAAACACTGATGACACCTGCCTCAACCGCCATTTCTGTGCAGACGGTATCAGGTAGTTCTGTCGCTCGAATGTCACCCAAGGGTCGGTTTAGTTCGCATTCGGCATCGGGTATTGGTCTTCAAAATACCCAGCATCGGTTCAGTTCACAATCGGTATCAGGTGCCGCTCTACAAACCAGCCAAGAGAGTGGAGCTACTCCCGTATTCCAGTGGGCGGTGCCTTCATCTGTCGGAGTGCACCCGGCTTGTGTTGCAGGGGATAGTTTCGGAAATGTCTATGCCACGGATTGGATGAGTAATAGTGTCTGGAAATTCACATCGGATGGAACATATGTGACAAAATGGGGATCCTCTGGTACTGGTACCAGCCAGTTCGACGATCCTATGGGCATAGCGGTGAGCCCGGTGAACGACAATGTCTATGTTGTTGACAGGGGCAATTCCCGGATCCAGGTGTTCACAGCTACCGGCACGTATGTGCGGCAGTGGGGGTCAAAGGGTACTGGCACCAGCCAGTTCGAGTATCCTACGGACATAGCGGTGAATTCGAGCGGAAACGTCTATGTCGTTGACTCCGAGAATAACAGGATCCAGGTGTTCACATCAAATGGCACGTTTGTGGCACAATGGGGGTCAGAGGGTACGGCTAACGGCAAGTTCGAGTATCCTACGGACATAGCG
>NZ_JBAYLY010000036.1:0-25303 GCF_041663825.1 Methanoregula sp.
AAAGGATCGATTCTTCATCAAATCCCTCAATTATTGCCATATTTTTATTTTTAGGCTCATTGTACAAAGATCTTGTGGTTGGTTTATAATGGAAGGGATCTGTTTTTTACTGCGGATTGTGGGATATAGGATTATTTACGGGGATTTGCGTGCCGCCGACCGATGTAACAGAAAAAAATTTCGAATACATCATTGAACAAAAACTTCTTGACGGTGGATCAGATGCGGATCCCGGTTTCCCGGCCGCCATTGCTGAACCCGAGCCGGATTATGGGGCCTATCCCCCGGGCAAATTCCACAAACGGACATTCGATGAATATGATCGCAATTTCTGCCTGCTCCCAAAAGATACGATAGATTTCCTCTATGCGACACAGCCGGAGGAATGGGCGAAATTCAAGAAGACGCATGGCGACGGTGCAAAGGACCGCATCATCCAGCGGCTTGCTACAGAAATAGACCGGCGGGGAACGCTCGATGTCCTACGGAAAGGGATCAAAAGCGACGGCTGCAAATTTGTGCTCGCGTACTTCCATCCGGTAAGCGGACTCAATGATGCTCTCCAGAAAAAATATGCGGCAAATATTTTCTCAACCGTAAGGCAGCTCCACTACAGCATAAAGAACGACAATAGCCTTGACCTCGCGTTGTTCCTCAACGGTATCCCGATCTTCACGGCGGAACTCAAAAATCATCTCACCGGCCAGAATGTCCAGCACGCCATCCGCCAGTACCAGGTCGATCGCGATCCCAAGGAACCGTTGTTCGCCTTCCGCCGGTGTCTTGCCCACTTTGCGGTCGATCCCGATCTTGTGTATGTAACAACAAAACTCGAAGGCCCAAAAACCCGGTTTCTTCCCTTCAATCAGGGATACAATGGCGGGGCAGGAAATCCGCCTTCGTGGAAAAGTTTCGCATCCGCTTACCTGTGGGAACGGGTCTGGTCACGAGACAGCATCCTGAACCTTATCCAGCATTTCATCCAGGATGTGGAACTGGAGGATGACAAAGGGCAGAAGACCGGGAAGCGGCAGATCGTATTCCCCCGGTATCACCAGCTTGATGCGGTCCGCTCGCTCATCGCCGATGCGAAGCACAACGGTGCCGGACAGAAGTATCTCATCCAGCACAGCGCAGGTTCCGGAAAAAGTAATTCCATCGCATGGCTCGCTCACCAGCTTTCTATTCTTCACGATGACAAAGAAAAGCGGGTATTTGATTCGATTATTGTTGTAACCGACAGGAAGGTACTTGACCGGCAGCTCCAGCGTACCGTCCTCCAGTTTGAGCAGGTTGACGGGGTTGTGGAAAATATCGAGAAAACCTCACGGCAACTAAAATCTGCACTCGAAGACGGGAAAACCATCATTGTCACGACGCTCCAGAAATTCCCCGTCATCTCAAAAGAGATCAGCAAACTGGCGGGCTCCCGGTTTGCCGTCATCATCGATGAGGCCCATTCCTCCCAAAGCGGGGAGAGCACCAAAAGCATGAAACAGGTGCTGCTGGCAAGCTCACTTGAAGAAGCAGAAGAACTTGAAGCACAGGCCGGTGAGGAAGACGTAGAGGATCAGATCATCGAAGAGATCAAGGCACGGGGCCGGCTGAAAAATGTAAGTTTCTTCGCATTCACCGCAACCCCGAAACCAAAAACACTGGAACTCTTCGGGACCAAACGGCCGGACGGAAAATTCATTGCATTCAGTATCTACTCCATGCGCCAGGCAATTGAAGAGGGATTCATTCTCGATGTCTTAAAAAATTATACCACCTACAAGACCTACTGGAACCTTCTCAAGACCATCAAGGACGATCCCCATTATGAGCGGATGAAGGCAAGTTACCTGCTCAAGCAGTTTGTCGATCTAAGCGATCACGCCATCAAAAAGAAAGTGGCCATTATCCTCGATCATTTTGCCAGCCAGGTGATGCACCGGATTAACAACAAAGCCAAAGCGATGATTGTTACCCGTTCACGGATGCATGCAGTCCACTACAAACTGATTGTTGATCAATTCATCAAAGAGAAAAAGTATCCGTTCAAAGCCCTCGTAGCCTTCTCCGGCACCGTAAAAGATCATGGGAAAAGTTTCACAGAAGCCACAATGAACGGTATTCCGGATACCCAGACTGCCGAGGCCTTCAAACAGGATCAATACCGGTTCCTTATTGTTGCAAATAAATTCCAGACCGGGTTCGATCAACCGCTCCTCCATACCATGTATGTTGATAAGAAACTCGGCGGCGTCAATGCAGTCCAGACACTCTCCCGGCTCGATCGTGTTTATCCCGGAAAGGAGGATACCATGGTCCTTGACTTCATCAATGAGGCAGACCAGATCCAGAAAGCCTTTGAGCCCTATTATGATCGGACAATCCTTACAGAAGGAACTGATCCAAACCTTCTCTACGATCAGGAAACCCGACTCTCGGAATTCCATCTTTTTACAAAAGAGGATATCGATCAATTCGCCCGGTTGTATTTTGCTTCAAAGACCACTCAGGACAAACTCCATGCGGCATTGCATCCCATTGTCGAGCGGTATAAGGCCGTATCAAAAGAGATGCAAACCGATTTCAGAAAAACCCTTGATGATTATATCCGGCTCTACGCATTCCTGTCCCAGGTACTTCCGTTCACGGATGCAGATCTGGAGAAACTTTATGTTTTCAGCAAGTTCCTCATACGAAAACTCCCGGTTACAAGGGAAAAATTGCCGGTAGAAATCCAGAACCAGATCGATCTTGATTCCTATCGTGTGCAAAAAACAATGTCAGGAAGCATCCCCTTAACCCGGGGAAACGGCGAGATCAACCCCATGAAACCCAAGGACGACTACATTGTCGTACCTGATGATATTGAACCTCTCTCCCGGATTATCAAAGAATTAAATGATCAGTTTGGTACGGATTTCACTGAGCAGGATAAGGTGTTCATTGAGCAGCTTGAGGCCAAACTGGCTGAGGATCTTGCACTTGCAAACAGTGTAAAAGTCAATCCTCCTGAGAATGCCCGGCTTACCTTCGATCATGTCGTTGAAGATAAACTCCAGGGAATGATTGACAGCAATTTCAAATTTTACAAACAGATTACCGATAATCCGCAATTCAACCAGCTGTTTGTCGATTGGCTGTTTGAGAGATATGTCAAAGCGGCCAGCAGGATTAGCCCGTACAATGTGGATACATAGCAGGCATTCCATGCGGCCCATCAAAACACATTCACCGGGAGGAACACCCGATAATCCCCCCCTTCCCACTCATTACCTTCCGCGCTCCCCCATTCAGCTAACCCGCAGGTATACCCATCCGGGCCCTTAAAAACCCCGGATTCCCCCAATAACTACCAGATTTTTCGAATCCACCGCAGAGTATATAACCCGATATATCATTGAAAAAATAATCACAATGACTCTGGATTTCTGCACACGGGTAACGAGAAAGGCGATGAAGTTCGGGTACGAGAAGAAGGTCGCCCGCCGCCTCGCGAAGTTCTGCTACCTTGCCATGACATTTACGTGTGGACTCTTCGGGCTCTTTGAGAGACAGAAAGCACCAATTTACCTGATCGCCTGTTCCGGGATGTATGCAGCGGGTGCCCGGGCCGGTATCGTATCGCCCGCCTTTTCTCTTATACGTCGGTGACCACCGGTCCGGTCATGACTGGTACGTGCCTGTAACAGATAGTGCGAAAACGGGTCGCGTATCACTTTACATAATGAGGTGATGGCTTCTGGCAGGTGCCGGGGCTGTCGATCTCTTTCCGGGCCGGCGTTTGGAACGTTTTACAGAAGAGCGGACGCGCTCTTCCCCGTATCGCATGATGAATATCAGAATTAACAGAGGAAGTGAATCACCCTATGGAAGACATTACTACAACCCACGAGGACGTGATTGCGCCGGGTGCGATTGCATCCGGTGCCACGTACAGCAACCGGATTAATCCCTGCGGAATCGTACCGGCAGCAATCGGTACCATTGCAGGTGAAACAACAAACACTTGTATTCAGGAGGAACCCGACAGGACAACACAGGTATCGTTCACCGGCAACCCCCGCCGCCGGACTGTTAAAGCACGGAAGAGCGGGAACGGCAGCCATAAGAAGCCCGACTCAAGGGAGGGCGCGGGAAAACCCGCCGGCATTCATGCCCCGCGCGGCACCCATGAAGCAGCGGAGATCCTCGCCGGGGAAGGATACGTTGTGGGAACGATCACGCATCCCGGGGCCGTGTTCGACCTGGCAGGGATCTCCCCGGCCGGCGCGATCCTTGTCCGGGTGGTCCGCCCGAAAGTTCCGGTCGGCAACGCCCGGGAAGTGCGGGAACTCTACGAGACCGACATCCGGGAGATCCAGCCGTACTGCCTTTCTGCCGCCGACAATATCCAGTTCTGGGTCTTCTCCCGCGAAGCCGGGCTGCTCCGCTACCGGGTCTTTGACTGGGGTATCGGGAACGTCAGCACCATGCAGAAAATCTTTGGAAAAAAGAGCGTTACAGAATCCAATCAGAAATCTGCCGCACCGGGCATTGCAAATCAGCGAGCGCGCAACTCTCCCTGCCCGGCTGGCAAAACCGGGTAAACCGGAGCCCCGGATTCATTTTCTTTTTTGAGCCTATATCGAACAACCTCCTATGATAGTATGTCAAAGGGCGCCCCGAGACAAAGAAAAAAAACAGGAGGAAACAAAAAATGGCAGATTTCGAAAATGGAACAACCACAAAGACCGCCACCCGCAGGCTTTCAAGCCCCATCGCGGATGCGACCGCGTTCAACGCGATCGTTCAGGCAGTCGTCGTATCGAATCCCTTCGGATGTGTATCCTACAGGTCCGGAGGTGCAACACACGCTCCCGTGGAGAAGACCCGGGAGTCATACACCGCAAAGATCGTGTACCAGGATGAGGACGCAAACGTCGTCGGAACGCTCAGCGACCGGTACAGCACCCTTGCCGGGTTCAACGCCGGCATCGCGGCGATCATGGCCGCAGGGACGCTCACCACCGCACACGCGGGCACACCTGCACGGGACACGGACCGGGAAACCTACTCCGCGACCCTCAAGTGCCACGACCCGAACGGCGAGATCTACACCGTCGGCTTCAGCCGCGACCGGATAACGATCGCGTCATACAGCGACGATGCAATCAGGACAAAGATCGAGACCTGGGCCGACACCGAGACGGCCCTGGCCTAGAGGTGAGTTCGATGGAAACCGAACTCATCCTCACCGGGGCATTCCTCGGGACGGGACTGCTCGCGTATGTAATTATACCCGGGCTCCTTGTCATGTGGGACCGGGTCCTCGACCACATGGAAGCAGGAACAGGAGAACAGGACAAAAAAGTCTGATCGGCAGGGGGAAAGCGCCCCCTGCCATTCCTTTTGATGAATTTAATTTTGAAAAGATTGTTGTAAAAACTCCTCGCAGCACAAATCCCCTTCAACCGTATGAATGCATCATCGCAACCGGGGGATGCCCGTGCGGCGGGGGCGCGAGCCCCCAAGAGCACGCTCTTCTGAAATATCCAAAAAGGGAAATCAACGAAAATCAAAAAACTGCGGCGATACTCTAAACCAGAAGGGGGGAAGGAAATCACTCACTTCTGACTAGAGAGCACATTCTCAATCTCTTTCTTAAGAAGTTCGCTCACAACCTTCCCATCCACCGACCCCGTACAGCAGAATGAGTTGAAGAGCCGGCATATGCTGAGCCGTTCTGAAAATCCCCCGCAGAACAGGATATTTCGCGATAATTGTCGTTTGCTTGAAAATCTCCGCAGCCATTGCCGCATTCCTGGCCTCGAGGGTTTGCTTGAGATAATAGATCTTGTTTTTTCCTTCCGCGCGGCAGTCAACGATATTGTATTCCGTGAGTTCCCGGAGCTTCCGCAAGACAGTGACATGATTGCGTCCGAGCTGCTCAGCGATAGCCCGGGTATGGAGATCCTCCTTTAATAGGAGGGCAACGATTTCATTGGTTAAATTTTGTTCCACATGGTTCATTTTTGAACCAATCCTGATTAACGTTACGGTTGATCCGAAACAAATCTCCCTAATATATTACAAAATCAGATTTACAAAAAAAAGAAAAGTGCGTGAAAAACTCATTTCTTCTGAGCAAGCACCTTCTCAATCTCTTTCTTAAGAAGTTCACTCACAACCTTCCCGTCCACCGACCCCCGGACCTCCTGCATAACAACCCCCATGAGTGGTCCCAAGGCCCCTTTCTGTTTCTGGATAACAAACTCCGCCCGGTCGGTGACAATCTTCTTTATCACCGCTTCGAGTTCGTCGCGGGAGACGGTCGGGGCAAGCTGTGCCATCGCCGCTTCGACCGTGCTTCCCCCGGCAACGGCCACAAGGATTTCGGGGATCGCTTCTTTTGCGACCGTGCCATTCCCAACTGCGTGAAGCACCGCGAGGACCGCGTCGTCAGAGATTTTGTCGGTGTCCGCACCGTCCCGGCGGATCTCCTTGATGGTCGCAAGGAGCGTGCGGGACGCGAGGTTTGCCTTGATCCCGCCGGCAATCGCCCGCTCGAAGAGGGGCAGGCGCTCGGAGAAGGCCATCTGCCGGGCGATGGCCGGGTCAAGGCCGAGATCCTTCTCGAACCGACCGGCCCGGAGGGTCAGGAGTTCCGGCACGGTAACCGCATTCCAGCGTGCTGCATCAATCCGGACCGGCAACACGTCGGTCTCGGGATACATCCGTTCCGCCCCGGGGAGGGGGCGCATGTACGCGGTGCTGCCCTCTTCGAGCATCTTCCGCGTCTCTTCGGGCACGGGCATATCAGAGAGAGCCATTTTTGCCCGGCCGGCGACCTGGTGCCAGGCGCAGTCCGCCTGTTTCGGGCTCGCACCGGAGACGAGGATCACGGCGTCCTGCTCGCCCGCGTGGACGAACTCCCGGAGCCGTGCGACCTCTTCAGCGGTGACGCCATACGCGGGGAGTTCATCGGTGTGGAAGATGCCGCCGACCCCGCACTTCTTCGCGTAGTCCGACATCTCGGTCCCGAGCCGGCGGCCGGGCTGGATCTCGCGGCCGACAAGTCCGGCAAAGCCGGGGAGGACAAGCGCGAGGATTTTCTTTGCTTTTTTCAGGACCGTGGACTTCGTCTCTTTGAAGAGATCGGTCACATCGGTCTGTTCCGTCCCGACGCTTGCGTTACGCTTGAGCAGTTCCGCGTGGATCGCAAGCAGGCTCTGCTGGCGCTGGACTTCGCGGCGGACGACCTCGGCGATGAGGTCGAGTTCCTGCACGCCCTTGATCTCGACACGGGCGCCATCCCGGATGGAGATGTTCACATCCTGCCGGATCGTCCCGAGGCCACGCTTGACTTTCCCGGTCGACCGGAGCACCATCCCGATGTACTCGGCGACCTGCTGCACGTCCTCAGGGGTGTGCATACAGGGCGAGGTCGTGATCTCGACAAGCGGGATACCGAGCCGGTCAAGCGAGAAGATGTCGTCTTTTACCCGCTGCGCCGCTTCCTCCTCGATACAGATCGTCTCGATGTTCCCGCCGTTCGGCAGCGCCCCGTTGATGGCGACAAGGGCCGTGCGCTGGAACCCGCTCGTATTGGAACCGTCGATCACGAGTTTCCGCATCACGTGGATCTGCGGGATCGGCGTCATGCTAAAGAGTTTTGCAATTGTGAGGCCGAGCCCGAGCGCTTCCTCGTTCAGGGGCGCGGGCGGCTCCTCATCGTTCTCGACAAGGCAGGTGGATTTGTAGGTGTAATACTGGAACTTCCGCACCCGCTTCATCTCTTCCTGTGCGGCACGGTCGATCTGGCCCATCTCGCTCTCGGTCGCCCGCAGGTACCGGAAGAACTCGCCCGTGTGGTCGGCGTTATCGAGCAGCGTGGTCGGGCAGTGGCAGAAGAGTTTCTCTTTTGTGTCGAGCTGCTGGTGGATCTCGATCCCGGCCACGAGGCCAACGGTCTTATAATCCATGGGCGCTCCTCCTCATGCACTCGCCTTTAAGATCGGTCGCCATCAGCGCGGCCGCTTTTTCTGGGTCGCGTTCGTTCCCGAGCACCCACATCTGCTTGACGAGCGCCACTTCAGGCAGCATGTCGCCGCCTTCGATAACACCCGCGGCAAGGAGGTCGCGGCCCGTATCGTAGACCCGGTCGCAGACCCGGCCGTTCATGCACTGCGAGGTCATGACGAACTGCGTCCCGTCCGCAATCAGTTTTTTTGTCGGCGGGATCAGGGCCGTGCTCACGTGCCCGAGGCCGGTGCCCGAGAGGACGAGCCCCGCATATCCCTCGTATGCTTTCAGCAGATCGGGGGACATGCCGGGGTAGAACTGGATGAGGGCGCAGTGCGGTTCGAGTTTGTCGTGCAGGGCGAGTTTCCGGGTGCCTCTCCGTACTGCTTCATCGGTGAGGGTCACGGCCCGGGTGGAATAGTCAACCGTCCCGACCGGGGGAATCCCGATGCTCCGGAACGCGTCCCGCCGGGAGGTGTGCATCTTCCGTACCCTCGTACCCCGGTGGATGGCGCAAACGTCGTCGTTTGTCGTCGCATGCATGACAATGGCCACTTCGCCGAGATCGCTCTCTGCCGCCACCGCCGCGCAGACCCCGTTCATCGCATTGTCACTCGAAGGACGGTCGGCCGAGCGCTGCGACCCGACAAAGACGACCGGCACCGGGGTGTCGAGCATGAAACTGAGGGCGGCCGCGCTGTAGGCCATCGTGTCGGTGCCGTGCGTGACCATGACCCCGGCGACGCCGTGCTTGATCTCGTCATACACGGCTTTTGCGAGTTCCTGCCAGATGGCGGGCGTCATGTTCTCGGAGAGGATCGTGTAGAGCACTTTTGTGCGGTACCGGCCGATCTCTGCGAGCGCCGGGATCGCGGTCAGGATATCATCCGCGTCGAACTGGCTCGTGACCGCCCCGGTCCGGTAATCGATCCGGCTTGCTATCGTGCCGCCGGTCGAGATAATGGCAAGCTCGGGAAGGTTTGGATCCTGCCGAACTGGCGCCCCGTGGGACGCAGAGGCAGGAGCCGGGGAGACGAGCGTGCAGCACGCCTTCTCCACCCCGATATTGTACCCGCTTGAGAGTTTTACAACCGCCATGCCGTCGCGGTCGGTGATGTAGGTCCCCGAGAGGGTCTTGTTGCCATAGGTGCAGGAGACATGATCTCCTGAAGAAAAACCGGTTATGCTACCAGCCTCCGTGCATCGGAAAGCAGGTCTTCCTTTGCCTTTGATATCTTTGCGAGCCTCGCATCGATGAGCGAGGAGTCCGTGTCCAGCTGCTTTTTTCGGTCCGCGATCGCGATCTTGGTTGCAAATGGCGCCGGGCCACCGGTCGCCTTCCGGAGGCCGACCGAGTTTGCCACGTCGAGTGCTTTCTCGATCTGGTCCTGCGTGAGCCCTTTTCCCGCAAGCGAGATCCCAAGATCGAGTTCCTTTGCCGACTCCTCAAGGGTCTCAAGGGTCAGGCTGCCCTTCGAGACCGACCGTCCCACGATGTTGTGGGCGGTGCGGAACGGGAGGCCATAATCCCGCACGAGCGTATCGGCCAGTTCCGTTGCCGTGGAGAATCCCTTGCCGGCCTCCTCTTTCATGCGCTCCGTGTCGAAGGTCGCGCTCGACAGCATGTCGATGAGGAGCCGGAGGCTCTCTTTTGCGTCCCGCATCCCGCGCCAGATGTTGGGCGTGAGTTCCTGGAGGTCGCGGTTGTAACTCATGGGGAGGCCTTTTACCGTCATGAGCGCTCCCGTGTAGGCCCCGAAGACCGAGCCGGTCTTTGCCCGCATGATCTCGGCGGTATCCGGGTTCTTCTTCTGCGGCATGATGGACGAGGTCGAGCAGAACGCATCGTCGAGCGAGACAAACTTCACAAACGACGTGCTCCAGATGACCAGTTCCTCGCAGAGCCGGCTCACGTTCGCCATGAGGATGGAGAGATCGCCAAGGGTTTCAAGCGCAAAGTCGCGGGTGGCAACCGCGTCCATGGTATTTTCGACAAGACCGTCAAACCCGAGCAGTTTTGACGTGTACTCCCGGTCGATGGGGTAGCCGGTGGATGCAAATGCGGCAGCGCCGAGCGGGCAGAGATTGACCCGGACGTACGCGTCGCGCAGCCGGTCGAAATCGCGGGAGAACTGCTGCTCGTAGGCGAGGAGGTGATGGGCGAGGGTGGTGGGCTGGGCGTGCTGCATGTGGGTAAACCCGGGCATGAACGATTCACGGTGTGTCTCGGCAAGGGCGATGAGTACCTCCCGGACTTTTAAGAGCGCTGCCATCTGCTTGAGCAGGTCTTCCCGGAGTTTGAACCGGATACAGGTCGCCACCTCGTCGTTTCTCGACCGCCCCATGTGCATGCGGCCGCCGACATCGGGACCGACCGCTTCAATCATGAGCGATTCGATGCCGGCATGGACATCCTCGAACCGGTCGTCAAAGACCTCCTCGGGCACTCCCTCGCTGTTGAGTTCAAGGAGCGCCGGGAGGAGCTGCTTTGCTATATCTGTCCCGATAATCTTCTGGCGTTCGAGCATCAGCACATGGGCGATATCCACCAGCACATCAGCATCGGCAATACAGCGGTCGGATCGCATTGACGAGAGAAAACGCATCATCTCCCCCGTCCTCTCGCCCGAAAGGCGTCCCAGTCTCACAACATCGGTCCGCATCCGTTTACCCTCATCCTTCTCTTTATTGTACCTCATGTTTGTGCGTGGATCGATTAAATCCACGCCTTCCGGGCGGCAAGCTCGATCGCCCGCTGGACCGACTCGCGGGGAATGATCGTCGCCACCGGGACATGGACGAGCTGCTCGATGATGCTGGACACGATCGGGGCACAGACGATCGCAATCGCCCCTTCCCGTTCGGCACGGACAGCAGCCACAATCGCATCCTCCATCGTGTGGACGGGATACTCCCGGACCCGCATGTGGTGGCCGTCCACATCGGCAAGGCGCTCCTCGACACTTTCGAGGACCGGCCGGGCGGCGATCAGGCCGATGAAGTTCTCATCCCCGATGTGGTAGAACTGGCGCAGTGCCTTTACGATCTCCCGAAGAGTCGAGAGGTTGGGCGAGCGTTTCCCGTGGAGGATCTTATAGAGCGAACTCTGCGCGATCCCGCAGTGAGCCGCGAGATCCCGCACGCTGATGCGCAGATCGTTCTTCAAGAGGTCGTTTAAGGTGGCGACAAACTCCTCATCTGAGAGGAGAGCGGCGCGCATAAGCCGGTCGATGGGGTCCACATGTGCCATAATAAAGATACAATAGGGTCAATTACAGGAAAAAATTTTCTTTGTTGTCCCAAAAAAGAGGGAAACCTGGCTCCGGGCACCTTGACATGTGGACAGTACGAGCAATTATTTTCTCCAATTGTAGTTATTTAAACGGGAAAATAAGCCAAAAGGGAAAATATTCTGCCTGAATCGTACACTTTTTTATCATTGACCGAATAATCCTCTGGGTATGAAGACTCTGAAAATTACGGCAATTGCCTTTGTCGCACTTGCCCTCGTGCTCGTACTATTCACTGCCGGCTGCACGCAGTCGTCCGGAACCTCCTCGAATGCAACGACCGTAAAGGATCTCCGGATCGGGTACCAGCCCAGCACCCACCAGATGGCAGAGATCACTGCCCAGAACAAGGGCTGGTTCCAGCAGGACCTCGCACCGTATGGTGTCAAGAACGTCACCGATACAGTCTTCCCGACCGGCGCTCCGGAGATGCAGGCAATGCTTGCCGGGCAGCTTGATGTAGCCTATGTCGGGGCTGCCCCGGTCCTCTCCGCCATCAGTACCGGTCTTGATGCAAAGATCGTTGCCGGCGTCAACACCCAGGGGTCGGACCTTGTTGTCAGAAACGGCCTTGCCTATACCGGTCCCCAGAGCCTTAAGGGCTTAACGATTGCCACGTTCCCGGCCGGCACCATCCAGGATACAGTCCTCCGCAACTGGCTTAAAAACAACAACCTCACACCGGACAAGGATGTCACCATCAAGAGCATGTCCTCCGGTGGAGATGCTATCACCGCGCTGACTGCCGGCAAGGTTGATGCAGTCTTCCTGCCAACCCCGTCCCCGAGCGTGATCGTTAACCAGGGCGCAGGGAAGATCGTTGTCCATTCCGGCGAAATGTATCCCAACCACACCTGCTGTGTCCTTATCGTGAGCGGCAAACTGATCCGGGAGCACCCGGAGATCGTCAAACAGATCATCCAGACCAACAACAAGGCGGTCGCGTGGAACGAGGCAAACCTTGACGATGCGGCAGCCATCTATGCCAACAAGACGGGCGCTAAACTTGACGATGTCAAGGCCTCGCTCAAGGAATGGGACGGCAACTGGGCATCGGATCCAAGTATCATTGTCCAGCCGGTACTCGATTATGCAAAGTTCCAGTACGACAACGGGTACATCAAGAAGAACCTGACACAGGACGACCTCTTCGACCTGACGCTCTACCAGAAGTAAGGGAACCCGAATATGAAAGACCGGTACTAACATTTTTTTATCAGCCCTCCTCAATTCTTAAGAACGATTATTCCGGAAGCCTGACCCGGGGAATTTTTTTACAGGCCAAATTTTTTTATAAAAGGTACGCCGCGATGAGAAACTCGGAAGAGAAGAAGAATAACCTATGGCTGGGAGTTTCAGCCCTGCTGCTTGCTCTCATAATCTGGGAGATTGCTGCCGCAGTCATTGTCAGGAATTCCTTTATTTTACCGTCACCTCCTGACGTTCTCTTCGCATTTATTGATCTCATCGAAAAGGGCCGGCTGCTGATGGATTTCGAGGTGAGTATGGTTCACTTCGCTATCGGTCTTGGGGCGGCTTTGCTCGTCGGGATCCCGATCGGTATTGCGATGGGCTGGAGCCGCCGGTTCGACGCGTTTCTTGACCCGCTCGTTGAACTCCTCCGGCCGATTCCGCCTCTCGCATGGATCCCGTTTGCGATCATCTGGTTTGGCCTGACAGCGTACTCGGCCGGTTTTGTCATCTTTGCAGGGGCGGTTTTTCCCATCATTATCAACACCTACAGTGGTTTTCGGGGGGTGCCCAGGGTTTATGTTGAGGCCGGAGAGATGCTCGGGTGCACAAAGAGCCTGGCGCTTATCAGGCACGTGGCGTTTCCTGCAGCCCTACCCTCGATTGCTTCCGGCATACGGATTGCAACCGGTGTAGGATGGATGTGCCTTGTTGCTGCAGAACTCTTTGGGGTGTCCAACAACGGCTTGGGCATGGCGCTCTGGTTCTATTATGACCTGCACCAGATGGACTGCGTGGTCGTCTACATGCTCCTGCTGGGCCTGACCGGGCTCTTCATCGACATGTGCTTCCGGCATTACATGGACAAGCATTTCCTGCGCTGGCAGGTTAAGGAGGGAGTCTGATATGGGCAACCTTGTCATAAACGACCTGACACAGGAGTTCAAAAAGGATGACGGTTCGGTACTGACTGCACTGGATCATGTCAGCCTTAAGGTGAAAGATAAGGAGTTTGTCTGTATTCTCGGACCTTCAGGATGTGGCAAGACGACACTCCTGCGCCTTATTGCCGGGCTCGCTATAGCACGGACCGGGTCCATTGTCCTCGACGGGGAGGAGATGAAAGGGCCCAGCCCGAAGATCGGATTTGTCTTCCAGGAGTACTCACTCTTTCCCTGGCGGACTGTGATCGACAATATCGCCTTTGGCCTTGAGATGAAAGGCATGCCAAGGGAAGAGCGGTACAGGATTGCGGAACAGTATCTCGAGCTGGTGAACCTGACCGCGTTTAAGACCAGTTACCCTGCCGAATTATCCGGCGGGATGCGCCAGAGGGTGGCGGTCGCCCGGGCGCTTGCGCTTGACCCTGTGCTCCTCCTCATGGACGAACCATTCGGGGCGCTCGATGCCCAGACCCGTAACATGCTCCAGACCGAGCTTCTGGACATCTGGGAGAAGACAAAAAAGACAATCATTTTTATCACGCACAGCGTCGACGAGGCGGTCTACCTGTCGGACCGGATCGTTGTGCTGACACCCCGCCCGGGACGGATCTGCAAAATAGTGCCAATCGACCTGCCACGCCCCCGCAACAGGACCAGCGTAGAATTCGCAACGGTCCGGCGCGACATCCTTGACCTTATAAACAAGAATTGCTCAGTCCAGTAAGGTTTAATACGCCACATCTCTATTTTATTAAAGCAGTTTGTGAAGTGTGCCGGCACGATAGCCCAGGTCAAATACGCGTTTTCGTGCCCGCTTTTACGATTCATACTCTAGGAGTAAGACGCGATGGTAAGAAAACCGGCAAAGATGTACAGGAACGTCGCAAAGAAAGCCTATACTCGACGTGAGTATATGGGCGGGGTTCCCGGCAACAAGATCGTACAGTTCGATTTGGGAAACCTTTCCCAGGAATTCCCGACAGAGGTTGACCTGATCGTTGAAGAGGCCTGCCAGATCCGACACAGCGCCCTTGAGGCTTCCCGTATCTCGGTCAACAGGAAATTGCTCAAAGAGGTTGGAAGGACAAACTTCCATTTCAAGGTCCGTGTCTATCCGCACCATGTACTCCGGGAGAACAAGCAGGCAACCGGCGCTGGTGCAGACCGTGTCTCGGAAGGAATGCGCCTTGCTTTCGGTAAGGCCGTTGGGACGGCTGCACGGGTTGAAGAGGGCCAGATCGTCTTCACGGTTTACTCCACCCCCCAATATCTTGACAAGGTTAAGGCAGCGTTGAGGAACGGTGCCCACAAGCTCCCGACTCCGTCGCACCTCAAGGTCCACACGATCAAGGTGAGCGGCAGGATCATCGCAGCACCGAAGATCGCCGGCGATAAGATTGCAGCACCGGTCAAGGTCGAAACCGAGGCCGAAGCAGCAGCAGCGGCGGCAGCAGCAGAACCGGCAAAGGGTGCAGAGGCTGCAAAGGGCGGCGACCACAAGGGTGGAAAAGGACCCGCAAAGGCAGAACCGGCAAAAGCAGAGCCGGCAAAGGGAGCAGATGCCGCAAAGGGTGCCGACCACAAGGGCGGCGCACACAAGGGCGGCAAGAAGTAATTTTTCCCTTTTCTTTTCTTTTTTTAAAAGTGTTTTCGCCGGTACGGCAGGGTCGGAACAGGATCATCGCACGGCAGGCTGCTGCCATTCGCACAGTATATAATCTCCCCACCGCTCAACTATAGATAAATGCAGTGCAGAGAACCGGAGGATCTGCAGGCGGCACTCGCAGATGCCACGTGCAGGGCCATGAGGGAGGCAGTCATCACCCTGCCTCCCGATGTAAAACGGGCGATAGAAAAAGCGAGAGCGGGAGAGAAAAGCAGCGTAGCCCGGGGGGAGTACGGGAACATCGCTCAAAATATCCTCGCCGCGGAACGCCTCAGGGTGCCCCTCTGCCAGGACACCGGAGTCCCGGTAGTCTACCTCACCCTGCCTCCGTCAGTTCCTTATTCCCAGGCCCTGTTTGATGCGGTCGCCGACGGGATCCGCAGGGCAACACAGGAGATCCCGCTGCGCCCGAATGTTGTCGATCCCCTCACCCGGCACAACTCCGGGGATAACACGGGTGTCGGGATGCCTGCAATCCATGTGCGGCCCGGGGAAAAGTTTACGGTGACCGTGCTGCCCAAGGGTGCCGGGGCGGAGAATGTCTCACGGGTCGTGATGCTCCTCCCATCACAGACCGGGAAAATTAAGGAGATCGTTGTCGAGACTATGCTCATCGCCGGGGGCCGGCCCTGCCCGCCGGTAGTGCTCGGCGTCGGGATTGGCGGGACATTCGATGGCGTCACTGCGCTTGCAAAGGAGGCACTGCTCCAGCCAATAGACCAGATGACAGAGTTCGAGCAGCAGCTCTGCGACGCGGTGAACACGCTTGGGATCGGCCCGATGGGGCTTGGCGGGAGCACGACTGCACTTGCCGTCAAAGTAAAGACCGCAGCCTGCCACACGGCATCGCTCCCGGTGGCCGTGAACGTGCAGTGCTGGGCGAACCGGCATGCGACCGTGGAGGTGGAATGGTGAGCATTCAGCTCCACACGCCGCTCGGTAACGAGGTGCTCTCGCTTAAGGCGGGCGACCATGTCGAGCTCTCCGGCCTCGTCTACACCGCACGGGACGAGGCACACCTGCGGATGCAGAAAGAGGGCATCCCGTTTGACCCGAAAGGGGCCGTGATCTACCACTGCGGACCGGTCATAAAAGACAAAACAATCGTCGCGGCAGGTCCGACAACGTCAGCGAGGATGAACACCCTCTCCGGTTTCCTCTTCGACCGGGGGGTCCGGGCGCTGATCGGGAAAGGCGGCATGGGCAGCACCGTGAAAGAACAGCTCCGGGGGAGGGGCGTCTACTTCGCTTTCACCGGGGGGTGTGCGGCGCTTGCTGCATCCCACATGACCTTAAAAGGAGAACACTTTCCCGACCTCGGCATGGCTGAAGCAGTCTGGGTAATAGAACTCGACCGGCTGCCACTCGTGGTCGGGATCGATTCAGTGGGTAACGACCTCTTTTCTGCCGTGCAGGACAACGCGAAAAAAATCTTCGGCAGAAAACAGAATGCGTATAAAGAATAGGTTTTTTTCGGCTCAACGGCTACATACATAGGACACATCACATGAAACTCGCCATAGACGAGACCCGGTGCAAGGGCTGCAATCTCTGTACCAAGGTCTGTCCGTACAGGATTTTTAAGGAGGGGAAACACCCCAACCGGCGGGGGATTGTGGTACCGGAACTCGACCGCCCGGAGCGCTGCACCAACTGCCGGCTCCATCATCTCTATGGCCGGCAGCTCTGCGGCGTCTGCCAGCTTACCTGTCCCGACCAGGCCATCCACTGGGTCGAGGAAGAGCCGTACGAACTCCACAAGGTGGCGATTGAATATTGACGCGTACTGAATTCTGGCAGGGAAATATTGCCTCGGCAGAAGGGGCACTTGCGGCAGGCTGCCGGTTCTTTGGCGGGTACCCGATCACTCCCTCGACCGAGATCGCCGAGCATATGGCGGCTAAACTCCCAAAAAAAGGAGGGGTCTTTATCCAGATGGAGGACGAGCTTGCGAGCATCGCCTCCGTGATTGGCGCTTCGTGGACCGGTGCCCGGGCGATGACGGCGACAAGCGGCCCGGGCTTTTCCCTGATGATGGAGAACCTCGGGTACGCGGCGATGACCGAGACGCCGTGCGTAATCGTAAACGTCCAGCGGGGCGGCCCTTCCACCGGGCAGCCCACGATGGCGGCACAGGGGGATATGATGCAGTGCCGGTTCGGGTCGCACGGAGATTATGCAATTATCGCGCTCTGCCCGGCAAGCGTGCAGGAGATGTTCGACCTCACGGCAAAGGCGTTTAACCTCGCCGACAAGTACCGGGTGCCGGTCTTCTTGATGGCCGACGAGGTGATCGGGCATATGCGGGAACGCATTGTTGTTCCCGATGCTGTCGAACACACCGGCCGACCGGCTTTTGTGCCCGGCACCCTGCCATTTAAGCCGGGGGCAGACCGTGTTCCGGGATTTCCCGAATTCGGGAATGGTTACGGGACGCATGTTACGGGACTCACGCACGATGAGCGGGGCTACCCGTGCGCGACGAACCCCGGACTTCACGCGGCGCTTGTAAACAGGCTCGTCGACAAGATCGAGCTGGCAACACAGGCACTTGCGGATTTCGATGTGGTAAATCCCGATGCAGAGCAGGTCTTTATCGCGTACGGCGCACCTGTCCGGACTGTCCAGCAGGTGATCCACGATCACCCGGAGAAGAAAATCGGCTTTTTACGGATCCGGACAGTCTGGCCGTTCCCGGCCCATGCTCTCGCGCTCTTCAAAAATGCCCGCCGTTTCATCGTGCCAGAGCTCAATCTCGGCCAGATCGCACGGGAAATCGAACGGCATGCAAAGGTGCCGGTGACATCAGTCCCGAAGATCGGAGGGGAACTGCATACACCGGCTGAACTGTATACGGTATGGGAGGCAGGGGCATGAGCTTTGAGGACTGGTTCCGGCAGGACCGGCTTCCCCATATCTACTGCGCCGGCTGCGGGAACGGCACGATCATCAACTGTACGCTTGCCGCCGTTGATGCAATGGGCTGGAAAAAAGAGGACACCGTCTTTGTCTCCGGTATCGGTTGTTCGTCGCGGGCGCCGGGTTATATCGTCACCGATTCGCTACACACGACCCACGGGAGGGCGCTTGCCTTTGCGACCGGGGTCAAGATGGCAAACCCGAAACTCCACGTAGTGGTCTTTACCGGGGACGGGGATCTCGCCGCAATCGGTGGCAACCACTTCATCCACGCCTGCCGTCGGAATATTGATCTCACAGTGGTCTGCATGAACAACCAGATCTACGGGATGACCGGCGGGCAGGGCAGCCCGACCACCCCCCGGGGCTGCATGTCGACGACGACACCGTACGGGAGCGCAGAGCCGGCATTCGATCTCTCGGAACTGGCTATCGCTGCCGGGGCAAACTATGTCGCCCGCTGGACGTCGTACCATGTCAAGGAACTTGAGCGTGCCGTGAAGACCGGGCTTGAAACACCGGGTTTCTCATTTATCGAGGCCCTCGTCCAGTGCCCCACCAACTTCGGGCGCAGGAACAAGTTCCGTCAGGTCGCCGACCAGATCGAGTACATCAAGGCGCACTCTCTCCTGAAAGCAAAACGGGACCGGCTGCTCGAACAGGGTGAAGCGATCCCTGAAGACATGTACGTGGTCGGCGAACTCATGAAGCGCAGCCGGCCTGCAATGGGTCTCGTGCCAAAGGAGGCACAGCCATGAGACGCGAGGTCAGGTTCTCCGGGTTTGGCGGGCAGGGGATCATCCTCTCCACGGTCATCCTCGGGCGGGCTGCCGTGATGTACGACCATAAGTTTGCCGTGCAGACGCAGGTCTACGGGCCAGAAGCCCGGGGCGGGGCGTCCATGAGCGCGGTGATCATCGATGACGAGGAGATCCTGTACCCCGAAGTGTCGGTTCCCGATGTCTTTGTCATCATGTCACAGGAAGGGTTCGAGAAGTACGGAGCCGCGGCCCGGCCCGAAGCGGTCATGATCCTCGATTCCACGCTTGTTCACTCGCGGCCCGGCTGCACATTTTACGAGATCCCGGCGACTGCCGAGGCAAAGACAACGCTTGGCCGGGACATCGTGGCAAATATCGTGATGCTCGGGGCACTCGTTGGATATACACACGTGGTAAGCGAAGAAGCGTTGAAAAAGGCCATCCTCGATTCCGTGCCAAAGGGTACGGAAGCGCTCAATACCAAGGCGATGGAACTCGGAATCGCGCTTGCCGGAGGGAAGAAACAGCCATGAAACTACTGGAGTACGAGGCAAAACAGCTCTTTGCCGAAGAGGGAATCAGGGTGCCAACCGGCATCCTGGTGAGCAAACACGAGGAGATCCTCCTCCACATGGATGCGATCAAGGGAAAGGTTGCAGTCAAGGCTCAGGTTGACGTCGGGGGGAGGGGCAAGGCCGGAGGTGTTCTGATGGCCGACCGGGACACGGTCATTGAAACAGCCCGCAAACTCTTCAACACCACCATCAAGGGCATCCCCGTCCAGAGGATCCTTATTGAGGAGCGCCTCGATATCCAGCACGAGTACTTTGTCAGCATCACGATGGACCGGGCAAAGAAACAGCCCGTGATCCTCTTTGCAGAGACCGGGGGCATGGATATCGAAGAGACCGCACGGAAAAATCCGGGTGCGGTCCGTTCGGTCAGTTTCTGCCCGCTTCTTCCCGATGTACCGGGATTTCTCCTGCGGGAACTCTGCGGTGACGCGCCGGCCGATATCCAGAAGAGCGTCAACCGGCTGTACCATGTATTCTGCCACAAGGACGCGCTCCTTGCCGAGATCAACCCGCTCGTTACGACACCGGGCGGCGTCTATGCGGCCGATGCCAAGCTGATCATCGATGACAACAGCCTCGCCCGCCAGGGAATTGCGGTCAACCGGGACCTGACCGAGCGCGAGCGGGAAGCCGAGAAACACGGTTTCTCGTTTGTCGAACTGGGCGGTAACATCGGGGTCATAGGAAACGGGGCCGGCCTTACGATGTCTACGCTCGACCTCATTGAGTTCTACGGAGGTAAGGCCGCAGATTTCCTTGACGTGGGCGGCGGGGCGGACAGCGAGCGGGTGATGCACGCGGTGCGCCTCGTTGCCGGTGTCCCGAATGTGAAAGTCATTGTGGTAAACCTGCTCGGCGGCATCACGCGCTGCGATGAAGTGGCGCGGGGCATCATTGCCTCTGGTGTCAGTGTGCCGGTCATCGTGCGGATTGCGGGAACGAATGCGGAAGAAGGGCGAAAATTTCTCTCGGAAAAAGGCTACGAGATGCTCGACACCATGGATCTTGTGGTAAAAAGGGCCGTGGAGGTCGTGAAATGATCTACGGGGACAAGAAGACCGGTATTATTGTGGCGGGCGCGACGGGCCGGCAGGGCGAGTACCATATCGGGCTCATGAACGAGTATGCCCGGCAGGTCGGCGGGCGGGGCGTTGTCGCAGGTGTCACGCCAAAGAAGGGGGGCCAGACGGTACATGGCGTCCCGGTCTACAACACGGTAAAAGAGGCACTCAAAGAACAAGATGCAACTGCGAGCGTGATCTTTGTGCCCGGGACCGCAGCGGCAGATTCCATCATGGAATCGGCAGATGCCGGTCTCGAACTTGTCGTTGCGATCACCGAGCATGTCCCGGTCCACGACACGATGAAAGCGATTGCCTACGCAGAGATGAAGGGCTGCGCCGTGATCGGGCCCAACTGCCCGGGTCTTCTCTCGCCCGGGGAAGTAAAGATGGGGATTATGCCGGCAGGGCTTTTTTCACGGGGCCATGTGGGGGTCATCTCCCGGAGCGGGACACTCACGTACGAAGTGGTCGATGAACTCACCCGGGCCGGGATCGGGCAGAGCACGGTTGTCGGTATTGGCGGCGACCCGGTGATCGGCCAGACATTTACGGATGTGCTGGAACAGTTCGCAGAGGACCCGGAGACAAAGGCCGTGGTGTTGATCGGTGAAGTGGGCGGGAACCTTGAAGCGGAGGCGGCCCGGAATACGGATGTCCCCCTTGTCGCTTATATTGCTGGAGTATCAGCTCCACCGGATAAACGGATGGGACATGCCGGCGCGATTGTGGAGGGCGGGGAGAGCGATGCCAAATCTAAGATCGCGAAACTTAAGAAGATGGATATTCCGGTCGCTTCCCGGCCTTCGGAAATTCCGGATCTGGTTCGGGATCTGTTCCGGGGTCATTGCTGAAAAATTTCCAGATATTCCACTTTTTTCCAATTGTTCTTTTTCTGACGTTTGAGGAGCAAAACACATCCACTACAGGTTACTTCGGAAATGACCGGGTTCTGGAGAGGATGTTTCCCAGGAATTATAGGCCCACGGTTTCCCCGGGATAATAGATACCCCCGACCAGATTCGAACTGGTGTCGCCGGATCCAAAGTCCTGCATGATTGACCGCTACACTACGGGGGTATGTGGGAGTAATATTGGAAATGGTGCGTATTAAAGAGATGGTGGCGGCATGGTTTGGAAACTGCTAAAAATATTCCGGAGGATAGTTCCACGATGCATAACATTGGAATACAATGGGAACAATGGGGATTGATTGTTACCTAAAATACAGGAGTTTAATGACGACAATATATCCAAATCAGGACATCATTATTTTTGGAAAATTTTGGAAATTCCGGATTTTTTTGGTTGGATTTGCAACAGGATCTGGTTTTTTACATGCAATGGGCGCATAATCTCCCCACAAGGGCATATCTTCTTGACCGGGTTAGGGTCGTAAACGGTCCGGCCCGGTTATTTACTGAAGATAGACCGGAAACTTAACGTAAAAAAATGCCGGTTTAGTGTATAGCATTATAGGGTTTATAGACTTGTAGGCCGGATTGTGTAAAATTGCAGAAATAACCAGAAATAACAGGAATTTGAGGAAAAGAGGGTTGAATATCAGGATTGGGTAATACGGATTAAAGCGGATAAAACAGGATAGTTACGAAAATAAAGGGGGATCTTTAGGATAATTATCAGGAGGTCCTGACAAAAGAAGCGCAGATATCATCATACCTTATAGGAAAAACACACCTCAAATCTACAAAAATCAACCTATTGAGGTATACCGCGACAAAAACGAGAGTCGCAAAGGAGACCATGCCCATTCACGAGGTATCATTTTCGCCAGAGAGCGGGAAGAACTGCTGATATACCTGACGGCGTTCATCAATATCAGTATGCAGATAAATCTCCGTCGTCTTTATGGAAGTATGGCCCAGGTTTTCCTGCACCACGCGGAGATTCTTTGATCTCCGGTACAGTTCACTCGCATAGCTGTGACGGATCTTGTGAGGTGTAATACCGGGGGGGGCATAATTCCTGAAGATGTGCTGGATTGCCCTCGGGGAAATATGCTTACCCTGCTGGCCGATAAAGAGGGGGCCTGTGATCTGGTTTTCAATAAAAGTCCGTATATCGGAAAGGGTGTCATCGTCAATAAATACAATCCGGATCTTGTCTCCTTTCCCGCGTATTCGGATAGTATGCTCCTCAAAATCGATGTCTTCGACATTCATATTACAGAGTTCAGACACACGGACACCCGTAGAGTAGATCGTCCTGACAATCAGTTTGTCCCGTGGATCTTCGATCGAATCGATCAGACGGAGAACCTGGCTGTGTTTGAGGTATTTTATTTCCTGTTGCTTGATTCGCGGGCGCTCAATACCACTTAAGGGGTTTGTCACAACGGCACCCTGTGTACAGAGAAAACGGTAGAACGAGCTGAGTGTTGAGATAATCCGGTGAAACGTCTTGGGTTTATACGTACGCATTGTTGAGACAAACGAGAGAAAATCCGTAATCATCGCAGGCAGGACATCTACACTCGTATCCAGTCGGGCATTCTCAAAATCCTTCCAGAAGAAGACCAGTTTGGTGACCTCGGTATTCCGGCGGAGCCAGACATAATACCCAAAATGTTTGATCACCTGCTCATAGCTGTCGAGCGTCCTGATGGAATAGTTGCGCATCCGCAGGTAATTCCGGTAGCTTTTGAGCCAGTCCGAAAAATACCCGCTTCCCATGGTCTAATCTTATTTATCTCAAATAAATAAAGGTTTGCGCAGAATACATATTCTGCGAAGTCGCAAATTCCCAAAAAAAGGCAGATTACGGACATTTGGAAACGGATGTTCTATACAAAAATATTACCCGGATATAGCGGTTCGGATTGATCAAAACAGAGGGTATTTTCGTATTCATCATATTTTCACCCATTTCGCAGGATAACCGCCCCGCAAACGCCGCTATTGCAGTTTTCCGTCGATCATAGTGTAACAGAATGTTCATTCCGCCAAAGGGCCGGAAAATACCAAGATAAATTACATCACGCTTGATACCGAAAATGAAGGATCCAGGCACTTTCAAGAGAACTAATATGCAGATTTTAATATCCTGCACATCTGGATTTTCCAGAATTTCGGGAGAGCGCTACCGTCGTAAATCCCTGTAATTTTTCCAGATTTTTCCAGATAGTAACGTTAGAGTTATAATCCCACACAACAGGATCGGGAAAGATTCAGGATATCTCCTTCTCATCCCGCTGCGAGTTATGCCGGTACAACGTCGTATAAGGGATATCCAGGATCCGGGAGATCGCCGCAAGGGAGATATCCTTTTCCTGTAATTCGGCGACACGTTTCCAGGGGATAACCCGCTTCGGCCGGCCCAAAATTATTCCTTCAGCCTTTGCCCGGGCGAGTCCAAGTTTTGTACGCTCGATCAAGTTTTCCCGCTCCCGATCAGCAACCCACGAGAAGATCGAGAGCATAAGATCCCGTAGTTTTTTGTCGTCAATCCTGCTCCACGATTCGGCCGGGGATAACGACCAGACCCGGACATCTGACACCTCAAGTGTGCGGACCATATTGAGGGTATCCAGAAATGACCGTCCCAATCGGGAAATTTCAAATACGTACAAGGTAATGGGCTCTCCAGTATGGTCCTTAATGAACTGCATCATCTTGGCAAACCCTTCACGCTCCTGCATAGTAGAGATTCCTGATATATGATCCACATAGATGGATTCCTTGGGCAGACCCTCATCAAGAAGTACCTTGATTTGATTCTCGACATTCTGATCCTCCCGGGAAACCCGGACATAACCAATTTTTATCATAAGTCTTTCCTTTTAGTAAATTAATAGACTCAAAAAGGTTTAAGTATTTTGGTGGTTTTAATCGTTCGATTTTGATAAAGAATTTTTGCGATTTTTTGTTAAAAACGGGGTTTTTTTACATTCAACACTGGATCATACCACCACCCTTACGATCTGCCGTGTATCGCAATCTGTGTGGGTTTTACGCCGGAGAGTACCAATTCAGGGACTGACTATCAGAATTTTGATCGGTTTTGTTATTATTTGGGGAAAAAGAAAATTTCCTGGGTTTTCTGAAATTCCCAAAAGATATGAAAAAGCAAATGATGGCCTTAGTGGATTTCTGTAATATTCTTTTATGAGTTCCAAAACCGGGAAGGGAAAGAACCATGAGAGATGTGGGCGGGAGGATCACTTTGATCACCTGATCCTTCAATGAGGAATCGATATTTTCGTATTGTGGGAACTTGTCAAACTTTCGGTTTTATAATGGGAATACTGTTTCAGCTATCGTAAAAACAGACATGAACGGATCTGGCCCACTTCTGAACGATGACACCCAGAAGGGATATTTTGGGTAGGTTCCCCACCTTACCTCATAGCCTCTCCAAGGCACGATTGGGAGATGGAAGTATAAAGGCGTTAATTTTTCAGGTTAATTCCGTTTTCTGATCCGCATGGGGCCTCCCATCTTATGAAGCGGAATTTATCGTTTCATGGCAAAAAATGCAATAATACTTCATAATTATCCCATACGGCCATCCTTGAGCCGGAGTTTTCCTGATGTCCTAGCGAAAAAACGGGACAAATTTAATTTGGATTTTTTGGCTCTGTTGAAACCCTAAGTTACCGGTAGAACTAAGAACAAGTTGCTCCTTGTAAAAGTTAGGGCAAACCCAAAAAGGAGCAACTTGTTCTTAGTTCTACCGGTAACTTAGGTGTAGAGTGCCACAATTAATGTCCGATTTGTTGACAGAGTTTATGTCCGCTTAAGGATAATTTTCTGTTTTTATTGAAATTGATTTCGTTGTGATAGACGGATGCTGGAGTCATCCAGTCCAGGATCTCCTGCTTTCTCCAGTTGTTGTATTGGTGGTCGAAGGTCCAGAGTTCCCGTTTGAAGTGGCTTAACGAA
>NZ_JBAYLY010000037.1:0-24844 GCF_041663825.1 Methanoregula sp.
CCTGGGATGAGGCACATGCAACCGGGTACCAGAAGTTCGGCGATTACGGCGACGTGATCATCTATCGCCCCAACGGTGAGACAGATTTCTGGGCTCAGATCGGCCTGCTTCCGCTCTCAAGCCACACTCCAATCATCCACCGGGCCATGACCTGGGTCGATGCGGGAGAGCCTGAACCGTATTATTTCAATTTCTATAGGGGCGCAGCGACTCCAACCAAGTATCTCCCTCTTGAGATAAGCAACGCAACCGTTGAAGGCTATAAGATCCTCTATACAGGGGTCAACCCTCCGCAAGGGAACCTCACGCTGACGTCCCTTGGTGATGGATTCAGTTACTCTACAGACCATTACCGCCTGCCCGCATCGTATGAGTCAAACGGGACCGGTTTTATTTGGTACGGTAATGTAACGACGCACGGGGGGTACATCACCAAAGGGGACAATAACCCAGTAAGCGATGAAGGAGGGTACCTTCCGGTTGGTGATATTCAAAACATCGAACCGGTGGAGAAAAACTGGGTTGTGGGAAAAGCTCTCTTTACGATTCCCCTAATCGGTCTGCTCCCGCTTCATATCTGGTGGGTGGTCGCCTTCGTTCTTGTGGTGATGATTGCCTGGGAATTGTATGTCAGGAGTAAGGAAGCAGCTACCGGAAAAAAGGCCGGAAAATCAAAGAACCTGAAAAGAGATTCCCGGAAAAATAAATAATCCGGCCCGTTCACAGTCAACAACGAATTCTTTAAAAAAAGAAGTTATTCCTTCCCCGCCACCGTCACGATCACATCGCCGATCGTAATCACATCAACTTTCGCGCCCTCTTCCACGTAGGAATATTTCGGCGTGAATGCATTTTCGGGAACATCGAGATCCTTCCCGTTCACCTTTATCGTTTTTAGCGGATGGGCGAGCTCTTCGGCCGGGAGCGCCTTGACTGCTTCCATGAATGCGCCCGCATCTTTCCTGAATGTCGGGCCGACAACCGAGCGGTTGAAATCGATGCCCGAAACCACCTTATCGAGATGCGCCTTGTCGGTCCTCCAGTGGACATCCGCGTTCAGGGTCCGGGCCGTGTCCCCTTCATCGTTTGCGGTATGCGGGGCATAGACCGTGACCTTCCCGAGCGGGGCATTTAAGGCGAGGCCGTTGTCATGCTTGTACTTGCGCACCTCGGAGACGACCTTAACAAGCAGGTCGCCTTCGGTCCGGGCCGCGGGATCGTCAAAGGTAAACGAGACCCAGGGCTGTTTGTGGACACTCCCCTTGTTAAGATACGAGTAGCACTCCTCGGCAAAGTACGGGATAAACGGCGCTAGCATCCGGCAGAGCGCATCGTACGCGGCATAGAGTACGCGGCAGGCGCTCTTTCTCGACGCGCCTTCAGTATAGAGCCGTCCCTTCGCAAGCTCGATGTAATTGTCGGCGAGCACGTCCCAGGCAAATTCCCGTATCGCCTTAAGCGCCTCATCGAACTCGTAGTTCTCCATCCTCGCGCTGACCGTTTCTACCGTGTCGGAGAGCCGGGCAAGCAGCCACCGGTCGGCAAGTGCCGTCACCGGCGCGTTCTCATCGATGCCTTCCTTTTCGAGCTGGATGAGCGCGAACTTCGCGATGTTCCACAGCTTGGTCTGGAACCGGGACGCGGCGATCACGTCGTTCCAGGAGAACATGATATCGGACCCAAGGGCCGCGCCGGTTGCCGCCCACTGCCGGAGCGCATCTGCACCGTACCGTCCCACCAGTTCTTCGGGGACGATCACATTGCCCCGGCTCTTGCTCATCTTGAAGCCGTCCTCGCCGAGCACCATGCCGTTCACGAGGATCTGGTCCCAGGGTTTGCTCCCGGTGAGCGCGACCGAGCGCAGGATCGAGTAGAACGCCCAGGTCCGGATGATATCGTGGCCCTGCGGCCGAATCTGCGCCGGGAAGATCTTCGGCTTTCCTGAACCGTCCCAGCCGGTCACGTTTAAGACCGAGATGGACGAGTCCATCCAGGTATCGAGCACGTCCTCTTCACCGGTAAACTCGTTCCCGCCACACTTCGGGCAGGGGTGCTTGGGTTTTGTAAGCGTCGGGTCGCAGGGAAGATCCTTCTCATCCGGCACCACGATCTCGCCGCACTTGTTACAGGACCAGACCGGGATCGGGGTCGCAAAGATCCGCTGCCGGGAGATGCACCAGTCCCACTCCATCTGGTCGATCCAGTTTTCCATCCGGAGAAGCATATGCTCGGGATACCACTTGATCTGGTGCGCTGCGTCCCGGATCTCCTGCTGCTTGATCCGGATGAACCACTGCCGGCCCGAGAGGATCTCGATTGGCGTCTTACAGCGCCAGCAGGTACCGACGCGCTGCTCCAGTTTCTCCTGTTTTTTGAGGATACCGGCCGCCTTCATATCCGCGAGGATGGCCTTCCTGCATTCAGTGGTGGAAAGACCGGCGTATTTCCCAGATATATCGGTCATCTTCCCCTTGCGGTCGATGGCCTTCCTGAGCGGGAGGTTGTGCTGCTTCCACCAGTGGACATCCTGCTTGTCCCCGAACGTACAGATCATGACCGCACCGGACCCGAACTTCGGGTCGACTGCCTCGTCCTGCACGACCGGGACCGCGTGGCCGAAGAGCGGCACCGTGAGGGATTTTCCTTTCAGGTTATGGTACCGGTCGTCTGCCGGGTGCACCGCGACCGCGACGCAGGCGGCAAGGAGTTCTGGCCGGGTGGTTGCTATCTCGACGCCGTCGAAATCAAAAAAGTTGAGCTGCGTCTCGCGGTCTTCGTAGGAAACCTCCGCAAACGCGATCGCCGTCTCGCACCGGGTGCAATAGTTGACCGGGTGCTCGTCCTGGTAAATATAGCCTGACTTAAGCATCCTCAAAAACGAGAGCTGGGTCTTTGAGTAGTACTTCGGCGTCATCGTGATGTACTCGTTCGACCAGTCCGTGGAGAACGCCATGCGCCGGAGCGTGAGCCGCATCTGCTCAATGTTCTTCTCCGTGAGTTCGCGGCACATCCGCCGGAACTCCTCGCGGGAGACATCGTTTTTCGTGATGTGGTTGAGTTCCTCGACTTTTACCTCGGTCGGAAGGCCGTGGCAGTCCCACCCCTGGGGGAACATCACGTTGTAACCTTTCATCCGCTTGTACCGGGCGAAAAAGTCGATATAACACCAGTTCAGTGCATTACCGATATGGAAATTGCCGGTCGGGTAGGGTGGGGGTGTATCGATCACGAACTGCGGCTTTTTCGAGTTCGTGTCAAAATAGTGGTCCTCGTCGCGCCAGGTATTCCGCCAGCGCTCTTCCACCACGGCAAAATCATAGTTTTTTGGCAGCTGATCAGACGAAACCATTCCGTACCGGATTGGTCGTTTTATAAAATATAGTGATCGTATCGATACCAGAAAAGCGGGAAGTAAAAACGGGATTTGTCAAAAGAAAATAACGATAAGGCTCTTGACATCTGAAAACAAATGTCTTTAACAATGGCGAAGCAGCGGGGACTGGGATATGCAGCGGCACTCGCCGGTGGAGTAGTTCTTGTCGGCCCCTATGTACAACCCCACTGGCTGATGGCGCTTATTATTATCCTCTTTTCCCTGATCCTCTGGCGCTTCATTGGTACAAAATACCTGGCCTACGTATTCTGTATTCTTTCCTGTCTCTACGCAGTCAATCTCCTCCCGTTTGTTGTCCTTGCGACAACACTTGCGATGATGACCCTTGGCGAACTGGTCTTCCAGACCGGGGCCGACGATCTTAATACGTATTTTTAC
Organism: Methanoregula sp.; assembly: GCF_041663825.1. Lineage (GTDB taxonomy): Archaea > Halobacteriota > Methanomicrobia > Methanomicrobiales > Methanospirillaceae > Methanoregula. Next base: position 3,773 of record NZ_JBAYLY010000037.1, read on the forward strand.
TACGTCATCACGACAGCATGGGCGGGGCTGCTCGTCATGGTGTACCTCCATGAACAAGCCTTCCTGATGGTCATCTTTGGTATCATCGCTGCGGTGCTCTTAAAAGTGATCCTGTTAAAATTCGAGGACTCGCTCGTCATTGAAGGGATCGGTATCGCGATGACAATGTACCTGATAAAGGAACTCAATTATACGGTCGACATTGAGATTGTTGTTGTCGCGGTCTCCATCGCATTTGTTTTCGGGTACTTCGCGTTCCGGGCGAAGACTGCCGACCTCTCGGGGCTCTTCTCGATTGCACTTGTCGGGGTTATCCTGCTGGTCTTTGCCGACGCTACATGGCTGCTTGTCATGCTCTCGTTCTTTATCCTCGGTTCGGTCTGCACCCGGTACAAGTTCGAGTACAAGAAACGGATTGGCGTCGAGCAGGGCCAGAGCGGGGCGCGGGGGTACAGGAACGTCTTTGCAAACGGGATTGTTGCGTGCGCGGCGGCAGTGCTGTATGGCGTGTTCGTCCAGCCGATCTTTATCGTGATGTACGTTGGGAGCGTGGCCACAGCGGCGGCGGATACGATGGCAAGCGAGATCGGCGTGACCGGCGGGATTCCCTACCTGATAACAACGCTGCGCAAAGTGCCGATCGGTACCAACGGTGGCGTCTCGCTAAAAGGGGAACTGGTTTCATTACTGGGGAGTTTTGTCGTGTCGCTCGTCGCACTGGAGTTAAACCTCATAACTCCGTGGATGATGGTTATCTGCACGATCACGGGATTTGTCGGTACCAATCTTGACAGCCTTGTCGGGGCGGTTCTGGAAAACAAGGGGTACCTGGGCAACGCGGGAACAAATTTCCTTGCGACGCTTGGAGGCGGGATCTTTGCAGTCGCGCTGTACTGGGTGTTTATTATCCATGGTGTCGTCTGGTGAGCACCCGGCACCCGGCTCTTTTTTCCCGTATATCCATGACCCATGGACAACCTCTTATTCTTACCCATGCAACCGTTGATCCATGAGCACGATCCTCCGGCGTCAGATCCTCCGGAAATGCAACAATATGGACATCCCCCTCGTGGGGTTTGCCCCGGCTGATCGCTGGAATGATCCCCCGTTTGAACCGTGGGTGCCGGAGGCATTCCGGCCTGCCTCCGTCTTTCCCGGGACAAAAACCGTGATCGTGATCGGGTTTCCGGTCAGCCTGCCCATCGTGGATACTGCCCCTTCCCTCTGGTACCATGAACTGTACCGGACAGTCAATACCGAGCTGGACTCCTGCGGTTATCGCATCGCGACATTCCTTTCTGAAAAAGGCTACCCGTCGGTCTGGGTGCCCCGGGACGGGTACGGGTCAATTGGCGTCCTTAAGGAGAAACCGTTTGCGTTCTTCTCGCACCGGCATGCGGCATATTGCGCAGGACTCGGGAACTTCGGGCTCAACAACATGCTTCTCACCCCGCAGTACGGCCCCCGGGTCAGGTTTACCTCCGTCCTGACCGCTGCAGAACTCCCTGCTGACTGGGTGCTTGAAGACCCGCTCTGTACCCGGTGCCAGAGGTGTGTTAAGGTCTGCCCGGTCTCTGCGGTCCGTGAAGGTGGTTACCCGCAGGAACTCACCGACAAGATCGCATGCGCCACCCGGTCGGAGGAGCTGCTCCAGCGGTTTCTTTCCCCGTGCGGGTGCTGTATCAAGGTCTGTCCTGTCGGGAAGGACCGTGACCAGTACGGCCGGGTTGATATGAGAATGTACGATGAAAAAAATCCGGTTTCTGAACCGTACCGTAATTCCCGTGACCATGTGCGGTCATACGGGTCGCGGTAAATCTCTTCTTTTCAAGGACAAGTTTTTGTGTCTTTGTAATCTCACGCGGATTCTGTCGGCGGCCCGGCCCTGATGGACATATACAGGAAGTACCCGACGACCGCAAACGTAATAACCGGCGAGACAAAAGCGGGGATGTCAAAGCCGAAACTGTCGAGGATCATGATGACCCCAAGGCAGAAGATCGAGTACATCGCACCGTTTTTCAGGTACCGGTACTTCTTGATCGAGTCCACGTTCCGGATTGTCATTTCCCGGACGAGGAACGCCCCGAGACCACTTCCGATGATGATGAGCGGGACTGCCATCGTAAAGGCAAAGGCACCCAGAACGCCGTCGATGGAGAACGTGGCGTCGATGATCTCTAAGTAGAAGATCTTGCTGACATCCGAGATGTCGCCCGAAACCATTTTTCGTTCCTGCTCTTCGGCATTCTGCCGGAAACCGTGGACAATGAAAAACGCGGTTGACCCGATTACCGCCCCGAAAGCCATCATCGGGTTTTTCCCAAGTGCAAGCCAGACGATGACCGCGAGGAGGATAGAGACAATGGCAAAGAACCAGACGCCTTTTGTTGCGATAAAACGCTCGCCGCGAAGACCAAATGCCTTCTCTTCTAAAAAGAGCCAGTGGAAGAAGAGGAAGATAAGGAACACGCCGCCGCCGATCAACAGCACGGGCGCAGACTGTTCGATTGCGGCGACTACGGCAGGATCGCTTGAGAACGTCGCGGTGAGCGCCCCGACGGGCCCAAGAGACGGGGTGGATATCCAGACGATCAGCCACGGCAGCGCTCCCCGGATCACAAAGACGGCAAACAACAGTCCCCAGATGAGGAACCAGCGCCGCGCCTTTTGCGACATCGTCGAGAGGACCTCGGCATTGATAATGGCATTGTCAATGCTCGTGATGGTCTCGAACAGGCAGAGCCCGGCGATGGTCAGGACGATGGTAAGAATATCCATGAAACAGGATTAGTTTTGTACCAGACCGGTATAAAACCTTGGGGAACTATCCCCTACGACAACGTGCCGGAATTGTTCTCTCCTGTAAGCCTCATTTCCTCCCCTGTTCCGGCCTCCCTTCCGGCAGGGCACACGTAATACCGGTGCTCTTAAAAAGGCAGACTGCTTACTCCGGAATATAATAAGGAGCTAAAAAATCGCATGGTCTTTTATTGCGAGCAGTGCGGGGAATGCTGCAGTCACCTTGGGCTGGTGCACAGCATCACCGAAGATCACGGGAACTATGAGTTCGTTGTCTTCAACCGGTACACGAACGAGTCTGATGTCGTGACCGTGGATGCCGATAAGTACACTCTATATGATGACAAGAGCATCTTTACGAAACTCCCCGAGGCCTGCCCGTTCTTCCGGCACCAGCCGGGCTCGGAAAAGGCGTTCTGCACGGTGCACCTGACCCGGCCTGAAATCTGCCGGGACTACGGCTGCTGGAGGATGCTTATCGTCAACAGTACCGGCCGGCGGGTGGGCAGGATCATGTTCTCACGGTATCTCTGCTGGGAAGATCCGCTGGTTTCCCGTATTTTTGAGGAGTGCATCGACCCGGTGAATGAGCAGGATGACGCCCGGTGGGATAAGCTGGTGATCCGGGTGCTCAACGAGCGGGGATATACGGTAAGGACGTAAGTTGACATCCCCCCGTATCTATGGCACAGACTGATTATCCAAATAAAAAGATCGGGCCGTGGGGTACCCCCCACTCGCAAAAATGAGAGGTACCCCACCCCCCCGACCAATTTTTTAGAAGCGTGACCTCCCACCCCCTTCTTATATATCAGGGAGGGGGGTGTCACCTTCGTACGAACTCCGGGAGTCCTCATTCATGAACGCCCGGACCGTGCGCGGCATGGTCCCCGAAAACCACCCCGTTCCCCACCCCGTGATGCCTATTATGAACAGTAGTCATCCCAAGGTATGGTCCCGTGCAAAATTCTTTTAAAGCCCTGCACCTATAGAGGAAGATAGAATAGTCCACACTTTCGTGCTGGATTAGTGTTGAACATGACCGTCAGTGTCAGCAACGACGACGATGATGAAGTGGCTAAACGGTTCGCGTTTTCCCGCTCTTTTGTAATGACACGCTGTACAATGGATGCAGCGCGTGAGTTTTTGGATCATGCTTTTGCCCAGTTCACTCATTCTGCCCGGGACCACCGTTCCCTGGGCAGATCTGTACCGGGAATCCCCGGCCCCCGGGATACATCTGCGAGGGTGGAACACGAGCTGATCTGCGGATGAACGATCGATGGAGTGAGCCCCGGGAGCACGGGGACGAGCTACAGACAGAGAGTACGGTTGCATCAGGTCCCGCAAATCCCCTGGCCCGGCCCGGCATGAACCGACGGGCGACCGCGCGGGAGAAACTCCTTTCCCAGATACACGCACGGGCCGAGGCCGGTGTACCTCATGCCCACCCCGTGCCAAAGAAGGAACCGGCGATGACCCGGGATTCCCTTGCCGTTGTGAGAAGGGACCATGCATACCATGTCATCGCGGAGGACTACTCGTATAAGACCGAGGCCTACTACACCATCCTCGAACGTGAACTCTCCGGGGAAAATATCCACCCGTCAAGCCGCAACGTCCTCGATGCATTCGTCGTACCCATCTGTCTTGAGCGGGCAAAACTTACCGGCATCCCGGTCATGGAGTGGGGCATCTCGCAGGCTTACGTCCCGCTCCCGGCGATCCTCTACGGGCTCAATTACTTTGCCACCGCTTCTGACTTCTTTGTCGTGCAGGACAACGAGCAGGCAAAGGACGTCGTCAAGCATATCACGAATAAGGGCAAGTACCCGTTCTGCTACCAGAAACTCGACGATGGCGCAACCATCCATACCTGCACGGCGGTCTTTGGCCGGACCGCGGGGAGCTGTGCAGAGATCGCCGGATATGCAGCGATGATCTACGAGCTCTTTTCCATCCCGCTCGTGAGCATGGTCTTTGTAAGGACCGGAAAACAGATCGCACTCTCGTCCCTGGCACCCACGCGCTACACCCATCTCACAGAAAAAGAGCGCGCGCTCCTTGCCGCATACCGGGACGAGCAGGAGTTTTTATGACCCGGCTTGGAATATTTGTTGATAGAAAAACCCTTTCCAACGCCGAGCAGCTCAGCGCCCTGATCCACTGCCGGGACGTGGCTGAGAATCAGGGACATGACGTGGAGTTTCTCTTCCCGGTCGACATCAACAAGATCCCGAAAATGGACGCGCTCTTCATCCGGGCCCGGACCGACCCGATGAATATCACGTACGTCGCCGCCCGCATGGCCGACTTCCACGGCATCCCGGTCATCGACGACTCGGATTCCATCCAGATCTGCGGCGACAAGATCAACATGTACTCCCACCTCCAGAAAAAGAACGTCGCGCTCCCGAAGACGGTCTTCCTCTCGAAAAACGATCTCTCGGTCGAACGGGTCTCGCAGCTCTTCGATACGCTGGGGACGCCGCTGATCGTCAAGGAACCCTCGACCTCGTTCTCTCTCCGGGTCGAAAAGGTCACGGACATCGCCGGGTTCTTCCGGGTCGCCCGACGGTTTATCAAGATGTCGGACTGGATCGTCGTCCAGCAGTTCGTAGAGAGCACGTACGACTGGCGGGTCGGTGTGCTTGGCGGGAAACTCCTGTATGCCTGTAAGTACACGATCCCCTCGGTAACCTTTAAGATCCAGGCCTCCGTGAACGGTCATATCGTGTATTGCGGCGTGGAGAGCGTGCCCGAGATTGCGGTGCCGCCAAATGTCATCCAGCTCGGGATTGACGCGGCAGACGCGATCGGCAATGGACTATATGGCGTAGATATCAAGAACAACAACGGCGATGCCCGTGTGATTGAGGTAAACGACAACCCGTCGCTTGAGAGCGGTGAGGATGCCTGTTATCCCCAGGTCTACGAACGGATCATCGACCACCTTTTTGCAGCGTGATAAATAGTGACGGAAAACTGGCCGCTTCGGGCTGAAGATATCTGTATGAAATGCGGGGGGCACTGCTGCGATGACGCGCATCCCCCCATATCCATGAACTGCCACCAGAGATTGATCGCAGCGGGAGTATCCCCGGCTGCGTTTGAGACCAACGGGTACCGAAGGCTCCGGACAAATCCCGACAATACCTGCATCCTCATGAAGGACGGCATGTGCATGATCCACGCGATAAAACCTGAGACCTGCCGGGCTGGGCCGTTTACCTTCGATGTGGAAGGCGACACGATCCGGATCTTCTTAAAGCACGCGTCTATCTGCCCTATCGTCACGCTCTTAAAAGAGGTTCCCGAGGCGTACGGGCAGCAGTACGACCTGGCCCTGAAGAATATCTCACATCTCGTCGCACACCTCACGGATGCAGAGATCGCGGAGATCAACCGGATTGACGAGCCCGAGACGGATCTGGTTGTGGAGATCCCCCGGGGACCCCGGTACGTATGACGATTGGTACAGAACACGAATACTCGGTGAACGACGCACATTTTACGGCACTTCCCGTCTCCGACCAGATCATCAAATCGATCTGCGGGAGTTTTGAGAGCGAGATCCTTTTTGGTGAGACAAAACTCGGGAAGGAACTCCAGAAACACGTGCTCGAATTTCTCCCGCGTGTACCGGCATCCGGCCCGGTGGCGCTCGAAGCGATGCTCATGGCGGGGATCAGGAAATTCTACCATATCTTCCCCACGCAGTATCACCTTCTCGGGCTCGGGATGCATCCTACCGTGACGCTCGACCGGACTGCCGTCTGGGATCACGATGAAGGGGAGTACTACGAGACCTATGACCGGCTTTTTAATATTCATCAGCACGGCTGGCTCAACATCCAGGCGCTCCAGGTCAACCTCTCGTACGCGGGAGAAAAAGACCTGCTCATGCAGTACAACCGGATCCGCACCCTTCTCCCGTATCTTGTTGCGCTCACGGCATCTTCCCCCATGGTGGAGGGCAGTCTGACCGGGACAATGGATAACCGGCTCATCTATTACCGGGAGAACCAGAAGGAGATCCCGCAGATTTGTAACGGTATCATCCCGGAGCGGATCAGGTCGGTGGCGGAGTACCAGAAGGCGCAGGAACAGATTTATAAAGAACTCCGGGCCCGGGATGCAGGGATCCTCTGTGAGGAATGGCTGAATTCGAGCGGGATTATCATCCGGTTCTCCCGGGGCTGCTTGGAGATCAAGGCGCCGGACGAACAGGAGTGCGTCCGCTCCGATATGGCAGTCGCTGCGCTGGTGACCTCGCTCCTGCGCTGCCCGACGCTCCCGGTCGAGAGCGACCAGGACGCGCTGCTCGCACTCACGGAAACGGCGATAGAGAAGGGCACGGCCGGGCTCCGGCCGGAACTTGAAGCGCTGTACCGCTGTGCATGGCAGAAGGCAACCGCTGAAGAGCGGCAGTACCTTCCGGTTATTGAGAGCCGGATCCATAAGGGCAGCCTTGCCGAGCAGATGGCGGAGCGGTACCGCAGGGAGAAAGCGATCGAGCCGATCCTTGCCGATCTGGCGCACTGCCTCCGGGTAAATAAGCCCTATGGGATGGAGTAATTTTTTTATCCAGGAACAGGCCCGGATTTTTTCTTTTTGGATTTTTGGATTGGGGGAGATCGATCCGGTGTTTCCGGATACATTTGTTTTTCCCGGGTTTTGCGGTGTTTGTTCCGGGAAGGTTGCACTACATAGAATCAAACCCCCGGGTGAAGGTGACAAATTACGTCGAACACTTTTAAAATCCTGGTTGAAAAGCTCTCCGACGATAATGAAGGGACGCGGTGGAATGCGGCGGAAGCGCTGGGACGGCTGGGAGATCCCCGGGCCGTAGAGCCGCTGATCGACACCCTGTGGGATGACGATGCACGGGTACGGTTAAAAGCTGCCTGGGCACTGGGCATGCTCGGGGATCCCCGGGCCCTTGGCCCCTTACAGAAACTCTACCGGATTGAGCGCGAGGATGCGAGGGAGACAATCCAGGAAGCAATGGAGATGATCAAACAGGGGATGGCCGGCAATCTCAAATGAACGTGCGCTCACCTGATCCCTTGAGGCGGCGGCACTGCTCGCTCGTGGGGATATGGGGCGACAGCCCCCATCTTCTCAACCCGTTTCCAAAGCCCGCCAGATCGTGCGGCCAACCCCGCTCTTTTCCGAAAAACTCCGGGCCCCGGGCAGGCAATTCCGGAAAAAGTCCAGTGAAGTTATCGGACTTTTCTAAAAAAGCTCACCAAAGTTATCAGACTTTTTGAAAATAGTCCAACAAGGTTACCGGAATTTTCTAAAAATCTCGCCAAAGTTCCCGGACTTTTTAAAAATTGTCCGGCAACGTTATCGAACTTTCCGGAAAAAAAGAGGGTCAAAAACACACCTTTCCACTCCTGATCTGCCAAGGGACTTTACCGGACTTTCCAAAAAAAGCCCGGCAAAGTCATCGGACTTTCTCAAAATAGTCCAACAAGGTTACCGGACTTTTCTAAAATTGCCCGGCAAAGTTACCGGACTTTTTGAAAATAGTCCAACAAGGTTACCGGGATTTTATAAAAAAGTCCGGCAAGGTTGGTGAACTTTCCAAAAAAACCCGCATGAAGTCAAAGACTTCGCACCAAAGCAATGAAAATTTTGCACTCCAAACTCAAATTTCCATTTGCCGGCTCCATCGTCTGAAGTTTTCAAAATTTTCATGACAAAGTTCACCAGCGTTTGCGAAAAATAAAAAAAACTGGCAGACCGGGGAGATTACCCGGAATACCCTTTTTCCGGATGCTTTCCTCTTCACGCCACGTGAGGCTCGCAGGCCGAAACGGCAGCTTCCGCCTTCGCCGGCGTTTCGGGCTGCGGGTAGTGCTTTGCGTTCTTCTTTTTTGTGAGCCAGACCAGTTTTCCCTCCACAAACCCGAACGCATCCATGGTGATGACATGAACCGGCTCAGGGATGGCCGAAACGTTGGCGGCTTTCGGGACGATCAGGTACTGTCCTTTGAGTGCCTTTCCGTTTAAGGAGGCGGCCAATACCTCAAGCGACAGCGTGGATGGCTCTTCATCGTAGGACACCACAAGAGCCACGGACTCTTTCCTTCCCCGGACCTCCCGGGAAAGGATGCAGGTCATATCGCGAGTACTCGGCGATGGAACCTCTTTACACTCCCATCCATCATATTCCCTGAAATGTGCACGGATCTCCTTGTATGCAAATGTCTGCATGATATCGTGTGCTGAACCCATGTTGATCTTTTCAAAATTGTACGCACGATCTTATAAGTTTTGTTAAAACGGTTTATTTTTAAAAATTGTTAATCATAAAATATAAACATCGGGATATGTACCGGGGTGTATCCCCGGATCTCAGGGACGGTTCCCGCGCAGGTACCCATGGTCATAAAAAAATCCTGGCAGGACCCCGGGCTAAAAGAACGCTGCCAGGGTACACGGGTCTTTCCGGGGTCAAACCTGTTCCGGAGGCTTCTCATCCGGTGTAATCAGTAATTCTCTAAAGTATCCTCATGGACATTGAGTGATTATCACTCCCCCGGGTTTGGGGGTATTAATCCCATCTGAAATAAAGGACCGCACTAAAAATCCCGATTACTATTGAAACGGGACTGTTCAACCCGCATTGTAAATTTCTAATGATGTACTTTCCAGAAAGATTAAAGAAAAATTGTTAAATAACTCCGGATCTGAATGATCACTACGATTCCGTGATTACAGGACGTCCGAGGTTTTTAGAGATGAATCATTCCATGCTGCAAAACGAGCGGTGCACCAGTATTTTTTTTGTCCTGTGTGCCGGTGCCATCCTGGTATACTGTGCCATCTCCGGGTGTGTAAGTGACGCATCATCAGCCGCAGGAACAGGAAACCAGACGCACATATCTACTACCGGCGTCATCATCCCGGTCGATTCCGCCTCCACGCTGACCTATACGAGCGTCATGCAGAAAGGCGGTGTGCCAGCGAGTGGTCTTGCCTACGAAGGGCTGGTGATTAAGGCTCCGAACGGCAAATTTGCACCGGCTCTTGCGGAGACGTGGGAGGTTTCTGACGATGCAAAGACCTGGACATTCCACCTCGCAAAAAACGCAACATGGAATGACGGCGTTCCCTTCACGTGCGCAGATGTAAAGTTCACCAACGATTACATGAAGGCAAAAAACCTCACTCTTGGATTTGTGTTCAAGGATGTCCAGTCCATCTCGTGCCCTGACGATCACACGGCAGTCTTCACCCTGAAAACTTCATACTCCGGGTTCCTTGACCAGATCTCGCGTCAGCCGGGGATCACCATATCCCCGAAACATTTCTGGGAGAACATTACCGACCCCCAGCACTACCAGGATACGCAGTTCATCGGTACGGGTCCCTTTAAATTTTCAAATGCAGAAGCCGGCTACTTCGCATATACCGTCAATGATCAGTATTATGGAACGGTCCCGGAAATTTCCGGTGTCATCCTCACGGTGATCACCAATGCAGACAGTAAGGTACTGGCACTCAAAAACGGCGATATCGATGTGGTAAGCGGTATTACCCCTGCCGTTGCAGGAAGCCTTAAAGGAGAGAAAAATATCGGGCTCTACACGATCAACGACACGGGAGCCTATGAAGTCGCGTTCAACATGAACCAGTACCCGGCAAACAACTCCGCGTTCCGCCACGCGATGAGTCATGCCATTGACCGGGACACCATCAGTAACCTGTTCGGGACCGGCCGGACTACCGACACCACCTTTTTAATCCCAGGCCTTGCCGGGGATTACGTCAACCCGGCGGAAGTTGGAATGTACGATTACAACCTGACCAAGGCGGCGGAGATCCTCGCGGGTGCAGGATTTGCCACGAACACGGAAGGCGACCTTATCGGCCCGGATAAGAAGCCCGTGACTGTCACCATCCCGCTCGGGGGAAAGGGTGCACCAAACGGTGGCGAACAAAAAATCGTGACCGTCTTAAAGAATGACTGGGAGAAACTGGGAATTGCCGTGAGCACGCTCTCCTATGACGACCAGACCCAGTACCGGACGGCAATCAACAAGAACGCGGTCTTTATCGACGGGTTCCCCGTGACGCTGCACGACGATGCCGATTCACTGGTGAATTTTGCCGTCACACCCACCCAGGACAAGAATTATTATAATTACAATGATCCTGAATACAACGCGCTCGTCAGCCAGATCCAGAATACTCCCAACCAGACGAAGATCAAATCGCTCGCCTACCGGATGCAGGAACTTCTCGCCCGGGATATACCATCCGTCCCGGTCTGCACAACCGACACCATCGTTGCATACCGGTCGGACCGGTTCACCGGCTGGGATATCGGGCCGGGATACCATGGTGTTCTCGATCCAAAAGTGCTCACCAACCTGACACCGGTGCATTCATCGTAACTTTCGGGAGGAAACGGGATGAAGCACCAGGACCCAGCTTTTTCTCCCTTGTCCCGTTTTCCTGCCAGAGTAACAGGCAACTTCCATCACCGTGAAAAAGTGCGTGACGAACGGACAATGAATCACCGGGACTAAAATTGAGATGCAGCACAAGACAAAACCGCATACCGTGAGGGCAGTCGTGTGATATCCGGGAATTATCTCGCAAAAAGACTCTGCTACAGCGGAGCGGCTTTTTTTGTCAGTGTCACTATCACGTTTTTCCTCCTGCACCTGATGCCCGGGGATTACATCACCAATTACCTGCTCTCCCTCACAAACGCCCTCCCGAAGGAGACCGTTATGCAGTTCTATCACCAGTTCGGGCTTGACCTTCCACTGACCGAACAGTACCTCCTGTACATTTCGAACATCCTGCAGGGACAGTGGGGATATTCCTATGCCTATTCCGTCCCGGTCTTCTCTCTGATCGTGGAAAAACTTTCATGGTCGCTCGTTCTCCTTATTCCCGCAACTATTCTCGGGATCCTTATCGGCACGGTGCTTGGCGCACGGTCGGGCTGGAAATCCGGGGGAAAAAAGGATCTCGCCCTCTTCAATATCATGATCGCGATCCGGGCCATTCCGGAGTTCTGGTGGGCGATCATGGCAGTGATGGTCTTTGCGTTTTATCTCAAGTGGTTCCCGCTCGGGGGGTACACGAGCATCAGCATCCTGACATCCGGGATCAGTATCCCCGACGTGCTTTACCACGCGGTCCTGCCCATCGCCCTTATGACATTTTTCATCGCGACGGGGAACTACTACGTGATGCGGAATTCGATGATCTCGGTCATCGGCGAGGAATATATCACCACCGCACGGGCAAAAGGGCTTGACGAGCGCGGGATTCTCTGGAACCACGCGTTGAAAAATGCCCTGCTCCCCATGATCACGATCACCACGTTCCAGTTCGCTGCAATCATCATGGGAAACGTGTTCATCGAGACGGTTTTTTCCTGGCCGGGGATCGGGCTCCTGACAACAGAAGCGCTCAGGATGCGCGACCTGCCGCTTCTTGAGGGAATCTTCCTTTTAGATACCTTCCTCTCGATTGCCGCAATGCTTGTCGCCGATGTCCTTTCCTCCCTTATCGATCCCCGGATCAGGATGGGTAAAGATGTCTAGGAAGATCATCCTGTGGGGGAGTGTTGCAGTCCTGTGCGCCTATATTGCGATCGCGCTCTGTGCACCTTTACTCACCCCGTATAGTCCAACAGAAATTACCGGCGCCGCCCTGCAATCTCCCGGCACCGGGCATCCGCTCGGAACAAACGATCTCGGGCAGGACATTTTCAGCCAGTTGGTCTACGGGGCACGCATCACCCTGCTCTTCGGGTTCTGCTCTGCCCTGTTGGCGGTCCTGATCAGCACCAGTGTGGGGATCGTCATCGGGTATTACGGCGGCCTGCTCGATGAGATCGTATCGAGAGCCATCGACATTTTCATGCCGATCCCGATGTTTCCCCTGCTCATTGTCCTTACTGCGTTTTTTTCCCCGGGAGTCCTGCAGATCAGTCTCCTGATGGGTATTCTTGGCAGTATCTATGGCATCCGCATCATCCGGGCGCAGGTACTCTCCATTGCCCAGACAAATTTCGTGGAGGGAGCACGTGCAATCGGCGCCTCGGATTTCCACATCATGTCCCGGCATATCCTGCCAAACGTTATGCCGGTGGTCATGATGAAATTCGTCTCATCCTCCCAGCGCATGCTCGTGATGGGGGTGGGCTTAAGTTTCATCGGGTTGTGGGATACGACAACCGTTGACTGGGGAACGATGATCCAGAACTCGTATACCTCCGGGGGTATGGCCCTCGGTCTCTGGTGGTGGCTCCTTCCGCCGGGAATCGCGGTCATCGGCATCTCCCTTGCGCTTGCGCTGATTGGATATAGTTTCGAGGAAAAATTCAACCCCCGGGTCGGGGTGAACCGGATATGAGCCCGGAACAAATGACGGTACCCCCATCAGGAGGCAGCGGATGAACCTGATCAGCATTGAGGACCTGAGCGTCCGGTTTTCGACCCGTTCTGAATGTATCCGTGCCGTGGAAACGGTCAATCTTGATATTGCCCGGGGGGACCATGTCGCCCTCATCGGGGAATCCGGGTGCGGTAAGACCGTCCTTGGCATGGCAGTGATGGGACTCCTTCCGAAAAATGCCCGGATCGGCGGGGCTGTCCGGTACCGGGAACACGACATCCTTCAGGCAGCAGAACCGGATATACAGCGGATACGCGGAAAAGAGATCGCCATGATTATGCAGAACTCTGCAAACACCCTCAACCCGGTTAAAACCGTGGGGAGCCAGATTGCAGAACCGCTCCTGATCCACCAGATCCTTCCTGCAAAAGCGGCACATGCCGAGGCGGTCCGGCTGCTTGCCGCAATGGGATTTGACGAACCTGAACGCGCCGCTGAACGCTATCCCCACGAGTTCTCCGGCGGGATGCGGGAGCGGATCCTGGTCGCCATCGCCCTTGCCTGCCAGCCGGATATTGTCATTGCCGATGAACCGACATCAGGACTGGATGCAGGAGTGAAATCACAGATTCTCGTCCTGATAAAACAACAGATGGCAGACCGGACGCTTTTCCTCATCACGCACGATATGGGAACCGCGTATTTCCTCTGCACGCGGATTGCCGTGATGTATGCCGGAGAGATTGTAGAGATTGGCCCGACTCACGATCTCCTTTCTATGCCCATGCATCCTTATACGCAGGGACTCCTCGCTTCGCTTCCCTCCGCAGGACTGCATCCCATCCCCGGCATGAGTCCCTCGCCGGCATACCTGCCGGAAGGGTGCAGGTTTTGTGCACGATGCCCGGCCGCAACAGACCGGTGCAGCACCCGTCATCCGCCGCTTAATGACGTCAGCGGTACACGCCAGGTCCGGTGTTTTTGCTATGATTGAACTTGACGCCATCACAAAGGTCTACACAAAAGGGTTCCTTCGCCGGCAAAAGACCATTGCGGTAAACAATGTTTCCCTCTCGATAAAAAAAGGCGGGTCTCTCGGGCTTGTGGGAGAGAGCGGGAGCGGAAAGACCACGCTTGGGCGGATCGCGCTTCGGCTCATAGAACCAACGAGCGGAATGGTACGGTTTGATGGTGTGAACCTGACTGCGTTGTCCCGGTCAGCACTGCGACAGATCCGGCCCCGGATGCAGATCGTATTCCAGGACCCGGATACCTCGCTTGATCCGAGGATGACCGTGCGGAATTGTGTAGCTGAACCGATGAAAATCTGGAATCTTGTCGGGCCGCAGGAAGAGGAAGACCGTATCCTTGAACTCCTCGAACAGGTCGGGCTCCAGCCGGACCTTGCCGGCCGGTATTCGTTCGAGCTATCGGGCGGACAGAAACAGCGTGTGGCACTTGCCCGGGTCCTCGCACTTAATCCCGGGTTTATCGTTGCAGACGAGCCCACCGCAGCGCTCGATCTCTCCGTGCAGGCACAGGTGCTCAGCCTGATAAAATCGGTGCAGAAGAAAACAAACCTCACGCTCCTGTTCATCTCCCACGATCTCCAGATTATTGAACAGATGAGCGATACCGTGGCGGTGATGCATAAAGGAGCCATTGTCGAGCAGGGAACGACGCGGGATGTCCTGAAGACCCCAAAGGATCCCTACACAAAAAACCTGATCGCAGCAGCGTACGAGAGTGAAACGTGGCTGGGAAAAGAACGGGGGCGTTCTCTCTGACCTGTGCAGGAAATTCCTTTTTACAGAATACTTCGCTTTCGGGGCAGGAATTCCTCTTTCGTGCGCTCTTGTATTGTATAAAAACGCATGATCTCAATAAAAAAATTGAAACCTGGAACATCAAATCCCATTAAAAATTCAAATGACGTTAACAAACGCGTGATTAACAGCCATTAAGACTTCAATTTATTGATTTATGTAAATTAAAAAAGATAAACAATCCATAAAGGTTAAAATAGAATGGTATTTTATTGGCTGTGCACAATTGGTAGTAGAAGATAAACCGGGGGATCATTTTCTACCGGAGATGCGGTGTACTGGCTTTGGTATACCTCCCGGATTTATGTCTGAAAGTGGGTCATGGCGCTGATACTTATCTGGGGCATTATTGGAGTATTCGTCATACTTCAGAGTAGCCGGTTTTCAGGTTTTTCCCGGTTATTCCATACAGATACGGACGCATCCCGGAAAGAACCCATAGGTTCCCCGGAGGCCCCAGGGAAAAAGATACGCCTGGTAATCCCTGAAAAACTTCTGGTACCGTATCGCCAGGCCATCGCTGCGCTGTCCCGGTCAACCCGCAAGAGTCTTCTTCTTTTTACAGGAATCGCCGGGCTCGCCATCGGAACCGGTGTACTCGTCCTTTTCGTGGAGATGCCGCTCTTTTTACTTGCTGTGCTGTCCGTGTTCTCGCTTGCCACACTGGTACCTGTTGTAATATCGGCCCGGATACGGTTTTTCCCATCTGCCTTGCCTGATATGCAGGATACGGCACCACCGGTGCCTGAAAAGAAAATCCCTGAACGTTTCTCACCAAAACCCGTTATTGAACCGGTAGTCCCGGATGAAACGGAGCAGCACGACACGAAAAAAACCGAGCACGGCCTGCTCACCCGCTATGAGGTAACGCCCCCCTATTCATCGGTAAAAATCGTGCGGCAGGGGAATGCCGGGTTCACCTATAACATCATCGAACCGCCCCTCTCCGCCCGGGAAAAGACCATTCTCCGGGAGACTTACACGTACCTGCGGGACGTGATCATCTACGATGATACCGAGAACAATCTGGACAAGCACCTTAACCCATCGGTCATTTATCCGGTCTTCTGCCAGTTTGACCCGGTGCTTTCAGAGGAACGTCTTGCCATCCTGTATTATTACCTCAAACGCGATCTCTCCGGGTATGGGCCCCTTGATGTCCTGATGAAAGATCCCGCGATCGAGGATATGAGCTGTAACGGAAAAGACCTCCCGGTTTTTATCTTCCACCGGGTCTACGGGAGCCTGCCAACGAGCGTTGTATTCTCGGAGGGGGAACTCAACCAGTTTGTCTTAAAAATTGCCCAGAAAGCAAACAAGCAGGTCTCGCTCTCAAACCCCATGGTCGATGCCACCCTCCCGGATGGTTCCCGTATCCAGATCACCTACAGCGATGTTGTCTCCACGAAAGGCAGTTCTTTTACTATTCGGAAGTTCCGGGAGGAGCCCATGACCCCGCTCGATCTCATCAGCCTTAAGACCTACGATGCGGAGATCCTCGCATTCCTCTGGCTGGCCATCGAGCACCACAAAAGCATGATCATCGCTGGCGGTACGGCGAGCGGCAAGACCTCGACTATGAATGCGGTCTCACTCTTTATCCCGCAGAATGCAAAGATCGTTTCTTTGGAGGATACCCGGGAGATCCAGCTGCCTCACAAGAACTGGCTTCCTACCCAGACCCGTGAGCTCATTGCTTCCGGTGTCAAGGGAGACGATATCGATCTCTTCTCGCTCTTAAAAGCCTGCATGCGGCAGCGACCTGAATACATTATCGTGGGAGAGGTCAGGGGGCACGAGGCGCAGACGCTCTTCCAGGCGATGAACACCGGGCACGCCACCCTCTCGACCATCCATGCCGGGAGCGTCCAGGAAGCGATCAACCGGCTGACGCATGATCCAATCAACGTCTCTCCTGTGATGTTTTCCGCGCTTGACCTGTTTGTCATCCAGTCGCTGTACTCGTTCGGGAACACCCGTATCCGGCGCTGCGTATCCATCCATGAGATCGATGTTAATTCAAACGGGGAGATCCTGTCGACTCCGCTCTATGAATGGGATATGGAAAGTGACACCTTCAAGAAGGTAGCACAACACTCGCGTGTTCTTGCGGATATTGCAACTCACCGGGGATGGTCGTTAGAGGAGGTTCAGCGCCAGTTACAGAAACGGGAGGAGTTCTTCACGTGGGCGCTTGAGGTCAGGCCGCCGGATATCCGGGATCTGGCAAACGCCATCCACAATATGAGTGACTGACATGAACCTGTCCATCAGCGCACTCAACGGGATCGAGGAACGGCTCACCCGGTATGAGATGGTTGCATTCGGTGCAGATCTCAGAAAGACCCTCCGGTCTGCGCACATGCCGGTAACGGTCGGGCGGTATCTCCACACCATCCACATCAACCTCGCCGCATCGCTCCTTATTTTCATCGTACTTGCAGCATTTTTTGCTTTTTCAGGTTTCACCCTTGAGATGGGATCTGTCACATCAGGAAATATTTTCTTCTGGCTCCTGCTCTTTTGTATCCTTGTCCCGGGGATTTACGTTGTCCAGATCTATTACCCGGCGATCGTGGCGCAGGGACGAAAGAGCAAGATCGAACTTGACCTCCCGTATGCAATCTCCTTTATGCAGGCTCTTTCAACCACCATGCCGCCATTTGAGATCATCCGCAAGGTTTACGAGGAGCGGGACATGTTCGGCGAGGTTTCAAAGGAGTTCGGGGTCATCGTGAGGAATGTGGA
Source organism: Methanoregula sp. (assembly GCF_041663825.1). GTDB lineage: Archaea > Halobacteriota > Methanomicrobia > Methanomicrobiales > Methanospirillaceae > Methanoregula. The sequence continues at coordinate 21,523 of NZ_JBAYLY010000037.1, forward strand.
AGTCTTCGGCGACGACCTGATCACTGCGATGCGGGATCTCCAGCGCATCACGCCATCGGCCAATCTCCGGGATTTCTTAAATGACCTCGGGATCGTCTTTGACAGCGGCGGGGACATCTCTTCGTATCTCGCGGCAAAGACCGAGTTTTACCGGGAACGGGCCAAGCAGGAACTCGACCTGGTCTTAAAAACCATCGAGATCATGGCAGAGGTATATGTCTCCGCATTCGTGGCCGGGCCCATAGCGCTCATCATCATGATTGTGGCGCAGGGCATGACCAACCAGAATTCCATGAATTGGATCGTCCCGCTGATGTATATCGCCATACCGGCCGGTGCTATCATTATGATCTGGCTGCTCTCGATCATGCTCCCTCCCGAGAACCTTGAGGTCACCCATAAGGAGACGGTGGAATACAACTTTGGTTCGTCCATTCCCGAAAAGCCTGCTGCTTCGTCGCCCGAAGTATCCCATGACGATGAAGTGTTCTATAAACGTATCACAGCGCAGAAAGAACGAAACCGTATCTTCAACCTGATCCGCCATCCCCTGCGTGCATACATCACGACCTATGATTACGGCATTATTGCGGGCGGTATCATCGATTGTATCATCGCCCTTTTCTGGATGGGGGGTACATTTGACAGCCTTTTCCCGCATAACGTGTTTGAGGCCGTCATCTGCCTGTTCATCATCGGGTTTATGGCACCCGTTGCAATCGCGTACGAGGGAAGACGCTGGTACGTCAGGAACGTAGAGTCGCATCTTCCTGAATTTTTGCGCGAACTGTCTGACATGAAGGATATCGGCCTTACCATCCAGGAAGCCATTCACAGGATTTCCGGTGCAAAACTCGGGCTGCTCAGTTCTGAATTATCGAGTGCCTCCCGTGACATGAGCGCCGGTGTCAATGTGAACTCGGCGCTTGTCAGGATGGAAGAGCGGATCGGCCTTGTCTCGGTCAAACGTGCGATTTCCCTGCTTGTCCGGGCAAGCGAGATCACCACCAACCTGCGCCAGATCTTCATGATCGCTATTACTGATTTCGAGCATTATCTCAAACTCAAGAGCGAGCGGGAGAACACGACCATCGTTTATGTGATGATCATCTACCTCTCCTTTGGGATCTATCTCTATACGGCATACCAGCTCAATGTCCCGTTCCTTGCCAGTTTCAAAGGGCAGAACGTCACGATGGATATCGCAGGTAACACGACCGATATGTTCCGGATCGGGATCATCCTTGGTGCGTTCTCGGGGATCATGGCCGGCCAGTTCAGTTCAAACAGTATCCTGTGCGGTTTTAAGCACAGTATTGTCCTGCTGCTTGCGGCGCTGGTCATGTTTGTGTTTTTTATCTCGTGAGTGCTAGTGTTGTGTAGTTCATCACGTTTACACCGTTTTCTTGCTGCAACACCGAAATCCTGTTGCTGGTGAACAAATGAGATCCTCTCTGCTAAAATGGCAGGCACCAGATCTGGTACGCAAGACTCCCCGATTGATGTGACGGGTTCCGGTGCGGTATCTGCATTCAGGAACGCGACCCTGCGCAGTGGGAATGCCGCGTTTTTGCACTCAAACGTGACGGCTTGTAAGAACACCGATCTGTTCGCGGAATCACGTACCGGGTTTACCGGTATGATATTTACCAGTCACAGCCGGTCCATGTGAGCCTGAGTGTTGTCGGGATCGAAGTGAGCGCATACTAACGTGCACCCTTCCTCCGGTGCATGTTCTGTTTTTTTTGTCTCATGCACAGCTCCGATGGGGAGACCGGAGACTCCGTTGCGATCTGCCCGGTTCCCTGAACGGTGGACCGCAGGGTACGGGATTTTTCCCGGCATAAAAAAACCGAAGATGGGCCGAGGCATTGCAGATCCCCTTGTCAGGGGATGATCATTTTTTGTTCCCGGCACCCCTTTACCGGGGCAATAGTCCCCGTCTCAATCCCTCTGTTTTCCCCACGTGCTGACCCACATCCCCCTTCCCGATCCTCTCTCCAAACAAGCCTAATTACGCTTGGTGCCGGTTCCGAATTCTCCGTCGTAAATTCCGGGAAAAACGGTGAAAAACCCGGGAAACTGACTTGTTTTTTTGCGAAACTGACTTATTTTTGTCCCAAAAAAGGGTAAACGGGGCCTGAAATGAAGAGATCTGAAGGTGTCTCCCTTCAGGACCCGGCACACCTGTGTCTCCGGGGTAGCTCTGGGGGCAGCGGATCTCCCTCTCCTAGTCATCCCCTGTCAGTTACCCGCCAGCGGTCTCCCGTCCCGGTCGATCTCGACAAGACCGGCATCGCCGACACGGAAGAACCGGAGAGCTCCGTACTGTCCGCAGACCCAGAGCTCCCGGCACCGTTCTGCGGTAATGGGCACGAGCCGGAGCCGTGCGAGCGGTTCGGCAAACTGCGACTCTATCTCCGGCAGCGGGCAGTGGATCCTCCGGCTCCGTTTCACCCGGACAAGCGGGGTCAGGGCCGTGCCCGCGATCGCAAAGTCGCACACGCTCCCCGCCCCGGGTTTGCAGAGGATGACCATGCCCCGGGCCTGTGCAACGGGCAGGGCCTCATCGATCGCTTTCTTTGGGAGTGGCCCCCGGGTCATGCATCCTCATCCCCGTCATCCGGTACGGTTCCTGCACAAAAATCCGGTCGCGGCCGTACGATCTTCCGGTGCGGCCGCCGGCGTAGCAGCACGCACAGGCCCGGTGCCAGGGGGATATCGTGGAGCGCGGTCACCCGGTCCGCCAGGTACACAGGTGGTTCCCACGGGATATGGCGCTTCCCCCATTCCAGTTCTTCGTTCTCAATGTCTGTTCCGGCCGCGCCGGTTACTGTCGCATCCGGGCCGGCCCCGGTCTTCCTGTTCGTTGCTGAAACATCCATTCATCCATCACCATTTCCCTGGTCTTTTTCTTCGAAACCTCCATCCCTTTTTTTTAGCACCCGGTACCTGCTGCCCGGTACCGCGATTGTCCGTTTAACGCCGGCCCGGGGAGAGATGTATCTCGTGCAGCAAATTTCCCATCCTGTCACGAAGCGGACGGCAGGCTCTCCAACATCCGTATCGTACAGGATTACACTTCAGCGCCCGGACCGGCGGTCACCGACGTATGATAAAAACAGCGGGCAGAAGAGTACCATACCGGGTGTCCGCGTGCATCTTCCCGGCAATGGCGATCGGCTCGAACAATTCCTGCGGGATAACAAAAAACAGCCCGAACAGTCCGCACATGGTGATCATGGAGACGTAGAAAAACTTCGCGAACCGGGCCGCCGCTTTTCGTGCGACACCAAGGCGCCTCAGTTTCCGTTCCACCCTC
>NZ_JBAYLY010000038.1:0-22950 GCF_041663825.1 Methanoregula sp.
AGGATCGATTCTTCATCAAATCCCTCAATTATTGCCATATTTTTATTTTTAGGCTCATTGTACAAAGATCTTGTGGTTGGTTTATAATGGAAGGGATCTGTTTTTTACTGCGGATTGTGGGGTATATGATACCATTATGGGATCCTGAATGATGCATGTTTTTTGCGTGCCGCTTTACAGTTGGAGCGAACCGTATCAAATGTTTTCCCCCATGGAACATCACGATCCTTGGCACTGCGAGTAACCCGATTATTATCCAAGCCGGGTGACGACGCTGACTTTTTTGGAATTTGCCAAAATTGAGTAGATATTAGGAGTGAAAATAGGGGAGTTATGGATAGATAAACTTAATAGCATTTCATAACATGGATAAGGTATGGTGAGACTGAAAAAATTATCCATTTCAAATTATAGGGGTCTTGATAATCTACAATATTCTCCTAAGCAAATCAATCTCATTATTGGCAGGAATAATACTGGAAAAACCTCATTAATGCATGCTATTGATTTTTTATTCTCAATGGGTATTCCTTCAGATTCTATTGTTTATCCCCATTTAGAGATAAAAAATGGTGCAACGACCGGAATAATAGAGAGTGATATTAACAAAATAAGATTTTTTAAGAGTCTTGAAAATATTGAAACAAAGTATCAAAATGCAACAAATGAAAAATTGAATTCTTTGATTGAAAAAACCCTTAAAACTTATAAAATTTACAAGGAAAACGAATTAAAAAATCTAATATTCAAGCATTTTGATTTTATGACAGTAATCGAATCGAATAATAAGATCCATTTTTTCCCATATTATAAAAAATTTCGACAATATGATAAAGCAGAAGAAAATTTTAAAAAAGAACTAAAGAAAATTCATCAAACTAAAAAAAGAGGAGTTGACGATAGGTTTGGGATTGATTTTTTCCGAACATTTTATACAGACTTATTCGAGAAGTCAAAACAGGGTAATGTAATTACATTGTCCGATGAAAATAAACTGGATACCAGTTTTTTGGAAGAACTCAATAAATTGAAAGATCTCGAAGATAGTGTAAGAGAGTCTAATATAATAGAGGGATTTGAAAAATTAATTGAAGAGGGTATCCTTTACAAAAAAGATAATGAATCCTATTGGTTACCTTATGGTCATTATGGTGAAGGAGTTCTTGTTTTCTTAAATTTAGTCTATAACATGATTAAAGCGAAAAATAAAATTTTATTAATTGAGGAACCTGAAAATCATTTACATCCCGGTTACTTAAAAATTATAGTCGAACAAATTTTTTTACTTTCGAAAAAATATAATGTTCAAATTTTTATGACATCCCATAGTTATGATCTAATTCAAGAAACTATTGATTATGCCAATAAATCAAAAAGAGGAAAGACCGTATTGATTTCCCTGATGGTTTTAGATAAGGGAATGATAAAAAAGATTGATTACGATATTTCCCAAGCCACAAAAAATGTGTATGAATTCAATAATGATTTAAGGGGAATTTGATTGACGGGACCTTATATTTTTTTATGTGAGGGTGATCACGATCAAGAGTGTATAGAAGAAATCTTGAAATCTCTATCAATAAAATATCTGCAATTTTCACACGATAAAATATTGAAAACCCGTGGGGGAGAACAAAAAATTATTCGCGATTTTTTGTTTGATTTTCATTCGCGACGCTATTCGAGGCATCTAAAAGCGATAATAAAGAATGAGAAAAATAAAGACAACTGCATTCATCAATTTTTGCAGATATTGAGATCAATTCCAAGTTCGGTAGAAATTTGTGTCTTACTTGATTCCGATAATAAGAAAACGTTGCGTGAATTACGAAAGAAACTTCGAGACGATTTAGGAATGAATTTAGATACTATATCGACATTTTGTTATTGTCTCTCTGAAGCACAAAAAATATTTATTATTCCAAAAAATTTAGAGATCGAAATTGAGAGATCAATTGGAAAAAAAATAGACCTATGCCGAGATAGAAGCAAACGATTGGCAATTGTTCGTGATTATCTATCAACTAATCCTGAATGGGTTCAAGAATTCAAAACTTGCTATAGATAGTCCTAATCTCAAGTCCTTTTGATAAATCCTTTTTCTGGGAATCGTTCGATCCGAGATTAATACGATTTTCCTAGGTTGTTCGCTCATGAATACTAGGATAGGGTTGGGAGATTCTCACCCTTCACTCCAACCACAAACCCTTCAACCCCCCAACCCCCACATTAAAAAAATGACCCGGGGGAGAAAACCGACCGCAGCCATTGACGAAGCAAAAAAGTTCGCTGAACGGATGGGCTACCGCTGGCAGACAAACGAACACCCGGACCTTCCTTACGATCTTTTTATCTTCAAACCGGGTGCTGCCTGTATTGTCCGGGTCCGGCAGACCCGGTACCAGATCAATCCGGACACGATGTATGAAGATCTCCTGCCGGACGATCTCCGCGAGGTCCGTGCGCTGCCATTTCCTCCCTGGATCCCCCGGGAACTCTGGCTCCGTACGCAGCACGAGCGGGTCTGGCGGCGGCTCCGTGTCCTGCCGACCGTTGTGTCTGAGATAGAGTGGTGGGGGCCTGACGATTACACCAACCCGCACGTCCGGTAGAGTGCTACGCCACTGTTCAGACAGACTCCCTTTATAAATGGGGGTGTGGCCGGACTCACGGTTTTCCATGATCGTTTCTCCGTCGGAGAGGTTCCGGGCCGGAACCGGGTCCCGGAAGTTCCAGTGGAAATAGTGCCAATCCTCTCCACGATTTTTGGTTTAAATCGGTATTTTTTGAAACAGGGCGTTTTAACGAAGAAAAAACCGTGCAATTTAGTGGCCTTCCTGTAATCGTGAAAAACCGGTCGATCTACAGGTTGTCCGGGATCTCACCTGCGACCGGAAGGGCATTACGGTCGAAAAATAAAGGGGGTTCCTGATCGGGAAAAATGCGATCGGGTTTTATGCGAAAATAGCGGGGATCTACTATTATTGTGCTTTTGGAACGACCGAAAGGGTATCCGGGAGGACAGATACGCTGTTTTTCAGTGATTTATCGACAGGAATTTTCTAAAATCTTCAGGAGAGCGTGCTCTTGGGGGCTCGCGCCCCCGCCGCACGGGCATCCCCCGGTTGCGATGGTGTCTCATACGGTGGAATGAGATTTGTGGCGGAGCGATCTTTCCCGAAAATTTGTTCGCTTGATCCGCTACGTGGGCGGCGGAACTTCTCGCTTGCGGAGGTATGGAGGAGGCATCAGCCCTCATCATTATCCCGGTTCAAATGCGGGGTTACTTTCGACTGTTCCACATTGTCCGCAAACGGGGAGGAAATCCATAATATGGTGAAAACATACGATAATTATGTCCAAAGTGGAGATTCGGCCGGTCGATGCACAGGGACGCATCACCCTGCCAAAAGCCTGGCGGAACCGGCACAAAACCAGCTCCGTGGTTATTGTGGACGAAAAGGACCGGCTGGAAATCCGACCCGCGAATACTGATCTTTCACGGTTCATAGATGCCGTTATCGTAGATGCAGAACATTTCGGCGACTACCACGAGCTTCGCAAGGAACTTAAGGAAAGTTACGGTTCATTGATGCCAATATTTTCATCTACGCGGTCTTAAAGTCGAAAATCTTCCATCGGATGCGTCAGGTAATTCTTAATAAATTCTACAAAGCAAAAAGTTGGACAATCCGGCCCGGCGATATATTTTTTTGAAAAGTTCAGGTTTTGAGTTAGGGATTCCGGAAAATAGTGCGACTTAACCGCTGAACAGTTTCAAAAAGTTTGCAAATGCTTGTGACAAATCCGGAAAAAGTCCGGCTCAGCAGATAAAAATTAAAAAAAAAAGTCCCGGGTTCCGGGCGGGCAATTTCCGGAAAATATCCGGCACCGGACCGGATATTTTTTACCGGCACCCGCTGACACAGCCCCTTATGAAACCACCACAGAAGCCGACTCATCGAACGGGTTTGTCCGCATCGCAAGCGAGAAGAGATACGGGTACTGGCCACGGATGTATTCCATGTACCGGAGCCACTCATCGATCAGCGCGGTATATACCCGGTTCGCATCGCGTTCGAGATGCACGCGATCGGCAGGGGGCAGGGTGGCGAGACCTTTGCGGGCTTTTAACTCCTCGGTCAGGTGGCCGAGCGCGAGCATAAGCCCGGTGAAGGACTCGTGCTCGAATACCATCGGGTTCTCCACGATCCGCAGAACAAACTCCTCGTGGGCGAACAGGAACTCCTGCAGGGTCTGCCGGTCAAGATGATCGATGCTGACGCCGCAGGGATGCGTTGTAAGGTACGCGTGCAGGTCCCGGAACTGCGCAGGAGTCCAGGTATCGCGTACCACGAGCTCGCGCCGCAACTCTGCCACCTTCGGATCTGCCCTGGCGAGCAGGGCAAGAAGCGGCGTGCCTTCAGTCGAGAAGAAGGTACCGATGACCAGGTTAAGTTTCTCCATGCGCTGCTGTTTCTCCCGCGACTCAAGCATCTCGTCGATGATCAGCGTAACGACCAGCACTTCGATCGGGAGAAACGCAATGTCGCCGACAAGATAGATCAGAATGTGCTGTGCGTCCTGGAAGATCAGGAAGTGGACGGTATAGAGCGCAAGGGAGAGCGTGACAAGCCCAAGGGCCACAAGCAGTTTCCACCGGGTATCCTCTTTCATCTGTTTTTCTCTTGGCCGTATGGACTATTAAGGTATTTATCACGGCCGATGCAGGGCCACAGATGCAATCGCCGGTTCATCCGGGAACAACCGCAAGGTCCAAAGCAGGTTGCGAAGGTGATTGTAGCACGGGCACGCTTATGCCGGCCGGTATCGGGGGAACAAACCGGTTTTGTTCCAGCGGGAAGATCACAACGGGAAAACAAGGGATGGCGGCGTATTAAGACACAGAGAAAACGGTGGTACAAATGCGAGGCGAAAAAACCATTACCGCGAGGAACGATCCCGGATTACGTCGGCATTTTATCCGGCAAACAATGAATAAATGCCTGAAAAAAGAAAAGGGTCCGGTTACTCCGCGCAAGGATGCGGCGACCAGATCGGGCAGCCGTGCCGTGCAAGCCGGAAGATCTTGGGTTCAGAAAGCGGGCAGCCGCCGGCATTACTGCACCGGGGCATCAGGAGCTCTGTCTGTTTTACAAAACCACTGCAGGTTTCACACTTAAAATTCGTAGCCATCAACCATCATCCTCTATTACGAAAAAACCGATATCCACCGGTTATTCCAACAGTTTTATCGAAAAAGACCTTATAGAGTTTTCGATGTTTGTTATATTTCGGCCGACAGGTTTAACATATTCAGTGTACTTCACACCCGGTAATGTCGCAAAGCGCGATGGCTTGAGGTTCCAATCCCCATTAAAAACCCGAATAAAGTCAAAGACTTCGCATCAAAGCGATGAAAATCTAAAAAACGTATACAACCTTTTTTTGTGAGCAGTGGAGGCCGTTCAGATTTCAGGACACAGATCCTAAAAAAAAGCATGTGAGAATCATGCCGTTACCGGAAGTTTGCATTTCTGGCAGGTATAGTAACTCAGGTCGTACTTTGTGTCAAGCGCTTCCCACTGCCGGTATTGCATGTCCGAAAGATGATCACTGTTCTTTTTGACATTCATCCATGCAATGGCATCCTTATAGTCAAGCGCCACGGCACTCATGGACCTGCCATTCCCGACAACAACTACTTCCGGCGTGGAATGCAGCCGGCCAGACGGGAAGATGGATGAGTCATCGGTGATAATGGTGGGTTCTGTCGTCTCGATCAGAGCATAGCCGGTTCCATTGTAATCGTAGGGAGAAGGAGCACTGATCCCGGCTGTCAGGTGATTCTCATCGGCAAACGAGAAGACCGCCGAGCCGAGACCGAGTTCATTTAAGAGCGAGGCAAGCAACAGCGATTTTTCACCACTTGTCCCTTTCCCGGCATAGAGCACTTCGTATGGGTACTGGTGCATCTGACCATCATAATAAGGAATATGCTGGACGAGGCTTGCGGCGATCCGTACCTGGTCTGACGGGTCGGCACTGATGCCTTTGATGGCCGCTGCGAGCGCCGCAATGGCCGGCTGCTGTTCGGGATCGTTTATGTAACTAAGGAAATACGAGCCGTTTCCCCCGCTCGACAAAGGCGCTGCTTTTTTCTGGTAGTCATTATAGACGGATGTCGAGAGCGTCAGGGGAATTATACCGGTCTTCCCGTTTAAAGTATAGGGATAATACTGCGCGATCGATCCGGCCGGAATCTCCACGGTCGTCTGGACAGACGGAGTGGCTTTTAGCGGGTGGGCGGCGGTCGGAACCGGGCTGGTCCCGTTGGGCGTTTCCGCAGGCGTCGCAGAAATTTCAGCAGCAGACGTGCCTGTAACGGTCGGGCTGACCTGCGCTACAGGTATGGCACTCGGGTTTTGCGCGGTACAGCCGGCAGTAATGACGGCAGCCATAAAAACGATGGCAATCATGAAGCAGGTGGTGAAAGAAGACATAGATCGGGGACTTCCAGAAAGCCGGGTACAGTTTTTCGTACCGGCAGAGGGTACTGTTTTAGCGCTCCGGGGAGATAAGGAATACGAACAAAGAAAGTGACGGAATTGTTGTGATCTTTTATACGGTGGAGCAACCTGCCGGGGGGAACCGCTGGTTTATCATAGGCCGGTACAAACGTTTTCCTAGAAACGATCGCGAGTATTCTGATGACCTCCCGCCCCGCTCATACTGATCCAAAACCCCACCGTGCCGTATTCTCGGTCACCACGCTCACCCAGCAGTTCCCGGAACCGGCGGTCGTCCCGGCAGGTGCACTCTTTGTGCTCGTTTCCGACAAGGGTGTGGCTATCCGCGATGGCGATATACCGCAGATCTATGCGGAGGCCTGTCCGCTGCCCTCCAACCTCGCCACCGGTCTTGTTGAATATCTCGGGCACCGGGGCACGGTTCCCTGCTACGCGGCAGAACTGCCGGAGGGTGCCCCCGTTCCGGAGGGGCGGGTTATCTCCGGTGTGCGGGAACTCTACGGCAGGATACCGGACGAGGATGTCGCCATAGCAGCCTTTGCAGTAAGGATTATTACGTCTGCAAAAGCGACACGGTTCTGCGGCCGGTGCGGGACTGCGACCGCGCCGGTTTTCTTAGAGCGGGCAAAGAAGTGCCCGGCCTGCGGCCTTGTTGTCTATCCACGCATCTCGCCGGCGATCATTGTTCTCATCACCCGGGGCGAAAAGATCCTGCTCGCCCGTTCGCCCCGGTTCCCGGCCGGGATGCACAGCGTGATCGCCGGCTTCGTAGAATCGGGCGAGACGCTGGAGCACGCCGTCCATCGCGAGGTAAAAGAAGAAGTGGGCCTCGTGGTAAAAAACCTCAGGTACTTCGCGAGCGAACCCTGGCCGTTTCCCGATTCCCTCATGATCGGGTTTGTTGCCCAGTACGCAGAAGGTGAGATCGAAATCGACGACAACGAGATTATCTCGGCAGGCTGGTTTGGCCGTGACAACCTCCCGCCGCTTCCCGCACCCATGAGCATTTCACGGGCGCTCATCGACCGTTGGGTGGACCGGGGAAATATGCAGTCTTAAAACGCGAAAACCCTTTTTTTATGAGGTAATATCAGAAAAAATCAGGAAAATAACGCACGGTGCTCATGCGTGCAGCCGGCGATTCGGGTAACTGCAGGCGATATAAACATAGATATAATATTAGGCCTTTTAATTCTGTTAGAGAGCAATGGAGACGAATTCTGAACCATCAGGTACAGATGAAGACATCCATGGTGGAGAGAGTGCCATCGATATCTTCATTCTCTGTAAAGATGACCGGGATTCCCAGCAGCTAATCGGGCAGCTGACCCCCCAGGGGTACCGGATCACTCTTTTTACCGAAAGCACGGATCTGCTTGAGAGTATCCGGGCAGGAAAACCCAACCTTCTCATCTGCGACACCACCAGCCCGGAACTGGACGGTTATAATGTCTGCCGGGAGATAAAAACGGATGATGATCTCTGGAAGATCCCCGTGCTCCTCGTCACCGGAGTCGCAAGCCTTGGCGACCTCTTAATCGTTCTTGACAGCAATGCAGACAACTTTATCGCGCGTCCGTATGATCCCCCCTATCTTCTCTCACTTGTCGATCTGATGCTCACGTCCCCGGTCGAAAAACCGGATCCGGAGAAAATCAGAACGCAGTTCAAGATACATCACGAAGACCGCGATTATGTGATCACGGCAGATCGCAGGAAACTTTTGGAATTCTTACTCTCCTCATTTGAGATGGCAGTCGGCCGGGCCGCAGAACTGGGACAGACACAGAGAGCGCTTGACGGCCTGAAATCCACGCTCGAACGCCGGGTAGTAGAGCGGACCAGCGAACTTGGCACGGAAATTGCCCGGCTCCAGACAATCACAAACGGGCAGGCCCGGGATCTGGAAACTGCGAGAAACGCACTTGCCGGGCAAAAAAAAGAGGGAGATGCACTGCGCTCCCGTCTTGAAGAGCGCGAGACGGTCGTTACCGGGACAAAGGCAGAACTGGCTACACTCACGCAGGAACTGGAAACAACCCGTGCCCGGTTTGCAGAAGCAGAAGATACAATCCGTACGCTCGGGACTGAAAAGGATGAACTCGAACATGCCCTTCGCGGCGATGCAGAGACCCTGAACCGGGATCTCGAACAGACCCGCGTTGATCTGACGGCGGCAAAAAAAGAACTCGCAGAGGTCTCCGGTCACCGGGAGGCGCTGGAGACACAACTTACCGGGCTCACGCAGGACTATGAAGAATCAAAAAGGGCGCTTGGCACCCGCTCGATGGAGATCGAGCAGCTCAAGAGTGACCTCGCTGGCGAGAAGAGCCGGGCAGAGGCTGCAGAGCTGGAAGTCAAATCCGTCCTTTTAGAGAAAGGCCGGTCCGAGCAGGATCTCCGGCTGATGGTAGAGGACATCACCGAAAAGGCAAAGCAGCAGTCACAGGAATGCCTGCGGCTCACCGATGAACTGGCCGCAGAAAAAGACCGCCGGACCCGTGCCGAGCAGCAGTACAGCGAACTCGCTCAGGAAGCGGCAAAAAAAGAGGCGGGTTTTGTCGCTGAAAAAGGGACGCTCATGGAGCATCGTGACACGCTCCAGCAAAAGTACGACACGCTCACGGAATCGGTAGGAGCCGAGCGCCAGAAAAGCACGACACTCGAATCCAACCTCGTGCGTATAACCTCAGTTAAGGATCAGATCGCAGGTGAACTACAGGCATTAAAAGAACGACTCGATACTACTGTCGCCTCCCTTGAAGAGGAAAAACGCCTGCGTGCCGGCGCGGAAACGAGCGTAAAAGAGATTGCGGAGGCAAAGGACATCGAGGTACGGGCACTCAACACGAGTCTCGGTGAAGTCCGGCAAGACCTGGAGAAAACCCGGGACGATCTGAAGAGTGCAGAACAGGAGCGGGATGCCACAGCTGCTGCGCATAAGAGTCTCAGTGACGAATTGGCCTCGGTCGTACTCGCAAAGGCGCAGTCCGATAAGCTGACCCGCTCAGCTGCGTCCGAGATGGAGCAGATCCGGGAAGAACTGGAGACCGAGCGGCGGGTGCGCCATGATGCCGAAGAGAAACTATCAGAGGTAACTCTCGCGAAAGGGAATATCGAGCAAACATCTAATGCCAGATGTGAACAGGCCGCAGAAAAGGAACGTGAACTCCTCGCTAAAGTTCAGGACCTTTCGGATAATCTCACATCTGAACAAGAAGCGCGGCGCACAGCTGAAGAGAAACTCTCCGAGGTAACTCTTGCGAAAGGGAACATCGAGCAAACCGTAAATGCCAGATGTGAACAGGCCGCAGAAAAGGAGCGTGAACTCCTCGCTAAAATCCAGGACCTTTCGGATAATCTCGCATCTGAACAAGAAGCGCGGCGCACAGCTGAAGAGAAACTCTCCGAGGTAACTCTTGCGAAAGGGAATATCGAGCAAACCGTAAATGCCAGATGTGAACAGGCCGCAGAAAAGGAGCGTGAACTCCTCGCTAAAGTTCAGGACCTTTCGGATAATCTCGCATCTGAACAAGAGGCGCGGCGCACAGCTGAAGAGAAACTCTCGGAGGTAACTCTTGCGAAAGGGAATATCGAGCAAACCGTAAATGCCAGATGTGAACAGGCCGCCGCAAAGGAACGGGAACTCCTCGCTAAAGTTCAGGACCTTTCGGATAATCTCATATCAGAGCGCGAGGCGCATAGTACGGCAGAGGAGACGCTCGCGCGTGTGGCCCGTGAGAAGGAACTGGTGGAACAACAACTGCGGGCCATAACGGGTACAAAGGCAACAGAAGACGCGCACCGTGAAGCCAATCTTAAAAAACTCGGGGACGATCTCAAAATTGCACTTGACCGTCAGCGATCGCTTGAAGAACAGCTCCGCGATGCCGAGCGGGAGCAGGCAACAAAAGAGGCAGCACTCCGGGCCCTCTCGACAGAGATCGAGGAAGCCGACGCTGCACTTGCAGCAGAAAAAGAAGAGCGTCATGCGGCACAAGAGGAGTGTGCAGTGGCAAAAGACGCCCTTGCAGCCCTCAGGAAAAGCACCCGGATCTCACCTGCAATAATAGAAGAAATTCCGGTACAAAACCACGCGATGGTCGCAAAAGGGCCGGACCTTCCCGCCGTGATCATGCATGGGCCACAGGCACTTTCCCGTAAAGAGATAAATTTCCCGGTGCCAGTACAGCAGCCGGCGCTTGCACATTTAAAAAAGACCGAAGCCCCCGCAGGAACAGGTGCGTCGCAGGTCAGGATCCAGAGTGTTGAAGACCTCTTTGAAGAGTCCAAAGAACTCGATGTCAGCGACTTACCGGATGCAACCCCGGTTTCCGCTGTTCCGGGTGATGTGGGAGAAAGGGATCTTTTTGAACCTGACGTGAATAATGAAACAGATACACCCGGGGATAACAGCATTGAACCGGATGCTGGTGAACCTGGCGAAGCAGGGAATATTGCAGCAGGCAAAGAAACCGGTGATGATGAGACGGGTGAAACCGGTGGTGAACCTACCTCCGGGGGGGATCAGGTACCAGAAACAATCAGTCCGGCATTCAGCCGCCAGCAGTGGTTCGATCTCATGAAATGGGCGCACAATACAGATGCACTTACTCACGCGGACCGGATTAAGATCGTCAAGCTCGGACGGCTGCTCCAGAGAGGCCGGCGGATAACAGGACGGCAGGAAGCGCAACTGGAAGAGCTCGTTACACTTGCCTTTACAAAGGGATACCGGCCAAAAGAGTGAGCGACCCGGATTACCCGTCTTTTTTAGTGAAGTAAACGTTGTAAAGGTCAGATGGGCCCGTACTTTTTTTAGCCATCGTTAATCATTCAGGTACTTTTCGCAGGGGAGGGTATCTTCACGTCACCTGCCGATCCGGGATCACACCGTATCGAGATTTCCGAAAAGTACACCATGGTACCAAGGCAGATGCCAAGACCGGCAATACTGATCGGCAAAAAGAGTTCGGGTGCAAGAATCCCCAGGTTATCGAGGCCGAAAAAAACGAGGAGCACCGTGCAGTGCTGGATATGGTACTGGGCGATCCGGGGATCGGTCTTGTCGCAGGGACGGATGGAACCGGAAACCATCCAGGGGCTGAACGGGAAGAACGGGAAAATACCTTTTCTCGTGCAGAGATCTTCGACCAGGTGGAGTCCCATGCCCAGAATTACACCGCCAAGAAATGCAGCGGCCGATCGGGTAATGAGGACATTGCCGGTTGCATATGACGGGATAAGCAGGAGTACACACGTGCACGCATACACAAACAGGACACCGGGAATTGAGTGGATCAGCCTTTTATCCGCGGGATCCGGAACCGGATGCCGGGTGTGAGAATAGATCCGGCACAGGGCCGGCGCGTAGATCCTCCGGGGAAACTGCACGATCAGCCAGGCAACCGTGCGGAGCGAATGATGTTTTGGCCGGGTCATTTGGATGTCCGGTAAAAGTACACCGATGCAGGTACCGGCGATGACGAGTGCCATCATGAGCGGGTTTGACAGAAAGAAGGCGCTACAGAGAATAAGAGCGCACATCAGGGCAAGTGCCATATGATGCCGGGTGATCATGACGGGATCCTCCTCACGTATATAGCGCTCCAGAAATGACCGAAATGATTTCCGGTTCGTGGAGCGGCCTGTTTTGGGTTCAATGAAAAAGGGACCGGAGGCCAGTAAAAACCGAATCTGGCACACGTGGTTCCTTGTATTTTACCAGATAATTCTGGGCGGTATTTGCATATAAGTATTAGGATTGTACTTATTTTTTGTAAAAATAAATTAAAATTGTTTAACATTGATCTATCAAAAAGGCTTATTTGCCACGTTCAGGGGCCCGGAACACTCACATCTCCATAATACCGCAGTATTATTTGTGTTAACCCGGTCGGTCAAGGTAACTACAAATAGTATCTTTCTTAAAAAAATAAAACAAAATTCTTAATTAGTCTCCGGTGAAAGTATATCTGGAAAAATTAATTCAGAGGATTGTGAAGTCATGAAAAAAACACTGACACCATCTAAACTTGCCCTCATCAGTATGGTTTTCGGACTCCTGCTTGTATCGGCACTCTTTGCCGGCTGCACGCAGAGCACGACAAGTACCCCGGCCACCACCGTTGCAACTACGGTACCGGTAACCACGGTAGCCACACCCGTAGCAACAGCCACAACCGCTGTCCCGACCAAGGTTGTAACGACCGCGACACCGGCCCCGACCTACACAGCAACGCAAGGCAACCTTGTCGCCTATACCGCAGCATCGTTATCCGGTGCATCCCCGGCAATTAGCTCGGCATTTACCGCAGCTTACCCCCCCCATAAGGTTGTCTTTAACCTTGACGGGACCCAGGCCTTAAAGACCCAGGTTGAAGCTGGTGCTTACGCTGATGTCTTTATCTCGGCAAGCAACGCCTACACAAACACCCTCAAGAGCGAGAACTACTTTGTCAACGACTCAGTAAAGACGCTGACGACAAACTACGTGATTGTCATTCTGCCCGCATCCAACCCGGCGAACATCAAGTCTCTCTCTGACCTTGCTAAACCCGGTGTGAAGATTGCCATGGCAGCAGGTACCGTCCCGGTCGGTACCGCGACAGCTGCGGTCATAAACAACAGTGCAAACTCCTCGTATGGTCAGACCTGGAAGACGGCAGTGATTAAGAACGTCGTGACCTATGAGACTTCCGAGCCCTCCGTTGCGACCAAGGTGTCCCTTGGCGAAGTTGATGCAGGATTTGTGTACCAGTCCACGGCAACCGCAGCGGCAAAAGGAACGTACCAGTCCATCACCATCCCAAAGAAGGACAACTATCTCCAGACCTACACGATAGGGATCCTCAAGGGGAGCTCCAACAAGGCTGTCGCAGCCGAATTCGAGCAGTTCATGCTCTCCTCAGCCGGCCAGCAGATCCTTGCGCAGTACGGATTTACCTCCCCATAAATCTTTAAAAAATTACAACTTTTTTTTATTATGAGCCGGGCCGGCCGGCAGACCTGCCGGAAAAGAAGCGCGGACACATGATACCAAAACGGTTCCGGCCAAAAAATTACCGACGCAACCTTACGTATCTTGCCGCAGGTATCCTGATCGTTGGGGTTACGCTGTACCTTGCCCTGCCGATTCTCGCACTCTTTATCCGGATCTCGCCGGACATGTTTTTTGCCACCATCCACGACCCCGAGGTGATAAGTGCACTCTGGCTGAGCCTTTTTACGACATGTATCACCCTTGCCGTGGTTATCCTTGTCGGGACGCCGTTTGCCTATTACCACTGCCGGTACTCATACCCGGGAAAAGTTGTCGTGGATACCCTTATCGATCTCCCGCTTGTCCTTCCACCGGCCGTCGCTGGTGTCGCACTTCTCGTCCTCTATGGCCGGGTCGGGCTTCTTGGCAAATACTTCAACATGCTCGGGATCCCGCTTGCATTTACCACGCTTGCGGTAATCATGGCGCAGATCTTTGTCGCATCCCCGTTCTATCTCCGTCAGGCAAAGTCGCTCTTTGAACAGCTGGACCCGGCCTACGAGCAGACTGCACGGACGCTTGGGGCCTCGTCGCTGCGAACCCTGACACTTGTCACCCTCCCCATGACGGCAAGCGGTCTTATTTCGGGCGCGGTCATGACCTTTGGCCGGGCGCTCGGGGAGTTTGGCGCGACGATCATGTTTGCCGGCAACCTGCCCGGGGTGACCCAGACCATGCCGCTCGCAGTGTACGTGGGCATGCAGGGCAATGTCAATGTCGGGCTGACGATCTCGATCCTGCTTGTAATCATCTCGTTTACGATCATGATCGCAGTTCGCATAATCCAGAAGAGGGAGGCGGAACGTGCTTGAAGCAGTGATGGTAAAACGACTCCGCGATTTTACTCTTGACTTCGCACTTACCGTGCAACCCGGGGAGATTATGGTACTGATGGGGGGAAACGGGTCCGGCAAGTCAACCACACTCAATATTATCTCGGGCCTGATTGAGGCCGATACCGCGACGATTACCCTGAATAATCAGTGTCTCTGCAGGACTAAAGATGATGTCGACGTTCCGGTCGAAGATCGCCGGATCGGGTATGTCCTCCAGAACTCCGCCGTATTTCCCTGCATGACCGTACGCGACAACGTTGCATTCGGCCTTCGCGCCCGGCACATCGGGCGCTCTGTCATAGCAGAACGCGTCGCGCTCTGGATGGACCGTATGCACATTGGAGACCTTGCCGATGTCAAAGCCGGGAACCTTTCCGGTGGGCAGAAGCAGAGGGTCGCGCTTGCCCGGGCCCTTGTCATCGAACCCGGTCTCCTGATGATGGACGAGCCTTTCACCGCACTTGACGTGGAGAGCACGCAGGCCGTAAAGGATCTCACGCGCCGGTTTGTAAAAAAGATACAGATACCCTGCATTGTCGTAACGCACCGGGTAACCGACAGTACAGACATTGGCGACCGGGCCTGCGTGCTCTGCCAGGGCAGGAAAGAGTGGGAGGGTATCCCAAGCGAGATGCCGGAGATCTGTTCTGTCTGCCACTGCAAGTGAACGTGAAACGGCCCCTGCCTGAAAAAGGGTGCATCCCGACATTTTTTTCGACCAACCCTGAAAGGATCGTCATGTGCAACAATAATCCGACGTCGAATTGCTTTTTTAGTTTTCTCTTTTTTTATGCATGAGAGAAGTAAAAGCCGGCAGGCTTAAAGCAGGCCGCTTCCCACGGATAGTAGGAACGAGAGGCCATTATCTGATCCCTGCACAGGATCATGAAGACTTGTGATGAGGAAAGATCCATGAAAAAGAAAAATCAGCCACAGAAAACTGAATCTGATGGACGGCTCCTGTTTGTCCTTGTCGGGGCCGTGATCCTTGCCGCCATTTTAGTTGCGGTCATCGTGCTTACGACCCCTGATAATTTAAAATCTACCGATACTATCCGCATCGGTGCGATTTACAACCTGAACGGGTCGCAGTCGTCCCTTGATATTCCCTCCGCACAGGGGGCACGGCTTGCCGCGTGGGAGGTAAACGAACGCGGCGGCATACATGGCAGGAACATCAACCTGATCCTGTACGATGGCAGGACAAATACGACTGAGATCGCTGCGGCAGCTTCCCGGCTCATCAACGAAGATCACGTGCAGGTACTGATTGGTATGAGCGATTCAGATATGGTGCTCCCGGCCGCACAGGTTGCAGCAAAGTCCGGCGTTGTTTTTGTTACGTCCGGTGCGACTTCACCGCTCCTTCCGGCACAGGTGCCAGGCTATCTCTACCTTTCCTGTTTTGCGGATAACACCCAGGCAGCAGCAGCAGCGGAATTTGCAGAGTCCGATTTGCACGCAACAACGGCTGCCGTCATCACGGACCGTTCGATGGAATATACGCGCCTTCTCTCACGGTATTTCACGGAACGGTTCACTACGGGAGGGGGAAATATTACCAGTAGCGTACTGTATGAGGGTGGAGCGGCGACATATTCCTCTGCCAGTATCAAATCAGGGATTGGCACTACCCATCCCGATGTCGTGTTTGTCGCATGCGGGCCGGCGGACTGCGGCGCCGTGATCCGTGCGGTGCGGGAAGCGGGGATCACTGCCCCCATAATTGGCGGGGACTCGCTTGATTCGCCTCAGCTGGCAGGCACGATCGGGCCGGGTGCAGACCAGGTCTATTATACAACCCATGCCGATATCAGCACGTCATCAAATGACAAGGCAGTGACTGCATTTATCAAGCGGTATTACACGGAGTTCGGAGAGGAACCGAATGCCTTTTCCGCGCTCGGATACGATGCGGTAAACGTGGTGGCACAGGCAATGACTGCATCCCCGTCATCAGCGGACCTGCGTGAAGGGCTCTCTGCCGTACAAGGGTACGATGGGCTCACCGGCACGATATCGTACCGGAACCAGTCGCAGGTACCGGATAAGTCCGTGACATTGATGGAGATCAAAAACGGCACGGTGGTTGCGATTGGCGAACGGATGCCACGGCTCGTTCCGGCACCGTAGGTGACCTGTACGGGAATACGAGGGGGTTTAGGATTTTCCGGCAGAGGGGGACCAGATGTGTGAACCTGTCAAAATAACAAAAATCTGATGGGGGCTCCTCTGGACCAACAATAAACTGCAAAACCATTTTCAATGCGGGTCTTATCATCCGCACCATTTCATGTAATGAAACGTTATATCTGGTATAATCCTAAAACCAGATTCATACCCCAAGACCGGGGAGTCCTGATGATATGATCCTTCACACCCTCACCCTGACGTTTGACACCAGCCGTCCGGTCCACGGCTCTGCGCCGGAACTACGCGAGTATTTTGCGAGGAAGTTTGCCGAATATACCGAACTCCACCGGCAGGAAGATGAAACGTTCATCCACCGGTACCCGGTCGTGCAGTCTAAAATAATTAAGGATTTTCCCACCGTCATTGGCATCAACGAAGGGGCCGTGTTCCTCAAAGAGCTTGCCGATGAATCACGGGAAATACAAGTGGGCCCGGATACGTACCGGATTGCCGAACACGATATTTCCATCCGGGATGAAGAGTTCGGACTTTCGGATACAAGTCACTCATATGAATTTGCCACACCGTGGCTTGCACTCACCCAGGAAAATTACAAGAGGTTCTACAAGCTCACGGGAAAACCTGCACGGGATGAATTTGTACAGAAGATATTGGTCGATACCATCCTCTCGCTTTCAAAATCACTGGATTATGACGTTACCGCTCCTGTTACCTGTGACACGAATCTTCATTTCCAGAAAGATCGGCTCAAAGGTGTCAGCGTCATGACATTTACGGGAAAATTTCAGGTAAATTTCCTGATACCGGATTATCTTGGAATCGGGAAATCGGTCTCGCTGGGGTATGGAGCGGTGAGAAGGATTTACCGGGGGATTCGGAAAGGGTAATCGGGTTTGATAATTCCGGGCCGCCGGAGTTTGCGTGCTACCCTCGTGCAGAAATTATAAAACATGCTTTCCCTGATATCTGATAACAACAGGTTCGCAAGAGTATTTTGTGGATGGTTCTGGTTAGCGGTATCAGGATGCCGGGAGGATCCGTACGACCAGTGTATCCATAACCCGTTTTCAGCAGGATCACGCGACCCGGTACCGGCCGGTCATGGTCCTCCTTTTAGATGATCCCGGTCTTCCGCAGCCATAACCCGATCGCCACGTACAACAAGACCGCCATCGCAATGCAGGCAACAATCCCGCCCACCAAAAGATAATTCCCGGTTAGGAATGCCCGTACCATCATAACCGCCAGCCGGAGGATCCCGTACGCCACAAGCACAATGCCTGCATAAAAGATCACGAAGGCAATGACGCCAGACACCACAAGGTCATCCATGGCAGTACCTCATTCCAGATACTCCGCCAGTATCTCGTCGTAAAGCCGTCTGGTGTTTGCCGAGGTCTTTGGCATCGCCGGGAATCCCCGGTACCGCCGGGCCAGCTCGAGGTCGTCTTTAAGATCCAGATGATTCTGGTCCTGCGAATGATACCAGCCATTCTGCTCGTAGTACCACGAGAGGTACTCCTGTTCGGTCTGACCAGGGGTCGGGATCAACAGCGCCCGGTCCTTCCCGAGCTCGGCAAGTTCCATCATGGTCGTGTATCCCGAACGGCAGATCACGCACTGCGCCCGGTTCATCAACTCAACCTTCTCTTCCGTGGACACATACGAGACGCAGGTCCAGTCCCCGATCCGGGTCGCTGCCCGTGGCTTCTGCGGGCTGCCCAGCAGCACGACACCGGAGCCGTCGAGGTTTTTTAAGTTAGCAAGAATGGTCTTTTCAAGAAACGTCCGCTGCGGCTCGGGTCCTGAAATCACCACAAGATAATCGAGATCCTGCGTGCACGCGATCTGTCGGGTGCCGGACAGGATGCCCGAGAAGAAGACCCGTTCACGTGCTACATCCGTTTGAGGCCGGGAGAGTTTGCCGGCAAGGGAGAGCGGACCCGGGGGATTGTCGGGTACGATGATGCGGTCGTACCGCTCATGGAGGTTCTGGTTGACCAAGATCCCGAGGCACTCCACCGGCCAGTACAGGAGCGGCAGGTGGTAGTGGAGCTGGTGGGAAATAAAGATCGAGGGGACCCTGGAAGAGTAGACCCCCAGCCGGTTGTCGCTGATGACAAGGTCGTACCGGTCTTTTGCCAGGATCGCCTCGAGGGTCGCGTGCTCCCGTACCGTTGCCCGGAACAGGAATGGCAGGGTCGCGCAGAACTTCGGGATAAAGAGGTGCCCGGAACCAAAGGGGATCGGGTAATCCGGGTACTCGATCCAATGGCAGTCCGGAAATTCCTTCCTGAGCACCGAAAGGGCGTTGCCGCACGCAGCGATCGTCACCTCGTGGCCGTGTGCAAGCAGTGTCCGGATCACCGGGATGTCGCGCGTAGCGTGGCCAAGCCCCCAGTTCAGCGGTGATACCAGCACGTGCGCCATTTGGATACTTCCTGAACTATCATTTACCAGTAGAGTATATTGAGATGCTTGTCGTCCTGCCGGAACATTTACGGAAAATAATCACGCTGGCCCGGTTGTATCCACGTGGCAGTTATATCTCAAGCATTAGTTCGTTTTCCCGCAGCCAGGCTTTATGGATCTCATAATCTGGCATTGCAGACCGGACTTTTTCCCAGAACCGGGGCGAATGATCCGGCTGGCGCATGTGGACAAGTTCGTGAACGATCACGTAATCGATCACTTCGGGAGGGGCAAGGATAAGACGCCAGCAGAACGAGAGCGTCCCTGATGTGCTGCACGAGGCCCAGCGCCGCCGGGTATCTGAGATCCGGATCTTTTTTGGCCGAAAATCAAGAATTGCGGAATATCCGGCAACCCGGGCCGGGAGAATCTCCTTTGCCTTCTGTACATACCAGTCCTGCAGGAGATTACGGATCTCCGGCATCCGTCGCTCGCCCACGTACAGTTTTTCACCAAGAGAGATCCCGGTATCGCTGCCGGATAATATTCCGAGGCAATACGTTTTCCCTAAAAAAAGGAAAGGCTCTCCATTGACGAATTCTTTTTTTTGCGGGACCGGACGACTTCTTATTTCAGCCATCTTCTTTTCGATCCAGTCCTGCTTTTCACGGACCAGGTCTAAAATACAGCTGTCCGTGGCCCGGAGTGGCGCCCGTACTATCAGGGCCGCATCTTTTGTAATCTCAAGCGAGATGGTCCGGCGGCGCGACCGGATAATTTTTGCGGGCAAATGAGATTCCATGGCGTGGCACTCATCAAATTAAAATTATTGCATCGTTTGTCCTGAAGTAGATTTGTTGAGATATCCCTTCAAAAGAGTCCCGGATATGAAATCAGGAGTTCAACAATAAAACCGTTCCCGCATAACAAAAATCTCTCTTTAATTAAAGGTCTACTTGTTAGGTCGTTGCAGAGACTTTTTCAATTCGGCATTTGGGTAAATTGACCTTTAAAATATCGTTGAAAATTTATCAGAACACATACCCTTGGGAATTTCGATTACCTCAGTACTTCTCTATTTTCAAGTTAGATGAAGAACCACCAAAAATTCGTATAAGCCAGATCTGGAAGCGGAAGTATCTTTTTTAACAGCCACCCCCCCACCCCCGGGCCACAAGAGGGGGGGTATCATGCTTTTAAAAAATCGGTCGGGGGTCAGGGTACCTCTCCTTTTTGGGAGCGGGGGTACCCCTTTAGCAAGAAAAGAGGCCCCTGCCCCCACTAAGCAATCGGCCGGCAAAACATACCTTCAGACGATGGCTCCACGCGAAGTACAGGTTTTGGGAATGCAGGAAAGGGGGGGCAGGTCTCCTCTTATGCCCGGACAGGAGGGTGGGGGTATCATGCTTTAAAAAAAATTGGTCGGGGGGTCGGGGTACATCTCCTTTTTGGGAGTGGGGGGTGCCACTCCGGGCTTGCCAGGTGGGGGTACCCCCAAGGGTCCGGGAATCGCTTCGGCAAGTCCTGTTAAAATTCTGATGTTTGCAAAGGAAAATTTAGAGAAGTACTGTAACTGGCAAAATGCAGGATTTGCTTGTACTATTTACAACCGCAAAACTAATCGCAGATCGTATAAAAACAGGGTTTAAAAAAATCCTCCATTGTACGCGAATTCTGCTATCGAGTTGATTTTTTTTTAACTTGTGCAACTGCCTCATATTCTCTTTAATAATTCTGCTTTCTTCGCATCAAATTCCTGTTCTGTGATGATCCCCGCATCTCTTAATTCGGCTAATTTTTGTATGAGTTCGGGTATTGATTCAACGGGAGGGATTGCTTGTACCGGAGCACTTTTAGGTTGTTTAACCGGAGGAATCTCTCTTATGGTATTACGTAAAGGATCAGTCGTTGTTTTCAGGGTATCAGGATCATTTACCCGGATTATTGCAGTCTTTTGATCCTCTGAAACTTTATCATCCGCGTCTGTTCTTCCGGGAGGTTCTGCCATATTCTCGTCATTTACCGGGAATCTTGTGACTACAGAGGGGACTTTGTAAGGTACTCCGGATCCACCGGTCATAGGGCCGGCAATACCCTGCTCGTAAATTTTCTTCAGATAGGAAACCTGCTCCGCTTCGTGTAATGCTTGTCGGGAAGAAAATTCTGTGAGGATTTTTTGTGCGGTCTTTGGATCAGGTATGCCATAAAGACAATCGAGGGGAGATTGCGATGCCTCCTCGCGACCTTTTGCAAACATGATCCCACCTCCAAAGTTATCCTTTTGCCCTGCTGCACCAATTCCCCGTAAAGAGGTTTCTTCACCCCATCGCATGCTGCTGACAGGGATTACCGTTCCAAAATTGTAACGGGAACCAAAGAAGTTTTGCTTCAGCACAACCATGCCAATCTGGGAGTGTGGGAGAAGGTGTTCCTGTTTTTTCCAGATGCCTCCACGAAAAGATACCCCCGCCCCGGTGATCGTATAGTGAATCGACTTCCTGAACTTTTCGAGCCATGCAAGGGCAATAATTGTTGCAATAATACTGAATGGCTGGACAAGAAATGCGATCCATTGCAGGTATAACAGGAATTTATCCTGCACGACCCCGGTCCCGGTTGCTATAACGAGCAAAAGCCCAACGGCCCCGCTCAGGGTCAATGTCAAAGCAACGCCGGTCCACATTTCGGCTATTCTCAAAGACCATCCGATAGCAGCAACAATAATGAAAATTCCGACGGGTGCAATCATTAAGACGGATATGTTTGTCCCATATGAGAGAGCGGAACTTATACCATTCATTGAACCGGGAAAAAGTGTACTTGTTGCGCCTTGTGATGCCAGTGTTCCGTTTAAGAGCAGTAAATCATTTATTGAACTCCCGGAGCCCGTTACATCTCCCATTGTGCTGCTCACGGCTGTAGAAAAAGTACTGATAATAATATCCAGGAGATATCGTATAATTATCGAGACAAAAACCAGGATACAAGGAGTGAATGCCAGGATATACTTAAATATAAAACTCCTTTTTTCCGGGCTTGTTTCGAGGAGGATCTGGTCGGCACTCTCACCTTGTTGAGTATTTGCATCTTTTTTTATCGATTGTACAATTTCGTTTATTTTCATTTTTCTCTATGAATTCATAAATAGATAACACAATTTGAAATGTATTCCTATTTGATTTTCATGTGTCCTATCCCAAAATTATCTGATATGACATATGAGGTAGTGTATCAGAAAGTGCTGGTAAAAAGTGAAGATGCCCTCAATCCAACAATAATCTGGAAACAAAGAGGACCCGGGCAATAAATTTCAGCAGCATCGTACCAGATTATCATACAGATGCCGCTGATTTTACAGCAAATTGTTTGCACTATAAAGCAACGACCTCAAAACAGTGTCGGGTAATTTTTTTGATATCTGCAACAGAACGCTAAAAAATTATTAGATATTAAGTCTGTCGGGAGGTATTTACAGGAGTTTCATCAAACAACCGGAGAAAATACATAACCCTTTAACGTACAATAGAAAAACACATTTTTGATATGCAGTAAGGAGACACCCACTATGGCATCGATACGAGCCCAAGCAACTATCCTGATAATACTTACCTTCCTCCTCATAGCGCCGGCCCTTGCCGGGACAAAATACCTGGACGGCAGCCCGGATCTGACTGCGTATACAGCGGGAACCAACGAATATGCGGCCGGCGGCGACATCCAGATTGCGGTAGTAATAGAAAACAACGGCATGAGCCTGAACAAGCAGGTGGCATCGGGCACCATCGACCGCGACGATCCCCCCACTACGGCAAAGTATGTCACGGTCACGATGTCAGCCGGTGACGCCCCGCTGGTTATAAAATCCGATCCGCAGATGATCGGCGATCTCAAAAGCCAGACCCGGAAAACGGTGACCTTCCATGCAAAGGTGAACCCGGATGCACCCGCCGGCACGTATACTGTTCCGCTGAACATC
>NZ_JBAYLY010000039.1:0-22502 GCF_041663825.1 Methanoregula sp.
AGGGATGCAACGATCAAGGAATATGGGCTTGATTCTGAGATACGGTACCGCGATGCACTCGATACGACCTACATCTCGGACCCGATGAAAGTCACAATCAATGTGAAAAATCTGACCGGTCTTTCCGGCATCATCTCCCAACCGGTCTACCTTTCCCTTATTATTGCGGCCATCATCGGCATTGTCTATGTTGCTTTTCACTTTATCATGAAGAAGAAGAGATAATCATCCTTTGATTTTGGGCATTGGCATCATCGTTATTTAAAAACATCCTGTTTTTTTATATCAGTCTCGTCTTTCATCCGGCCATTGGCAGTAAAAAATTGCGAATTTTTAATTGTTTTGTACACAGGTATTTACCGGGGGAGAACCGAACAAGAACATACCGCAAAATGACACGGGCAGACAGTTTGAGTAACAATCGGGTATCCTGGCGTAGTGGATTCTTATGGTTCACTGCCGTCTGTTGAATGTCAATGGGGAAAACAATCAGGATTGCCGGCTTAACCTTGTTAGGACTTTGAAAAATGTTATTCCTTAAAAAAGATCTACCTTATGTCGGTTATAAGATAACAACGGGGTGATTCGAACGGGTGTTTTCCGGTACGACAACAAGTATGCTGCGCCGACAAAGGAGCAGCGCGAACGGTACATGAAAGGGGACTGCGAGGAGCATCTCTTCGGGCCGGATGACCAGATCATGCTCATCGTGTACGACGAAGCGGCCTACCTCAAGGACGACATTGATGGCACGAGGATCCTCTTTACCGGGGCAAAGGACAAGGGGAAAGTGTACGACGAAATACAACGCCTGCTTTCCGAGCACGCGAACCGGGAAGACGGCAGCCAGTCGTTTACGAGCGGAAGCAAGAGGGTATAAGGATTTACTAAAGAACAATTTTTTAGCTCATTAAAAAATCCATCACATCAATAAGTGACTGCCAAAAACGATCCTGCACGAAGTGCAGGCCCGGAAGAAAAAAGAGTTGATCAGTTGGACTTGGACGCGAGATCAACGTCTTCTTTCTTGATGGTCTTTCTTCCGGCATGCTCGGCAAGCTTGTTTGATTCCTTGGTGAGCTGGGCGATGTACTTTTCAGCCTTGACCACAAGGGCTTCAGCTGCATCGCTGCCCACTCTTTCGGCTCCGTTCTTCTTTGCAATGCGTACAACTGCGGCGATTGGTAAATCTGCCATTTTTCTTACCTCAACAAGAAAGTATATTGGTAGATATAAAAACTTTTTGGGAAAATACCCCATTTTGCTGACTAAAATGATATCGGAAGGCTTGCCGAACCGTACAGGCAAAACGCGCCACGGAATTTCGCAGAATATTTTTTATTAGCAAATTTCAGGTTATTTTGGAAAACAAGCCACTTTAATCGATTAAAATTTATTCTAACAATGATGCTGCGAGCAATAGCGCATTCGTGTAATCCGGTGAGGCGCGCGAGGTATCCACAAAAATTCTATCGATATTTACGACCGGGGCCCCATGTCCGTGCCCGGCTCCAAGAAAGGCGAGCGTACGGAAGACCAGGTTACCGGATATTCCATCCGGTGCGATAATCAGGCCGCATGACTCGATCGCATCCTCGATAAGGATCTCGTAGTGCACGGCATCGCCAAGTTTTGCGACAAGTTCGGCATCCGCCATGCTCCGGTCCACACGGGTATGCCGGCCGACATCCCCGAACCGGCCTCCCGAGAGAACGCCCACTTTCTCAGGAAGACCAAACCGGCGGGCAATCTCCCGGCCTTTGCGGATTAGCACAAGCTTGTCAGAGACCGTCCACCCCTCATCAATGCCCACGGGAGCAAACAGGAATTTTTTCCCGCCCGCAGTCTCCAGAAGCGCTATCCGTTCGAGGTGGTCGACTCCTGCGGCGACTTTAAGCGCCTGCAGGGTGGCGTTTGCCGGCAGTGTGCCCCGGACTGCCGCATCGATCACGCCCGCCATCAGGTCAGAAACAAGCGCTGATTCAGGAGCCCCGCTCTCCGCCATCCGCACACGTGGATGGCCGGGAGGGATTTTCGCGGTACCCGGCCGCAAATAGCAGACAATATCGCACGGGAAATGTACGCGGCACGCGCTATCGATGACCTTTTCTGCATCCGCACCGATGCCGATCCCGATCGTTTTTACTGCGGCCTGCATGACGCATCATCCGGGGAGAGACAGGTGATCCCGTTCTCGGCAAAATCAAAGACCTCTGCCTCGTTTCCGTCATACCGGATCCTGAGCCGGCGCGTAGTATCTACGGTACCGATGACCTGTGCGGTCATGCCAACAGCAGCAAAGCGCCGGATCAGTTCGCTCGTGTGTTCCTGTCGCGCAGTCAGGACAAAACCCATCCCGGGGTACATCTTTACCCACTGTTCAAACGTCATATTGTTCGCCGCAAGATCTGGCGTTGGCACACGATCGAGATCAAGCTGTGCCCCTTTCCCGCTTACCTCTAAAAGCATCCCGATCGTCCCGATAAGGCCGGGGTTGCTGATATCTTTTCCCGAGGTAACGAGATGATCCCGCCCGATCTCTTCCAGAAGCGCAATCTGCGCACGCACCTGTGCAGCAGACTTCATAGTGACCGAATCCCAGTTGAGCGCACAGGAGGGGTGGACGCGTCCGGTAAGATCGATGGCAGCGATGATGCAATCACCTTCCTTTGCAGTGTTGGAATAGATGATCGAGTCAAGCCGGGCAGCACCAAGGATCGAGACATCGATCACGCTATACGGCGCATCGGGATGAAGATGCCCGCCTACAATCGGCACGCCGAACTGAGCGGACGCATCATGCATCCCTTTAACCACCTGCTCGTGGATGTGGGTATTTTTCGGCATCGAGAATACATCCACCATCGCTATCGGTTTCCCGCCCATAGCGGCAATATCATGGACATTAACAAGGACCGAGCAATACCCGGCCCAGTACGGGTCGGCCTCCATGAGCCGGCTCCAGATGCCATCGGCGGCAAGGAGAAGCGCCTCACCATTGTGCTCAATGACTGCCGCATCCTCACCAAACGAGGCAACAACATGGGGCGCATCGATCCTGAGTGCCTTGACCATCTCTCCGATGGCATGTTTCCTCCTTACGCCTTCATATTCCCTGACTACTTGCGCAATCTTTGTTGTGGAACGGTCAGAAACCACTATTGTCACCCGGGTAAATATCGGAAAATAAAATCCTGTACGCTATGTGTGGCCTCATCAGAGATAATTTATTTGATGTGGGGTCGACTCTGTTGGTATGGAGTGGGCTGAGAAATACCGTCCGGAACACCTTGCGGATATTGTCGGCAACACCACCGCGATCCGCCAGATGGCGGACTGGGCCCGGACCTGGACATTCCGGTCAAAACCTCTCATCCTGTACGGCAAGCCCGGGATAGGAAAGACGTCCTCTGCCTACGCGCTCGCCCGCGATTTGAACTGGGATGTGATCGAGCTCAACGCGAGCGACCAGAGAACGGCCGCTGTGATCGAACGGATTGCCGGCGCGGGCAGCACCACGGCAAGCCTGACCGGGTCAGCACGGAAACTTATCGTGATGGACGAGGCCGACAACCTGCAGGGAACCTCCGATCGGGGCGGGGCAAAAGCAATTATCGAATGCATAAAAAACGCCCGGCAGCCCATTCTTCTCATCGCAAACGATCTTTACGGCCTTGCCCCGGAGCTCCGTGTGCGCTGCGAGCCGGTCCAGTTCAGGGCTCTTCCGGCCCGGTCCATCGCCCCCCGGCTCAAATATATCTGTGCAAACGAGAAGGTCGCCTGTTCGGAAACAGCGATCCACGAGATAGCCGAAAGTGCCGGGGGGGACATGCGGGCAGCTGTGAACATGCTCTATGCCTCGGCGATCGGCCGCGAATCGCTTGACGGGGACCAGGTACATACCTCCCAGAAGGATGACCGGGTCTCGATCTTCTCACTCGTATCTGCGATATTCTCAAAGACCCCTGATGAGGATCTGATGAGACTATCATGGGATGTCGATGATACCCCGGAAAATATTGAGCAATGGATAGAGGGGAACGTGCATGTTATTGCCGATCCCGTCGCCGTGGAACAGGCCTACCGCTCGCTTGCGCGTGCCGACGAATATATCGGGTATACCTACCGGCGCCAGTACCACACGCTCTGGAGGTATGCAACAGCGGTGATGCTTCTCGGTGTCGCCGATGCAGCAGGGGGAAAAGGTATCCACACCCGTATCCTGCCCCCCGAGCGCTGGCAGAAGATGTCCACGGCAAAAAAGCAGAAGGCGATCCGGTACACCGTGCTCTCGCGCCTTGCTGCCGCCATGCAGATTCCCCAGACCACCCTGCGCGAGAAGTACCTGGGCACCATCACTCTTCTCGTAGAGAACGCCCCCGAAACCTTCACCCGCGAACTGATGCTCGACGCAGACGGGCTCAACTTTTTCTTAAACGACCGGGCCCGGTCACTGGAGATTGTAAAGTCAGTAACAAAGACAGAACGTGAAAAGGAACTGGATCAGAAGAAAAAAGGCAGGAAAACAAAAACCGGCACTACCGGCGAAGAGCACGATCCGGCCGCACCCCCGGAGACCAAATCTCTAAAGACCGTCGCCGATACACCACCGGAAGTGCAAACGACCCCACCTGCCCCGGATACACCCGATAAGAAACCGGTGGCCAATAATCAGTCCACACTTTTTGATGGGTTCTGACCGCGCCGGTAATAATAGTGGAGCGGTACTCCGCAGTCAACAATCTTTCCGCCGTCCCCGTAGGATTCAAAACCAAGATGATAAACCACAAGGTCGCAGTCAAGCTTTTTCGCCAGCGCGACGAGCGGGGGGATCATCTCTTCTGCCGGGCGGACAGCATACAGGACATCGGCGCCTGCATAGCAGGACAGGTCGGGTGAAAAGATATCATCACGGGTAAAGGACAGCCAGTCCGGTAACAGGCACGGGTGAATATCGATGGCCCGTATGCTTATCCCCGCATCGTGAACGCACCGCGCGGCATCAGGATTTTTTCCCACACCAATCTCGACGGGATGGTGATAATGTGCTGCAATATATGCGCCGACGCAGTGCTCAATATGTTTATAGCCATCCATCCAATAGAACTCAGCGATGCGGCTCCATATCTTTTGGGATCAACTTTCCCCGGAAGGCCTCCAGCTGCCGGTCGGTCGGACGATCGCGACGGTGACCGGGATACCTGTCGGGGTTATTGAGAACCCGGTGCGTATTATGGGTTTTGTAAATGCGCGAAAACAGATCGATGCGCAGGTGGAGCTGGACCATCTGGCTGCCTACAAACACCAGCACCGGATTTCAGATCCCATCCTTCTTGTCGTCAGCCAGGATCTTTTCAATCCCGGCCATTCCGCCCTTTTTGGCCTTGCACGGGAATCTACGGGTGTTGCGGTGATCTCCACGGCCCGGCTCACGAACGAGTATTACGGGCTTGACGCAAACGACGATGACCTGATCGATCGGCTGGTAAAGGAGGGGGCACACGAAGTCGGCCACCTGCTGGGCCTCGCCCACTGCCGCAACCGCGAGTGCATCATGTTCTGCCCGGACACGCTCGATGAACTTGACGGGAAAAAGAAATGCTTCTGCGATGCCTGCAGGAAGCAGATTGAACAGAAACTCATGCCACAGATCGACCAGATCTGATACGTTTTCATTGGATTTTGTGTAAGGACCGGAGACTACCTTACTTCACAACAATTATGTAGAGGGAAACAAAAATGCACCCGCATACACTCCTCCCGTTGATTCTCTCCGGGAGAGACATACGGTGCAGACATGTTCAAACGGGTTCTTGTTGCTACTGATTTCTCACGTCATGCAGACCGGGTGCTGGAATGCATCGGGGAGATCCCCGGCATGGAGGAGATTGTTCTCCTGAACGTACTGGACGGGGAGCCTGACAAATCGTCTGTACCACAGGCACAGATGCTCGAAAAAAAAGAACGCTTCCTTGCCCCGCTTGGCGTCCCGATCCGGTCGCTCGTGGTGCAGAGCGAATACGGGGATATCGTGCGCGGGATCACCGGCACCGCCACCCGGGAGCGGGCGTCGCTTATCGTGATGGCGGCCCGGGGAAAAAACCTGCTCCGAACGCTGGTGCTCGGGAGCGTCTCAAAAGGTGTGATCGGGACGAGCACGACCGATGTCCTCGTCCTGCACTTTCGGGGCGAAGATGCACCGGACACGGAGAACCTGGAGAGTTACTGCCAGAATATTTTTTTTAAAATCCTCTGCCCGGTGGACTTCTCAAAACCCACGGCCGATATTCTCGCATTCCTGTCCGGCCTGCCGCTGGTAAGAGAGGTTATTCTCCTGCACGTACTCCCCGTACCAGTCCCGGGTGAAGATCGCAAGATAGAAACCGCACACGCCACCGCACAACTTGATGAACTGAAGTCTGCGCTGAACATTCCTGCACACAGGGTACGAACCGTCGTCAGGTTCGGCGACCCGGCCGGGGAGATTGCAGCGTGTGCAGAAAAAGAGGATGTTTCCCTTATCCTGATACCCCGGTACGGGAGCAGGGATTATGCCACGAATATCCCGCTCGGCCGGATCGCTTCTGCTGTGGCAGGCCGGGTGCAACGTCCATTTCTCATCCGGTACCCCCACATTCACCTTGACGTCGAGGCCCGCGAGCTGTCGGCAAAGGAATTTGACCGGGCAGAAACGGTATGGCTGGGATATCACCAGCAGAAAGCCGACCGGAACACCGACCGGATCTTCGGGGTTTTTGTTGAAGGGGAACTTGCCGCAGTCGCCCGCTGCCGGAGGCACCAGGACGGTCTCGAAGTTGACGGCGTATTTGTCGATGACCAGTACCGGAACAGGGGCTATGCAAAAAAAGCAGTACAGGCACTTGTTGCCGCGTGCGGCACAGAGACGCTCTTCATGCACTCCACGCTGCCGCTTGTCACCTTTTATTCCTCGTTTGGTTTTACCCCTATATCCGAGCAGGAACTGCCGGAGGGTATCCGGACCCGGTTTGATTTTGCCGGCGGCAATCTCAAAGGTGCAAACGCAGCACCCATGCGCCGCCTGCCTACTGCCGACCGGTAAAAACAAGAGATCTGGGGGCGGTCATCCAGGCAGGGGCAGGACCTCGATCTCCATTGTACTAATCTTCTCGTAGATCTTTCTGGACCGGATAATCGGCCAGAGCTCATAGAGCAGCACGGTGATCGGTTCCCACATCGCCGCCCACCCGATGATCAACAGTGAGTCGGACAGGAGCTGGGCCAAAAAATGATTATTCATTGTCGCAACGATCTGGCGGGCAACCAGTGCGACGGCCAGAAACACGAGCCCGATGAGAAGACTGATCCGGCCAAACCGGAATTTTGACCGGAATTTGCGGTCAGCAACAAGCATCCGGTAATGGAAATGGGTGTGGATGGCGGGGATGATCTTCTTTGCCTCTTCACTTGCGACAAGAGCGGGCGGCAGGTAAATGTGGATTTTGAATTTTGTCTTTGCCGGGAAATCCCGGACCGTATCCACGATATAGTGTTCAGCTTGGGTATCGATCTCTTTCTCGTAGAACGGTGCCGGGTCAAAGGAGTTGAAGAGCTGGATCACAGACATCAGCTTAATCTCGATCAGAACCCGGCCATCCTCTTTGTGGTACATCGACTCGATATCCCGGACCGGCTCTGATGCGAGTGGCATAGTGCTTCTGTAGAGCGGGAGAGTCTATAAACTTCACGAACCGGAAAGGTCCTGGCCGGATTTTCGCTTATGGGGGAAACTCCAGACGGGCAGCTGGTCAAAATAGAGGTCACGTACCACCAGGATGACCCCGGTCTTATTCGCCAAAAAGTAACTTAAAAAAAATCTGCTGGCAGGAATACCCGGATTATTCCTTGTCCTTTACGTACAGGATGCCTTCCGGCTCCCGGTAGTCGGTTTTAATGACGAGGGTATTTGAGATCCGGTTGAAAACCCGGAGTTTTGTCTGCGGCATCGCAAGCCACCCGATCAGGCAGTCAAGGGCAAGAACGGGAAGAAACGCCTTGCCGAGGCTCTCGATGGCGGCCGTGCCCCAGTGGATCTTTGTGCCGTCGCGGTTCACGACACGGATATTCATCACCATCTTTCCGATGGACTGGCCCTTGTAACTCTCGCAGATGGTCCAGTACAAAAAGAAGATGAGAATGTCAACCCCATAATCAAAAAGTCCCAGGTGCCCGAGATCCCAGATCGTGTGAACCTGCCAGAAGGGTTCGAGAATGCCCCGGACAATGTTTAAGAAAAGTATCACAAGGATCATATCGATAAGCCATGCCCAGAGCCGGGTAGACCACTTGGCAAGATAGAGGGTCCTGCCATGATCCATCAGGGGATGCTCAGGCTCTGCCACCGGAAGTGGTTCCAACACCGGCACGGGTGTCGGTACCGGTTCTGGTAAGGGGGAAGTTCCCGGAAATGCGTCTGCCATAGTATCATAATTATCTGCAGTACGAGTGAATGAAGGTTGCGAACCGGGACAATTGTTCCGGCACCGCCCCGGCCTTTTTATAGACAAACCATTTAATCCGCAGAAGAGATAACGGTACAAAATCAGGCAGACCGGACGGTGTGCACATGACTGAATCGGTTATTACCGAATTTAATGGGGCCAGGCGGGAGAAGATTATCAGGGTGTACCGCTATGGCGTGGGCGGAGTCCGCGTGTATGACAATCACGAATCCCTCCGCAGGCTCTATAAGTTTGTGCCAGGCGAGAACTTGATGACAGAGAACGATCCCGCACAGCCGGGAAAGATCCTCCGTCGCTGCGTGTTCGACAATTACGGGATGATCGAAGAGACGTTCTCGTTCGGGCGGCCTCCCCGGACGTTCCGCTACGAGGCCGGTGGACGGCAGATCGTGATGCGGGAAGGCGGGGATTACGGGGCGGTCGGGAAGACCTACTCGTTTGAAGGAAACGGTGTTGCCGAGACTGCGTTCGGGCGTGACGGGAGTATCGAACGGGTCTATGCCTTTGAACCCCGGGGCGGGGCGATTACTATCCGCACGGGCGGCTGGTACGGCGAAGCGGAGAGGACGCTTGTCTGCGACGGGATCGATGCGTCGGTCTTCCGTGAGCCCGAGGCCTTCCTCCAGTTCCTGACGTTTACGGAAAAAAGCCAGCGCGAGATCGATGCGGCCATTGACGAAGAGGTGGCAAAGATCCGGGCCGGGTCTGGTTCCGCTCCCGGGCAGAGCCGGTTTGCGTACACCGGGCCGCGACACACCGGGGAGAGCGGTTCTATACCCCCGGGAATGCCGGCGGCACGTGTCCAGGGACGCCCGGATATGCGTTCAGAAGGGCAGCATCCGGTGGCACGTATGGATGCACGGGATGATACTGCTATTGATTTTATTACCGACGCTGATTCTCCGAGAGACATCCCCCGGGGCCCGCCGGGCTCACGCGAGCGGAGCGCCGGGATCCCCTTTGACGAGCGCTGGCAGAGCGCGACTGACGGACGGGAGGGACTTTCCGCCGGCAGGAGCACCAGTATCCCTCTGGACGAGCGGTTCCGGAGTTCCCGGGAAGATGACCGGACCCTCACGAAGGGAAGAAGCGCAAGCATCTCGCTCGATGAACGGTTCCAGAGTTCCCGGGACGAAGATCGTACCCTGACAGAGGGAAGGAGTGCACAGATCCCACTTGAGGAGCGGTTCCAGAGCGCTGAAGACGAAAAAGGAGAACTGACTCCCGGCCGGAGCACCCAGATATCGTATGAAGAGCGCAAGGCCGGGAGAAAGATGCGGTAATCCCGGGAACCTTTTCACGCGAGAACGGTTGAAAAATAAATCTTAAAATTTTTGTCGGCTTTGTCATGAAAATTTTGAAAATTTCAGACGATGGAGCCGGCAAATGGAAATTCGAGTTTGGAGTGCAAAATTTTCATTGCTTTGGTGCGAAGTCTTTGACTTCATGCGGGTTTTTTTAGTGCTCATCGCACCGGAGCACGCCGCCGTGGCCGATGTCTTCGAGACTGTGTTCGTCGATCATGATCGTGACGAGTTCCGGGTCTATTTTCAGCGTTGAGACAAGGGTGTTCGTGAACTCTTTTACGATCCTGCGTTTCTGTTCCGTGGTCCAGCCTTTGCGAACTTTGAGTATTACGACGGGCATGGTAATTCCTTGAAGTACGATATGTGAACGGATGATATTTACTCTCTTGCGCGTTTGGATCAGCCGTGGCGGGTGAGGCGGGGCCGGACCGGGAACCGGAGATGGTGGAGGAGTTGATTCATCTCTGGTATTGATGGCACGGATACGTTCGCAGGTACTGAAGAGAGGGGGCATGTGTTACATTGCGAAGGTTACCCGGTCCCACCCATCCATCAGTGCCACCCACCCCACTTGGGGGTATCCCCTGTACAGCCAGGTACCCCCACGGGAGGTACCTCCCCGTTTTTAAAAACGCTTGGCCCGGTTTCTCCGGGAACTTCGTCGTGATTTGCAGCACGATGCTCCACAAAAAGAGGAGATACCCCGCCCGGGGGTGTACTCTCTTCCACGCCATACCCCATGAGGGGGTACCTCACTTGCCCGGGGGTACCCCCGGAAGCCACATCTCCTTTCGCGGCCGGGTGGCGGGGCAGGACCGGGCGGTGTGCGTAATTGGGGGACCGGAAAATTATAATCAAAAACCTAAATATTGATACTAAACTTACTCCCAAGAAATTTAACAATCCAAGCTTTTTGGCGAAACTCAATGAACAACCCTGTTTTTTGAAAGCATCAAGGATAATCTGCTTTAAGTGGTCGAGATCTCGTATGAAAGCCCGTGAGATGATCCATCGGATACTTTTCCAGATGAATTCTATTGGGTTCAAATCCGGAGAATACGACGGTAAAAAAACCAGATCTATCTTATTCAGTTCAGCTATTCCCGCGTTATATCTGCATGATGAGATCGGAGATTATCGAGAATGATAACAAGATTTGCATCTGGATTCATTTGGGTAATCGTCAATTATCGTACAGAGCTGTTTTACCTGACAAGAGTTTCGCCATTCCTCCCACTTCCGGGATGTTTAAGAGTTCCCGGATCCCATCCCGCGTATAAATCCGGTGACCACTTTTTTCCCCGGCATGTGAAACCGAACTGTTCAGCAACCCTGCAGAACTGTTCAAAACGGATATTCTTTGGAGGGGATTTCAGGATTTGATGCATCTCTGCTTTTTCATGGGCAAATCTTACGTATGGATTTCCTGATCTTCTTATCCCCGGCAGGTTAGTGGATCAGTTCGGTCTTAACGATCCCTCTCGCTGCGAGATGGAGTTTTTTATCTGCAGTTACCAGGGATGATGCACACTGTACCGCAGCGGCAAGGAACAGGGCATCGTATACGGTTATCCGGTGGTGGCATGCCAGATCATATGCTGCCGGTACCAGATCCTGTGCCGGTAGTACCTGGCAGGTCTCACGGATGA
Source organism: Methanoregula sp. (assembly GCF_041663825.1). Classification (GTDB taxonomy): domain Archaea; phylum Halobacteriota; class Methanomicrobia; order Methanomicrobiales; family Methanospirillaceae; genus Methanoregula. The sequence goes on from NZ_JBAYLY010000039.1 coordinate 11,458, forward strand.
ATGCCGTGCACTCGTCCAACATGTTTTTCACCGTTGCCGCATCCTGACCGGTATGGCTGCTCCGCTTCCATGCAACATTTGCAACTTCTGCATAGGCAAGATCAACGGTTATGCAGTCATGGCTTTCCGCGATCGCAAGGGATTTTCCGGAGATTTTCTCCGGAAAAAAGATCGCTGCCAGTATGCTGGAATCCAGTACTACATTATCGTGCATCGCGATCCGCCCGTATGGATTCTGCGGCAGGCAAACCCCCTTTGAGAGACCGGTGTGCTTCCCGCACCCGGGCCAGGATCTGTGCTTTGCGTTTCTTCCTGGCGGATCGTTCAATCAGAGTACGGATCTCCTCCTGCCACAAGGGATCATTGATTTCTTCGATTATCTTACGGATCCGGGCATCGATACGGATACTGTAAACAGAAGTTGTAGACATAGTATGTTGTTTACGCAGCAATCATATAAAATTTGTGAAGTGGAAACCAGTTACACGCTTGTTCCGGAATCTCGGATTTTCAGTACCGCGAAGACCCTTGCCCTCAAAGAAGTATGTCCCGGTTTTGGTACCTGTTTTCTTCTCGCTTGCTCAAAGCAGCAGTCGGTTCCCCTGTTTACTAAACGACGTGGGCAGGTCCCGAATCTGCCAACAGAGATCGATTACTGCCTGGCTGATCCGGAATCATGAGCTGGAATCGCTTTTTCCCTGCTTTTGGCCGGGTCGTCTCCTTCCTGCAACCCGCTGGAGATATACGCTGGAGGAAAGTGGCATATTCCGTGCATTTTCCATGAGACTGTCTACAAGTACCGCCTGCTCCCTGCTCCACTCGGCATTCGGTGTCCGTTTCAGCCATGCTGCATAAGATTGCGGACAAATGCCAGACGCTCGATCCCCCCTGCCTGCGTGAGGATCCCAAATCCACGTTCCTTCCTTTTAGTTCGCGGCAAAGAGGGCCGGAAAAGACACGCCATTCATTCCTTTATGTGCTCGTAAAACCGGCTGAACAGTAACAAACTAAAAAAAAGTAAAAAATTACAGACCTTCTTACAGCAGTCCTGGTGCCTTGACCCGGAATTTCTGCCAGAGCACACGGCCCATGACCCGGAACGTGTAATCCAGTTCGTCGAAACTGGGGATGTCGTGCTCTTTTAACATCTCCCGGCCCACGTTCAACGAGTCCCCGCCGAGCATGGTCACGATCAACCGGTTCTCGGTCTTTTCGGAGAACTTCAGGATCTGCCGTGCCAGTTGTTCCGAGGTGAGCACAAGGTTGGGGAAGTCGACGATAAAGGCCATGTCCCAGAGGTCCCCGTGTTTTGTCAGCACTTCAAATGTCTTCTCAAACCGCTTCTCGGTCGCATCTCCCAGGAGATCGATGGGGTTCCCCTTGTTCCAGAACTCGGGGAGGAACTCGTTGAGTTCTTCGATAACATTCTTGGGAAGATCGATAATATCGATACCGTACCTCTCCGAATAATCTGATGAGAGCACGGCAAACCCTCCGGCATTGGTGATGATAACTGCACGCTTCCCTTTCGGGTAACGCTTCGGGTGGGCGAGCATCCGCGCTGCAAGGAACGCACCGGTCAACGTATGTACTGCAATAACACCGGACTTGCGGAACGCTTCCATGTAGACATCGTACGAACCGGAGAGCGAGCCGGTGTGCGATGACGCGGCTGCTGAACCCCGGCGGGAAGACCCGGACTTGATCGCGATGACCGGCTTTGACTGCGCCACTTTCGACACAACTTCCATGAATGCCTTGCCATCATTGATCTGCTCGATGTACATGATGATCGCTTTCGTTTTCGGATCCTTCTCTACGTACTGGAGGTAATCGAGGAAGTCGAGGTCGCACTGGTTGCCGACCGAGATAACGTTCGAGAAACCGATATTCTGTGCAAGGCTCCAGTCCACGACCGTGTTGATAATGGCCCCGCTCTGCGAGAGGAACGCGATGTTACCGGGCTTTGGCGACTGGTGGACGTAGGTGGTATCGATGCCCCGTGGGGGAACAATAATGCCAAGGCAGTTGGGACCGATGAGCCGCGTGTGGTGCCCTTTCGCGATCGCCACGACCCGGTCCTCAAGCGCCTTGCCCTCAGGTCCCATTTCCTTAAACCCGGCAGTGACGATGATGACCATCGGAACACCCTTTGCACCGCACTCTTCAACTACTGACGGTACATGGATGGCAGGAACCGTGACAACTGCCATGTCAACCGGGGCCGGGATGGCAGAGATGGTGGGGTATGCCTTGAGCCCCTGGATCTCCGAACGCTTGTTGTTGACCGGGTAGAGTTGTCCCGGGAAATGCAGGAGATTATGCATGACGGCGTACCCCATCTTGGACGAGTCCTGCGAAGCGCCGATCACTGCGATCGATCGCGGGGTGAAATATTCTATTGGTACCGGGATGCGCTCTTTTCTCACCACTTCCTGTACAGTATCCGAAACGATCACGCGGGCATCGACCGCACAGGCACCGGATTCGTACAGCCGGAGCGGGTTGACATCGAACTCAACGATATGCTCATTCTCCGAAAAGAAGCGGCAGACATTCCCGATGATTCGAACAAGGGTTTCCTCATCCCGGGGTTTTGATCCCCGGTAGCCGGCGATAAGCGGGTACGCGTTGATCTCGTGAATCATCTGCCGGATTTCATCTTCGGTCACCGGCAGGATACGCAGTGTCACGTCCTTCATGAGCTCGACCATCGTGCCGCCCATACCAAACGTAATCACTTTCCCAAAGGCCGGGTCAGTTCTCCCGCCGATGATAAGCTCGAGGCCGGGTTCTGCCTGCTGCTCGACCATCACCCCGTCGATCTCTGCCTCGGCATTGTAGGTCTTCGCGTTGTCGATGATTTTCGTAAACGCACCAAGGGCTGCTTTTTTGCTGCCGATACCGACCATCACACCGCCCGCGTCGCTTTTGTGGACGATCTGCGGGGAGATGATCTTCATGACCACCGGGCATCCCATCTTCTCGGCCGCGGTGGCTGCATCCTCGCCGTTTTTCACGATCTGGTATTCAGGGACCGGGATCTCGTATTTCCGTAAAATGTCGTATCCTTCAGCTTCAGACAGCATCTTCTGGGTCACAATGTTCACCTCGTTTCATGGATTACGGAGATTTTGCATCGTTCTTTTCTCCACAGACTGTTTCTGGCATGCAGAAAAGAAAGGTCCAGGAACTGGACACAGGTGCATAACAGGATTCATTGATATAATAAGAAATTTGGCGATGCTTCATTTAAATGTACTGAAAGGTAAGCAATGCGCGAGATAGGGCAAACGGACAGGTATTTGAACGATTTTGACAATTCTGACCACAAAGATTAACTTTAATTCATCATTATTGATAATGTAGATTAGAGGAACATTATGGATGAGAGCGCAGATTCCGGACAGGAACCAAAATACTACACACCGGATCCTTCCTATCGCGTGCACAGCTGGATGGGGGATTACACCTGGACCTACAACGAATTTGTCAAAAACCCGGATAAATTCTGGGATAACATTGCAAAGCAACTCCACTGGTTCAAACCCTATGATAAAGTCAGCGAGTGGAACTACCCGTATGCAAAATGGTTTGTCAACGGCAAGACCAACATCACCTACAACTGCCTTGACCGGCACGTGCTGGGCGATCGGCGCAACAAGGTGGCGCTGATCTGGAAAGGCGAGCACTACAACGAGGAGCGGGTTTTTACCTACCGGCAATTGTACCGGGAAGTACAGAGATTTGCAAACGGTTTGAAAAAACTCGGCGTGGTAAAAGGCGACCGGGTCTGTATCTACATGCCGGTTATTCCTGAACAGGTGATCGCCATGCTCGCCTGCACCCGGATCGGTGCTATCCATTCCGTGGTATTCGGGGGATACGGGGCGGCAGCCCTCAACCAGCGAATTGTAGGTGCCGGCGCGAAGATTGTGATCACGGCCGATATGGCGATCCGGCGGGGGAAGGCAATCCCGCTCAAGCACGTAATCGAAGAGGCAATTATTGACGCCCCGACGGTTGAACACCTTATTATCCTGCGCCGTGAACAACGCACCCCGGTTGAAATCCACAGCGAGATGGAGATCGATTTCTACGATGTGATGGCTGACGTGGATGCCAACTGTCCTGCTGAGGTCATGGATGCGGAAGACCCGCTCTTTATCCTGTACACGAGCGGGACGACCGGCGCCCCGAAGGGGATTGTCCATACCTGCGGGGGGTACATGGTCGGGGCATACTACACGACCAAGTATATTTTTGACATCAAGGAGCACGATGTCTACTGGTGCACCGCAGACCCGGGCTGGATCACCGGCCATTCCTACGTGATCTACGGGCCGCTTTCGGTCGGCGCCACAGTCCTTATCACGGAGAGCACGCCCGATTACCCGGATCCCGGGATATGGTGGAAGATTGTCGAGGAGTACGGTGTCAATATCCTGTACACCGCCCCGACCGCAATCCGTATGTTTATGAAACTCGGGCGGGAATGGCCCGACAAGTACAACCTGAGTTCCCTGCGGGTGCTCGGTTCGGTCGGCGAGCCGCTCAACCCGGAAGCATTTGAGTGGTTCTACCACGTGATTGGGAGGGATAAATGTCCCATCGTGGATACCTGGTGGCAGACCGAGACCGGTATGCACATGGTAACCACGGTGCTCGGCGAACCTATGCGGCCGGGCTACGTTGGCAAGTCCATCCCCGGCGTTGTGGCGGATGTGGCAGACAAGGACGGTAAAAGTGTCGAACCGGGTAAGAGCGGCTTTCTCGTGATCCGGCAGCCCTGGCCTGCAATGATGCGGACGATCTGGAATAACGACGAACGGTACCGCAAGTACTGGGAGACTATTCCCGGGTGTTACATGGTGGGCGACCTTGCAATAAAACGCGAGGATGGGTACATCATGGTGATTGGCAGATCCGACGACCTTATCATTGTCTCCGGCCACAACATTGGCACGGCCGAGGTCGAGAGCGCACTTGTCTCCCACAAGGCAGTTGCGGAAGCCGCCGTGATCGGAAAGCCCGATCCACTCAAGGGGAACACGATCAAGGCGTTTGTCACGCTCCGTGTCGGCCATACCCCGAGCGAAAAACTGAAAAAAGAACTGATCTACCATGTACGGATCACGCTTGGGCCCATTGCCATGCCTTCGGAGATCGAGTTCACGGACTCGCTCCCCAAAACCCGGAGCGGCAAAATTGTCCGGCGCATTCTTAAGGCAAAAGAGATGGGCATGGATCCGGGGGACATCTCAACCCTTGACGAGTGATGCAGGTACCGGGCCACGATTCCATCCTTTTTTTATTTTTTGACACGTGATCGCCAGATCCTGTGCCGGACACAGATCTGCCAGAACGGGAATTTTTCTGACGGATAGTCACAATATCCGGGTTAGAAAAAAAACGGATCCGGCGGGTGTCCCGATTTATATATCCACCCCGCCGTTTAACCCGATGCATTTTTATAGGGTGATTGCCTTTCTTTATATGCTTTATAAATGGGGATAGACTAAAAACGATATCTCCGGCCATAAAAGAGATCGTGAACGAAAAGGTGATGAATGCCATGAAGGTCAAACCAGAGGATTCTCTTAAGATAGAAAACATCGTTGCTTCCGCAAAAGTGACGGATTACCTCGACCTGCCGGAACTTGCATCCAAGATCGAGGGTGCAGAATATAACAAGAAACGGTTCCCCGGTGTTGTACTGCGCATGCAGAATCCCAAGATCGCCGCGCTTGTCTTTGGTTCGGGAAAAGTAGTGCTGACCGGTGCAAAAAGTATCGACAACCTTTCAAAAGGACTTATTATTCTCGGAAACCTGCTCCGCAGTTTTAATATTGATATTCCCAAAAAACTCACCTATAAGGTCCAGAACATTGTCACCTCTGCCGATCTTGCGGTCCCGATTAACTTAAACAAAATCGCTGTCGGGTTTAACCTTGACCGGATCGAGTACGAACCCGAACAGTTCCCGGGTCTTGTCTACCGTCTCGAAGACCCCAAGGTCGTCGTTCTTCTCTTTGGCTCGGGAAAACTCATTATCACCGGAGGCAAGGTACCTGAAGACGCAAATAAGGCTGTGGTGAAGATCCTCGCGGATCTCCGCAGCCTTGGCCTGATGTAATACTTTTTTGGTTCTTTTTTAATCCTCAAAACTATCTCTCTTAACACGCTCTGGCGCTTTTTCACCAGTATTTTTTTCACCGGTATTATCTCTGCCCCACCCGGGGTACCCCCATAGAGCGATAATCTTCGGGAAGGTAATACGGACATCATCGCGAACGCATAAGGGTGAGGTTCGGAAGAACAGGCATGGTTCCCTTACACAACGGTACTTTTGCAAAGGAGTGAAAAAAAGAGGTGGGGGTGTTTCTCCCCGGTATGATGATGGATTCCTGTTGGATTGCTGGATCTTGTGAAGAGGTACTTGTGACATTCTGCCCTGATCGGGCATCAGAGGAAATGTAAATTAAATCATGTCTCTTTTTGGGTATCATCTCCATTTTTTTTAAATCTGTGGAGACTCTGCAGCCGGAGCCGGCAGATTCCCCGGTTTTTAGTGCCACCCCATTGCGCCTGCGCTGCCGATTACCAGGGTAAGGGCAGAAAATGCCATGAGTGCTGCATAGTAGATTTTTGGGGTTTTCATTCTGGATCTCCGGTATGTTTTTCCTGCAGGTGTTTGTACTTCCCGTACGAACACCACGTATCTTATGTTTTACATTTTGTAATAAATGCTTTCTGGATACCAGGAGGATAATTTAAAAACGGTTTGGGAAAGTGCGTGACCAAATCAGGTACAACCGGATAATTATGCAGGGAAAATTATCTCCCGTTGATGCCATTGCCGGGTGAAAACCGGTTGTGCCGGTAACCTGGTTACGGCGCTTTTAAAAATAATTGGGGATCCTTGCATATCCGGTGCTGGATCGGTGGTCGTTACCTCTTCTTTTCTACCATCGCCCGGATCTGCCGGATCATCGCGGAGAATTCCCCGGCCTCCGGTATTCCTTTGGCAAATTCCACGTCGCTGCACCGTTCGAGCAGTACCATGATCGCATCCGGCTGCCCCGCGTCTTTTGACGCAGCAAGCACCGGTCCGAGTTCGGCGTTCGTGAGTTCGCGCCGGTCCCCAAGATCGTACGAGAGGAAAATCCGGGTGGCCCGGCCGGCAAGGCCGTACGCGTCCCGGTAATCGTGCCGGTGAAAGGCTTCTTCTGCTTCGGCAAGCAGCCGCAGGGCCTCCTGCCGGTGATCAAACGGCACAGGGGTCGGGCGGGGTGGTAATCGTTCTGGCGGCAGGATCTTTGTTCGCCCTTTCAGGCGCCGGTACACCCACCATGCACAGATCGCAAGGATGATCGCAAGTGCCACGACAGAACCGATGAGGAGATAGTTTACTTTCCCTTGTTCCATCGCAAGCGAGATCTGCGTCACGTTCCCGTTGTCGACGGTTGCATTCACGTACGCCGGTGATCCCTTTTCTGAGAGATACGTGATGTTGACCGTCGCCCCGGAAAGGGTCACGTTCATGAGCGTCTGGTTTCTCCCGTATCCGTTCCCTGCAAGTTCACCCGTAAACGACTGGTAGGTCGCATTCGCGATCAGGGGTGCGGTCACGTTGACTGCCGCGGCTGACTGTTCGGTTACGAAGGGTACCGTCCCTCCCGACATGGTTCCCTGCAGGTTCACCTTATCCCCGGCTGCGTTCTGGTAGAGCATCGAAAAGGTGCCTGTATCGCCTTCTGTCGGGTTTGCGTTCATGGACTGACGGGTAAATCCGTCCGCTGCAAGGGTTTCGTTTGCCTGCGAGAGTAACGGATCGGCCGCGAGCCGCTCGTTAAACTCCTGCTGGTTCTTCTCTTTTTCTGCTGCCTCACGCTGGAGCTGTTCCTTAAGAGCAGCAGTGTCCTGCGACATCTGGCTGTTCTGGAGTGCGGACTGGGATGAGGATAAAGACTGCGATGACGACGAGTCCCGGCCGGCCTGCTGCTGGACTGATACCGACTGCTGCACGATCTGGACGGAACTGGTTCCAAAACCCGATGACGCTGCACTGCTCGTGCTCGTGACCTGCTTCTGTTGTCCCGATGAAGACTGCGAGGGGTTCTGCACGAAGTGGACAATAATTTCCGGCAGGGTCACTTCGGTGGAGGAGGGATTCGTGTACTGGAAGGCGACCTGGATTTTTACCGACTTTGGAACGTCCGATGTGCCGGCGCTGATGTTGAGGAATGAATTCCCTGACGGGATCGTTGTTGTGTAGACCCGGTTCTTGGTGCTCGTCATGACCGTCCCGGAACTTTGCAACTGCTCGACCGTGGTAAATTTCAGCGTTCCGTCAACCGCATCGGAATACGTGTTTGAGACCGGGAGGGCAATCTCTGCGATCTCGTTGAGCCCGAAATAATAATCTGTCTGGTCCGAACTTATCGTGATGCTGGCGGCAATGGTCGCCGGGACCAGCAGTGCAACAAAAAGGAGCAGGATGATACCTGCACGGTATGCCTTCATTGGATGATCCGCCCCCTGCCGTACCTGAGCCAGAGTTCAGCGCAGAGCAGGACGAGTGCCCCAAAAATGAAATAATCCTTGATGCTCGTGTCCTCTTTCTCGTGCACGATGTTCGGGGACAGGCCGGCGTACACATCCTTGAGGGTTCTCTCATCCACCGACTTGTAGTACTTGCCGCCGGTCTGGTCGGCGATGGACTGAAGCGTCGCTTCATCAAGCTGGGCATACTGAGGGTTACCCAGCCAGTCATAACCAAGGACGGTCGGGGTCGAAGACCCGAGGCCGACCGTGTAGACCGGGATGCCAGCGGATTTTGCAAGCGCGCTTGCCTCATCGGGCGTGACGACTCCTGCATTGTTGACGCCGTCCGAGAGCAGGATGATAACACTCTTCTTGTTGGGTACCGACCGGGCCATGTCCACGGCAAGGGCAAGGCCGTCACCGATCGCTGTCTCTCCCGATTTTGGGGAGATGGCCTCAATCTTCTCTTTAACCCGGTCCTTGTCCTGGCTCAGGTATGCTGCCGTTGTCGCACCGGACTCAAAGATCACGACCCCGGTAGAATCCTTCGGGTCGAGGCTCCCGACCAGCAGTCCGGCGGCGCTCTTTGCTGCCTCGATGCGCGAGGGCTGGTAGTCGGTCGCCTGCATGCTACCCGAGATATCCATGACGAGGATCACGTTCGTGCCCTCTTTTGTCTGTTCGAGCGGGATGTGGGGATCGGCCAGCCCGATCACGAGAAGGCCAATGACCGCAAGGGCGACGATAAAGAGGACATGCGTCCTCTTTGATTTCTGTGCATTACCGAGCGCCGACTTCACAAACGCGATCCGGGAGAACGCGATCGCTTCCTGCTTCTTTTTCCGGATGATATACCAGTAGACCCCGGCAAGGATCGGGATTACGACGAGTGCAAGGAGCCAGAGCGGCTCATAAAACCCGGACATAGCCAGACCTCCTCTGTGCGACCCCGGCAAAGAACCGTTTCAGCGGGATGTCGTAGGGTTCGTCGGTCAAAAGTGCGACTTCCCGGATCCGGTTGCGGGCAAACTCCGTGTGCATTTCGTCCTCTGCTCCCGTGACAAGGTCCCGGTACCGCTGCCGGAACGCCGGGTCCGAGGTATCGACAAGGATCTGCTCCCCCGTCTCCGAATCCTCAAGTTCGATGAGGCCCACGTCCGGCAGCTCCTGCTCGCGCGGGTCGGCGATCCGGATCGCAAGCACCTCGTGCCGGCGCCGCAGGATCCGCAGCGGCAGCGAGAACGAGGGCGAGGCAAAATCCGAGAGGATGATAACCGAGCTCCTGCGCGAGAGGATGGTGGCAAGGAATTTTACCGCGACCGAAAGATCGGTCTTCTGCGATACGGCCACGTGATCGATCATCACGTTGAAGAGAGACGCGAGGTGTTTCCGCCCCCTTTTTGCCGGGATGTATTTCTCCACCCGGTCACTGAAGAGCACGAGACCGATACGATCGTTGTTTTTTACCGCCGCAAACGCGAGGCTCGCGGTCACTTCGAGGATCTTTCTCTGTTTTGTCGTGTCTGACCCAAAGCCGGCAGAACCGGAGATATCCACGACAAAGTAGAAGGTCTGGTCTCGCTCCTCGGTGAACTCCTTGATGTACGGGTGGTTGTACCGTGCCGTCACCTTCCAGTCGATCGACCGGATATCGTCACCGGGCACGTACTCGCGGATCTCGGAGAACTCGACACCCTGCCCTTTAAAGACCGAGTGGTGGAGCCCGGACTGGAGCCCTTCGACAAGGACGCCGGTCGCGAGATCGATCTTCTTGAGCTGCCGGATCAGTTCGGTGCGGTCGTCCATATGGCATCCCCCGCACAGGATCTGGTAGTCACGGGCTGGCTGCACAGGGCAGACCGGCCCGGCACTGGCACTGCATGGGTCATGGCGATCACGGCACCTTGACGACACCAAGGATGCGGTCGATGATCCGGTCGGTGGTGATCCCGTCGGCCTCCCCTTCGTACGTCAGGAGGATCCGGTGTCGGAGGACATCGTGGGCAACAGCCTTGAGGTCCTCGGGGATCACGTAGCCCCGGCCGGCGAGCAGGGCATGGGCCTTGCCGCCGAGGACCAAAAAGATCGAGGCCCGGGGCGAGGCGCCAAGAGCGATGTATCTTGCCTCTTCGATGCCATACGCATCGGGATGCCGGGTCGCGTCCACGAGTTCGCAGGCATAACGCTTGATCGCCGCATCCGCGTACACCTTCTGCGTGAATGCCTGTATCTCGAGAATCTTTTCTTTCGTTACCACCTTTTTCGGGGTGACTGTCGTTCCTTCCGTGAACCGGTCAAGCACCGTGACTTCATCGTTCTTGTCCGGGTAGGTCATGAGCACCTTGAACATGAACCGGTCGACCTGCGCCTCAGGAAGCGGGTACGTGCCCTCCGACTCGATCGGGTTCTCGGTCGCAAGCACAAAGAACGGCCGGGCAAGCGTGTGGGTCTCGCCCTGGATCGTGACCTGCCGTTCCTGCATCGCCTCTAAAAGAGCC
>NZ_JBAYLY010000040.1:0-22118 GCF_041663825.1 Methanoregula sp.
AGCTTGAAACCCGGCCTAAAAAGAGACTTCGTTACAGGACATGGGTAAAAGACCCGTTTGATAGGCTTCGGATGTACGCACGAAGGCAACGACGTGTTCAGTCCGGAAGTACTAACGTCCAAACACTAGTGCTCACCACGCTAAACCCAGACGAAATTCTGAGTGCAAACCTTATATCTTATCCTGACATACGGGATAAGGTATCATAGTACACGGTCGCCAAGGTGGCGGAGCGGCCACGCGGCTGACTGCAGATCAGCTACAATCCGGTTCAACTCCGGACCTTGGCTTGGATCGGTTTCCAGCAATGGAAATCGGTCTGACGAAGAATAGCATCTAGTTCTTCGGCTGCAAACAAAAAATCAAGCAAATCATGTGGTGATAGCGGCCATAGCTGTCAGGAAACACCTGGTCTCATTCCGAACCCAGCAGTTAAGCTGACACACGTAGTATGTTGTACTTGGGTACGCGAGTCCCTGGGAACCATACCAAGCTGCTATCACCTTTCCTTCTTACACGGTCTTCTGTTCTTATGAAATTTTGACTAACGAGCGAATGCTTTCGAAAAAATATCATTCTGTCCATAATTGGGTCAGCACCAGGTTCATGACCTGCATGATATGTCCGGCAGAATGCTGGTGATAGCGGCCATAGTTGTACACTTGGTCTCATTTCGAACCCAGCAGTTAACTGACACACGTAGTATACTGTACTGAGATACGCGAGTTCTCGGGAACTATACCAAGCTGCTATCACCTTTCCTTTTTACACGACATCTGTTCTATGAAATCTTAACCAACGAGCGAATGCGCTCGTTTAAACAAGGGTCATAGTATCGTTTCTACGGATACCGGCAGGTTCACAGCCTGCATGACCTGTATAAGAATGAATGAATCATCCGTTTAAAAATGACTTACTGCTTTTTCAGGATTACAATTCCCGCTACCACGACAATTGTCCCGAACAAAGCGTACTGGAGCGGAGCGTGCTGGGTCCGTCTGCTGTACCCGGGCGGTCGTTGTGGCGGTTCTGGAGGTTGCGGTTGTAGCCCCAGACGTCAGACTTCCTGTATATTAGTGACCCGGATCGTTGTTGGAACGGTTGTCGGAAATGATGAGTTCGCACCAATTGCGTACAGGTTCTTATCATTACTCCCAACATAGACAATCCCGTTTGCTACAGCCGGAGATGACTCCACCCAGTCACCCGTAGCGAACCTCAACTTCTCTTTCCCCGTGACAGTATCGATGGCATACAGGTTTTCATCGCCACTCCCGATACAGACGACTCCGTTTGCCACCGATGGGGATGAATATATATGATCTCCCGTAGCGAACCGCTATAGTTTAGTGTTCCCCGGTTCAATGTCCCCGCTCTCATACACCCCGGTATGCTACGGATTGGCTCGGAACATTGCATCTTCAGCTGAAGCGGGAACAACGGAAATAAAGAAAAGAGGAACGATCAGGAATAGTATTAAAAATAAGAAATGCCTTGAACAAGGATTATTAAAAAATAAGGTCCTCCGATAACAAATCAGTCCTATTCCCGGGTATAGGTGAGGATATTACATCCGGGTATCCCGCCGGAGAACGATTTTCCATCTGGGGCCATATCGAATGTAAAGGTGTAAAAACGTTTACCATGTGACACCCAGGTACCAGTAAGTCTCGGAGGATTCCCGCTTGTTGAACCGGAAAATATTTCCTGATTATAATAATCAGTGCCGTTCACCGATGTCCCGGTCTGTGTCAGCTCGTATTTCCATCCGCCCTCCTGGACCCAGGATCCTGTCCATGACAGGCACTTTCCCTCTGAACACGGTTCACTGGTATTACATACATTCCCGCATGCCCCGCAGTGCTGACTGTCGCTCTGCGTATCGATACAGGACCCATCGCAGCGAGTCTGGCCGGACGAACAGGATGGAGTCCCCGGAGTATTCGTGGGCGCAGGAATTTTCGTTGTAACGGAAGTACCGGGAATCCCGGAGGTTCCCATAGTCACCGGTACTTCCAGAACTCCCGGGGTCTGCACAGAAGTCGGGGATAACGGTGGCTGGGATGTATCCGTACATGCAGAGACAAGGATCAATGCGAAGAGCAACCCGGCAAAAATGACGGGGGATATTTTACAAATTTTATTCATAATATTTGACATCCTGATAAAGGAATTAATGCTGCTTCCAAAGCACAATCCCTACTAAAACCAGAGCACCTGCCCCGATTGGAATGGCATACTGGAGCGGGACGTGCCGGGTCGTCTGCTGGATCGGGGCGGTTGTAACAGCTGTTGCCTGGGGCGCCGGACTTCCTGCATCGGTCACCTGGAACGGGATCAGGGTATACGTGTCATTGGTTAACGTGCTATCGTGTGTATTCTGATCGCTGATGGCGGTAATAAGTGCCTCTGTCGCATCGTTGCCCTGGAGGCTTCCTGAACCACTGATCTTGAAGAGGTTCGTGCCGTTGTTGAGTTTCAGGTTGCGGACATAATCGCTGCTGACAACGAAGTCGAACTGATTGTCCGCCATCGGGTGCTCTACGATAAGGTAATATTGTCCTGCCGGGAGATTTCCTGACATTGCCGCACCGGCAGTAAAGGTAAAGTCCGCATCGGAACTTACCGGTGTTTTTGTCGTAAAGGCATACTTATCACCGAAGATCCAGACCTGGACCTCGGGAGGGATTCCTTCTGCAATCCCGGTCACGGTAAACGGCTGCCCTTTTACGACATTCTGGGACGACATATTTGCCGTAATGTACGGCTTTTTCAGGGCCATCCCGACATCGGCGGCACCGGAGTCCGGCGGGTCAGCAGTTTTTGGCTGGCTTTCTGCATAAACGGTGTATGTACCGGCATCCAGATTGAGATTGTCGGTGTAAAAGAAATACTCCCATGTTTTATCCGGTTTTGTGGTTACCGTGGTAAACGAGTCCGGGTTCCCGCTGGCTGCTGCCTGGTGCGGTGCGGTAAGGCTCCCGCCCGTGGCCGGAAGGTTTGGGCCGGTCATGAAAAGGTATACCGTACCTGAAGTGGAGCTCTGTCCCCGCAGGACCACTTTTTCCCCCTGGTAATAGGAATGGCTCCCGTCAGCAGAGATCGTTACCGCAGTGCCGGTGGATACACCGGATGCCGGGGCCGCGGCCGGACTTCCTGCATCCGTGACCTGGAAGGGGATTATGGTATACGTATCATTGGTTAACGTGCTATCGTGTGCTTCCTGATCGCTGATTGCTGTGGTAAGTGCGTCTGCTGCATCGCTGCCCTGCAGGCTTCCCGGGCCGGTGATCTTAAAGAGAGTGGTATTATTGTTCAGTTTGACATAATTCCCGCTGACATCGATGTTGAATTTGTTGTACTTCATCGGATGCTGGACAATCACGAAGTACTGGCCGCTTTTAAGGTTACTGGTGACCTCCGGAAGGACTTCATACGTGTACGAGGCATCAGGATTGACGATTTGAATTGTCTTGGAATAGTAGTTCTCACCGAGGATCCAGACCTGGACATCAGATGGGATTCCTTCCGCAATCCCGGTTACCGTAAATGGCTGCCCCTTTACAACGTTTAAAGACGAGATATTTGCGGATATGTACGGCTTTTTAACAATTATGCTGGTAGTACCATAGGGTGTGTCCGATAACTGGTCTCCCGTTTTCGGCTCGCTTGCTGCATAAACGGTATACGATCCAGCATCGAGCCTGAGACCGGAGGTGTACCAGGGATACACCCATGTTTTATCCGCGTTTGTTTTTACAACCGTGAATGAACCGGGATCTCCGCTGACTGCTTTCTGGGACGGAGAAGTTAGTTTTCCTCCATTATCCGGAAGGTTAGGTCCGGTTATGTACAGGTACGTGGAACTCGTATCAGTATTCATTCCGGAAAAAACTGCTTCTTCTCCCAGGTAGTACGCTCCTGTCCCTTGCGCGACAATCGTGACAACCGGTTTATCTGCCGCCGACACGGGAAGTACCAGGACTGCTGCACCTGCCACGATAAACAGCAGGAGAATCTTCAAAAACTCAATGGGTCTTTTACTGACTGGCTTTGACATACGTAAATGTATTTGTATTTACAATATAAATGCATTCTGATCCCGGTTTGCAGTCGCAATTTCCGGGAGCTGAAGAGGTCTGGCATTATTTCCCGATACCCTTTTTACGTCGGTATATCCTCCGGAAAATGTCAGAAAAATTAATGGTGAGATTCCGTTCCGGCAGATCCGGGCATCAGCCCGGTCTTTGCCGAGAGGTAAAGATCCCGTACTGCGATCCCTCCGATTGTTGCCACGACAAATGCAACGATTAAAAGTGCGATATTATAGAGGAGGGCAAGAGCAATCCACGTGCCGGGGGGATGGAAGATGACGGTCTGGTATGGATTTACTATTCCGGATGCAGCCTGGATGAGCAGGTGCATAACGAACACACCGGATACGATAACCCCAAGGAAGAGGGCGCAGGCAACTACCCCGGCCCAGGTCTTTTTCATCATCGCAAACGATCCCACGACTGCTTCCCTGAGGTTCTTTTGCTCAAGGACAACAAGGGGCACGACAAACGGGGTCAGGACAAACAGGAGCAGGGTGAGCACTAAAAATTCCAGGGTCTCCAGGAGCCCGAAGGGATATACCCATAACAGCAGCGATCGTCCTCCATAGCCCGGAATCTCGGTTAACATGTCCCAGTCGAGTGTCCAGTTGAAGGGGAACTGGAAGATCGTGCTGTAAAAAAATCCGGACCCGAACAGATTATTGAGGAACCCGAACTCATGCGGGAACCAGATGAAGGTCACATAAACGTAAATCCTGTCAAGCAGCATGCCTGCGAGTGCCAGAACCATGGACCATATCAAGATGGCTTTTAGGTATTTTTTAGCCCCATAAAGTCCCTCAAGGCATGAAGCAGGACCTTCTTTTTTTAATGAGATGCTCAAAATAAGGCCTGCGAGGAGGAACACGAGACAAAACAGTGTGGCAAAGCCGAGTAAAAAGTCTTGTATATATAATACGGTTGTATCGGGTTGCAGGGTCCTGTTGATGTACCTGAATGCCGCATGGCCGATGGCGTTTCCCGCCAGCACAAGCCCGGCAAGGAGTGTAAACCAGAGAAGCTGCCGGTTCTGGTTCAATGTTCTCATCCCAGAGAGGGCGGCTCCGATCCCCCTCCGGATCGTTCCCGGCCCGCTGCCATCCGGAAGTCCTTCACAGGTGGATTCCTGCGGGAAACAGAAACCTGTCTCCATGGTCCGGACTACCGGCGGTTTCCGGCACAGGCCAAGCCAGTATCTGGTAATTTCCAATACCGATGTCATTTCGTCTCCTCCCGGATTTTTGCACACCGGTAAAGGTCGAGTGATGCAATCCCCCCGATCGTTGCTACAATAAGCGCAAAGCCGGACAGGGCAAGACTGTACAGAAGGCCGAGTGCAATCCATGCATCACCCGGGCGCGAGGTGGAAATACTTGTTATGCCATTGGATACTTCCACCGTGCTGATCCCGGTAAACTGGAAGAGCAGGAACGTGAGCGAGGCTGCGAATACTGCCAATCCAAGGCCAAGAACGCAGCCCGCCAGTTCTCCCCGGATGTTCTTTGTCAGGGTAAACGATCCAAAAACCGCTTCCCTGAGGCGCTTTCTCTCAATCACAAGCAGGGGCACGACAAACAGGGTCAGGAGGACGAGGAATACATTGATTGCTGAAAAGAGCAGCGTCTGGATGAATGCATTTGGAAATCCCGAGCCGGAACCCGGTAACACCCCGCTGTGAAGGTAGGCAATAAAGACGTCCGGGTTGAGGGACCAGTTGAAGGGGTACTGGCTGAACACGTTAAACAGGAAAATATACAGATTCCCGTAGATATCGAGAGCATGGAGCCACGACGGTACGTTCAGCGAAGCCAGCGTCAAGCCGAGAGTAAAGAGCAGCGTGCCTACGAATGCCACGACCACGGACCACCCGGCAAGAGGTACCAGGTATTTTCTGACTCTTCTGAGCCCACAAATGAAAGAGACCGGATTGCCATCGTCATAAGAGAGACTCAAAACAAGGCCCGCACATAAGACCAGGAGGCAGAACACGGTCGGAAGCTCGACTGCAAATGCCACGAACGGCGATCCGATGAGATCGGATCTATAGGTTGTACTGAAAAATGCGAGTATCCCCTGGATGAAGAGGTGCCCGACCAGCACGAGACCGGCGAGGAGCGCAAACCAGAGGAGCTGCGGGTTTTGGATCAGCGTTTTCGTGCTGGATACCGTGATACATAATCCCTTCCGGATACGGCCGGGCCCGCCGTCATCCGGTTGGGAGGAGTGGCCCGTTTCAGGCTGGACCGAAATCCCGGTCGGAACCATGTGGATTGCCGGTTGTTTCCGGCACAGCCCAAACCAGTGTTCAGCAGTTTCCGATACGCGGGTCATGGTTGGTCCTCCCGGATCTTCGCAAGCAGTTCCTCTGCCATCTTTGTCGGGTCCTGGGTCTTTTCGAGTTTTATCCCGAGCTCTGCTGCGAGATCCCAGATGAATTCGATGCATTTCGTGAACTCATCGCAGGAGATACAGTCGCCTTCATGCTCGTACCAGACCTGCATGCCGTGCTTCTCCGAGACAAAGATGTAGGCATTGGTCTGGAACGGGATCGATTTCCCGAACAGCACCCCCTTCTTCACATTGATCTTTTCAACCTGGATCCGGTTTGCGCGGGCCATCTCACAGAGCGAGGACTCGATCTTCTCGTCCATTGCAAGGAGCGCCTGCGAGACGCCCTGCCGGGTAATCCCGAAAAGGTTTGCAATAGAGACGTTGGACATCCCGTTGCGCCGCATCTTCCAGAACCCGAACTGCTTCTCGTTCGTGGGAAGGAACATATGTAAATGTATGGGGGTTTACAATATAAAATGTTCGTTGACTCCACGTATTCGTGTTTTTGAGAATCCGGATATTATCTGTAGTATCTAGGGTGTAACCGGAGGTACAGTAATTTCTTCACCGGTGTAATACCAATGGTCGATTACCGAACCCAGAAGTTAAGCCGGCACACGTAAGCGTTACTGAGGTACGCGAGTCCTTGGGAACCCTGCCAAGCTGCTATCACCTATCCTTCTTACACGGTCTTCTGTTCTTATGAAGTCTTACTGACAAGCGAATGCTCTCTTCGTGTCATTGTATCATTTTAACAGATGCCGTCAGGTTCGCGGCCTTGCGTGACAGATTATTCCTGCACGTCTCCCTGATGGGGGGTTGGCAGGAAAAAAAAGTGAGGTTATACCGGAGTTATCCCCAGCCCTTTAACTCAAAGGACTGGATCGGGTTTTCCCCGTCAAGATTTTTATTGGGGAACCGAAACTGAACCGGGACTGGAATACCCGGGACAATCCAGAAGGTAATGGGTGTACCGTCGCGGAAGTCACCGATATATTTTCGGGCATTTGGATAGGGTCCTGCCGGAACCGTCACAGATTCTGTTCCTTGATCGGTGAGTGTAATATTCATCTCACCAAACGGCATGATCCCGGTCACACTTGTGGGGGAATCATCCCGCCGGTAATTATCATCAGCGGAAATTTTCTCCCCCGGTTGTGCCACGCCTTTTATGGTCTCTGTTACGGTTCCCCCAAGGATCTCGTCTGAGGAAACATTGAAAAACCGGTCAGTGATACAGACTGTTCCATTTTTTGTCGTGACAAGCTGATGATCAACCCACTCCGCATAATCAAATGTTTGAATGATTTTTTCATGCAGGGCCGGAATTCCCTTGTAGGATTCATACGAGCGCTCGATCCTTGTGGATATATCCCACTGGAAGCGCGGGTTGGGAGCCAAGGTCTGGGTAATATTATTCCGGTATTCAGCCCATTTATACTCGCCAAAAATCGTGATCGCTGCCGGAGGACTCGTTGTCGCATCAGGGATGATGGTTGCTGATGGCTGTCGGACTGTGGTTATAGCAGGTGTTACTGCGGGTTGTGTCACGGTTACCGTAACCTGTGGGGTAGTAGTCGGGGATGACGGTGCTGAACCGGTGCATCCGGTGAACAGGATCGCAGCGATGATGAGGGTAACCGTAACGACTCCTACGGGGAATACCTTCATGATCCGATCTGTCCTCCGGTGCAATCCTCATCAAGGGTGATTCCTTCAGGTATCCCGGTCGTACGGCCGGTCTCCCCATATGCATAGAGATTAGCTATGGCAATCCCTATAACCGTCGAACCGATTGCCATCAGGATGCCGGAGGCAAGAAGGAACCCGTAACAGGCAACAGTCATCAGGATCTTTCCACGGGAGAACTGGAGGAAGAAGTCATAATCATGGTTGAGCAGTAGCGGCGACTGGCCGATCAGGAGCGCGATGCCGGCGACTCCAATGAGGATTGTCCCGAAGACAAGGATGCAGCCCAGTATCTCGCGCCAGGTCTTCTTCATGAGGGTTACGGACCCGGCAAGTGCCGGGAACAGTCTCTTTCTCTCCAGCACGATACCCGGTACGACATATACGGCCACCAGGAACAAGACAATGTTGATGATCATGATCTCGAATGAGAAAAAGAGCGCGGTAGTAACCTCGTTTGGGACATAGTACGCATAGGGCAGGTAGAACAGGGTCATATCGATGGTGAATATGATCTTTCCGATGAACTGGCTCTGGGAAACCAACTCAAATACAAGGGTCGCCACGAACGCCATTGTAATCGACAAGATTGCAAGCGGGACCGCGTGGGCGTTGACCCTGTCGAATGCCTCCCGGATCGCGACCGGCTTTTTTACACTGCTCCCGTTCCGGTACAGAATAAGGCCGGCGAGCAGGCATGTCAAGCTTGAGAGGCAGATCGCTTCGATCAGGAAGAGCTGCAGGTTAAACACAATGAGACTCGAGTCCCCGAAGGGAATCCAGATACTATATGGCAGCGGAATGATAGCATAGTGTGTCACGCTCCACCCTTCTGCCACGATCAGGAAGAGGAATATGATTCCTGCAATGAGTGAAAACCAGAGCAGGTGTCTCTCCCTGAACATGGCTTTGATGCTCCCGGTGGCGATACTGATTCCGCGTTGAATGCGGCCCTGGCCCCCGGCAGCCCCGCTGCTGCCCGGCTGTGCAGGATGTGCCGTGGCTGACGGGACTGCGAGAACCGCCGGTGCTGTGCGCATGGCTGGTGTGTTCGGGCACCAGCCCATCCATTCTTCCAGGTGCCTGGTTTTATTTGTCCGGGTGGCCGGTTGCGGTTCTGCCATCGTGTATCACATCCCGGTCCTGCCGGTCTTTGATAACCGGTATGAATAGACTGTAATGTAGATCATTGCAACGCAGAGCACGGCAAGCATCAGTGCAATGGCCCAAGTACCGGCGAACGGGCTGCCGAGGATTATCAGGATCCCGGCGCCCATGAATACCGAACCTCCCCGCGCGTGGGTCATTTTCCAGTTCTTCTCATCTTTTAAGGTCCAGGGAAGGCGGATCCCCACGGACCTGTTTGGCCCGACAACCGGCAACAGGCTCCCGATAATGATGAAGATTACCCCGAGGAGCATAGGGAGGATTATCACAATGGGAACCATCAGGCCGGCGGCATTTGCAAGCGTGACGGCCTGTACGGCAAGGACCAGGCAGGTTGCCGAAAAGATAATGATCGCGTAGATGTCGCGCGAAATTATCGACGATCCATGCATCTGTTTGAATCTCGGCAGGACCTGTGTGAGCACCATTACAACGGTCAGGATAACCGGGAGAGTAAACACTGACGGGAATTTATCGGCATATGCGTCTGCAACGCCTGCGTAGTTCCAGTGGACCGGTATAATATCCGGAAGGATCGGGAGGACTGCCAAAGCAAGGAGAAACGACAGCCCGGTGACTACCCATGCCATACGGGTAAAGAGACGTTCCCGGCGGGCAACCGGCCCGGCGTCCCGGGTCTCCATTCCGGGAGAGTTATTGCTTCCGGCCCGGGCTGCTGCCTCCATGGGACACCACCCGGTCCATTTTTTGAGGGTATCGGTAAACTGCATGAGTATTCACAACCTCCGGTAAATCTGGTTCCCTTGTGTAAACAGGGTAATATTCGTCTTTTTCTCCCAGAGCACGACCGTCAGGAAATGATACCAGCCTATGGCGGCAAACCCGGCCAGGATTCCGTTTATCATCAGCATGGAAAGGCCGGGGACAAGGCCAAGCAGGACCGCTCCCACAAATGCAAGGATGAGGGCGACCCCGATAACGGGCAGAATTTTTACTACGGTCATGTGTCGCCAGTCAAACTCGGGGGCGGTGCCGGTCCGTGCGACCGTCTCAAATGCCTTCCAGTACTGGATGGCGTCACTGAGATACAGGAGCGTGGCAAGGACAAGCCCGATCCCGAGCATGGCCATGCGGTCTCCCGTGGCTGTTCCATAGAGGAGAACTCCCACACCCGTCATGCAGAGTGCAAATATCAGGGTCTGCGTGCGGTACCGGTTCATCCAGCTAAACGATAAGACCGGGCCGGCCCCTTCCCGTGGGGTCACCTCGTTGTCTTCATGAGCGATAATATCCGTCCTTATATTCCGTGGCTGTGCCTGCGGGCACCAGCCCATCCATTCGTGAATAGTTTCCGATAAACGCGTCAATGTCATAGGAGCGCCTTCACTTTCTCAAAGAGTTCTTCTGCCATCTTTGTCGGGTCTGCGGTCTTTTCGATCCTGACCCCGAGTTCATTTGCATAATCCCAGAGCAGCTCGATGCATTCGGTGTACCGCTGGCAGGTGCCACAGTCCCCGTCGTGCTCGTACCAGACCTGAACGCCATGTTTCTCCGACACGAAGATGATCGCCGCGGTCTGGAAGGGGACCGAGCGTCCGATAAGGATGCCCCGCCCGGCATTGATCTTCTCGACCGCGATCTGGTTTGCCTGTGCCATCTCGGAGAGCGTAGTTCCAATCTTCTCATCCATCAGAAGGAGCGCCCGTGATACGGCCTGACGGGAGATCCCGAACCGGTTGGCAATCGCGATATTGGTTGCGCCTCCTCTGCGCAAAGCCCAGAACCCGAACTGCTTGTCGTTCGTTGTCAGGAACATGTGTCAACATTGGAATGTTGACAATATATATTTTGCGTGAATTCCCGGTCGCCTGGTAGTACATCAGGAAAGACTCCGGTTTTCACAACACCGGAGCATTCTCCTCGCTCTGCTTTGCCGGGCAGAAATTACAGATGGAAAAAAAGACCTCTTTTTCCCGGTCCCGTATCAGGCAGTAATACGTCCCGCCCCGGTCATCGACGGCAAATCCCCCCGGGAACGGCATCCCCACCGGGTGGCCGGGCTTGTCGAGCACAAACATCGTGAATGCGGCCATCAGGTAGTAGAAGAGCCGGTGCCTGGGTGAGTAATGAAATGGCGTTCTCTCTGCCTGTTCGTCCCAGGTAAAACACCCCGCCGGGATCATCGCACAGAACTTTTCGAAGGTCTCACGATCCCGGATCGGATCCCCTGGATGCCGGAATGTACCTGACCGGTACATCAGGAGGAGCTGGTGGTGCGCACCAAAGAGCTGTTCACAAAAAAACGGGCGGACCCGGCTGCGGTAGGGTTCAGGCAGGCAGTCTACTTCGGCATAGAGGTGCCCCCCGAGCATCTGAAGATCGAGAAGGGTATACCGGCTGGCTTCCCGTGCGACAATCTCCCCCAGTTCTCCTTTCGTAGCTGCTGCTGCGAGCTCGCTTGCGATCCTGTCGATCCGCTCTTTTTCCCGGGGTGAGTCTTGTTCAGTCACGCTCTATCCGGCCTGTTAAGAAATACGATTATACTACCGTGGGAGCCGGTCGCATATTATCATGCTCAAAGGTGACGGCACTGGCACTTGCATATCGCAACCTTTATTGGAGATCTGCCCCTTTTTACCCCATATGAGATGGATTTTCCTTTTGGGTCTTGTCGCGCTTCTGATTCTCATAACGGGATGCACTCAGACCTCATCGTCCCCTGCAACACCGGTTCCGACCGGTGTTGTCGTGCTTACCACGCCGACCGCGCTGCCGGCGACCTCGTCACCTGTCATTGCCGGACAGATGCACATCAACGTCACCGCCTCACAGAGCGGCAATGATGTTATCGTCGGATACAATGGTGGAGCAAGTGCTGCATACCTGACTGCGCTCAATATCACGATCTACAATAACAACGGGCAGGTTGTGAGGCGCACGATGGAATCTCCAAAGCCCGGTGATGTGTATACATTCCCCTACTTGGGAACTCCGGATCCTGACAACGTTGACGTGATCGGAGTATTTACCGGTGATGTGGAACAAACCGTGCTTATGATAAACGTGTAGGTTTTGTGGGAGCAGATAGGGGGGTTCTTTTTTTCGGGCTGGGCCTGATGGGACATATTCCATCGATATCTTAACGAGATTTCAGAGCAGATTCCTGAATAATATGTCCTCTCCCGGAATAACCTCTGCGTATGCTGGAGTGACTGTTATCCTGATCCTTGCCGCGATCTCTCTTTTCATCAGTTCACCAGCCGCCGCAACGCTGGTGATCACGAAAGAATCGTTCTCTCCCATTCCTCCGCTCACCGGGAGTGAAGGGCAGCATTCCGTGATAACGATCACGGTTATCCCGTCAGGTGCCACTACTTTTTCCCGTACCCACACACTCCAGATGCAGACCTCCCTTGTGAATGCCCGATGGAATATTCAGGTCATTGTCAATGGCATCCCCGCTGCGCAGCAATCGGCGTCCGGTACAAGCGCATTTGTCAACGGGTATCTTCTCTCGTACCCGACCACGAGCGATGTGTCCGTTACTGTTATTTTGGACGGGACGGTTCCTGCCAAGGCAGACACGAATGTTACGATCCTGC
Source organism: Methanoregula sp. (assembly GCF_041663825.1). Lineage (GTDB taxonomy): Archaea > Halobacteriota > Methanomicrobia > Methanomicrobiales > Methanospirillaceae > Methanoregula. The sequence goes on from NZ_JBAYLY010000040.1 coordinate 12,848, forward strand.
AGGCAGCCGAGCTTGATACTGCCGGTATAACCGTTCCCGGCAGCAGTCTTTCTGTTGTTACTCCTTGTATTCCCTCATCACCAGAGCCAGTAATCAGCCCACAGGTTACGGTCACAACACTACCGGCTGCGACTCCTGTAACCACGCGATCCTCCGGCCTCCTCCCGGTTACTTGTCTGCTCGCATCTATCGTCGCGGCAGCAGGGTACGGGTATATTCGGGCACGGAGATAATAACGGGAACCGTCCCCTTTGTAGTTTCTCACCCGGATTCTGCAGTCCGGTGCCGGGTGCTGACGGCCGCTGCGCAGGCACCTCCGAGTGCAAGGCAGACCCCGATTACGACAAGCCCGGCATTCGTGCTGCCGGTTACCTGCGTCAGGTATCCCACGAGCGAAGGCCCGATGAAACCCCCGGCGTTGCCAATGGAATTGATAACGGCAATGCCCGCTGCAGCGGATAGTTCTGCCAGAAAAAGGGATGGCAGGGTCCAGAACGGTCCGAATGCACAAAATATCCCCATCGTAGCGATGATGATAAGGACAAATGCCACAAGTGGTGAAGTGACGAGGCCCGATCCCGCAAGGGCAATCCCGCCGACAAGTGGCGGAAGAGCGGTATGCCAGCGCCGTTCTCCAGTACGGTCCGAGTGTCTCGACCAGACGATCATCGCCACACCTGCACATGCATAGGGAATGATCATGACAAGACCAATGGATGTATTGGACAGGCTTGTGTTCAGCGAGCGGATCACCTGCGGCATCCAGAACCCGAGCCCGTACAGGGCAATCACGAGCATACAGTAGACGAGGGCAAGGTGCCAGACGCGGCGGTCCTTTAAGACGGACCTGAGGCCTGTATGGCAGTTCTGAGTCTCGCGCTGCTCGTTCTCTTTACGGATTGCACTCTCCAGCCAGGTTCGTTCATCGGAAGAAAGCCAGTGGGCGTCCTTTGGGCGGTCGGTGAGGTACCAGTACGTGACGCAGCCAAGAACCACGGCAGGCAGCCCTTCGAGGATAAAGAGCCAGCGCCACCCGGCCATCCCGAACCAGTGGACAGAATCGAGGATCCATGTGGAAAGCGGGGCGCCGACAATCGTAGAGAGGGCAAGTGCGGTCATAAAGAGCGCTACTGCCTTAGCCTGTTCCCGCTCACGGAACCAGTATGTGATATACAGGAGTATGCCCGGGAAGAATCCTGCCTCGGCGATCCCGAGAATGAACCTGAATACGGCCACCTGAAGTGCGTCGGAGGCAAATGCGGTCGCCATCACGACGATTCCCCAGCTGATAAGGATACGGGCAATCCAGATGCGGGCGCCTACCCGCTGGAGGATCAGGTTGCTGGGCACCTCAAAGAGCAGGTACCCGATAAAAAAGATCCCGGACAGGAAGCCGAAGACTTCGCTCGTGAGCCCCAGCGCACTGTTCATTTCCAGTGCCGCAAAGCCGAAGTTCACCCGGTCCAGGTATGCGATCACGTAGAGAAGAATCAGAAAGGGCAGCAGCCGGGCACTCACTTTCCGCATTGTCTGCTGCCCGATCCTCTCCTCACTACCGGTATTCACGTACAGCAGATTTGTCCTTTTGCCCATTATGTCTTCTGAAGTAGCCCGTATCACGTTTGCCCCGGGGCAGGCTCTAACCAGCCAGTTCCCTGCCCTTACGGCAATACCTATACAATCAACCGCACCCCACACTTTTTCTATGAACGATACCGACGCCTCCAGGAACGCGCTTCGTGGAACCACAATTATGGAAAAACTGGCATCGATCGGGGTCGAACGCGGCAGGGTGATTGATATCCGCAATCTGGATGCAATCGGCTGCGATTACGGGATCGGCATATACCTGTTTTTTGAAAAGAAACTTGCCACCTCCCGCACGCTTGCAGACGTTAAGGTGGAGTACCGGGATGTCCCCGAGTACGAGCGCCCGTATGTCAGGGTTGATCGTTTTCTCCGGTTCACGAAGGAAAACGATCCCTCCTTTGCACACACAATCGAAGAGTTCCCTCTCATGATTGAGATCGTGGCTGTCGGAGAAATGCCCGATCCCGCAACCGGCAGCACCGCGCCGTTTGTAACTGGACTGATGCCGTTCCTGGACGAGTTCGATGTAGATATCGACCCGGTGGAACAGTCCCAAGGCCGTCCCTTATGAGATCCCCCGCGCTTGTGGGAGCCTGTTTCCGGTCCACCCGTTTATTATCCCGTAGGATGATCCGCATGGCAAAAAAATTCCGACGATTCATCTGGCAGTTTGTCATCGGGCTTGGTTTTCTCTCGGGACTTTGGACTGCCATCGGTATCGACCCGGAAGAGGTTCTCATTACTGCCTTAGGCTCGACCATTACCATGATCTCCCCGGATCCCACTCTTCGCGCTCTTTTCCTGATCCTGCCCACTTTGCTTCTGATCGGCTCTGTTATCGGGGCGTACCGGAACGGGAAGGTGCCCGGGCTTATATCCGTGCTGGTGGCCTATGTGTCCGGCCTTGCAATCCTGACATCTGCCATCGCAGGGTTGGCACTCCTTGGTGTGGCAGTCGTTCTGGCATATTATTCGACCCGGCACCGGAGAAGGTAGCAGGATCCCCCGGCGTATCTCAACACTATAAATCCCGGCACGACAAAAATTACCGGACATGAGTCTGTTTCCCAAGAAGAATCTCATCTGTTATTTTGACACGATAGTCCCAAGCAAATATCTGGTCAAATTCAGGAAACTGGCTGTTTTTGAGCCTTTTATAGGATACGATATCGCAAACCGGGGCCGACTTTCTCATTACGGTTGTGCCGAGCGCAAACAATTTGCCTCGCAGCTTAAGAAAATCCGGTCCGACACCGAGTTGCTCCTTGAGGATATTGAAGCATATCACATCTATATGGCGTCAAAGATTACGCAGAAGGTGCCCGGCGATATCGCTGAAGTGGGGGTCTACAAGGGCGGGTCGGCCAAGATCATCTGTTCGGCCAAGGGTGATCGGGCCCTTCATCTCTTCGATACGTTTGCCGGCCTGCCCAAAATTGACGATGTGGATCAGGTCTGGCCATTTTACGAGGGAAAATTTGCCGCATCCTATGACAAGGTCAAGGCCTATCTTGCGCAGGAGAAAAACGTGTATCTGTACAAGGGACTCTTTCCCGATACCTCGGACCCGGTAAAAGACAAGCATTTCTCGCTTGTCAACCTTGACGTCGATACCTATGACAGCACGAAAAAATGCCTTGAATTCTTCTATCCCCGGATGAGCCCGGGCGGTGTCATCCTCTCCCATGATTATCTCACGGTGCCGGGTGTGAGAAAAGCTGTGGACGAGTATTTTGCCGATAAGCCTGAGCCGGTAGTCGAGACTGCGGCCTCGCAGTGCATTATCGTGAAAGTATAACTGCGCGAAAGCAGTACCCTTTTTTTAGCCTGCCCGGATTGAGCCGTCGCACCAGCTGATCCGTTTAATAAAAATTACTGGTGTAAAAAAGAATTATTCCTTGAAAATCAGGATCCCGAAGATGATAAGCATGAGTCCTGCGAGGAGCACGACGATGCCTATGAGTCCCTCGACAGCAATAATCACTTGGGGCAGGAATGCCCAGATGGCAAATGCACCCAATACCAGCAGTACAATACCCACAATTAATGCAATAAGTCCTGTCTTATCCATATCAGATTCTCCGCTACAATCTCTCTAAATCCGACCATATAAGGATTTGCCGTTTTATACCCCCGGTAGGGCAGGTTTTCCCGGTTGGGACAGGCTGGTAAATCAGTTCCGTACCAGCCTGAGGATCTCAACGGCGATCTCATGAACCTCCTTTGTATGGAAGGCAAACGACCGTTTTATGGGAAATGTGCCGCTGACCCGCCCGGCAATTCTGGCCCTTCCCGTAATGTAGGCTTCCACAAAGGGGGTCGAACCGGTGTTAAAGATGCCATAGGTGACCGGCGCGATTGCGAGGGCGCAGTCGATGAACGGCCGGTCTGCATGCACTTTCTGTTTCTGGGCGCCAAAAGGCGGGTTCATGACCACGGTGTCGCAGGGAGCAATCCTGTCAGCAAGGCCGCCAGCATCTGCCCCGGCAATGTCGGCGACGACAAATTCCACATCTCCGTGGAGGAGCGCGGCATTTTCCCCGGCCGTGTGGATGGCGTTTGGATCGAGATCGACGGCCCGTACCGTTGTTGCACCGAGCAGTGCGGCGCCGATGGCAAGAATCCCGGTTCCGCACCCGAGGTCGCAGACGGTCTTTCCCTCGATGTCGCCGTTCATGTACGCGTCATAGAGGAGCCGGGCGGCAAGGGTGGCCGGCGTCTGGTACTGTTCCCACGCGACCCGGGGTTTTTCAAAACCGGCACAGTGCTGCAGTGTAATTTCCAGTTGTCTGAGTTTCATGCGATCTCATCAATGGTGTAATCGTCCCACGTTCGCACGCCACAGAGGATCTCGAATTCCTGCGGAGAGAGAACCGGTTTTTTGAACCGTACCTGGTCGTCGTAAGCGAGTCTGGGACACGCCGTGTTTACATAGCAGTCGAACCCGAGGTTAAGCAGTTCATCCGGGCTCACCTCGCGCATGGTAACGATGACAGCCCCCGGTGAGAGTGCCGCGAGCCGTTCTGCGAGCGCCCGGCGCTGCTGACCACTTTTCGTGCTTACAATGATTCCGATATGTTGTGCCCCCCGGGCTTTTTCCATGACGGCAAAGCGCCGGCGCAGGAGCGCATCGGCGCTGACTTCCTGTGCGGTGCCGTTGAGGGGGTCGAGAGCGATCACCCGAGCCTTTGTCGCAAGGGCAATCCCGATCGGGTGGAAAAGGCCGGTGCCGACAAAGAGGATCTCGCCAGCCCCGGTTGATTTTGCCGCGACAAAACTGCACCCGAGTACCTGGCCCCGGAGCGGAGTGCGCCCGATGCCGTCGGCGACTCTGACCACATGGTCGTGGGAGGAAAGATATGATTCCATTGCCGGAATAAGCGGGGCGTGTTGGACCGTGGTGACAAGGCCGACGGTCCGCTCCTTAAGCAGGGGAAGGGCTTTCGCGAGGATCGACACATCGAAATCCACCGTCCATGGCTCGAAGATGACGTTCTTTTGTTCATCCACAGGTGCGTGCCCAAAATGTACGAGCACGTCCGCATTGCCGTATGCCAGCGTATCGAGCGCAAGATCGCAGGCGCCATAGCAGGGATCGCCACTGATAATTACCTCAAATCCTGCGTCTTTCAGGTCGGTGGTGACAGGTGCCGCCTGACGCTTGAGGCCTTCGGGGAACTGGAGGGCGACCTTATGAGCCCCGCGTTTTTTGAGTTTCTCGATGAGGTCAGATGTGCCGTTCAACCACATGCACCCTGTCGGTGACATTAATCTTGACAAGCGACTTATACGGCCGCCCGATATCGGGATCGCCACGCTGGATCGCGATACAGACGTCCTTTACCTCCGCGCCAGCGATCTCAAGGGCGGCAAGCAGCGCACGCATTGTGCCGCCCGTACTCACGACATCGTCAATAATAACAACGCGGTCGCCCTTGTACACCCCATTAAGGTACAGTTCTCCTTTCGAGTAGCCGGTCTTCTGGTGGACTGGCACCTCGCAGGGAAGCTTGTATTCCCGCTTGCGCATGACGGTCATGGGGATGTCGGTCATCACCGAGAGCACCGCACCGATGTGGATGCCCATTGCCTCGACGACAACGATTTTGTCGACATTGTTTAAGTCGAGCACTTTTATCATTGCGCTGCACACATCGCGGAGCAAGGCGGGATCAACGAGCGGGACGCCGTCGGTGATTGGGTGGATAAAATAGTTATACTCCCCACGTTTCACCATCGGGCATGTTTCCAGAGATTCTACCAGTTTGTCAAGCATGCATATCACCAAAATCTGAAAGGAACGCCTCGATACGGTCGCTGGTCACGTGCGGCATACAGACAATCCGCAGGTGGCCGTTTCTCGTCCACGAGACCTTCCATTGCGTTGGAACCTTGTCGCAGACAAAAGTTGCAACATTTACATCCGGTGTGGCGGCCGGCTCGATGCCGAGCGCTCCCATACCGACAATGAGGCGCTTTGTGTTTTTCATGCAGCCGGTAACGACGGCTTTCATGCCTTCAGTACCAAGATAGTCGAGCACCGCAAGTGCTCCTGCCACCGGGGCTCCCGGGCGGGTGCCGGCAAGCGTGTACTCCTTTTTTACTGTGAGATAAGGGGTTTCGATGTTGAGCGCGTCGAGCATGTCCGGCTCACGGGTTAAAAGGCAGCCGGCCGGGATCGTGCTCATACCCATCTTGTGCGGGTCGACGGCAATGGTCGTCACGCCGGGCAGGGCAAAATCAAAGGGTATGGGGTTATCGAGGAACGGGATCACCATGCCGCCAAACGCCGCGTCCACGTGCAGGAATGTGTCATGCTGGCATGCGATCTTCGCAATGTCGGCAATCGGGTCGACCATGCCGTACTCGGTAGTGCCGGCGACGCCAACGAGCGCGACCGTGTTTTTATCGATCAGTTCTGCCGCTTTGTCGGCGGGCATGCGTTTGTCGGATCCGAGCGGCACGCTCCGCATCTCAAGGCAGAGGATATCGCAGGCCTTTTTGAACGAGAAGTGGGCGGACTCAGGGACGACCACGTTCGGGTGGGGCGTGTGACGGAGGGCTTTTGCGAGACGGAGCGCCTGGATGTTGGACTCGGTGCCCCCCGATGTCGCATATCCTCCGGCATCCTTTTTGTGGAAGAGCGTGCCGAAGCGTTCGATAAGCAGCCGCTCAAGCGCCGCTGTCCCGGGAAAGAGCCCGGGGTCGCCGAGGTTCGTGTCCATGAACATGTCGTGCGCTTTTACTGCTATCGGGTGCGGGATCGTGCACATGGAGCTGAGGATATACCGGTGATCAATATCCTCCCGTCTCTTGGAGGATAAAAAAGAGAAGAGCTCGTCTTCTGTCGTGCCCTTATTCAGCATCGCGGTTTCTCGCAGCTTCAAGGATGATGCGTTTCTCGGTGCGGGCGACAGCCTCGCGGATCTTTGCAATGGCATCGATATTTGCAGAGATACTGGTGATCCCGTGCTCCACGAGCCAGACCGCCATCTTCGGGTCGGAGCCGGCCTGGCCGCAGATCGAGCATTCGACACCGTACTCGCGGCACTTCTGGATTGAACTGTGGATCAGCGAGAGCACCGCCGGGTGCTGGGGGTTGTACATGTCGGCCACGTTCTCGTTGTTCCGGTCGATGGCGAGCGTGTACTGGATGAGGTCGTTTGTCCCAAAGGAGGCAAACTTGATGCCTGCCTGGAGGAAGTCCTCGATCATGATCGCGCTTGAGGGGATCTCGATCATGATACCGAGGGTCGCGTTCTCCACATCGACGCCCCATCCTGCCATCATCTGTTTTGCCTTGATGAACTGGTCGGGGTGGGAGACCATCGGGAACATGACGCCGAGGTTGTCGTACCCTGCCTTCCAGAGGCGCTTGAACGCCTCGACCTGGAGCCGGAACTGGTCCGGGCTCTGGAGGTCGCGGCGGATACCGCGCCAGCCGAGCATCGGGTTGTGCTCCATGGGTTCATTCTCGCCACCTGCCATGTTCCTGAACTCATCGGTGGGGGCATCGAGCGTCCGCACCCAGACGGTCTTTCCCGGGAACGCGTCAAGTACGATCCTGATACCGTCATAGAGTTCCTTGACAAACTCCTCTTCCTTGTGGTTTGAGATATACCAGCCGGGCGTCTTGTTGAGCCCGAGGATCAGGTGTTCGATCCTGAGCAGGCCGACACCGTCAGCGCCGGTCGCTGCCGCCCGGGCCGCAGCTTCGGGGATCGAGACGTTGACTTTCACGCTGGTCGCCGTGATCATCGGTGCGCTGCCGACAACCCCCGGTGCGGCCCCGGCTGCCTTTGCCGCGCCTCCAACCGCGCCTTCGTAGACAAGTCCCATCTCGCCGTCGACGGTGACGAGTTGCCCGTTTTTGAGCTGCTGGGTCCCTGTCTTTGTGCCGACTACCGCAGGGGTGCCCAGTTCCCTGGAGACGATGGCTGCGTGGCACGTCATGCCGCCTTCATCGGTGACGATGGCAGCGACCTTTTTCATCGCCGGGACCATGTCCGGGTTAGTCATACGGGTGACGAGAATATCTCCCTCTTTTACTGCACCCGTGTCCTTTGCATCCCGGATGATGACTACTTTACCGGTCGCGGTACCCGGCGCCGCTCCCTGGCCTTTCAAGAGTATCTTTGCATCCTTGCTCTGTCCAGACATGCTTGTTGCCTCTTTCTTCCCGATGGTTGTGATCGGCCGGGACTGGAGAATATAGATCGTCCCGGCAACAATGCCCCATTCAACGTCCTGCGGAATCCCATAATGGTTCTCGGCGATCTTGCCGTACATGGCAAGCTTGGCCACCTCGGCCTCTGAGAGCACCTGCGCATCCTGACGGGCTGCATCAACTTCAACCAGTTTCGTCCCGTGAGATCCATCAGGAACGATCTCCACGTTCTTGTTTGCGATCGTCTTTTCTGTTATGGACTCCGTCCGCTGGTCAAAAACGTAGTTATCCGGAGAGACCGAGCCGGACACGACCGCCTCGCCGAGTCCCCACGAGCCCTCAATAATCGTGGTCGGTTCGCCGCTGATTGGGTGGGAGGTGAACATGACTCCCGCCTTCTCCGAGTGCACAAGCTGCTGGATGACTACCGCGATGTTGACGGTGCTTTCCTCGAATCCCTGCTTTGCCCGGTAATAGATAGCCCGTGCCCCGTAGAGCGACGCCCAGCAGTTCTGGACTGCTGAAAGGAGCGCTACCTCCCCCTTGATATTGAGATATGTTTCCTGCTGGCCGGCAAAACTTGCATCGGGGAGGTCTTCAGCCGTAGCGCTCGACCGCACGGCGACGATCAGGTCTTTTTGCGACATCTTTTTGTATGAGGCTTTGATGTCGTCTTTTAAGGACGCCGGCATCTTTGCCTTCATCACCAGCGCCTTTATGGTATCGGCGGCCTTTTCAAGAGCCGCATTATTCTCTACATCCAGATTGTCAGAGACCTTGAAGATCTTCTGGTCAAGGCCGGTCTCGACAAGAAACCTCCGGAACGCCTGGGCGGTCACCACGAACGCCGGGGGCACCGGAAGGCCGATCGAAGCCATCTCGCCAAGGGATGCTCCCTTGCCGCCGACCGACGAGATATCCTCCTTCCTGATCTCTTCGAGCCATAGAATATTGGGCACTTCTTTCATGCTCGCACCACTTATGATCTCACCTCCCCCCTGTTTAAGTATTATC
>NZ_JBAYLY010000041.1:0-20836 GCF_041663825.1 Methanoregula sp.
ATCCGGGCTCAAGGATGCATCTGATCTCCTCTTCGGATAGGGTGGTACAGGTATGGCAGGGATGAAAGGAATTTCAGCGCCCACTATCTACGTCTGTACCAGGATGCGGGTGAGGAAGTCCAATCTTCTTCCCCGGGAAGAGTACCAGCGGATGCTCAACATGAGCCTTCCCGAGATTACCCGTATCATCGAAGAGACCTCGTACAAGCAGGAGATTGACGAGCTGGGCACCACGTTTAAAGGGATCGACCTCCTCGAGGTGGCCCTGAGCTGGAACCTCGCAAAAGAGTACCAGCGGATCCTTGAGATCGCGCCTGGGACGCTCAAGCAGTTTACCCGTGCGTACCTCAGGTACTGGGATATCCAGAACGTGCTCACGATCCTTCGCGGCAAATCGCAGGGCGAGAAATCCGGCAAGATCAAGGAAGTCCTCGTTCCCGCCGGCAGCCTTGACAAGATCGTGCTTGACCGTCTCCTCAATGAGGACGGTCCGGACCGCGTCATCGACGCGCTCAAAGGAAAACGGCTCTACCCGGTGCTCGCCCGGGAGTACCCGGCGGCAAAGGAGACTGGTTCGTTTGCCCGTATGGAAAACGAGCTGTACAAGCAGTTCTATGCGGAGATCATCGCAGAAGCGGGCAGCGAGGGTGCCGGAGGCCGGCTGTTCTTCACGTACATCCAACTGGATATTGACGTGAAAAACATCCTGACGCTCTTCCGGTTGCGGGCTGATAAGATCCAGGAAGATGCAAAGGAGATGTATATCGCCGGCGGTACTATCACCTCGGCAGACTTTGCCGCGTTGAACTCGATCCAGGATTACCGGGAGTTTAGCGACCAGCTCAAGGCGAAGATCCGCAAAGGGCCGGTGCTTGAACTCCTGAAGGGACTGGAGACCGAACGGCCGGTTCATGAAATTGCATCGCTTCTTGTGCGGGTGCAGATGGAGCAGATGGAGAAGCTCTCCAAGCGCAACCCCTTCTCCATTTTCCCGATCCTCGTGTATCTCGAGAAGAAGAAGTACGAAGTGTTCAACCTTCGTGCTCTCGCTCGGGGCAAGGAATCCAAACTCCCCGCAGAAACGATTGGGAAATACCTGGTGATGTAAATGGAGATTGCAGTTATCGGCAACAGCGAGTTTATTCTCGGGTTCCGCCTTGCAGGCATCCGTAAGACCTACGCAGCGGAGAACGACGAGAAACTCAACGAGTGCATCACCAGCGCCCTTTCGGACGGACAGGTAGGTATTCTTGTCCTGAACAGCAGCGACATGGAACGGCTCCCGCGCCGGCTCCGTACGACGCTCGAAAACTCCGTCAAGCCGACCGTGATCGCCCTTGGGGGCGAGGAAGGCGGCCTGTCCATGAGAGAGAAAATCAAGAGATCGGTGGGTGTTGATCTGTGGAAGTAAAAACCGAAAAAACCAAAGAGGCAAAAAAGGGCGTTCTCAAAAGAATCGCCGGGCCTGTCGTAACGGCAGTCAATATTGACGCCCACATGTACGATGTGGTCAAAGTCGGAAAAGAAGCGCTGATGGGTGAGGTCATCAAGATCCAGGGTAATAATACCATTATCCAGGTATACGAAGATACCTCGGGTATCAGGCCCGGCGAGCCGGTTACAAACACCGGGCTCTCGCTTGCCGTTGAACTGGGTCCGGGTCTCCTCACCAGTATCTATGATGGTATCCAGCGTCCTTTGGAAGTCCTCGTAAAAAAGATGGGCAACTTCATTGAGCGTGGTGTAACCGCACCCGGGCTCTCCCATGACAAGAAGTGGACCTTCAAGCCGGTAGTAAAGGCTGGCGACAAGGTCGAGCCGGGCGCAATCCTTGGCGAGGTCCAGGAAACCAACATCGTCCACAAGGTCATGCTCCCGCCCAATGTAAAGGCAGGCATTGTAAAGACGATCAAGAGCGGGGACTTCACCATCGATGAGACGATCTGTGTTCTCGACGACGGCCGCGAGTACCCGATGCTCCAGCGCTGGCCGGTCCGTGTTCCCCGCCCTGTACGTGAGAAGAAGAACCCGACGATCCCCCTGATCACCGGTCAGCGGATCCTTGACGGTCTCTTCCCCATTGCAAAAGGCGGCACCGCCGCAATTCCCGGCCCGTTCGGGAGCGGCAAGACCGTTACCCAGCAGCAGCTCGCAAAGTGGTCGGATGCCGAGATCGTGGTCTACATCGGCTGCGGAGAGCGCGGCAACGAGATGACGGAAGTTCTTACGGAGTTCCCGAGTCTTGAGGACCCGAAGTCAGGGAAACCCCTGATGGAGCGGACGGTGCTCATCGCAAACACCTCCAACATGCCGGTCGCGGCCCGTGAAGCATCCGTGTACACCGGTATCACCATCGCGGAGTACTTCCGTGACATGGGGTACGATGTTTCCTTAATGGCAGACTCGACCTCCCGGTGGGCAGAAGCGATGAGAGAAATCTCGTCCCGTCTTGAAGAGATGCCCGGCGAAGAAGGATACCCGGCATACCTTGCAGCCCGGCTCTCGGAGTTCTACGAGCGTGCCGGTCTTGTCGAGACCCTGAACGGAAAATCCGGGTCAGTCTCGGTTATCGGTGCAGTCTCCCCACCTGGTGGCGACTTCTCCGAACCCGTTACCCAGAACACGCTCCGTATCGTGAAAGTCTTCTGGGCACTGGACGCAAAGCTCTCCCAGCGCCGGCACTTCCCGGCGATCAACTGGCTCAACTCGTACTCACTGTACCTCGACGCCCTCCACGACTGGTACGACAAGGAGGTCTCGCCCGACTGGAACCAGATCCGGTCCTGGGCCATGGAAGTCCTCCAGAAAGAGGCAGAACTTCAGGAAATTGTGCAGCTCGTCGGTTCCGATGCACTGCCCGAGTCAGAACAGGTGACGATCGAAGTCGCCCGTATGATCCGTGAGATCTTCCTCCAGCAGAATGCGTACGACGCGGTCGACACATACTGCGACATGAAAAAGCAGTACGATATGATGAAGGCGATCAAGCTCTTCGCTGACTTTGCCTATGCGGCCCAACTCGCTGGTGTCAGCCCGTCACAGATCCTCGCGGTCAAGGCAAAAAACGAACTGCCCCAGATCAAGTTCATCAAGGACTACAAACCTGAACTGGCCAAGATCGAGAAGGATATGGACGCTGAGTTCAACACACTGAGGTCGGGAGCATGAAGGAATACAGGACTATCAGTAAAATTGCCGGTCCGCTCGTCTTTGTCGAGAAGACCGAGCCTATCGCGTACCAGGAACTCGTAAACGTGGTTCTTTCCGACGGCACGATCAAGCGCGGCCAGGTACTGGACACGAGCGATGAACTGGTCGTTGTCCAGATCTTCGAGACCACAACGGGTATCGGCAGGGACAGCGGCGTCCGGTTCACCGGCGAGACTATCAAGATGCCGGTCGGCCATGAGATGCTCGGCCGTATCCTGTCCGGCGGCGGTAAGCCTATCGACGGCGGCCCGGAGATTGTGCCGGAGAAGCGCCTCGATATTACCGGTGCTGCGATCAACCCGTACGCCCGGGGCATGCCAGCTGATTTCATTCAGACCGGTATCTCGACCATTGACGGTACGAACACCCTTGTCCGTGGCCAGAAGCTTCCGATCTTCTCGGCAGCAGGTCTGCCGCACAACAATGTTGCGCTCCAGATCGCCCGCCAGGCAAAGGTGCCCGGGTCGACCGAGAATTTCGCCGTGGTCTTTGCTGCCATGGGTATCACCAAGGAAGAAGCGAACTACTTCATGGCGGATTTCGAGCGCACCGGTGCACTCGAGCGTGCGGTTGTCTTCCTCAACCTTGCAGATGACCCGGCTGTCGAGCGTATTATCACGCCCCGTCTCGCGCTCACTACTGCGGAATACCTTGCCTTCGAGCTGGGTATGCATGTGCTCGTTATCCTGACGGATATGACCAACTATTGTGAAGCGCTCCGCCAGATCGGTGCGGCCCGTGAAGAAGTGCCTGGTCGCCGTGGCTACCCGGGGTACATGTACACGGATCTCGCCTGCATCTACGAGCGTGCCGGTATGATCAAGGGCAAGAAGGGCTCTGTCACGCAGATCCCGATCTTAACGATGCCCGGTGACGATATCACCCACCCGATCCCCGACCTGACCGGTTACATCACCGAAGGCCAGATCGTGGTCAGCCGTGAACTGCACCGCAAGGGGATCTACCCGCCCATCAACGTGCTGCCCTCGTTATCCCGGCTGATGAACCTAGGTATCGGTAAAGGCAAAACTCGTGAGGATCACAAGAAGGTTTCCGACCAGATGTATGCAGGGTACGCAGAGGGTAACGACCTTCGCGGCCTCGTTGCCATCGTCGGTAAGGATGCCCTCTCCGAGCGTGACCGGCTGCTGCTGGAATTTGCGGATCTCTTCGAGAACCGCTTCGTCCGGCAGGGTTATGATGAAGACCGCACGATCGAAGATACCTTAAACATCGGCTGGGAGATCCTGTCGACGCTGCCGGTTGAGCAGCTGACCCGTATCGACCGCGAACTAATCAACAAGTACCACCCGAAATTCCGTGCCGGTGCAAAGAAGGAGTAAAAAATCCATGGCGCTGCGCGATATCAAGCCAACCCGTTCGGAACTGATCGACTTAAAAAGGAAGATCAAACTCTCCGAGCGTGGCTACAAGATCCTCAAGATGAAGCGCGATGGACTGATCATGGAATTTTTCAAGATCCTCTCCACGGCAAAGGACAGCCGGGGGGAACTCCTGATAAAGTACCAGCACGCCGTTAACATGATGGCGGTGGCAAATACGGTTGAGGGGGCAATCGGTGTCAAGGCCGCTGCCCTTTCGGTAAAAGAGGTCCCGGAGATCACGTTAAAAAGTAAGAACATCATGGGCGTGGTCGTGCCGGAGATAAAATCGTCGAAGGTGAAAAAGAGTCTTGCCGACCGGGGGTACGGTGTGCTCGGCACATCGCCGGTCATCGATGAGACCGCATCGGCGTTCGAGGATCTGGTCGAGGCGATTATCCAGAGCGCTGAGATCGAGACCACGATGAAGCGCCTCTTGGACGAGATTGAAAAGACCAAGCGCCGGGTGAACGCGCTCGAGTTCAAGGTGATCCCCGAACTCACCGCTGCCCGGGATTTCATCAAGATGCGTCTTGATGAGATGGAACGCGAGGAACTTTTCAGGATGAAGAGGATCAAGGCCCGGGGTTCGGCGTAACCCCGGGGAGTGTGGCTTTTATGCCAATCGGTACCCTTAAGGGTCTGGGGTGCAGTAAAAAGACGGTGCTTCTCCGTCTTGACCTCAACTCCCCCATCGATCCCACCACTCATCTTATTCTGGACGATAAACGGTTCCGCGAGCACCTGCCCACGATACGTGCTCTTTCAGACAGCAAAGTCGTCATCGTTACCCACCAGAGCCGGCCGGGAAAGAAGGATTTCACGACATTGGAATCCCACGCCGAAAAACTCGAAGAGTTGCTCGGTACACCGGTCACCTACATCGACAGCATCTTCGGGCGGCACGCCCGCGAGGCCGTGCATGCCATGAAGCCCGGCGAGATCCTGATGCTGGAGAACGTGCGGTTTGCGGCAGAAGAGAACCTGACCTTAAAGTCTGAAGAGGCAAAAAAGACCCACCTCGTGAAGAAACTCTCCGCGATGGCGGACTTTTTCGTGAACGACGCGTTCGGGACTGCCCACCGGTCCCAGCCGACGGTCGTGGGTCTTCCGCTCGCGATGAAATCGGCGGCCGGCCTTTTGATGGAAAAGGAAGTCTCCACACTCTCGAAAGTCTTCTCGGGTGCGCCCCGGCCGGTCTGCATGGTGCTCGGCGGCACGAAGGTTGACGATTCGATCGAGGTCGCGGCCCATGTACTCAAAAATGGTATCGCCGATACCGTGATCGTGATCGGTGTCGTGGCAAATATCTTCTATCTCGCGGCCGGGTACGATATCGGCAAACCCTCCACCCAGCTCATCGAGCAGCTCAAGTACCAGGGCGAGATCAAGAAGGCACAGGAGATCCTCGCACAGTTCGGAGACCGGGTGATCATGCCGACCTCGGTCGCGGTACGGCAGAATGGCAAACGTGCTGAATACCCGATCGACCGGATCCCCGCCGATACACCGGTGATGGATCTCGGCATGGACGCGCTTGCGACGCTGGTCTCCACCTTAAAGAAGTCCGGGACCGTGGTCTTCAACGGCCCCGCCGGCGTCTTTGAGGACCCGGACTTTGCGACCGGCACCTTCGAGATGCTCCGTGCGGCATCAAAGGTCGAGTTCTCTGTCGTCGGTGGCGGGCACACCGCGGCCGTGATCGAAAAACTCGGGCTCGAAAACGACTTCACCCACATCTCCACCGGTGGGGGAGCCTGCATTGAATTTTTGACCGGGAAAAAGCTCCCGGCCGTGGAAGCGCTCGAAGAGTCATACAAACTCTTCGGGTAAGCGGCATTCCCGCCCCCGCTTTTTTTGATTCATTATTTTGGCCAGGCAGAGGAACGGATTCTTGTGATATACGACGGGCCTGACACCCTATTTATAGTAGTCTGGCTTATTTCTACAGCGCATGGTGGATAAAGTACCGGCGAGCCGGGGCGAACGGGTCGCGATCTCCTACAAGATGCCGCCCAATCTCTATGAAAAGGTCAGCAATCTTGGGTTCTTATGAGGATCGCGGGAGCGCTTATTTCACGTCCGGGATAACAACGTATGATGAGGCTGCCCCTCTATGCAGGTACGAATCATTGCAGTCGGAAAGATCAAGGAGCGTTTCCTCACCGAAGGCATTGCCGAGTACGAGAAGCGCCTTACCCCGTACCTGAAACTTGCAATCGTCGAGATTGCCGATGAAAAGCGGGGGGTGCACGCGTCGGCCGGTCAGGAACAGCTCACAAAAGACCGGGAAGGCGACCGGATCCTTGCCGCGATCCCGGAGGGGGCGTACGTGGTGGCGCTCGATGTGCGGGGAAAAGCGATGTCGAGCGAGGCACTTGCCGCCCGGCTGCACGACTGGCAGCTCGCGGGGACAAACTCGATCGCGATGATCATCGGGGGCGATCTCGGGCTCTCCGAATCGGTACTCGTCCGTGCCGATCTCCGGCTCTCGATCTCTCCCATGACCTTCACTCACCAGATGGTGAGGATGATCCTGCTGGAGCAGGTGTACCGCGCCTGCCGGATCAACAGCGGGGAACCGTACCACAAATAACTATTATACCCTAAAGATGGAGGTGCGGTCCCCTTCATCTGCAGGTCCGTGGTTGGGCCTGAAAAACTGCATCTCCGAAATAGTATCTGTAGATCAGCCAGACTCTTTCATGGGCAGGTATACGGATAAACGGAGTTTTGTATGACGGGAAATGCCCCGGGCGGCTCAATTTTTTCCATGCTTGAGGAATCCATCCCCTGCTCTTCCGGTGAGATCGTTTTTGGCAGGTGGGAACGGGTTTGGCTCTCTTTTCGGTCTGGTGGCAGGGATAGTGGCGGGTACCCGGTCGGGGAATGTGATTCTCCTTACCGGTGCAACGGCTGCGATTGCGGCAACGGTATCGATGATGGCCGCGTCTTCCTGGTCATTGAGTCTTTGAGTGGGATATGGCCCGGCGAGGCAGAGAAGTAAAAAGCCGAGATCTGTCGCGATCCCGATGTTGCCGTCAACAAGCTTATCGGTGACCTGCAGGGAATTGCCTTGAGGCGATTCGCGGGAGATAGTCAGGGATTTATAGCACCTTTTGCCACATCCGGTTCTGCGGTACTCATAAGAGGCATTCGGAGATACTGTTTCGGGGCAGATTTATCGATTAATTATTTATGATTTGATTGCATGATACTAGACTAATGTACCTGGCTGTCTGTTCCATGGGATACAAGGCCAAGCGGGTACGATCCGCGCATGGTAAGCGGATGCTTTTCTTTGTCTGTTAGGACCGGATTTGTTCGGTATCCCGGCAGATTATGGATCGGTGTTTGAACAACTAATGTTGACATGGTGAAGGTATGGAAATAAGTGCGGAAGAATCCACGGGGAACTGGTATGAGTCTTTTCCCGGGAAAGGGGCAGTTTACGATCTGAGTGCCGCGGCGCTCTCCGGTCCGGATACCGAAGGAAGGCTGCGGGCTGTTGTGGGGCTCGGGAAAAGCGGCGATCCCCGGGCGGTCCGTCCGCTGATGGATCTCGTGGCCAACCACGACCCTGATATCCGGCGCGGTGCGATCACTGCGCTCTGCGAGCTCAAAAGCGGTCGTTCGGTCGAAGTCCTGATAGAAAGGCTGCGGGATAAAAGTGAGCAGGTGGATATCCGGCGGCTAGCCGCAGAGACGCTCGCCGCGATCCGGAGCACCGGCGCCCTCCGGGAGCTCAACGATTTCGCAGCTGATGCAAAAGAGGACTCTGACCTCCGCTCGTATACATCCGCACTCCTCGCCCATCTCGTGACCGTGTGAGGAATAAAAAAAATTCCTCATCCTCACCCCGCCCCCCTCGGTCAGGTTGTTTTCCTGAAGGCAGAGGTATCATATTTTTTGTAGAACCAGCGTTTGACCAGCTCGACAATGACAAGATAACTGATCACAAGGCCGGCAAGCACCGCATAGAACGATGCCGGCAGCGGGGTAAACCCGAACAGGCTCCCGACCGGTGTAAACGGCAGGACGCAGGCGACTGCAACGATCAGGATCGTGCTTGCGACGAGGAGCCGGTGTGGCCTGCTGTGGTAGAACGGGACAACCCGGGTTCTGATCACGAAAATAACAAGCGTCTGGGTGCAGATCGACTCGACAAACCATGCGGTTTGGAAAAACGCAGCATCGGCGACAAAGAAGAACAGCAGGATGCCAAACGTGATGAAGTCAAAGACCGAGCTGATCGGCCCGAAAACAACAACGAACTTCTTGATGAAATCCATGTCCCATTTTTTCGGGGTTTTTGTGTAGGACTCGTCAACGTTATCGCTCGGGATCGTAGATTCCGATACATCGTAGAGGAGGTTGTTTAACAGGATCTGGATCGGGAGCATCGGGAGGAATTTGAGGAAGAGGGAAGCCCCGGCGACCGAGAACATGTTCCCGAAATTGGAACTCGTCCCCATCAGGATGTATTTCATGGTGTTCCCAAACGTCTTCCTGCCCTCGATAACGCCGTCACTGAGGATACGCAGATCATTTTTCAGGAGAATAATATCCGCCGATTCCTTCGCAATATCCACGGCATTTTCGACCGATATGCCGACATCCGCCTCACGGATCGACGGGGCATCGTTGATCCCGTCGCCCATGAACCCGACGACATGGCCGTTCTTTTTTAGGGCCATCATGACCCGGTTCTTCTGCACCGGGGTCATGCGGGAAAAGACGGTGACGTTCTCGACCACTCTGGAGAGGGTCTGGACGTCCATGTGTTCGACCTCCTCCCCGGAAAGGACGCCTTTGATCTCAAGGCCGATCTCTTCGCAGATCTTCCGTGTCACCAGTTCGTTATCGCCGGTCAGGATCTTGAGCTCGATCCCGGACTGTTCCAGCTGCCGGATCGATTCCCGTGCGGTCTCCTTGGGGGGATCGATGAACGTGACAAACCCGGCAAGCGTCATCTCCGTTTCGTCAGCAACGGAGAACTGCGTCACGTCGCCCGGCACGGTGCGGTAGCATACCGCAAGAGTCCGGAAGCCTCCGGCACTCTGGGCCTGGTAGATACCCTCGACCTGCGCCCGTACGGCTTCAGTCAGCGGTTCTATGACTCCGTTTCTGTCAACCTGTGAACAGACCCGAAAGATTTCCTCAGGTGCACCCTTGGATACGATCAGGCGCTTGTCCCCGTCGGCAACGACAACTGAAATCCGCTTGCGAAGGAAATCAAAGGGGATCTCGTCGATCTTATGGAACCGGTTGATATCGAGGTGGCGGAATTTGAGGATCGCATCATCAAGCGGACTTTTTAACCCGGTATCGAAGGTGCTGTTGATAAACGAGTACAAGAGGACATTCTCGCTATCGTTTCCTTCCGTGTCCAGGTGCCGCACGAGTGCGATCTCGTTCTGGGTGAGTGTCCCGGTCTTGTCCGTGCAGAGGATGTCCATGCTCCCGAAATTCTGGATCGATTCCGGGTGTTTTACTATGGCGCCCTTCTCTGACATCGCAACCGAGCCCTTTGACAGGTTCAGGGACAGGATCATGGGAAGGAGTTCCGGCGTCATGCCGACCGCAAGCGCAACGGAGAAGAGCAGGGATTCGAGGATGCCGTGCCGGAACAGGGCATTGATGAAAAAGACAAAGATGACGAGGAAGAAGACGAATTTCGACATCAGGTAACTGAACGCCTTAAGTCCCCGTTCGAACTCCGTCTCCGGGGGGCGTTCGACAAGGGTCTTTGCAACTTTGCCAAACTCGGTCGATACCCCGGTCTTTGTGACAAGCGCCGTGGCCGTCCCGCTGACAACGGACGTGCCAAGGAAGGTGTAGTTGTCCGCCGAGGTGACGGGGGTTCCGGCAGCGGCTGCGCCCGGGCTTTTCTCGACCGGGAACGGTTCGCCGGTGAGGGAGGACTGGTTCACGTAAAAGTCCCGTGCGGTCAGTATCCGTGCATCGGCAGGGACAATGTCCCCGGCGGTGAGCCTGACCACATCTCCCGGGACGAGATCGATGATCGGCAGGTCCTGTTCTTTCCCGTCCCGGAGTACCGTGGCCCGGGTGAGGATCTTCTGTTTGAGCAGGTCGGCTGCTTCCCCGGCCTTGTATTCCTGGAAAAAGTCTAAGGTGACGCTTGCAAAGACAATGAAAAAGATGATGACGGCATCGATCACTTCACCGACGAACAACGAGATCCCCGCAGCAATGAGCAGGATGATGATGAGCAGGTTTTTGAAATGGCCCAGGTACTGGAGGATCACCGGGACTTTCCGGATATGGGAGATGTCGTTATGCCCGAAACGGAGCAGGCCGGCCTGTGCCTGTTCTGAGGTCAGCCCCGCCGGGCTGCTTCCAAGAACAGAGAAGAGATCCTCCTCCGGTAAGGTGTGGAACTGTTGCTGCTGATCCGGTTTTTCCGGTGGCGGTGTGGTTGTCATCGTATCGGACATAAGGAAAATTTCCCCAACGCTGAATGGTTGTATGTTGTTCCTGATGATGACTTCGATTGGATGCTCTCCTGTAGGGCTGGCATGGCAGAGATCTGAACGGATACCCCCGGGGCAGACACTCGTTCATGGGTTTCGCCTGCATTCGGGCTAAAAAAAGGTTATGACTGCACGATGATGGTGCCGGTCATGGACGGGTGAATCGAGCAGTGATAGGTATACGTTCCCGGTGTGGTGAATGTGACGTTATAGGATGCACCCGTTGGGAGCGAATCGGACGAGAACGCAACCGAAGAGCCGGTGTCCGAAACGATTGTGTGCGGAGCTGCGTCCTGGTTCACCCACGTGACCACCGTCCCGGTCTTTACCGTGAGGGTCGACGGCTCGAACGCGAAATTTTTCATCGTGATCGTTGTCCCTCCCCGGGGCGTGGCCGTGGGTGAAGCAGGTGCCGATGGTGTCTGGGAGGAAGAACAACCGGCAGATATACAGGTAAGGATTAAAAGGACGATACAGGCCGTACCGAATATCAAGCGGGAATATGCGGGCATAATTCCTTAATGATTGGCTGAATTATAAAAATTGTTGCAGGCCCGCCCGCATACCGATCGCGGGGGGAGGGTACCCCCACCTGCCCGGACACATGGGTGGGGGGTGATCCCCCTACCCCCCCCTTACATTTTTTTGAGCACGGCCGCCCGGTTCACGAAATACCAACGGGTCTCGACCGTCCGGAGTCCCAGCCGTTCAGCCATCGCAAGGTTCTCCCGGAATTCCTTTTTCGGGACCAAGAACGGCGGCTCGGAATAGAAGAAAGTGCCGCCGGGCACGAGCATCGCGGCGATCTCGGAGAACAGCTTCTCCTTGTCCGGGACTTCGTGGACGACAAAGATTGCAAAAGCGACATCGACCTGCCCGTCCCGGTCCGGCAAAAGATCGAGCGAGTCCGGTTTGCACCGGTGAGTTCTGACCCGGGAGATGAGGCCTTCGGCCGTGAGTTTGTCGCGGACGATTGCAAGCATCTCCTCCTGGAGGTCAGCGGCGA
Source organism: Methanoregula sp. (assembly GCF_041663825.1). Lineage (GTDB taxonomy): Archaea > Halobacteriota > Methanomicrobia > Methanomicrobiales > Methanospirillaceae > Methanoregula. The sequence goes on from NZ_JBAYLY010000041.1 coordinate 12,093, forward strand.
TCACGGTGCCCTTCTCCCCGACCCTTTTTGCGAACTCGCGGGTAAAAAATCCCGGGCCGCAGCCAAAGTCGAGGACCCGGTCGCCGGGCTTCACGTACCGTTCCGCAAGCGCATCGGGCCGGTAGAGGATGCGGCGGAACTTCGTGTCGAGGTGGGCGGCTTTTTCATAGGAGAAGACATCGCGGGCGTGGGAGTGTGACATGATCGGATGTTTGGAGGGGGGAGTAATATGGGTTGTGGGCGGGAGTATGAACGGCATTCAAATCCGGCCTCGTATCTGCCCGGATTCCCCGTAACTCCTTCAGGGAAACCCCGTAAAATATCCGGATTGAATGATTCCGGAGTCCCTTGGCGATCCGGCAGACGCTCTTTTAGGCCTCCGGCAAGCCTCCGCCCCCGCCGTTTTTACTTTTTCTCCAGTTCGTCCAGAAACTCCAGCAGGTTGTTCCTCACCATCGCAAACGACGGCCCGCCACCGAACTCGACGCCGATCTTTGCCGCATCGATCACTTCGTCCCGGGTCGCCCCGGCCTCTATTGCGTTCTTCGTGTGGACGGCGAGGCAGGGCACGCAGCACCGGGAGATCGAGAGGGCGACCGCGATGAGTTCCTTGTGTTTCACGGGAAGGGCGCTCTCGGTGTAATATGCTTTCATCATGTTGCCAAAACCCTCTGCAAGGAGCGGCGCCTCGGACTCGATCCGCTTTTGGTTCTTTGTCCGCTGCTTGATGATCCGGCTCACCCGGCCCTTTTCCTTCTTTGATGGCATACTCTCCGGTTCATGCCCGCGGGAGAAAAACCTGCCGGGACTCCCCGGGCACTTCAGGATGGCTTCCATCACAAACCTCTTACCCCCCGGCGCCCACGATTCTTTATGATTTTGGATGCGGACGACGATTCGTCTCCCCAGGTCTTCAAAGTCGACCGGCTCTACCCGGAAGAGCAGGATTTTGTTGCCGATGATATGACTCCTCTTTCTCCGTACGAGATGGCAGGTCTCGATGAACCGGCAACGAGGATCGACCTGCCTCCGCTGCTGCCCGGGGAAGATCCCGATCCTCCCGGGGAAAAAATTGCAGGTCGGGCCGCTTCCCTGGATGACGCAGCGACATCCCGGGCCCAAAAAAAGGCTGACGATCAGGTGACCCTTTCTTTTTTCAAAAAGGAGAGGGAGAAGCTGCGCCGCCCCTGGGATGGGCCTGACCTCGAATAGTGGTCGCCCCTCCCCTTTTTGCAGTGCATTTCCGAAGGTTAATCCCCTCCGGTTCCAGTTTTATAATCACGGTGATCCCTTGACACGTCAACATTATTTTGCCACTATCCTGATTGTCCTTGTTACCGCCGCCATCCTTGCGGCAGGCTGTACAACGCAGGCCACCGGTTCGTCCCCAAAATCCGCCGCAGATACAGCGCTTGCGCAGGCAGATGCCGCATACGCAGCCACGAACTACCACGCGGCAGAATCGCTGTACCTGCTCGCGCAGGAGAACTACACCACGGCAGGCGACAACGCTGCCGCCCTCAAAGCGAGAAACGGCGCAAGCCGGTCCTACCGCATGATCATGGAGTTCCCCTACAACCGGAGCGCCTATGAAGCGGTCCTTCTCGCGGCATACCCTAATGTTTCTGCCGAACGGCGGGCCGGGTGGATCAACGGCAGCGGGATAGCGAGTATACAAAGCGACAACGAGACCTGGTACTATGAGGAGAATGTCGGGAATATCCGGTTCCACAACTTCGACCTGATGCAAAACGCGACCGCTGCCCTGGGCCAGAACCCGCTCTACGACCCGCTCACGAAGTACGCGTTTGCCCCGGTGAACGCGTCTGCCGGGCCCTATGGGGCGCCGGTCGCATGGGTGGGAACGGAGGCGATCTCCGTGCCCCGCGAAGATCTCCCGGCAAACGGCACGCTGAAGATCTGGCTCCCGCTGCCCATCGAGACCGGCTCGCAGACCAACGTGACAATCCTCTCGATCGAGCCGGCGCAGTACGTCAAATCGGAGACCGGGACCGGTACAGACATGGGGGTTGCGTATCTCGAAGTCCCCGTATCGGAAATCAACGGATCGTTTTTGAACGTGACTGCCACCTTCAGGTTCGTCCAGCACGACCAGCACTTCACCATCGACCCGGTAAAAGTGCTGCCCTACAATACCTCAAGCCCAGAGTACCGGAAATACACGGCTTCCGGGACCAACATCGTCATCACCCCGGCGATGAAGGCAAAAGCGCAGGAGATCGTCGGAAACGAGACCAACCCCTACCTCCAGGCGCAGAAGATCTACTGGTACATCGTGGACACGATCCCGTACAGCCATGCGCCTCACTCCTGGCTCATGACGTCAGGCACTCCCGAATCGGAATACGTCCTTGATACCGGCATTGGCGACTGCGGCACCCAGAGCATGTACTTTGCCGCGCTCTGTCGGTCGCTCGGCATCCCCGCCCGGGCAGCAGGCGGCTACCAGATCATCCCGCCGGGGAACGGGAGCACGCATTTCTGGGCGGAATATTATCTCGAAGGTTACGGCTGGATCCCGGTCGATGTGACCGCAGCAGAGACTGCGGACTGGGCGTACAACGCGATCCCGGATGACCGGCACCGGTTCAAGGCGTATTATTTCGGCAGCCTCGACCCGTACCGGTATGTCATCCAGAAGGACGTCGATATCCCGCTCACCCCGACCCCCCCAGACGATGCCGTGCTGTTCCGTATGGTCATCCAGAACCCGGTAACCGTCTGCGATACCTGCCAGGACGACCCGGAGATGCTGCTTCTTGAGAACTTCACAACGTCCCTGAAAAAAGCCTGAAAACTTTTTTTATTAATTTGAGCCGGCCGCAGACAATCGTCGTGTCCTTCTCGCCGGCCCCGGTGCTTGCCCCGCCCTCCCAGTAGAGTCCGGCCGGGTTCCCGTCAGTATCCACCATCATCCCGAGGATGCCTGAGCCAAGGCCGGTCTTGTCCGCCGCCCCGGTCCGCGAGTCATCGCTGTGGACGGTGCCGGTCGAGTCGAAGATCCGGACGAGCACTTCGTCAGTCCGTTTCGGGTTTACCGAAGGAGTTTCCGCGATGATCCACATATGGCCGGAATCAAGCGTGCTTGGCTTGAGCCAGAGGCAGACATCGCCCGGCGCGAGATCGACCGGGTGTGCCACCTTCGTCCACCCTGCTGCATCGGGCGTGGTCGTGCTCAGTTTGTTGAAGTATGCTGCGTAGGTCTCAATGGAGGGGTTGGCTCCCCTGCCGATCGCTGTGTATGCCGCCATATCGGCATTCATCAGCACATGGTCGGCAAACCCGAGGCAGTCGAACCGGTAGGTCCCGTTTGCCTCATCAACGGTATAGGGTGGGTGGACGTATTCCGTGGACTTCATGTTCGAGAACATGGCGTAAGCCGCAGTCCAGACCGGGTTATCGGATTTCACCGCCGCGAGCTGTTCTGCGATGCTCCGTGCGGCTGTGCCGGTATGGCCGGTGAAAGTCGCTTCTGCCGGAGAAGCAGTAACAGTCACCGGGACCGTGGCTGTCTGCTGTGCCGGTGCGGAGGTACACCCGGCTGACAGGACAAAGAGAGCGATAATGAGAAGAGTGCAGGCAACAGGAGACCGGCCGTTCATAGTAGAGAATTACCGTGGCAGATTTTAAAATACCTGTCAGGGGTAAAAAAACAAAAAAAAGAGCGGGAAGATCAGTTCCCCGGTGCCGGCTTGTCCTTCGCCTCGTCCCCTTCCACCTGCATATTCTTCATGGACGGGAAGAGGATCACTTCCTTGATGGAGTTGTTACCGGTAAGGAGCATCACGAGCCGGTCAATGCCGATCCCCACGCCCCCTGTCGGCGGCATGCCGTAGCCGAGCGCGTTGATGTAATCGTAATCGATCATCTGGGCTTCAAGGTCGCCGAGCAGCCGTTTCCGGTCCTGTGCCTCGAACCGCTCCTTCTGGTCGAGCGGGTCGTTGAGCTCCGAGAAACCGTTTGCCATCTCCATACCGTAGATGAAGAGCTCGAAGCGCTCGGTGAATCCCTCTTTGGTGCGATGGCGTTTTGCGAGCGGCGAGTTCTCGACCGGGTAATCGTAGATGAAGGTGGGCTGGATCAGTTTCTCCTCGACCATGTTCTCGAAGAAATAGACGAGGAACTCGCGCTGGCTCTTTGGCTTGTCCGATTCCTTGAATTTGTTCCGGGCGGCAATCGCCCGGAGTTCATCGACCGAGAGTGCGAAGATGTCGATTGCGGCGTATTCTTTTACCGCCTCCTCCATCGTGAGCTTCCTGAGCGGTTTTGCAAATGAGATCCCGGTCTCCTCGAACTTGAGCTGCGTTGTGCCGTTAACTTCCTTTACGAGCGTCTCAAGGAAGTCCTCGGTGAGGCCCATCATGTCGTAGACATCGTGGTAGGCCCAGTAGATCTCCACCATCGTGAACTCGGGGTTGTGGTGGGTGTCAATATCCTCGTTCCTGAAGTTCCGTGCGATCTCAAAGACCCGCTCAAAGCCGCCGACGACAAGGCGCTTGAGGTAGAGTTCGGGCGCGATCCGGAGGAAGAGTTTCTGGCCGAGGCAGTTGTGGAACGTGGTAAACGGCCGGGCGTTTGCCCCGCCGTAGATTGGCTGGAGGATCGGGGTCTCGAACTCTAAGAAGTCCCGGTCATTTAAGAACCTGCGGATGGACGAGATGATCCGGCTCCGGCTCCGGAATCCCTGCCTGCTCTCCTCGTTTACGATCAAATCGACATACCGCTGCCGGTAGCGTTTCTCCACGTCGGTGAGACCGTGGAATTTCTCGGGGAGCGAGCAGACCGCTTTTGCGAGCAGGGTGATCGTGTCAACCCAGATGGTGATCTCGCCGAGTTTCGTGCGGAAGACGTGGCCGGTGACCCCGACAAAGTCGCCCCGCTCGATAAACTGGTTGAAGAAATCGAACGCCTCATCCCCGATGTCGGCCTTCCGGATGTAGAGCTGGATCTTGCCGTTCTCATCGCCGAGGTCAGCGAAGATCGTCTTCCCGTGGTTGCGGATGATGTAGAGCCGTCCTGCGGTGGAAACGCTCTCAACGCTCTTCTCGTGGGTGATCTCTGCAAATTTCGTCCTGATGTCTGGTATCGTGTTCTTCCGGTCGAACGTGGGGGGGTAGAGGTCGACGCCTTTTTCCCGCAGTACACGCACTTTGTCGAGCCGGGTCTGGTCAAATGCAAGGGTTTCGGATGGATCGGTCACGAGAATGCTCCGCTCTTATTAACTGTACCTTATACCTTCGGTGTCAAGCGTAATAATACCTTCAGCGCCGGTCGGCACGCCGGGAAAGAGGGTAATCCGGAAAAAAAGATGCGGCAAAAAGATTTCAGGAAGATTCCCGTTTCCTGAAAAGTTCAGAGGTATACTTTGCGAGGCCAGACACCCCGTCCGTTGACGGGTGGACCTCGATAAACTCCTCGAAGTCATGCACCGAGATATGCCGCTGCATGAGAAACGCGAGGTATCCTGCGATGACCCCTCCCGCCGGTCCTGCGGCACACATGCCGGTGATCTCGCCTGATGCCGGATCGGCAAAGATCTTTGCTAAGCCCGTATCGCCGTACGGCACCGACCAGTAGGTCCCCGGCCCGGCCGGCCCGGGCAGGGCAAGGGAGGCACTCCCCTCCCCGCCGGCCCCGCAGAACGCGAGGTCATGGGCGAGGTAGATTGCCTGCGGGATCCGGGAATAGTCCATGTGCCGCTCGTACCCGAGGATGTTGTCGGCCGCGACGATCCCCTCGTGCCGGGCGACAGGGGTCAAAAACGGCGCCCCGGCCACGTCCCCGCAGGCATAGATGCCGGGCACGCTCGTCTGCATACGGTCGTTTACCACGATCTCCCCGCCCGGGCCCTTGTCGATTCCGGTCACCATCCCGGAGTTTGGCACAAGGCCGGCGGCGAGCAGCACGGTATCCGCTTCAACGGATGCAGCATTTCCCCCGGCAGAGTACCGGACTCCCGTGACCCGGGAGGCCCCGTCGATCCCGGTCACATCCGCCCCTTCCCGGATATCCACACCGGCAAGTTCTTTTATGGCGATGGCCCGGAGGTGCTTGTCGAGATTTTTCAAAAAATCGCTCCGGGAAAGAACGGTCACTTCGCTCCCGAACTCCCGGAAAATATATGCAAACTCCGCCGCCATCACGCTTCCGCCGATGATGGCGATCTTCTCTGGCAGTTCGCGGAGATTCCAGAGGGTATGCGGGGTGAAAACCCCGGGAAGGGCGACTCCCGGGACATCCGGTATATTCGGCCGGGAACCGGTTGCGATGATAACCGCCTCGGCCTCAACCGGCTCCTCGCCGATAAAGACCCGGCGGCCGTCCACCCGTCCTGCCTTCCCGTAGACCACATCCACCCCTGCGGTACGGGTCTCGTGGTCGAGGATGCCGGCGATCTTCTGCTGGACCGCAAGCGTCTCGTCCATAATTTTCGAAAACCGGAGCGCCGGGACCGCGTCAATCATCCCGCGCTCGTAAAACCTGCGTGCCGAACCGGCGATGCGGGCAACATCGTTGAGGGCACAGACCGGCATGCAGCCAAAGTGGAGGCACTGCCCGCCGATCCCCCGGGGGATTCCCCCGGGTTCGACGAGCGTTACCTTTTTTCCTGCCGTCGCGAGCCGGATTGAGGCGATCCGCCCGGCAGGACCTCCGCCAAGAACGACGATCATACGGAGAAGATCAGAAGACTTCGACGCCCTCGTCCATCGGCTCTGAGAGAAGTTCCCCGGTGAACGCGTTGACCTCGACGATCTTCTTGCCCCGGATCTGCCAGACCGGGATATAGACCTGTTTTGTGTCGACCGTGATATTCTTCCGGTCCGGTTTTAAGGTCTTCTCCTCGTAGAAGATTGCATCGCCCTTCTCCTGCTTGATCCGGACCTTCTGGGTGAGGCGCTCGATGAGCTCGGTTACCATCCTCTCGGATGCTTCTTCTTTTGTGATATGCGCGTCGGAGACCTCCGCGTTTGCCGGGATCTCGGAGTCCTCGACTTTCGTCCCGTCGAGGTCGAGCTTGATGCCGTTGATGGCATTGATTGCGCCCCACCCGTCAGCATCGAAGGGGACGCGCCGGTCCTTGTACACCTGCTCTCCCGAACTCGCGTAGTGGATCAGGTAGTAGGGGATGAACCGGAGCTTTGCCGCGCCCTGGATTCCTGCGGTGCGGATCGCGGCCTGCTCGGAAAGTTTGACCGGGAAATGCAGGATCGAAATGCCTGAGGTCTCTTCTTCTGCGGCAGCGGGGGCAGCTGCCGATCCGGCAGCGGCCGCCTTCTTTGCCTTTCCTTTGCCCGGTGTCAGGTCGAGCTTGAGTTCCTGCGCGACGATATCGGCAAGCACTGCCTCCCCCGCGTACTGGACAAACTCGTCGATGCCCCACTGGGTGCAGTTCTCGGTCGAAATATCCTTTTCGAGCGTGAAGAGGAGTTTCTTGCAGGTCATCTCCTGGTCGTCAACCATCAGGCTGTAGTTGGTCTTGTCAAACTGTCCGATGAGTTCGGCATCATCCGAACAGAGTACAAGGAGGCACTCCCCGTCACGGACCGCAGAGAGATCCAGGGGCTCGTCGACCTCTTCGACCTCAAATTTCGCAGCTTCAAGAATGAGCCTCATCGCATTCCTGGCTTTTACCCGCATATCGTCTTCCATCATATAAGGATTATCGTGGGCTAATAGAACAATTTTTCTATTGAAATCGCCGAAATCACTACAATGACCCGGCCTCTCAAGTTTGTCGATCACAGTATTGACGATTACGCGATGCAGGTAACCTACGATCCCGGAACAGGAACCGGAAACGTCGTCTACAACCTCTCGCTCGTGAAAAACGAGGACTTTGAGTATGCCGTCTCGATCTTAAAAGACGCCTACAAGACCGGGGTTTCTGTCAGCGGCTTGGTAAAATTCTATTCCTCGGGGGAGCGCATCGCGGATTACGTTGTACCCGAAGGCTGCACGGCCATCTGTACGGTCTGCAGCATCACGTTTGACGGCCTTTTGATCCGGCGTGGCGTCCCGATCACGCCGATCGGCGGGGGCGTGGTCGAGATCGAGAACCGGGCCCCCCTCCGTTTCACGCATATCATCCTCTACGAGTATACGACCATCGATCCGTTACAGGTGCTTATCTCCCAGCAGATCACGTCGGTGAACGATGTGATGCGGAAAGGCAGCGGGAACATCCTTGCAAATATCCGGGAGTTCCACATGGAGGCAGAACCGCTTGTGGGGAGCGTGCTTGACGAGCTCGCGGACAGCAGTCTCACCGGCATCCTCGAAGTGGGTGTGCCCAACGTTCCCCTGCTTGGCGTGCCGGGAAGCCCGCAGTATGTCTCCCTCGTTGCTGTGGGCGGCACAAACCCGATGGCCGCGATCCGCGAGGGCGGGCGCTGGGTCCAGACGCAGGCCATGAAGGGTCTCATGGATGTCACGGAATTGGTCGAGATTCGGGATTATTAAACCGGTTTTCCTCGTCGTACCCGTTCATTTTTAAGATTTGCTTCTGGCGGCCCGGCTCACATCGCTTTATATGATCCGATATAAATGTGTACCATCAACAACCGCACGTGATTCCCGATGAAATATCATAATACGCTTGCTCTCCTGATCATTGCAGCAGTATTCTGCTGTATGCCCGCGCTGGGTGCGGTAAAATATGTTGGGGGAAGCCCTGAAATAACGGCCTATCTCTCCGGGGTAAACGAGTTCTCCCCGGGACAGGA
>NZ_JBAYLY010000042.1:0-18055 GCF_041663825.1 Methanoregula sp.
AGAAGTTTACAACCTGCTTTACGTTGACATTTCCTGGTACAAATTCAATTCCATATGTCAAGGCTTGTTCACCTCATGGAGTATTACCGTCCGCGCATTTAAATAAATTATCATTTAACGCTGGGCCCGGTGGATAAGCGACACGGATTCGCGCCCGATGCTCGGTATTTGAGATCCGTGATCCGAAAACAAGGTGCCAATCCGGGAAAAACGCAGGAAGAGATCGTTATTCAAAGCATAATTTCGCGTTTGTCGATCCCAAAGATGGGGCAGGTATGGAGTATGAATCAGTTTCGCCAAGTATGCCTTGCGGGAGCGACCGGTACACTTTTTTAGATGTGTATATCCTATAAGATATTGAACTACAGAGAGGAATATTTACTCTGCTATATGTGGGGTACCCGGCCGGGTTCCCTGAGGGAGATTACCATGCGGATACTTGCGATTGGTGTAGGAGGCGCCGGCTGCCGGATTGCCAATGCACTCTATGCCAACGACCGGAGGAGCAGTAAAGTAACGTGCGTCCATGCACTTGCTGTCGATGTTGACAGTGATGCCCTGGCGCAGCTCCAGGCACTCCCCGAACAGGCAAAGATTGGCTTTCTGGCAGTTGAATCAGATCTCTCCCGGACGGGAAATGATACCCCCCGGCCTGCGAAGATCGACATCGGGGAAATTATCGCCCGTATCCAGAACATGGAGAGAGGTGAAACCGATGCGTTCCTGATCTGCGGCGGGCTCGGCGGCAGTATGACGGACGTGATGCCACACCTTATCGCTGCTCTCCGGGCATCCGTTGCCGAGCCGATCTTCGGACTCGTCACGCTGCCTGCCCTTTCAGAGGGGGAAAAACGATCGGCAAAAGCGGCAGACGATATCGAAAACATCGCGCCGCTGCTGGACGGGACGATCCTGTTTGACAACGAAACCTGGACAAAAAAGATCGCCGCCCGGCGCGATGCACTGCTTGCGGAGGAATCCGGCGGGCATGGATTTTTAGGATTTGGCAAAAATCAGCCAAAACTGTCCGCTCAGGATATCACGTATAAACTCCTGAACCAGAGCATAATCCGGAGGATTAGCCTCATCCTCCGGGCCGGCGAGTTCCGGGCCGACGGGGGCATCGATCTCGCCGAAGTCGTGATGGACTCAAGCGAAGTCCTCAATACCATCAGGGGCATGGGATTCATATCGATCGGATATGCCGTGGAGCATCTCCAAAAGGAGCCGCTGGCATTTCTCTCACGGCTACGTCCGCCCAATCCCACTCTGGAACAGAGAAAGAGTGCAGAACGGATCATCGAGCTTGCCAAGCAGGCCATTTACCAGGAGGTATCCATACCCTGCGACATGACCAGTGCCGCAAAGGCGTTGATCCTTGTTGCGGGTCCGTCCCATGAGATCTCGATGAAAGGTGTCATGACGGTCCGGAAATGGATTGACCGGAGCATCGCTGGTATGGAGATGAGATCCGGGGATTACCCGGTCACCAACTCGGAATATGTGGCAATCATTATCGTTTTGAGTGGTCTTGAAAACATCCCCCGTATTACCGAACTTGAGGATATCCGTGAGCAATACAGGTCAGGAGTCTCCGGGGGAATGTCTGCCTCTTTCAACCTCCCCCCGGGATCAGGCATGCGAAAAGCCGGTACGATGTCGGAGATCGCTGCAGCTCACGGTGGCCCGGAACTCAGAGATGAGATGATCAGTCTCCCGGGAGAGAGACCAACCAAGAAGAGTCACGATAATTACCCTGTAGAGAAAACGGTAATAACTTCGAATGCCTCGTTAACACCGGTTCAGGCGCCCCCACAGGGTACTCCGCCGGGTTCACCACCACGGGCAGTACGGCGGCTTCCCCGGGTTCTTGAAGTGGAAGAACCTGCAACGGGAACCCGTATACTCTTCCCTGATCAACCGGGGTCACCCCCGGAACCTGCCATGGTGCAGAGAAGACCGCAGACACGACCAGCAGGCCCGGTGCTGACGGAGACACCGATACAACGACACGCGATCCCAGCGGAGAAGGATGATGGTGCGGCATACCGGCTCCCGACAAGAGAGACTCCCGTATTGTCACCTCCAAAAAGAGAGTCACAGCCCTTGGTGAAGAAACCGCTCGAATCGGGATATGAATCGATTTATCCGTTAAAACATACGCCGGTAAAAAGCAGAGATCCGGCTCATCAACGAATTGAGCGGGAGCTACAGAGACAGCAGGTACCGCAAAAATCCGAGATCCTGCAGGACCGGGAAACCGTGAGAACCCGGGTGCAGACGCAGATTCCCGCACAACCGGAGACAAAGACTGTCATCCGTAGAGTTACGCCAAAGGCACCGGTGCGCGGGCAGGTACCTCCTGCCGAGCCGGTGGCAGCCTCCCCTGCGCAGGAGAGAACGCTTATCAGGATACGGAAAAAAGAGACAAGGACCGAGGACGAGGGGGCATACGAAGAACCCAACGATCAGTCAGGTCCCGCTCATCAGGAAGAACTCGAACTCGCCTCAGAGACGGAGGACTTCATGCCGGTACCACTCCCGGAAAAGACAAAATTCGGCATCAAAGATCGTCTCCAGCCGGCACGCGACGATATTTTTCTGGGGAGGTCCGTATCCCAAAAGGAGACATTACGTGTAAAAGACGCGGCACTGCTCCATACGGATATCAAAACAAAAAAAGGCAGGCTCGTGCAGGACGGGGAGGAATCCGCCGCAGAACCTGGAAGCAGTCCCTCACCTGAAAAGAAGAAGAAGATAGGAAAATCGTCAGCACAGGATGATAAGATTTCCTGGGTCAATGATTGATATCCGTCACTTTTGAGAACGGGATGTTCCCGGCGCCGATCTCCGTACGGATCCCGATGCCCTGTTCAACACAGTTACCGATATAGTTGAGACCGCTATAGGCGACAATCGAAAGCCGGTAGGGATTGTCCGGCAGGTTGAATACCTGGTTGCCCATCGCGACCGGAAAGACAAAACCGCAATCGTTCATCCGCCGGATTGTTTCCTCGACCTCCTTTCTCGCCGAGGTGGGAACTTCGCGGACGTTTGCAAGAGCGATCCCGGTTTTTGTACGGGCAAATGCATTAATCGAGGTCAGACCTGAGGAGATAAAGAGTTCGAGCGGATCGATGGTGGTCCCCCGGTACCCGATCAGGTCGCGGAACCTTCGGGGAACGTTCTCCTCGATCTCAAGCCTCCCCCCAAATGCCATCTTCACCGGGACACCCTTTCTCTGGAAAACACCATCCATGGTGATACTGCACAGGGTGATCACCCCGACACAATCATGAGGCACCCGGGGATCCTGATCGAGAACCCGGTATGAGTTAAAGAACCCGCATCCGGCTTTTATGACTTCATCAAATGCACCGAGCGCCCGGTCCAGAGATTCCTTGGGGACGATGGAGAGGTTGTATGCCACATCCCCTGTACCTGTAGCCGGGTCAAAGGTGCTCCGGTATGCGAGCCGCTCGAGTTTGGAAATAATAAAACCGATCCGGTCATCGACAAGGGCATGATCGGTCTCAAGAAAACCGGCGGATGTCAGGATCCGGCCCTGGTTACCAATCTTCTCGGTAAATCCCATCGAATCCAGGTAACTGAGGTAATACTGCACGGCCCGGTCGCTTAAGACAAAACCCCTTTCTGCCATCAGTTCCGAGAGCCTTTTCGCCCCTACCGGTTCACGGTGCTCCTTTAAGATACGCAGGATCTCGATATACTTGCGTTCGGTCCGTATCATACTCATTTTGCCTCCACTGCCCCGAGACTGTCCTGGTACCGCCCGGCATACCGTTCGTTCCCGTTCCTGACCTCATGCAGGATCATCTGGACGATGCGTTCAGACGGGTGGATTTCGATATCTTCAGATCCCATGTTCGTGAGGCAGAGGGTCAGCTGACCCCGGAATCCCGGGTCGACAAAACCTGCACCCATAAGCACCCCCCGCCGGCCAAACGATGACCGGCAGCGGAGTGTCCCGGCAACATCCGGGGGCAGCTCAACCCATTCCATGCTCGGCACGAGCGTACATGAGCCCCGCACCAGACGCGTATCCTCTGCGGCACGAAGATCATAGGAGGCGGGCTGCTGGCATTCCGCTGCATAGGGTTTGATGACCAGTTTTTCGTGTGTACAGTCAGTATGAAGCCGGCGGGTGATCTCCTGCGCAGACAGAATCATTCATTAGTTTATCGGTAGAGAATACTTAATATCTTTTGATGGAGATACGTTGGGAAGGATCCATGGGGTAGAGGACATCCTCTTGGGCTTCGAACCCAAGGACGCGGGTTCGATTCCCGCTGGGTCCGCTTAATGACGGAAAAGATCTGATCTCCGGTCTATTGTCGTTTTTGTGAAAACAGTTCTGTTAAACACCTTGAAAATAGGTGTGATTAATTAAATTTCGTTCCGCTTTGTTGTATGTTGACGGCCCCTATGCCCGACCAGCCGTATTACAGCATACAGGACCAGCACCACAAGGATCCCAATTCCAATCAGGGTCAAAAATCCCCAGTCCATATTCTTTTCAAGTGTGATAGTAAGGGGGGTTGTGGTATTTCCAAGAGGAATATTCAACTGGACCGACTGGGGACGGTACCCGTCATCTGTCACCGTGATATTGTAAGGTGTATCGTAAGTGAGCTGCGTATCCAGCTGACCGTGCGCGTCGGTGGTTCCTGCTGTGGCCCCATTAAGAGAAATGGTTGCTCCAGCGACGTTTTTCTTGTCGGTATCCTGGACAAAGAAAGTCTGGCTTACCGTAGCAAGCGATAATACCATCGGAAATTCGCTGGAATCATTAATGACGGCAATTTGCTTGCTTACCGGGACATACCCGTTCTTTTTCACCACGAGAGTATAGCTGCCGGGAACAAGGTTCTGGAGCGTGGCACGGCCATACGGGTTTGTGCTTGCCACTACGGCATTGTTAACATAAACATCTGCACTACCGATTGGCTGGTTCTTTTGATCGTACACAAATACAAAGGCACCGATGGGTACCGGGCTCATCGTAACTGAATCAACCGCTTCGTTCGTGCTGATGGTTTTTGATTGGGTTACCGTCTGGTAACCGGTCTTTTTCACTTCAATGATAACGGGCTTATTACGACTTATCGGGGCGATCAGAATCCCCCGCGAATTGGTCGTTCCAAGGAGTACAGAATCGACACTGATACTTGCATCGGCCACAGCTGCCAGACTTGTCTTATCCTTGACGACAAAGGAGTACTGGTTACCGGACAAGAGCCAGTACTGGACATCCTGATCCTTTGCGGCAATGTTGATCGTTTCGCTACGGGGCTGATAGTTCGATGCCGTGATATTGAGGGAATAGTATGTATAGGAGGTTACTCCAAAGGATGCGGCACCCGATGCATCCGACGTCTTAATCTGGGTAGAATTGGCAGACGTTAAATACAGGGTTGCCCCGGACACAGACTGAAGCGTATTGGAGTCATAGAGTGCCACGTTCAGGACCAATACTCTCCGGTTCAGGGTAACCAAAAGCGACGTGGTATTCCCGCTCACGGTACTGGACCAGTCATCATAGCCATCCATGGAGAACCGGAGATTGAGATCTCCCTGGCCGGACTGGAGCAGGAACTGGCCGGCGTTGTTGGTCATGCCGACATTTGCCCCGCTCAGGTACACTGTTGCATGAGGAACGGTTGTGTTGTCAAGACTGTCCCGCACCGTGATCAGCATGTTCGTCGCCTGTGCTGCACCGCAGAACGCGATAAGGCACAACAGCACAAAAAGGAAACGAATACGATGGTTATACATAGTAAAATATCCCCCTCTGCTCGTATTTTATCCCATCGGTTAAGATATCATATCTCATAGGTTAGAGCTCCGACAAGGAGGGTACACGGTCAAGGAGCATCCCTTCTACGATCACCGGCATGAGGTGCCGCCCCTCTTCAAGAGCCTTCTGGAGACGCCAGTCCCGGTCTGCATAGATAGTAAAGAGCGGTTCACCGGCCTTGATTAGTTTTCCTTTCTTTGCATGGAGCAGGATACCTGCCCCCGGGTCATGGGGCGCCCCGGCCATACGCGCAAGCGTGATCAGGGACTTGTTGTTCATTTCGATAACGTATCCTGATGCCGGGGAATTGACAATAAACTGGTGTTCGCCGGGCATTATATCCTCAGATTTAACTTTCGGGTCACCGCCCTGGATCTCGATGATCTGCCGGAATTTCTCCAGGGCTTTTCCTTTGGTGAGGATTTCCTGTGCCATCGCGGCACCGGCACCCCGCGCTGCTTTGCCAGACATCTCGAGGGCGATACCGGCAAGTGAGATACTTTTCTGGATAAACGAATTTGGCTCGGTAGCACCTTCGAGTACACGGAGTGCTTCCTTTACCTCAAGATTCGGGCCGATACTATGCCCGACCGGGATATCCCCGTAGGTCAGGGCACATTCGACTTTCATACCAAGACGCTCTCCGAGTTCGATGAATTCCCGGGCAAGTTTCCTGCCGTCCTGCATGGTCGGTACCTTGGTGTGGTTGCCCACCGGGATATCGATGACCACGAGATTCGCGCCGACTGCATACTTCTTTGCCATGACGCTTGCAAGCATCTGGCCCCGGGCATCGATCTTGAATGGGTATTCCTGAAGTATGATACGGTCGTCCGCCGGGGCGATGTTGGTAGCGCCTCCCCAGACAATTACACCGCCCACCTTCTCGGTCATCTCCTGGACCTCCCTGGCGGAGAACTCGACATGTGCGAGCACTTCCATGAGATCTGCAGTACCCCCGGCCCCGGTGATGGCGCGGGAACTGGTCTTGGGGATCTTGAGGCCGCTTGCGGCTATGATGGGGACGACTAACAGGGAGATCTTGTTGCCCGGGACACCCCCGATTGAGTGCTTGTCAACAATGGGGCGTGATGCAAATTTTATCTGTTCGCCGGTCTCGACCATGGCACGGGTGAGATGCTCCACCTCATCCATGTCAAGGGGATTGATATACGATGCGGTGATAAACGCAGTCAGCTCCGCAGATGAGATGTCATCGTTGACGACATCTTTGATGATCGTGAGGGTCTCGTCTTTTGAGAGCCGGCCGCCATCCATCTTCTTCTTGATAAAATCAAGCGATGCCGGCCGGTCTGCCTCCCGTATTTCAGCCATCTCGCCCTCGGCAAGGTTCAGCCGCTCGTTTGTGATCCGGTAAACACCGGCGGCGCCCTGCCCAGCAAGGGTAGTAGTCGTCGCTACAACGGCGGTGACTGCCACGCCGTTTTTCGGGTTGATGACCTGTACCCGGTCGCCATCCAGCACACCAATCGTCCGTGCATCGAGACGATTAAGCAAAACCCCGCGTCGTGTTGCAATATCGAGGATTTTTACAGTAAGTTTCATACAGACTCGCCACGCTATTCAGGATATCCCCCGTACCTTAAGGGACATGACCTCTTTTACAGGAACATTGGATGGTTCATCATAAAAAATCGTTCCGGGCCCGGGCCCCGGAGAAATGAGAGATTCTCCTGTTGCTCTTTAAGAGATTCGGGCACGTGCTGCCTTTGGCCCTCGCATACCGTTGACTAAATCTCCACATTCCCGGGTATTCACTCTTAAAGGATACACAAAATACGTGAATCCCGGCCGGTTTTCTCCGGGAGCTCCCGACGCCATACCAGATTAAACCGGACTTGGCGGATTACCCCGCGACAGGTATGACACCTGAAGTTGGGAAGAGACGTACTTACTAAAAAAAGAAAAATTTAGATTTTAGTTCAGTGCCTGCGCACAACAAGGAGCGCAACTGCACCGAGACCAATCAGGGCAACCAGCGCACCAAACCCGGGCTGTGTCGGGGTCTTGGTGGGCGTGGCTACTGTGGTCGGCGGGATGGTTGTTGCGACCGTGGTCGGAACTGTTGTCGTTACTGCAACCTTTGTTGGGGTTGCTGTCGGGGCAGATGCCTCGAGAACGTTAAACAGTGAAGTACCAGTTGCTTCCTGGAGAACGGCAGATGCCTTGACAAGGTACTCGTCGGGTTTGAACGTGGATGCGTCAACATCGAACGAGAGCTTGTTCAGACCGCTGTCACCCTTCGTGACTTTCACGGTGCCTGTTGCGCCGCTGAACTCTCCGCTCTGGCTCTTCTGAGTCGGCTGGAATGATGATGAATAGACTTCGAAGAGGACTTCGTCATCTACCGCAAGGTTGGTTGATGCAGTGATGGTGAACTTGTCACCGACATGCCTGTCGCCAACGGGGGTAATGGTGATGATCGGTTCCTCAACGAGGATCTGGAGTTTGGTGTAGGTATCATCGACATTTGCGTCGTTGATGGCCTCAATTAAGGCCTCTGCTGCGTCGGTGCCCTGCAGGCTGTTTGATCCGGAGAGTTTGAAGTCTTCGGAGTTAGCGCCAAGACCAGACTGATCGACAGTCCAGACATCTGTGGCAGTTGTGCCTGATGCAGGGACGCCAAAATTATCGGCTGGATAGACATCAAACCGGTTGTTCTGCATCGGGTGCTGGGCAACGATGAAGTACTGACCGCTGTAGAGAGGCTTCGTAACCTCCTTCTTGATCTCGTACGAGAACGATGCGTCGGAGTTCACGGACTGTGTTGCAATATTTGCATAGTTCTTACCGAGGATCCAGATCCTGACACCCTCTGATGGCTGGCCCTGTGCGGTACCAGTGATGAAGACGGCGTCACCCTTTGCGACGGTAGACTGCGAGGCAGTTGCGCTGATGAACGGTTTCTTGACAATGATGGAAACCGTGCCATAGGCTGTTGCGGCAAGCAGGTCAGAATCCGCAGTTGCGGGCTGGCTTGTTGCGTAGACAGTGTAGGTACCTGCATCAAGTGCAATGCTGGCGGTTCCGTACTTGTAGCTCCACGTGTTGTCTCCCTGAACCGCAGCCTGAACTAACATATTCTGGTCTGTGGTTTCGGGGGTGGTAGTGCCTAACTTATGAGCACGCGGGTTGCTGTCAGCGGGTGCCATTGCTGCACCGTAATCACCCAGGTTCGGACCCGAAATGAACAGGTACGTGGTCTGGGATTCGGTGTTGGTACCGGAGAACTTAATCTCTTCGCCGAGGTAGTAACTCTGGTCGCCGGCGGCCACGATCGTGACTGCACCCTTCTCGACCTTCACTTGAACCTCGTCGCTCTTGTAGCCTGTCGAACCACCGAAGTAGTTCTCAACGCGGACGGTGTACGTCTGGGCCTTGGTCCAGTTGGTAGTAGCGAACCCAATGGTCCTCGTACCCGTGCTGCTCATAGAGACGAGTCCATAGACGTAAGTACCGTTGCCGGTATTGATTGAATCAGCGACGTCATCAATGACAGTCTTGCCGGCACCGTTCTGATAAGCGTAGGAGCCGATTACGTAGGGACCAAGGGGATTATCCTGAGTAAGACCTGCCTGGTTCGCGACGAACATCGGGGGCTGGTCATCGTAGGCACCGGACATGGTGCTGGTACCCTTGACCCAGACATAGTATGCCTGGTTTGGCTTACCGGTGACGGTTATCGAGAACTGCTTGCTGCGGACGACGGAATCCTTGTTTGCCG
This sequence comes from Methanoregula sp., assembly GCF_041663825.1. GTDB lineage: Archaea > Halobacteriota > Methanomicrobia > Methanomicrobiales > Methanospirillaceae > Methanoregula. The sequence continues at coordinate 9,564 of NZ_JBAYLY010000042.1, forward strand.
TGATCTTTACCGTGTTGGAAACAATCGTAATGGTCTGAGTCGCAGATACGGTCTTGCCGGTATAAGACGCACCACCATTCAGGTAGTTGTCTTTCATGCCGTTCATATAGGACTCTGCATAGACCGAGTAGGTACCTGCCGGGTATGCTAACTGACCGTTCGCGTCATACGCATCGGTAGCCCAGTTCAACGGGCTTGCCTGTGAGTTGAGGAACCACTGCGGGTTGTTTACAGCGAGCTTTGTCAGAGTTACGGTGTTCGTCGCACTGTATACATTGTGGCCGGTGTACAGTGCTGTCAGGACGTTGCCTGAGTCTGTCTTCACCTTGAGATCCATCCAGTAAGAGTGGTCGGCACCATTTCCATCTACCCTGATGACTTTAGCTGCACGCTGGTCTGCATTGGCGATGGCCTGATACAGGTTATTGTCAACACGGATGGTCAGGTTCTCACTCTGAATAACAGAACCGCCGTTTACGTTCAATTTCTGGTCTACATCCCAGACATTAACCGCAAGGCTCGGGTCTGTAACAGTGAACACACCAACGGGTTGCCCAGTCGTAGTACTGATGTACGGTTTACCAGTTGAATCGGACAGATACCAGGTACCTGTGTACGGGAAGGTAGACGTCAGAACATACTGGTTCGTGTATGAGGAACCCAGCGGAACGGTCATCTTCGGGCTGGTAGTTGTGATTACAGCTGCCGAGTCCCAGTAGCTGACGAACGCATACGTTGGGTCGATGGGTCCATCAATAGCTCGACCTTCAGCAGAATTCAGAGCATGGGTAATATCGAGTCCCTGCTCCCCATAGAAGATAGCTGCACCCTGGTTGACTGACGAGTTGACCGAGTAGAACGTTGCCGATGCCGGCAGTACGGCTACAAGAACCAACGCGACAAGTGCAACCAGTGCAATTGTTAATCGCTTAGTCATTCGTTTTCCTCCAAAGTATAACATCATACATTTCAAGCCGGAAAACCGTTTCGACATTTGCCGAATAACGATTCTACGAGCCCCATACTCCGTTTAAACGGAATATGGAGGAATATTTGTAAAAGAGCTAATATATCCTTTGTGGTTGAGTTTATTTTTGCTTTCAAGGCAGATAACGACCGGTTTCCCGAATTCCCCGTGTTTTATGCGGTTATCCAGTATTTTACCAACCAGAGTGGTTCCCGGCTCCGGGCACATGCTTTCTTTATAGGCTCAGCCGGATTCGCGCACGTGCCGGATGACTGGTTCCTAAAGAAGTGTATGTTGTTGGTACTATATAGTACACCATGAATATAGTACACCATGAAAAATATAGTACACCATGAAAACCGCTGCACATATACACACTATAATATGTACAGTGGTTAGATTCTGGAGAAAAATGCATGAAAAAACCGGTTCACCACCGAACCATGGAAATTAATACAGATTTTATCTCCTTTTGCGGGCATAACGATAAAAGAACATTAAGATCTCCCCTCCGTCAGGCATGAAATTATAGTCAGGAAAGACATTGTATCGCACGGATTTTCAGGAAATACAGGCTCCTGTTGAAACGCACATTCTCTGGAAATTTGAGCAAACACGATGAAAAACCAGGGGGTACCCTCAGATCATAAAAAGGAGAGGTACCCTGACCCCCCTACCACCCGGCCAATTTTTTTTAGAGACACCCCCACCCCCTTCTTCAAGGAGAAGAGGGGGGACTATCCCCATTTTCATAGAGGAGGATCCCCCATGTGGGGTGTGGCAAGAGCAAGAAGGGGTGGCCGGGCAGGACCCGTCCCGGCCCCAGATTGCAACACATATATGATACCGGCTCCAACTCTTGTTCCATGAGAGTCATCCGGGCCCCGGCCATTGGGCGGGCACACGAGCTGGTCGTGAAGATGATCCTGGAGAAAGGGTGGATCCTCCAGACCGAAGATGACGAGGCCACCGTTGAATTCGAAGAGGTGGCCCTTCAGGTAGATACCCCGCTTGCCGGGCCGCTCGTGAGCCCCCACTCACGGTTCCAGCAGAGGTTTGTCGAGCAGTACGCAACCGATCTGCTGCACGGCTCACATGCCTCCTTTGAATACGATTACCACGGCCGGCTCTTTGACTGGGGCGAGCGCCTTTCAGTTGAAGGAACGCCAGTACACGTCAACCAGATCGAATACATTGCAGAAAAACTCCGGCAGTCCCCGGTGAGCCGTCGGGCCATTGCCATCACGTGGAACCCGGTCATCGATGAAAAACTCAACGACTGCCCCTGCCTCCAGCTCGTGCAGTGCGTCCTCCGGGACGGCAAACTCGCTATGCGGGTGATATTTCGGAGTAACGATATGCTCACCGCGGCCGGTGCCAACATGTACGCCCTTGTCCAGCTCCAGAAGTCCATCGCTGACCGGCTCGGCGTGCCCTGCGGCACCTACACCCACATCTCGCTTGTCCCGCACATCTATTATATCCGGGATACACATGACATTGAACCGTTCTGCGGCAGAGGCGAATTCATCCAGCCGGTACACGAAGTCTGCCAGGCCTGCGGGCGCTGTGACCGGTCAAAAAAAGCCTGACGTGTGAACCGCGGGCAACAAATATCCGTCACTTTAATTAGGCTCCAGCGGCAAAAAGTATGAGGCAATATAGCCCGGTAGTGTAGCGGTCAATCATGCGAGGCTCTGGATCTCGCGACAGCAGTTCGAATCTGCTCCGGGCTACTCTTTTGCAGTTTGATACTTTCACACGACTCTGTTGTTGTGACATATGCTGGTTTTGCCGGACAAAACCTGTTATTCGAAAAAAACACATACCGCACCGATTTGGCGCTTAAGGTTTCATGGCCGAAAAAATTTTGATTTTTCAATTTTCAAACCGAAAAAAATCCGGCAAAAAAGTTTTCGGACTAAAAAAAAGGTGTTAGTTATCCATCCGATTATCGGATAATTATCCGATTGACAGATGTACAACTAACTAAATCCCTTTTTTTCCGTCGTGATTTTTCCGGCAGTTCCGGTTTTTGTACAAAAAATCCGGATCGCCCGGGAACTTTCGCGCCAGAAAAATTCCGGTAGTCCGGATTTTCGAGCGCGAAAAACACACGGACGTTATAAAAAAAAAAGTGCCGACGCAATCTCAGGCAATAAGTGCCGAAAGAATGCACCCGATAAAGATCGCGCCAAACGTCCCTGCCCCACCTATACTGACCTGCGGCACTTCAAGATCGCCCACATGGTGGAGGTGCGCAATATTTGCACCGAGTAAAATCCCGAAAGTCGCGCTGACAAATGCAATAACACCAGCGGAGAGCAACCCGAACCCACCGGCAAGGAGGATGCCGCAGAGAAGCGCGGTAAGACCCGGAATAAAGAGCGGCACCCTGAGCCCCATCCCTACCATGGGCCGGGTCGTTACGTAGGCCATTGCTGCGACAATGAGGGTTGCGGCAAGTACCTGGAGATAGAGCGTGTCACTGATCACCGTTGAGGCACGGTAAAGAAGATAACATGCCATTGCAACAGGGATGATTGCCCCGCCGAGGTTCACCGTAATAGAGGTCTCCCAGAGGCCGCCGGTCTCGTTCGGGGAAAATGCATCCGGGAACTGTCCGTCTGGTGAATGGGGCATCCGGATCGTCTCTTTCCGGATCTTCCAGACCGGAATATTGACAAGGCTGCAAAGCAGGATCAGGATGACAAGAGCGGTTGCAGTAATCCACGAAAGTCCGACAAGGTTCGTGAACGCTTTGCCCACAAGGCCCAGAAACAGGAGCGGTACGACAATGACAATAAGCCCTATAATGACGAGAAGTGCGATGATCGTCAGGGGGCTGGCAGAATAAACACGGATATCGGAGGACATGGTAATCCAAGGGAAACTTAACTTATTTCGTGCAGACGATTGCCGCGTGGTCCTGATGGTACGGGGCAAGCCATGTACTCTCAACTATTGTGAGCCCGGCAGACAAGAGGATATCGAGCGTATCCCTGAATACTTCAACAGGTTCCTTCCTGATATCCACGCTGCGGGTCTTGAGCATGAGGATAACATACCCGCCTTTTTTGAGGAAAACGCAGTTCTTGAGAGCAATCGCTGCCTGGTCCGGTTGGGCCACGTCCTGGTAGAGGAGATTCACCGTTTCCACCAAAGGCGCATACTGCTCCGGGCAGGAGGCATCCGCCAGGATCGGCATGACGTTTTTACGCCGGCGTGCGACTTCGAGCAGATCCTGCATCGGGCGCGGGGCAAACTCTACGGCATACACAACTTCCACGTAATCGGCAACGTGGGAGACCGTCGTCCCGTTTGCGGCCCCGAGGTAGAGGACTTTCATATTCGGGGGAAGTTCAATACCGGTTCCCACAAGATACAGGGCCGCAAGCTTGCTCCGGTACGGGTCCCAGACCCGGTACCCGTCAAGCTCCCGCTCGCCATAGACCCCGCCCTCGCCTTTGGAGACCAGCACATCACCGATCCGGATCATTGTCCTTTCCCCTCCTCATCGGGAGTTCCCGCCCGGTCGATACGGGCCTGAGCATCGTCAAGGAATTCTGGTGCTGCACAGCCCCGGTAAAAGTCCAGCCGGGCAGCAATCGCCAGTTTCCCGGCAAGCACCCGGGCGACCTTCCCCCGCACTTCGCGGGGGGCGTTGTGCACCCGCCGGTGCTGGAAGATGATCCCGTGCTTCGGGGATGGGGCCTTTGTCCGGATGTGGGCAAAGAGCGCAGTCCGGGCGCCGAGTACCTGGATGCCGCTTGCGGGGAGCCGGGAGAGTTCCTTTAAGCCCCCTGCGTGGGAGAGGAGCCGGGCGGCAACGAGCCCACCGATGAGCGCGCTCGTGTTCGGCATGACCTCGCACGCCCGGGCCGAGACCTCCTTTGCAAGCGCAGTCCGGGCATCGGCAAGGCTCATGATCTCTGCGGCGACCTTGCCGAGCGCTCCCCCGCCCCCGCCGCGCTCCCGGTTCCGCTCGCTGATGGACTTGACCAGCACGTGCGCCGGTGTCCTGCGGTATTTGCGGGAGAACGAAGGGTGCCGGATCTGGTACCAGTCCGCAACCCTCTCGGAGAGGACGTTTGTGACCGTGTCCATCTCGTCGAGTGTCCTGACCATCTGGAGCAGTTCCACATCCTTTGCGGCATACTGTTCCCGGACGGCCTGCTCCGATCCCGCGATACAGACCTTCTGGAGCATTGCCAGGTATTCCGCACGGTCGTGGCAGACCCCGCAGGAGACTGCCTGCTGCCAGTCCAGCGGAACAAAGGCGTCCATAGTAGTACGGCACTCCCGGACGCGGCGGGCACATGCGGCAGCATCACCGGTAAACGGCGTGCACTGCCCGGCCTCCACATCGCCAAACCAGCAGGACTGCATGATACCAACTAAGGGACGCACGGCTAAAAAAAGAATGGCTCACACCCTGCATGAGGCGCTCACATCAGACCCACGCGAGGCCAAAAGAGTACAGGATCACCGGGATCATGATCGCACCCATGCAGTAGACCCTTGAAACGTTCACGATATGGGGTACGAGACCGAGTATCGTGGCAAGGACGAGGATGAAGATCCCAAACGGCCCGGTGAGGACGATGCTGAGCGCCACCACAAAAATGATCACCGCCCGGTTGAGCATCCGGCCGTTGATCCCGTTGAGCCAGCCTGCTGAATGGGAGAGTCCCACCGTTATGACATACGCGAGGCAGGCCGCAAGGACTCCGATGATCATCAGTTCGCTCATGGACGGGAGCGGCAGCTCCGCGAGCGCGACCATCACGCCGTTTCGCATCCGGGAGAGAGCAAAGAGCGCGGCAAGCCCGATGAACGCATTCGCCGTGTTTGCTGCGCTCGTGGCAAGGATGTAGGCCCGGCGATCCTTCTCGTACCCGATCACCGACGCCAGTGCACCGTTCGCGGTTGCCGTCGAGAGCCCGGGCAGCCAGCCGACCGCAATGCCGGCGAGCGTGCCAAGAAGGGAACACTTGACCACGGTCCCGTTCTCCACCCGCAGGCCCCGGAACTGTTGCACCGGGAGCGCCCCCTGCGACGCAACCAGCAGGACGGAGATCCCGAAGAGACCCGTAAGGAGGGGCATGAGGATGGAAGTCTCCCCGCCAAGCGTGTGCCAGCCCAGGAATGCGTACCGCATGGCAAACGCCCCGAGCAGGCCGGAGACGGCAAAGATCGCAAGCGCCCAGCCGGGTGATTCGCTCATTACAATCATGTACCCGATCACCGCGACGATCAGGATCCCGATGCCCCAGTCAAAGTACGGCTGGAGGGCGGGAAGGAAGATGTAACAGAGCACCGATAGAGGGACCGCAATAATGATGGCACAGGCACTCCCGAGCGCGGCGATCCTGACCGCCTCCTCGCCATTCCCTTCAAGGCACATGGCATGTGCCGGGAGGACGGAAAGGGACGTATCTGCATCGGGAACTCCCAGGAACGTGGACGGGATGGATTCGACAAACGTGTGCGTGATCAGGGCGGCAAACATCGCGCCGGCAAGGGCAAGCGGCCCGAGCACGGCGAGGAGGACTGCCTGCGCACCGAGCAGGACCCCCGCAAGCGTGTTCGCGTGCACGCCGGGAATAAGACCGCTGATGGTACCGAGAAGGACTCCGAGCAGCACCCCGACCACGATCTCTATCATACCAGAAGGTACAGGAGAATGGACATAAATCAACCGAAATGCATACCATCTTATCATACAGGGAAGATGAATCCTCAAATGAAGATCGCAGTCACCCGTCTTGCAGGAAAGGAGGACAGGGACGCGACCCGGTGCGCAGCATTCGGGCACGCGTGCTACAGCGTCCACCCGCTCAGGTCGGAGATCCGGCAGGATATTGTCTCCGCGTTTGCCGCAGCCGTGGAACGCGGGGAGTTTGACTGCATCTTTTTTACGAGCGCACTTCCGGCAAAAATCCTTGCCCCGCACCTCAAAAAGACCCCCCGAGTCATTGCGATCGGCCCCGAGACGGCACGGGAACTCGCGCGGTGCACCATCTCCTGCGAGACCCTGCCCGGGTTCTACTCGCGCGACTTTGTTCCGTACCTGGGGGACTGGATCAAAGGGAAAACAATCGGCCTCCCCAGGGCCGACGTCCCGAACGCCCCCCTCATTGATGCGATTACGCACGCGGGAGGGATCGCACGGGAGTTCCGCTGCTACCGGCTCGCGCCCACGAACGAGCCGCTTGATCTTGACCTGGCCGAGGCCATCCTCTTTACGAGCGCGATGTCATATAAGAAGGCGATATGGACACCCCGCCCCGGCCTGCTGGTGATGGCCATCGGGGATATCACGGCCGAAGCAATGATGTGCGGGGGAACGCTGCCCGCAATTATCGGGGACGGATCGCTTGAGGGGACGCTTGGCGTCTTAAACGAATACCGGGGAAAGATACGGATAATACGATGACGACACCACAGGAAACCCCGATACCGGGAGAATCAGGTACACCACAGCTCTGGCATGGCGCAGGCATTATCGTGATCGACAAGCCTCGGGGCCCTTCGAGCCACCAGGTGGCCGCGTGGGTGGGTAAGATGGTCGGCTGCCAGGTCGGGCACGCGGGCACGCTCGACCCGCAGGTGTCGGGCATCCTCCTTGTCATGCTGGGAAATGCGGTGCGCCTCGCGCCGCTGCTCCTGAAACACGACAAGGAGTATATCTGCCTGATGCGGCTGCACAAGGATGTGGACCGGAAAAGCATCGATGCGGTCGCAGCGGAATTTACCGGCCGTATCTACCAGCGCCCGCCCCGGAGGAGCGCGGTCAAACGCCTGCTGCGCATCCGTGCCATCCAGAAACTGGAGATACTGGGTGTGGAGGGGCGGCTGGTGCTCTTTAAGGTGCAGTGCGATGCGGGCACCTACATCCGATCGCTCTGTCACCACATGGGCCTCGCGCTCGGGACGGGTGCGCACATGCAGGAGCTGCGCCGGACCCGGTCGGGTGTCTTTGACGAGCGCACCATGCACACGCTCCACGACCTGCAGGATGCCTGCGTTGCTGCGGCAGCGGGGGATCATACTGCTCTTGATACCATGATCGTTTCCGTGGATGCGGCGGTTCCGGATCTCCCGACCGTTGTCGTGCGCGATACCGCTGTCGATGCGCTCTGCCACGGCGCTGCACTGGCGGGTGTGGGGGTGCTCCGCTGCGATGAGTTCAAGAGAGACCAGATCGTCGCTGTCCTCACGGACAAGAAGGAGTTTATCGGCCTCGGGAAGGCCATTACTGCATCTGCAACATGGCAACCCGGGAAGACCGGCCTCTTTATCGCCATGACCTCAGTCTTCCTTGCCCCGGGCACGTACCCGAGAGGCTGGAAGAAGGCAGTCACGCCGGAAAAACCAAAAAAATCCTGATCCCATAAAGGGATAGCATTAAAAAAATACCCGGCAAATACATGGGATACACTTTTTGCTGAGGTAGTCTAGCGGTAGGGCGCAGGCCTGGAAAGCCTGTGGTGCGAAAGTGCCTCGGGGGTTCAATTCCCCC
>NZ_JBAYLY010000043.1:0-16124 GCF_041663825.1 Methanoregula sp.
AGTTTTTTGCGTTCGTCTTCGGAAAGGGTTACGATGTATTTCGTCATATCCAACTTCCTCATGTGGAATATGAAACTAATGCATCAAATATTTTACGACATTACATTATTGACATGACACTAGCCTGCCGTCCGCTTCATAACAGGATGGAAAATTTGCTGCACGAGATACATCTCTCCCCGGGCCGGCGTTAAACGGACAATCGCGGTACCGGGCAGCAGGTACCGGGTGCTAAAAAAAGGGATGGAGGTTTCGAAGAAAAAGACCAGGGAAATGGTGATGGATAAATGGAAGTATCAGCAGCAAATCACGGGGCAGTGGCCCGGTCGGATGCAATCGCGTCCGGAGCGGCCGGGAAAGAAGAGGAACTCGAACGGGCAGTGGCAGCAGTGTCGGTATGCAACGGGGGGAAGCGCCAGAAGCGCCGCGATCGGATCGTGATCGGGCTTGGCGTGCTCAGCCCTGGGGCGGGAGCGGGGAGTGCGATGCCGGAAACACCGGCACCGTCGCCAGAAGCGCCGGCAGATGACGGGAGCCGGGGGGAAGAGGGGAATATCGATCTGATCTTTGCGCTGTACGAGCGCGACGAGCGGATCGCAGAAAGGCTGGAGAGAAAAATTTCCCGGCTGGAAAAGAGAATGGATGCAATCGGGAAGCGGGGGCGGTCCTGATGCCCCGGAGACCGGCTGAAGTCATGGAAGAGATCCCGCTCTTTCTCATCCCGCACGTGATCATGCAGAAGATCAGGAGCTGTGGGGAAGACCTGGAAGGAGTCGCGGTAAAAAGGACCGAGCGGCATTTCTACACGGTCAGTATCCGGACCCGGCCGGTAAACCGCGAGTACCAGTCAGAGCGGGCGGGAAGGAAACGCGGCGGTGAAAGCAGATGACCCGGGGCCGGCATCCCGAACTGGGGCGTAAGATCGCAGAGACGGTCGCGTGCCAGCGGGGCACGGTTCACTTGATCGATCAGGGAAAAGACCGGGCGCTTGACATCCTGATCACAACAAGCGGCCACGTGATCCTGGTGACCGTTCAGAGATCAGAACGGCTCGGGGAACCGATCCAGAAAGTGGAGGAATTGTATCGTGAGCCGATCCACCGGATCCGGGAGATCCCGGATGGCGGGCCGGTCTGCCGGGAGCTCTGGCTCTATTCACGGTACGAGACCCTGCGGTTCTTCCGGATCGAAAATTTCGCAGTCGTTGAGCTGGGCAGGGACGGGACACCCCTCCCCGGGGCCGGGACATGAAGGGGGGAACCGGCATGAGCGGGCAGGAGTGACGGCATGGGGAGAGAGTTCTCCCTGGCAGATCCCTTTTTTCCGGGATCTGTATGTTCGGGGTGGCTGGTACGATCATCCTGAAAGCACCCGAGCTGACACCGGGTATTTCAGGCCCGTTTCGGGCTCCGATTACCTCATTTTTTCGTCCCGGCAACAGGAATTCCCGGAAAACCGACAGGAAATGGTGATTTTTGAGCAGTTTTCACGCCGTAAAATGAGATAGCGAAATAGCACTAATCTGGGGGAAATCATTTTTCAGGACGGGTTGGTGGATATGGGTCTGGCAGAACGAAGATATGGGGCTCCGAAGGCCATTGTGGAGACCTCACGTCGGAGAGTTCCTCGCGCGATCCTGGCAGGACCCGATCTCACCTGTTCTCCGGGATCTCGGTTGACTCACGGTGTCCGGCCAGGCATTTCCGGGAAACGAAGCCCGATTTTTGTCCCGATCACCCTCATTTTCCGGCCCGGTGACAGGAATTCGTGAAAAACCGACAGGAAATGATGGTTTTTGAGGAATTTTAACGTCGTAAAATGAGATAGCGAAATAGCACTAATTGCGGGGCGGATCTTTTGCCAGATGGGCTGGTGGATGGTGGGAGGGTAGAATGCGGATGTGGGATCCGGGCCGGATCCCGGGGTTGTGCCCCAATGATGCCCGTTTAGTGCCCCTTTAGCCCGATTAAATAAGCGGGTATCCCGGATTTTATTCATCATATATTCGTCAATTTCGTCAGATATGCGTCATTTTCACGTCATGTGCTGAGGTACGACCCGGCAGCACTTCAGGGGCGGTCTCGCAGGAGAACGTGCAGCCGTTGGAGTGTCATCATTTTTTTATTTTTTCAAACCCGGAAAAAGGGATTATCTGATCATACGTGGCCTGATGCTCTGCACTCTTCTCCCGGGATGATCCGGTTTGCACCAGGCAAAATGGGGGCACCCGATACAGGGGGGTTGGATGGATCGTGGACAGTTGTCAGGGAAAGGGTCGGGGATCACGGTCGGATCGTACTGCGGGTTCTTTCTGCGTACAAAGGATCCATCCGGTTTTAACTCGTAATTATAACGGCTGCTGCACATGCCGTATTCCATGTTAAGCATACAGTAACCTTCGACCGTGACGTAATTCCACGAATCAACTGAGGGATACTCATCCTTCCTGGCGGATGCATTCATACCGGAAGAATTTTTTTTTGTTGCTCCAAGGTGTTTGTGGTAGGTTACAACACACTTCTTTGCGTTTACACGAACATAAAAAAAATCACGATCCATTCACCGACAGGATCACCATTTTATCGTCCATTCCAGAAGGTTGTACCTGCCGGGTTGCAGGGGCAGTGTTACCCCCTTAAGAACTCCGGAACAGATCCTCCGGCACAACTCTACCCTTCTCTGTCCGGTCAAAATCCTTATCAAAACTTACGATGGCAAGCCCGTACCGCTCCGCCACCGCATACTGGTAAGCATCGTCAAAATCCAGATGAAATTGTCCGGCAGCATCTGTGATCTTTGAAAAATCCTCTGGTACAAGAGACAGAACGTGAATGCCGCTTGCAATAATATCCTCGTTGACAAACGTCAGGAATTCCCGAAACTTATGCTCACGCAGGTAAATAACGCCGAGCGTGTGCAGTGAAAAATCGCTCACATATACTTTGGAAAGATCGGCTCGGGAGAAAAAATCCTTGACATCCTGAACGTGGGCCCGGCGGAGGATATATTCAAGAAAAATATTTGTATCGATAAGATACATCAGGCTCCCCGCCATTCCAGGGCCTTATGCTGGAGATCCACAGAGGAGTACTGTGAACCGAGCTCTGCAAGAGTCCCTTCGGCAGCGCACCGGAACGGTCTGGAGGATCTCATTTTTGAACGCTTCACGAGTTCATCGATATAATGAATTGCTTCCGCACGGAGATCCGGTGGCAGCGTCTGGATTTTTTCTTCGACTGAACTGGAAGACGATGACATAATACTCACTTTTCTATGGATTTTCAGGGATACAATCCTTTCGCATGAATGAGCATGTTACAGGCCCGCATGGAGGGGAGAGTGGCGGGGGAGTTATTGAATGCGTGATGAACGACTCCCTCCGGGACTCCCTGCGGCACGACCCGGCAGCATTTCAGGGGCTGACTGACTAGAGAACGTGGGGGTGTCGGAGTATCAGTATTTTTTACTGATTATTCCCCAGACTCCCATTTTTTGATCAATGTTTCGCATTCCGGGCGGGGAAGCCAGCGTTTGTTTTTCAGCATGGATCTCAGGGCAGAAGCAGCTTCCCGGGGTTGCAGGATCTCTTTCTGGATCATCTCTTCGAGAAGCCAGAGTGTCCCGTGGTATTCGATCCGGGAAGCATCAGCCAGTTTCCGTAACGGTCCGTCGTTTGAAAGGATCATCGTATGGTGTTTCTGGCTCAGGAAAAGGACGGATATATCTTCGAGAGAGAGTTCGATGTGATCCTCCTGCAAGCTGAGTATTTCCTGGGTCTCAATATCATTGAGTGCCAGGATTTCGAGTCCGAATGAAGCAAGTTGTTTTTCGGAATATAATCCGGAGATCTCATATGCAACGATATCGGAGGTGTGAAAGTCCAATGGCAGGAGAAACAGCGTATCGAAGATATCCCCGGCTAAGAAATTGAAGAGGATATTCGTATCGATACAGCATGGTCTCCTGCTCATTCTCATTCCTCATTGGCACGGCACGGCTAACAGGGGGGAGTCGTCTCCTTTCAGTTCGTTGAACCGGGACTGTGATATCTTGTGTTCAGTCAGAGCCCGGAGGAGGAGGAGCTCAAACTGGGTCGGTATCTCCGGTTCGATTGGTTTGCCGGGCTCCTCCAGATGCCAGCCGTGGGACCGCATCTCTATCCAATGCCGGTCTGCCGCCTCTTCTGAGATTATTTTCAGGGTCCGGGCCCGGTAGATCAGCGCTCCCATGCTGATTCCGTACTTGTGTTTGAGAACGTAGAGCTCCCGTAAATCGAGCATCTTTCGCTTCGGGCCGATCTCAGTTACTACTGCCTGCCGGGGGATCAGGAAAGCGCCAGCAAACCGGAAGGCAGCCGCCTCCTCATCGATCCCTTCGTCAAGTTTCAGGAGCAGGTGTCCCAGTTCATGGGCGAGGCTGAGGCGCCGCCGGTCTCCGGGGAATGCTTTATTGACAATGATGAGCGGGTGTTCATCGTTATACTTCATCGTCAGCGCATCGAATTTTGCCGGGCCTTGGATGACCCCTACCTTGATACCATGCTGTTCCAGTACGTCCATCAGGTTCTCGATGGGATTGAGACCGAGATTCCAAGCCTCGCGGACCCGGACGACAACGTCTTCGATCTCGTCGATTGAGGACACACGGCAGGATTCTGGATCCGGCAGATCGAGCGGTTTTTCCGATCCGGTAATCTCTTCGACCGCGATGTACCGCTCCAACCAGTCCGAGGTCTTGCCAAGAATCTGCGTTTCATCTTTTAGCGACAATGCTTTCCGGGCCCGGTACACGGGTTTCGTAAGCCGGATTGTGGAAGCCCGGAAGAAGTACTCCGGCCGGACCCCGAGCGCCTTCGCAAAAGCGATAAGAACTGTCGAGTTCGGCGCGATGGTTCCGTTCTCGTATTTCGAGATCGCCATCTTGGTAACGCCGAGCTTCTGCCCGAGCGCCTCCTGCGATAACCCGGCATTGATCCTAGCTGATTTTATGCGTTCACCGAATGCCATGCCATTTACCCTCTCATATCTGGTTTACACTTTGGTAAAATATTACCAATAGAGTAAACTCTGCAATTGTATATAAAATATTGCAATTGAGATGGTTATTTTTTGTTTGTACAAATCAAGAACTTTTACGACATTAATTGATTGATTAATTGATTGATTGATCAATCAATTAATCAATAGATATATAATTCAATTTCCTCAAAGATCTTTAAGAAAACTTTAAGTAATAACAATGGTATCCGGAATCTAAGCAGCTCATGACCGAACTGCCATAGAGGAAAAAGAAATGACTTCAGACGATGTAAGACGCGGACTCGCGTATGAACAGAGAAAAGCAGGCGAACACCGGGCAAGGCATGTCGGTGGACCGGGCATGCACGACTACGAACGGGGGGATGTATTAGGTGAAGTGAAGGCCCGGCAAACTCCCGTGACCAAGCCTGAATTGCAGCGATTAATCACTCAGAAAGGAATTTGCGAGGTCGACAGTAAAGCGGGATTCACTCAACCAGCCATTGAGTATCGGGATCGCTACCAGCCCTGTGTCAAGCTGATCAGCAGGGGAAAGAAAATTTAATTTTAAAAAAGGGAGTCGGAAGATCTCTTACAGGAGGAACATGTCAAGGGGATATCACGGTGGGATACTGGGGGTTCTGGGCTGTGTAATCTGTGATGTTGTGTATTCCATAGCAGATTTGTTCATGAGGGAACTCTGGGCTTTGGCAAGAATTCCCTTCGAGATTATCGGCGCGATATTTCAGGTGTTTGCTTCCCTTGACGCGATGCGGACAAACCTGGATATCCTGAGTTCGGTCCTGAGTATTTATCATAATTTTTCGAGCGGGCTGGCATTCCCGGAAAATATTCTTCAGTCAATAAGCCCGTTCAGTACTTTATTCTCCATTGCTATCTGTGGGATTGTTTTCTGGTATCTAAGAATGCCATTATTAGAAGGGCTATTCTCGATCCTATCAGAACTTCGATAATTCTTTTTTGTTTTCACAACTTCCCGACAAACGCCTTCACGAGCACCGCCTTGAGTCCACCTCTCGCACCGCCACCTCAACCTCACGATCGATGGCATCCTCACGCTCAAACAGCATACCGACACGGCGCACGATCTCGTGCCGCTCGAAAGAAATCAGTAACCTAGAAAAATCAAAGTCTGACAATTCCCTTCTCAAGGTAAAAATCGCGAAGGTCTTGCCCGCTCATTGTACAATCAACCAGCTCACAAAATTGTTCATGAGGGAGGCTGAGCTGTTTTGCCATTTTATGCATAAGTCCATCGCCGATCTCTTTTTTTCCATGGCTTACAAAAGTAGAGATAGAAGTCTTTTTTCCATCAACGAACAGAACAAGATACTGGTGGGAGGATTGTCTTTCTTCAAATCCTTTTTTGAGCAGGGCATTTGCAATATTGTAATTTTTACGCGTTCCCAACAACATCGCCATCCTGCGTCATGAGTGCCAGCAATTTTACGCGTAATTCGACTGCATCTTTTGTCAGGGTTTCGGGATCCGCTTCCACATATTCATCCCACAAGGTGGCGAATTCTTCTTCAATCTCTCGGATTCCCTGTTTGAGGGAGGCCGATGTGGAAAGGAGATGAAACGAGTCATTGGATAAAATGTATTCATCGTCATCAAACTGAATTTCAAGAACGAGCGGGTGTTTGAGAAGAACCCGGCTGTTTTTGAAGGAAATCTCCTGAAGCGGCAGATGCGGGATCTGCTCGATTGCTTTCTCGGAAGAGATTTCAATTTTGTTGCTCTCTTTCATACGGCCTACAATGCTTACGAGATTCCCGACGTAATTCTTCATGGATTTTTCCAGTTCCGGGGTATATTTGCAGGAGTATTCGCCTTCGGGAGTATCGATCCTGCATTCATGTTTTTTATCAACCCGGATCTGGATCAGACGCCCGATTATGGTTTTATCCGTTGCCTCAGGGATCTTGTGGAGTGCCTGCTGAATAACCGGTTTACGTAAGGGATTAAGTTGTAATGAACGGGAGCTGCCAAGTCCCAGACGGAAACTGTAGGAGGCTCTGGCATCGGGCCAGAGATGATCGACTTCCTGAATGACCCGGTAGGCTCTTTGTTCGTCAGGAATTTTTTCTGCAATTTTTTCGGAAATGTCGTCATCGGTTTGTCCGATGTGGATGATCTCATGTGCAAGTCCGATCGCTTTCTCCCCGGCCATGGGAAATCTGGGAAAAAGTCCCTGTTGCGAATCGGAAATTCCCAGAGTGGCCCCTACGCTCCCGATCTCCAGATCCTTTACAACAAGGGTATATTTTTCTTTTACCGGATTCGGGAAATCTCCCCCGGTGCGGTACGGGTTTCCTTCGAGAAAATCTCCGATTACGTACAGGAGGTTTTGGAGGCTCTGGAACTTTTCTGCAACCAGCATCGCAGGGATAGGAGCATCGGGATCTTTAATGGATTTGATGGTGAATGCAATTTTCTTTTTATCGGGGGCTGGCATTCGGGCGACCTCATCGGGAATATATATTCAGCGTATATTTATGATTCTTGGTTTGAGGGGTATTAAGGTTTGTAGTCTGATCCCGCCGGGAAAACAGGATGTGTACTAACTGTCGTGTGAAAAGAGAGAGGGTCAGGAAATCTTATCCCAACTGCATGAATCGCATTTTGGACAGGGTGGTAAGACATCCGAATCCTGATCCAGATGGATAATTTCTGAATCTTTTCGACAGCGATACATTCCTTTGCCAGGCTTCTGGCCACAGGTGTATGGCATGAATAACGATTGAATTATAATGCCCTTAATCTCAGGCCGTGCGGTGCGAAAATGAAGAGTGGTACTACAACTTCCCGGCAAACGCCCTCGCGAGAACCGCCTTGAGTCAACCGCTCGCACCGCCGGCCCGCCGCAGCAACCTCGCGATCAATGGCATCCGCACGCTCATGCGCTACGCTCACCGGGTTCGAACGGGAGGTTTTATTATTTTAAACCGATGTGGTGCGAATTTTCTGAATTTTGGGCTGATGTATATGCCGCCAGCAGAGCCTTGAACATTTTTCCGTGATTGGGATATTTCAGGTGAAGAAGTTCGTGGACAATAATTTTTTGCCGTTCATTTTTTGGCTGCCGCAGGATTGCACGATCAAACGTCAATCGCCCACGGCTGGAACAGCTGGCCCACTTATTTCTCATTTTCCGGAGATGAATCTCCTGCACGGTAACCCCGCAGGTTTCTGCCCATTCCCGTACCAGATTCTTAAATGATTCCGGTGTTATCATGATCCGGCCCGTCTGAGCACATTCATGATCCGATCAACGATCAATTTGATCTCTTTTATGTCGTCCATGCCGGACTGGATGACAATTTTGTACAGTTCCCCTTTGACATCGCGTGACTGCTGTTCACTGTGGCGCCAGTGCGGGTGCTGGTTTAAGATAGTCTTCATGTCATGGGCTCTCTTCTCGGGATCGGTAATCCCGTTTTTCTGGAGAATCCAGAAGATGGAAAATTCTTCGACGGGGATTTTCCGTGATTCCTGTTCGCGGCGTGCTGCTGTGATCTCTTCGAGGATCTTTTTGAGTTCTTCAAGAATTTCCTGCGTTGTCTTCTGGCGATCCATGTAGACCTGGATTATTGCATCCGCTTTTTCGCCAATTGAGAGAAGATACGGGGAGTCCTCTGCATGTTTCTCGACAAGATTATGGATCCCTTTACGGAGATTGAAGACTTTTTCGATATCGGAGACGTTTTTCTCTTCAATATACGTGATGACGTCGTGATTGATCTCATAGGTTTTCCCGGGCGCTCCAATATCGCTCCCGGTGGTGTGGGTCTGGACCAGGTGGGCAACTTTGCGGGAGAATTCATGATCAACAGAAATTCCCGGGTCGAAATTTTCCCGGATCATCCGGTACATTTTTGCGAGATTGTCAACATCATCGATGTAGGGTCTCAGGAACGCATCGGGTGAAATTATTTCATAATCATCTGACAGTTCATGGAAGAACCTGTAAAAGGTGTGGCGACGGTTTTCATCCATGAAATATTCAAGGACTGCTTCAACGGCCTTGTCTTTTGTTTTTCCCCGCGCAAGCCCAAGGTACGTGGCCTGTGCTTCACCCATAAGCTGGGTAAACCGCGTTTTTAAGACTGCAATGTCATTGACAATTCCCGTGATGTCCGTTGAATCAAAGGCGAGGGCTTTTTCCAGATTGTTGAAGATCCCGACAATGTCAAGGACAAAACCCGCCGGCTTCTTTCTCCCTTCCTCATCTTCATACGGGCGGTTGACCCGGGCGATTGCCTGTAAGAGGACATGGTCCCGCATGGGTTTGTCGAGGTACATACAATAGAGAACCGGGGCATCAAAGCCAGTGAGCAGTTTTTCTGTGACGATGAGGATCTTCGGCTCTTTTTTCGGATTCCTGAATGCTTTCCGTATGCGTTTTTCCTCTTCTGCTGTATGGTAGAATTTTTTGAGTTGATCATCGTCGGCACTATAGGGACTGTACACCACTTCGGAGTACGACGGAGGGAGCAACTGATCCAGTTCCCGTTTATACAGAGCGCAGGCTTCGCGATCGACAGCAACCAGGAACGCCTTGTATCCCATGGGTTCAACATTTTTCCTGAAGTGTTCCGCGACAAACCGGGCAACTTTGGGTACACGCTCAGGACTTTTCATCATGTTCCGGAGATTGACCGCCTTGTGGAGGACTTTATTGAGCTCGGCAATATCGCTGATTCCCTCGACAGCGGCGAGATCGAGAAATTCCTTTTCTAAAGTGAGCCGGTCTACGAGCAGATCGTTTGGGGCAAGCGCGTAATGAAGCGGGACCGTGGTCTGGTCCTGTATGGATTCGCCAATACTGTACCGGTCGAGATACCCCTGCGGGGGGTCGTCCTTGCCGAACCGGATAAACGTTCCCTGTCCGTATACGGTGCGGTCAATCGGCGTCCCGGTAAACCCGATGAACGTGGCATTCGGGAGTGCCCCCATCAGGTAATTCCCGAGCGTCCCGGTTGTTGTCCGGTGGGCTTCGTCAACGAGTACGAAGATGGAGTCACGGGTGTTGATATCAGCATCAATCCCGTCAAATTTCTGGATGGTGGATACGATGAGTCCCCGGTGATCGGACGCGAGGAGTGCCCGGAGATGTTTTTTGTTCTCCGCGACTTCGACCCGTTCAATCCGGGCGGAATCAAGGTTCCCGAACAACTGGGTTTCCAGTTCGTTCCGGTCTACGAGCATGATGACCGTCGGGTTTCCGAAAATGGGATCCTGAAGGATTTTCTGGGCGGCGACGATCATCGTGTAGGTCTTTCCCGACCCCTGGGTATGCCAGATTAACCCGCGCTTTTTTACCGGGTCTTTTGCCCTGCTGACCAGTTTGTCCACGGCCCGCATCTGGTGCTGGCGGAGCACGACCTTCTTTAGTTCGTCATCCTGCCGGGTGAACAGGATCCCGTCATGGAGAAGCGTCAGGAAACGCTTCGGGTCGCAGAACGTTTTCACGAGGGTTTCGAAATTCCCGTCCGTCTCATCTTTCCAGTTGAAAAGCGTCTTTGTCGAGGTGTTCCATGTGGCGCTGTAATAATACCGGATGATGTGGGTGAGCGCGTAGATCTGGAGGAGAGCAAGGAGTTTCGGGCATTCGCGATGATAGCGCCGGACCTGGTCGAGGGCCTGTGCGATTCCTTCGGTCTTGTGCGCGGCCTTTGTCTCGACAAAGAAGACCGGGATCCCATTGATGAGGAAGACGACGTCAGCCCGGATGGTTTTTGAGCCGTTGGTGAACGAGAACTCGTCGGTTACGGTGAATATATTGTTGGCCGGCGTATCGGTGTCGATAAACCGGACATTGCGTTCGCGTTTTTCGGCAGGGACAAAGATGGTTTTTTTGCCGTTAAGATATTCCCACGCGGTAAGGTTCCCTTCGATACCGGGCGGGATGCGCCCGATCTGTTTTGCGAGTTCCCCGGCAAGCCCCCGGGTCATGAACGGTTCGTTCAGCCGGATGAGCTGGCCGATGAGCACATCTTTACAGAAAAGCCCTGTTGCCCCGCCCCGCTGTGCCTCGATATGGTCCGGCGGGACATACATCCAGCCCACCGCTTCCGCATAGCCGATAAACGGGTTCTGCACCGATCCCCGTTCACCGCCGAGTGTTATGATCTCACTTCCGTGCTTCTTCGTGCCTGAGGATATGCCGGATCTCCTTTTTTAAGGTCGGCATTTCTTTTTTGGCATTGTCCCAGAGGATCGTCAGGTTTATACCGAAATAGACCTGGGTGAGGACATCGCGGAATCCTGCAATATTTTTCCATTCCGTATCCGGGTACCGCTCCCGGAGTTCGGCAGGCAGATTCTTGATCGCTTCACCGATAACCTGAAAGTTTCGGATCACGGCATCCCTGCGTCTCCGGTCGGCGGAGAACTCCTCAAATGAGATCCCGCCGGTATCATCTTCAATATTTTTTATCGCTTCAAGAATATCATCGAGAAGCTGAAGGGCGGTCCTATGCATAGACAACCTCGCCGAGGATATAGGGCCTGAGCCGTTTTTTTACCGCATCCTTCATGACAAGATCGACTTTGCGCCCGAAGAGGTCTTCAAGATAAAATTTGCATCCCATGTAATTATTGAACGTCTCTTCCCCGTTCCGGAACGTAACGAGCACGTCCACGTCGCTCTCCGGCCGCTCCTCTCCGCGTACAAAAGAGCCGAAGATGCCGATGGTTGCAACCCCGAACCGCTTCTTTATTTCCGGTTCGTGTTCCCGGAGCAGGGCAAGGACGTCCATACTGTACTTCAATTATAAATGGACTGACTTAAAAGTGTGTGTTAGCAGGGACTATTCCCGGTATTTACAGCAGGGCAACAAATTCTTCGACCGTGATCTGCGCCTGCGATAAAATGGATTTCAGCGTTTTGGTGCAAGCACGACACCGGTATGGACCGGCACCGTGACCAGGCAGTCTTTCTCTGCGTGGTAAAGAAAATGGTGGCTTCCCTTTGTATGGACGGAAACAAAACCCGCACGCAAAAGGGCCCTGATTACTTTGTCTCCGGTCACCCGGGGGAGTTTCATGCAACGACCGGGTCCTTAAGGGTCACTTCCACTTCAACCGGCACCGGTTTTTTGAGGAGCCGGAGGGTTTCAATATACCCGGCTATCGCTTCTTCAATATTTTTCAGCGCTTCGTCCCAGTTGTCACCCTGCGAGACGCAGCCGGGAAGGGACGGAACCGTCACGGTATAACTCCCGTTTGTGTTCCTGTCCATCAGGACAGTATAGCGCATCTGTGTGTGTTTCATACCCGCACTTCACTTGAGTGAGTGAACTGTATCATTTACGCGATTAAAGTATTTTCCGGTAAATGACGGTAAGTCCTTTTCCTTCAGGACAGCTGCACCCGGATTTTCGCGGTCATGAGATCGTGGAGAAGCGTGGCAAACAGGGTGTCGAGCGCCTGCCTGTGGGATTGTTCAGCGGCGAGTTTTTGGTCGATGGTTAAGATGAGGGTTAAGACTTCCCGTTGAATGTGTCGAGAGGGTACCGGGATATAAAAGTTCAATATTTTTTTCCCGCTCAAATTTTTTTGAATGGCCCCTTCAGCAAGTTGAGAAATACGTGATTGACCGGCTTCAGAATTAATGTAATATTTTAGAAAAATTGGATCAATCTCATTAGATAACCTAAACCTAATTAAGAAAGCTCCCGGTAAAACCGGAATTTCATAATTAGAGAATACCGCAGCAATACCACAGGTTCCACTTCTTGAGATTACCAAATCATTCGGTAGAAGGAAATGATTTTTAAATTGTGCAATTTCAAGATTTGCCCTTGGCATTGTCGAATAAGAAATTGTTCCATCAACATCCAAATCGGTTGTTCTTAAAAGTGCAATATTTCCATTATCATCGTATAATCTATTACTAAATCTTGGACCAAATGCACTTGACAGACAATAATCACCTACTTTTTTTACCTTCCACCCTTTCGGTACCGGTCCGATCTCCGTCTCTTTCAGCGCCACATCCCCAGCATCTTCCAGGGATACCGGGCCGTACGTGAACAGGTGCTTCATCATCGACGCTTTAAGCGCTTTCGTCGCCGCGATCACCGCATCGGTTTTTTCCTTCGCTTCCTGCACGGTGCGGAGGACGTGGGCGATGGGGTGTTGTTCGGGGAGCGGGGGGAGGGTGACGGGTAGATTGAGGAATAAATTCTTATTCACATGTGGTATAGTTGAGCCGGTTGTTTGAGTGTTAAATGTTTGAAAATTCGTTTTTAGAACATAGTAAATCCAATCATTAATGACTATATTTGGATCTCCCCTGATCACGGTCATTGTCGAAGCGAGAACTCCTTTTAATCCAAGAAATACATCGCCGGCATTTGATCCGTCCCAGATAAAAACAACATCCTCCGTAGCAACTGAAATTGCAGAGGGATCTTTTGAGAGGTTTACATATTGTGAGGCTATTCCCGTGCGGAAATAATCTGCGGTTAAATAGGGAACCTTATCCGTTGCCGGAGTTTCAGAGAGATTGTTTGGCTTTCGCCCTTTGCGAAAAGAAATTATTTCTAATAATGGTTTAATTGCCCACCCTTCAGGTAACTCACCCAAATCAAGCGCCTTATACCCTTCCGGCAGAGCATTCGTACCCGTCATGATCGTTTCTTCTTTTGCAAATGCCACAACCCTTTGATCTGCCCCGGCTCCGTGTAGATACTTGACCGTTCTGTGATGGAGTAATATTTCCCGGTCACCGGGTTGAATACCCGTTTCGTAATATCAGCAGTACTCATAGCTTCAGCCCCAGCCCGGCCAGCACCTTCTTCAGCTTCTCATCCGCTTCCCGCCGCTCCTCTTCAGCTTCCCGGAGCAACACAACGGCATCCTCCAGCGGGAGCGTCTCGTCTTTGCCGTTCTGGGTTACATAGCGGGACGGGCTGATATTGAAATCGTTCTTTGCCACACCGGCAAGAGGGATCACTGCGCTTACTGATTCCAC
This sequence comes from Methanoregula sp., assembly GCF_041663825.1. GTDB lineage: Archaea > Halobacteriota > Methanomicrobia > Methanomicrobiales > Methanospirillaceae > Methanoregula. The sequence goes on from NZ_JBAYLY010000043.1 coordinate 14,023, forward strand.
CGCTTTCCAGTCCCGGTAAATCTCCGCGACCTGCGCGATACTCTCATCGGGCAGGAAGTTCTTGGGCCGGCCTTTCCGGAAAAGTTTCGAGGCGTTGATCAGCAGGATCTCGCCCGGGTGTGGCTTCTGCCGGTTGATCACGAGGATAATGCCCGGCGCCGTCGTGTTATAGAACAGGTTCTCCGGCAGGAGGATGACCGTCTCAATCAGGTCGTGCTCCACGAAATATTTCCGGATATCACGCTCGCGGTTCTTCCCGGTATTCCCGCTGCCACGGGACACGGCTCCCGTATCCAGCACGACCGCCATCCGGCCGGTCTTCTTGAGCGAGGCAAACATATGCTGGATCCAGCCCCAGTCCGCGCTGCTGGACGGGGGAAAACCATAGCCGAACCGGTTGTAGGCATCGGTCTCGTACACTTTCTGCCCGAAGTCCTGGTTCCACATCGGGTTTGCGGTCACGATATCGAAGTGTTTCAGGGCTCCTTCGCGAACGAGAAACGCCGGGTGTTCCATCGTATTACCCAGCGCGATCTGTGCTTCCATGTCGTGGATGAACGTGTTCATCTTCGCCATTGCAAAGGTGGTATGCTGGTTTTCCTGACCGAAGAACTGGAGCGGGGCAATAGCCGGGTCGTTATGATACCCTTCCCGGAATTTCATCGCGCACTTGATGAGCAGCCCGCCGGACCCGCAGCAGGGATCGTAGACTTCCTCGCCGGGAAGCGGGTTGAGAATGTGCGCCATGATACGCGCAACTTCACGGGGCGTATAAAATTCACCGGCGCTCTGGCCGGAACCTTCTGCAAATTTCCGGAGAAGGTATTCGTAGGCCATCCCGATGATGTCCGGTTCGACATCCGAGAGACCGAGACGGTATTTCCCCAGAACGCCGATCAGCACTTTGAGGGTTTCATCGGATATGATGCGTTGTCCCGCTGCCGTCACGTTAAAATCAACGATATCGATCGAGCCCTGAAGTTTGGGATTTTCACGCGAGATCGCCCGCATCGCATCCGTGACAAACTCCCCGAGCCCGGCACCCTTCCGGGAAATGTCATCCCACCGGGATTTTGGCGGCAGGTAAAACCGGACCAGCGTGTGGTCTTCAGCCAGGATTTTTTCAACGAGTGCCCGGCTTCCGTATTCTTTTTCCAGTTTCTTTTCCTCGTCTTCAAAAACATCCGACAACCGTTTTAAGAAAATAAGCGGCAGGATATAATCCTTGTATTTCGGGGCCTCGATCTCCCCACGAATCTTGCAGGCTGCGTCCCAGAGCCAGCCCTCAAGGGTTGTGATATCCAGTTTCTGGGCAGTATCCGGTGATTGGGCCACGTGATTCCTCTACAGTAGTATCATCCGGGTATCGTGAAGAAGATTTTGAAACGTGAAACTGAAAAGGTCACAGGGAACATTTTTGTTCCTCCAAAAAAATCCCACGCAGAGCCCGGATAACCCAACCGCTAATAAAAATCTCCCGGTTTTCCAAAAAAATCATTTCATAATCAAAGCACATCCCTCCATACGTCCCATATAGATATGTCAAAGGGGCCCCCGAGACAGAACCGAAAAAAAGAGAACAAAGAAGGGAGCGGCAAACACCCGCCGGCTCCCGCCGGAAATACCGACACGATCCGCCTGCCAGCGTGCGGCCGGGAACGTGCCCGCCAAAAATGCCCATTATGCACCCGTGGTCCGGAGGATCGCGAGGCCCGGGCAAAACGGCGGCACAAAAAAATCCGGGCTGCACCGGGGCGGATCGGAGAGCCCGGTCGTTTCCGAACACCATCACAAACAAAGGAGTGATTAATATGGGAGATTTCATCCAGAACACCGCAGTAAAGACCGCAACAAGAACGCTCGCGAACCCGATCGCGGATGTCGCAGCATTTGCCGCAATCGTTGATTCGGTCATCGCAACAAACCCGTTTGCCTGCGTGTCCTACATGACCGCCGGCACGACCCACGCGCCGGTCGAAAAGACAAAAGAGAGCTATGTCGCAAAGGTCGTCTACCAGGACAGCGACGCAAAAGTCGTGGGGAACGACTCCGGCAAGTACAACACGGTCGCCGGCTTTAATGCCGGGGCCGCAGCCATCCTC
>NZ_JBAYLY010000044.1:0-15927 GCF_041663825.1 Methanoregula sp.
CGGCAGGGCACCCTGAAGGTTCAGATGTGAAACTGTCTGTTCGGGCCCCTGTTTTTTTAGGAAATGTTCGATAACTTCACCAGACTTTTTTGAAAAAGTTCACCAACCTTGCCGGACTTTTTTACAAAAGTTCGATAACTTCATCGGACTTTTTTTAAAAATTTTCAGCAGCTGAGCCGGACAATTTCCGGAATCCTCAGCCCATGATAGGAACTTTTCCGGAAAAAACGGGAAATCTTTGTTCGTGTTTTTTTTGCGGGCAACGGGGGGAAAGGGATGCCTTCCCCTCCTTGTCTTCCCGTGCCGGCAGGGTACATACCCTCCCTAATCCGGGCCCAATATGGCCTCCGATTACCATCTTCATACCCCAAAAGAAGCCCGTATCGGGCTCCGTTTAAAAATAACCCCAAATCTGGCTTATTTCGGGGAACGGACAAATTAAAACGGACCCGACAATGCGGTTCTTTTGGCTGATCACAGGTAGAATTGCCACGTGGACGATCCGGAAAACCGTGGCCGCCAGAACGCGAATATGGGGCTTGAATGGGTATTATATAGGGCTCAATTTGAGGGTATTTTGTCAAGCGGGGTTTTTTAAACGGCCGGATTTTTGAGCAAGGGGATTGGACGGTTTTACGGGCTTCTTTTGGAGGTTCCCCGTGGGAAATGCATACGATATCTCCCTACAGTCCTTATCGATGACTCCCCGGTAGAACTGGATATCAAAGATTTTTGCACACCAGCCCGGTTCCACCCGGTACCGCCGGGCACTTCCGGCTATGAATATTATGAATATCTGTTACTCGCACGAAGTGGCATTCTGGCGTGAGCGCGCGTCCAGGAGATCGCGCAATACTTCCCTTCCCTTGCGGCTTTGAGGATCTCACGTCCCATGTCGCGGGCGGTTGAAAGCCAGAGATCGATTGCTGTCTTGATCTCCTGCAATGCCTGTTCTTCGCTTTTTCTATATGCAAAAGCAACCGGCCAATTCAGGTACCACCGCGATATATCCCTCATCGTCTTCACTATAAAAGATCTCTATTGCATATTTATACACCGGACTCCCCCTCCTGAAGCGAATAATCTTTTAATTATCATACAGAGTTGTTTTACCTGACAAGAGTTTTGCCATTCCGCCCACCTCCTGGAAATTCAGGAGTTCCCGGACACCATCACGTGTATAAATTTGGTGACTGCCCTTTTTTCCCCGGCATGTGAAACCGAACTGTTCAGCAATCCTGATAGAAACATTCCAACGGGGCATGTTCCGGATCTGCCAGCGGAGATCGATTGCTTCCTGGCTGATCCGGGATTTCCTGATAGGGATTCGCTTTTCGCCTTATTCGATTCCCTTTACCCCAAAAGGAAATTGCACCCTGCGCCGCAACAGGTATGCGCAACCAGGATTGCCGGGATTACTGGATCCCGGTCCCGTTCTTTCCTCCCACTCCCTTTTGCGTACAGAAAAAAAGAACCCCTGGCAGGGTTGAACAACGAAGAATCTTTTCCCGATCAGGACATACTATCCTTAATCGCGGGAGGGATTTCACCGTGGATGCCCATAAATTCTCATCAGTATTTACTCTGGCCGGTGGACGCCCGGAAGAAGTCGATGGGTACCAGGAGCGCCAGTGTGCGGCACTTGGTTCACCGGTAATGGACTGGTGGGAACAGGTCGCCCTCAAGGGAGGTTTGCCGGCCGCGTGTATCGGGGCTGTGAAGGAATATACCCATGGCTCCGCATTCCAGGATCTGAATTTCTATCTCCGGTACGGTACAGTTCCCCCCCGGGGGAAAATCCCGGGAAGAACTGGAACTCTTCAAAACGCGGCTTGTGGCAGCAATCGAACGATCCCCGGTAATTCCGGATGGTGTCGTCCTGTGGAGGGGTGTCGGGAAGTCCGCAGCCCGGCAGATCGCCGAACTGGATATTGAGGATGATTATGCCGATGAGGCCGTGCTCAGTACATCGGTTTCGTTTGATACGGGCCGCGATTATGCCGAAGAATGGCAGACTTTGCCTTCCGACGGGGTCCATTATACCATCCTTCGTTTTGTCACCTGCGGACGGCAGAAGGGAATTTATTACCGGCGCGAAGATGAACGTGAGATTATCTTACGGCCCGAAACTGCCTGGCGGGTTACCAATAAACATCTCATCGAGGGACACCGGGATCATACCAAAGTATATTATCACGTCATTACTATGGTATGTACAGGAGGTGAGGGTTCGTGAAGAAGAATGGCAGGTTTACCGGGGAAGGGAGAAAGGTCGGACACGGTAAAATCACTGATGAGCAGATCGCTTTGGTCAAGCGGGCGACCGGTTACGAACCCGATATCCCGGATCACGTGCGGGCCACCCCAAAGAGCAAACCGGCTGCACAGGCCCCCACGAATTAATTTTTCGTTTTTCGTTACGCAAGCCTGGTGGTCGTCGGGATCCCGTTCAATTCCGTCGGGATATTCCTGTCCTCATGTGCTCCCCATTATGGGGAGGTTTCGTTCCTGTCTTCGGTGCCGCCGCAAATGCCGGTATGATACTTCCCGAAAGACACCGGGAATCAATCGTCAGGAACCCGACTTTCCCGGAGGGGCTCGCCGTTTTCCCGCTCTGCAGCAAACCGGGGATACTCCCACCTCTTTGATGCGGGAGGGGGTACCCCGCACAGGTTGGTCTTTTCCCTGAATCTTCAAGCCCGCGACCCGGTCTTTTTTACGACCCCCCGATAACTGCCTGCGTGGCGATCGGGGACAGATCCCTGCCACCGTCCCGGGCGTCTCCCCTTCACGAAAGGGATCGCATACCTACCTGTGAGGGCCGGACATTCCGCCGTCCATCCCCGCCCGGATTCCCCCGCCCGAGATGCCAGGCACAAACCCACCAATCACGGGATTGCACGCCCGGGGATTCCGGAAACCCGGCTTTCCCGCCCGCGCAAGGACCCGGGCACATCTGCACACCTTTTCCCGGGCACTTCCGGCTATGAATATCTGTTACTCGCACGAAGTGGCATTCTGGCGTGAGCGCTCGTCCAGGAGATCGCGCAATACTTCCCTTCCCTTGCGGCTTTGAGGATCTCACGTCCCATGTCGCGGGCGGTTGAAAGCCAGAGATCGATTGCGATCTTGATTTCCTGCAATGCCTGTTCTTCGCTTTTTCCATATGCTGAGCAGCCGGGCAATTCCGGTACCACCGCAATATACCCCTCATCATCTTCGCTGTAGAAGATTTCTATTGCATATTTATACACCGGACTCCCCCTCCTGAAGCGAATAATCTTCAAATATCTTACAGAGTTGTTTTACCTGACAAGAGTTTCGCCATTCCGCCCACCTCCTGGAAGTGTAAGAGTTCCCGGGCGAGGAGATCATAGTATTTCCCGTGAACGGGTCATGGAAGAGACGCACGGAAGATAAAAATCAGGGGAATGCTATAATTTTGATCAACACAATGTGTTGGTGAGACAACGGGTAACTGGTGACAGAGGTACCCGGTATCCGGACGAATGCCGGTGGAGCAGGGTATGAAATTTGATCGATGTAAACCATACAACAATCTCCCGTCTCTTCCGCCAACTATCGATCTGGAATCCAGAACAATCCTTAAAAAATGTGTCGGTGCCCACCGGGCTCTTGCATCACTGAAAGGTGCAGGAAACCTGATCCCCAACCAGGCTATCCTCATCAATGCCATTCCCCTGCAGGAAGCAAAAGCGAGTTCCGAGATCGAGAATGTGGTGACGACGCGTGACAAACTTTACCAGGCATCGATATTACCCGGGGCCGCAACCGATCCGCAGACAAAAGAGGTTCTGCGTTACCGGACCGCACTTCGCCGGGGTTACGACCTGCTGAAAACGCAATCTATTTCAACGAGTCTGCTTCGTGGCGTCTGTGAAGTACTGCTCGACCATGAAGTGCAGTACCGTACGGCACCCGGGACACAGATAGAGAACAAGTCCACGGGCGAGGTTGTTTACACACCCCCGGAGGGTGGTGAGATCCTGCGGGAAAAACTGGATCGGCTGGAGAACTTTATTCATCTCCGCGATGAAATTCCGCTCGATCCCCTTGTCCGGCTGGCCCTTATTCATTACCAGTTCGAAGCTGTCCACCCGTTCGAGGACGGGAATGGCAGGACCGGGAGAATCCTGAACATCCTGTATCTTGTTGAGCAGGGGCTTCTTGACATTCCGGTTCTGTATCTCAGCCGGTACATCATCGACCATAAGAGCGATTATTACCGGTTGCTGCAAGCGGTCACCGAAGAACAGGAATGGGAGGCGTGGGTGCAGTTCATGCTTTCAGCAGTTGAGGAGACTTCGGCAGGGACCTACCGGCGCATCCTTGCTATCCGCAAACTCCTTGACGAGACAACCGCTCTTTGCCGTGAAAATCTGCCCCGCCAGATCTATTCCCGGGAACTTGTCGAGATGATTTTTGTCCAGCCCTACAGCAAGATCTCGTTTGTTGTCGATGCGGGAATCGCACAACGGCAGACTGCGGCCGAATACCTGCAACAGCTTGAAAAGATTGGCGTACTGGAATCCCGAAAAGTCGGGCGGGAAAAAGTGTTCATCCATCCCGCGCTCCTGAAATTACTTTCCGGGCAATGAGGATGTGTCGAAAATTTTGTGTTTTTTCGACACGTTTTGGGGATGTGTCGATGGAGTCGACATGTTCCGGGAGTTTTTTATACGAGAGATACACGGGGACACCTTCACGTGTATAAATCCGGTGACTGCCCTTTTTTCCCCGGCATGTGAAACCGAACTGTTCAGCAACCTTAAGAGAGATGTTCAAACCGGATATTTTTTGGATGGGTTTTTAGTTGTCGATACATCTTTTGTTTTTTTCATGGGCAAATTTCACGTTGGTTTTCCTGTTTCATGAATATTCTTATTGCCTCTCATTTGCAACCCGGAGGAAACTGATCGACGTACTGGGGTTGAGACATTGAAGGTATTTTGGTTTTTGTTCCTCCAACCGTGACTTTTTTTAAGACTGGGGCGGTATGTTCAAACCTGGTGCTGGAATTTGGTTTTCAGTACCGGCAGGTCGTGTTCAACCACACGCCAGACCGCATCCCGGTCGATTCCAAAATAATGGTGAATAAGGATATTTCTCATACCGATGATATCCGACCATGGAATATCCGGGTTCGCAGTTCTGAAATCGAGGGAAATCCCCCGTACCGCTTCCCCAATAATCTGGAGGTGGTGAATAACCCATACCTGTGCCATCTCTTCATCGTAGAAATAGTCACGACCCCGGGCAGATACCTTTTCAATCTTATCTAACGCCTCAAGGATATCCAGAACCCGTTCCCGATCGTCTCTCATAACGCCCGCGCTTCGCTCAATACCCGTGAGCGTATCCGGCCCCGGAGACCGGCTTCCGTCACTACATCGACCGATCGATCAAGCAATCGTGAAAGATCCATGGAAAGACCCCCGACATCAAGAAGACTCCTGCCAGGATCCAGATCTATGAGGAGATCGATATCGCTGTCTGCCCGCGCTTCGTTTCGCGCCACGGATCCAAAAACCCGGATATTCCTGGCCCCTCTCTGCTGTGCAAGTCTGAGGATCTCCTGCTTTTTCCGGATGAGAAGCAGGGAAATATCGTTTTCTGAGTCCATAGGTTCAATTCTTATATTGGTACCGGGTCTATAAAATGTATCCCGGTGCCGTATCCCTCCCCCTCATTTTCAACCGGATTTTTGGAATCTGCCCGGATCCCTCAGCCCGGGGGGCCGGGCACAAACCCGCTGCATCAAGGGAGGGCACGCTTCGGGGACTCGCGGCAGCCCGGTTTTTATGACCGCGCAGGAGCCGGACGAAATCCGCAGCGAATTTTCCCGGGCCCTTGCGGTTCTCCCTCATGGGTGAGAGCGTATGATTACAACAAAGATTATCCGTTCGTGATTCGAACAGGTTCGATAATCCCCGGGAGAAGACCATGCATCTGAAAGTTGTGCTCACCAAAGGCGAAGATGGCTGGTATGTTGTAACGGTTCCCGCACTTCCCGGTTGTATTTCACAGGGTCGGACAATTAACGAGGCCAAACAGAATATCAGGGAAGCGGTGTCCCTGTACCTTGAACCTGATGAGGATATCCTCCCGGGAAAAGGTGAACGGGTTATCGAGGTTGCGGTGTGAAGCATCTCCCGGTATTATCCGGCAGCGATGCAATCCGGGTATTGACCGGGCGGGATTCTCATGTGTACGCCAGAGGGGAAGTCATGTCCGGATGAAAAAGCAGCGGCCGGACACTACCCTCACACTTACGGTCCCCCTGCATGATGAACTCGACCGTACAACACTCCGTTCCATCATCAAAGCGGCGGAACTTTCTGAAGATGAGTTCCTGAACCTTCTGGAATGACATCTTCCGTGCACCTGTCCCGGTCAGAGATACCTCCACGCTCCTCCCCCGTTTTCCCGATCAGGAATACTCAGTTTTTCCCGTGAGAGGGTATTATCCGCCGGCCCCCACGCCCCGGTTTTTCCCGCCCGGATCCTCCCGTCCCTGCCTATATCCCTTCCCCCCCACCGCTCCATCCGCGCGCTTCCCCCTTTCGGGCCGGGGAACGGGGGAAGCCCCGACCCGGTTCCGCAAAGATCCCGGTTCAACCATCCGGGAAATCATCGTTCCTCATGAGTCCGCCTTTCCCCGGCTCAAGGCTGCACTACCACCTCAGGGGGCTGCCAGCACCCGGGCTACGAACTATAATGACATCGTTTCAAAGTTGTAAAAAAGAATTATTTAAAGAAACGATTATACACGGGATCTCTTTTTCCGGCGCTCCATTATCCCGGTGACACCCGTCTGTCTCCTCAGTAGATCTCCACCCCCGCCGGACATCCAACGCTCTCCCCATCACTCCCCGTCGTCTCCCCAGGTTTTTCCCCCCACGACCGTACACCCCAACACAATCCCCGATCATGCAGGGCTCGTCTTTCCAAAGAGTAAGGTATTATTCGCTGCCTCAGAACGATTATACTGTGTCATGATTTGTACTGCTGCTGCCTTGTTCGATTGTGCCTCTTTGAACTGCGGGTTGATCGCCAGGGACCGGTCAAAGGACTGTATTGCATCTTCATATTGGCCGAGCTTCATCAGGCAGCAGCCAAGGTTGTTCCACAGGATATATGAATCCGGATTTTCCTGGAGATGTTTTACATAGTACCAGGATGTTGTCGTATAATCCCCTGCGGCAAGTGCGGTTTTTACATCGAGGTATTTCCATTTGTCGTACCGGGAATAGTAATACACGGGCGGGAAGGGGGGGATCGACTGGAGTGCAACGGTATCGAGGTTTGCCATCCCTTCATTCAGGCTGCTGAGGATAACCGGGTTTGAGCTATCCCATGGCAGGGGATAGTGGGCGTCATTGAGATACGGGAAATAAAACACCCCGATAAACTGGACGAGGATAGAGAATATGATGAGGAGTGTGATAACCCCGACCTTCAGGTAATTGTACATCCCGGCCCGGAACCGTGTCATAGTGTCGGATAAGAACAGCGCCACATAGATGCACAATACGGGAGCAAGCGCCGTTAAGTACCGGGGGCCGTAGGAATATCCTCCTCCCCAATCACTAAAAAAACCGTATACAACCGTTTCCATGATCAGGACAGGCCCGAACCACCGGAAGAGGCGGGATATATTTTTGTTTTCAATTGAATCCAGATGGAAATAGCCTAAGACTGCAAGAATCAGTATGGGCGAGAAGATGAACAGTCCCTTGTTCGGGGAGATGAAGAGCCCGGCATAATCCGGGAGAACATTTACGGAGAGATCAAATTTCTGAATGTTCTGGACGTACCCCCCGAATACATTACCGAAAAAATGCCAGTTATATACGAGAAACGGCAGGCCGCTGATGATGGCCGGGACGACATAATGGAGTGCGTATTTCCGGTTTTTAAAAACAACATACCCGACAATGGGAATGAGCAGCAATGCATCAGGAGGCCGGCAAAAAACAAATAATCCAGACAGGATTCCGAGATATACGAACGACCGGGGGGACGGGTCTTCTTCATTCCGGATGATGATATAGACCATCAGGAGCAGGAACAGCTCGATCATGCCGTGCTGCCAGAGGGCCTGGCTGCTGATCGACCAGGTGCTGGTCGCGAATGCGAAGACCAGCGTTGATACTATCGCGATTTTTTTCGGTACAAACCGGATTACAATCAGGTAAAACGTGCAGGCCGCGAGCGCTGCAATCCCTGCGGATGCAGTTCGTGCGATCTGGCCGATATGGATAATGGCGTGACCCGGTGCCATTCCCAGCGTGCAGAGATATACGAATGGTGTTATGAGGACCGGGGTCACGATGGGAAAGATGGACATAAGGTGCCCGTTGACCGTGGTGAACGCATAGGCATTGGATACAAAATCCGGGTTGGCGAAATGTTCGAGGAAGAGATCGTGATAATAGATGATGCTGAACGGAAGGTATCCTGCGGGAATGGTATCCCCGCTCACCCGCATGTAGGTATAGGTATTGTAGATAATGAAACAAAAAAGAAAAATCGCAATTACTACCCAGTTTTCCGCAATTCGCGAGAACCATTTTTTGAGGAATGTATCCGGTGTCTTGTCCCAGGTTGAGCCGGGTTTAATAACAGATGTTATTTTTTTGGATTTGTTCATTAGAACCTGTTAATGCGACTGCGAATTATAAAACTGTCGATAACCCGGACATTTTTAAAAAAACTTCAACTGCCGGACCCCCGGCTTTTCCCGCCCGGATCCTCCCGTCCCCACCGGCATCCCTTCCCCCCACCGCTCCATCCGCGCGCTTCCCCCTTTCGGGCCGGGGAACGGGGGAAGCCCCGACCCGGTTCCGCAAAGATCCCGGTTCAACCATCCGGGAAATCATCGTTCCTCATGAGTCCATCCTTCGCGAGTGGTTCCCTCCGATCATCCCCAAATCCCTCAAATATATTTCCTTAATTTCTAAAACGCGGGATATTCCCGCGTTTTTTATCAGTCGCAAACTATATAACTTCATGTGGGTATAAGTGATTTTGTTAACAATATGCATTAATAAACTGCAAATTGTTAACGCGCGCAGGGCAGTGCCCTGCGCAGAAAACTGTGAAAAAGAGGTAAAAACCATGAAGGCAGAACACATGAAAAGAAACAGACTGTGGGGGATGGCCGCAGTGGCCGTCATCCTGTTTGTTGCGCTGGCGGCGATGCCGGTGGCGGCGGATGGTATCTATCCGTACCCTCAGAATAACAAGACGTATATTCCGGTGGCAAATCCCCCCGCGCAGTATCCTACATCTGGTTTGGGGACTGCGTATTATTATTTCAACCTGACGAATGCCAGTGCGGATGCCGGCGCGAAAGCGATCCACATTGCTTCGAATAATTACACATTTGCCGGGGACAAAACTACTATACCTAATACGAGTTCCTATTCATTCTATGTTTCAGATACCGGTGGAAAAGGGTGTCAGGATGATATCATTCTCCTGGTATCGGTTAATAAAAGCAGGGATCCCTTTGATAATTTCAGGATCAAGCTCAATGTGAGTGGGTACCAATGGGATGCAAATCTCGATGAATCCGATGGAACTCTTCCCTCATGGAGTTCTTTCAGCAGTGGTGCAACCTGGTCTAGCTGGGAAGAAACATTTGAATATTCGGATTTCGCAGTAAATTCCACCCAGGATGTATTCCAGGAATGGAAATTTGCAAATGCTGCAGATTACCCAACCTACAACAGTCAGATCATAGGCGGGAATGACACACTCTTCAAGATACTACCGGTTGACCTTAAGGTAGGGGTAATAGGAAACAACTCGAAGAAATACGGTACAACCTATTATGCAAACCTTACCGATTTCGGCATGGTGAACGTTTCCTATTCATTGTATAATGTTACATCAGATGATACAGTCGCATTCAATGTCTATGCGTATAACAACCAGACCTCCCAGGGAAAAGGTATTAACTGGTTTAATAAAGTACTTCCGAGTGGAACCTCCGGTTCCGGTGCGAGCGGATGGGTGATGCACGGATCAGAATAATTCTTTTAGAATTCTAAAGAAAATCTTTTTTTTCTCTTTTTTAAAAATGTTTAGATAAATTCGGTAATGTCTCTATTCTGCTGTAAAATCAGCCACAGTATCCAAAGAGATCATCTCACTCTTCAAAGATAAATACCGGCTACCGGTGATCCATTCCTCATTGATATCGATAAGAATCGATCCTGCGAGTCTAAGCAACGAAGCATCACTCGGAAATGCACCAATCTTTTTACTTCGTCGTTTGAGTTCCCTGTTAACCCGCTCCAGGAGATTGGTAGTCCGGATCTTTTTCCAGAACTCCGGAGGAGCGGAGCGATAATTCATCAAACCGTGATGGAACCGGTGAATTGTATCGGCAGCTCGGGAGAATCCACGTTCATCGAGTTGAGCAGCATAGTCGAGTAATTTTCCGGAATCAGTGAGGCATTCTTTGAGAACCTCAGCGATCTCCTTGTGATATTTTCGGGGAACTTTTCTGAGAACAGCCCGGATGAAGTGGACGTGGCACATCTGCCATGAAGAGCCCGGGAACATTCTCCCGGCTGCCGATTGGATGCCGGTATGGCCATCTGAAATAATAAGATCAACCTTAGTGAGACCGTGCTCCTTCAGGTCAGAGAACATTCCTTCCCAGGTAAGTTCATGTTCGGCATCAGCTACCCGGGCAGAGAGTACCTCCCGATGGCCATCGGTCCTGATACCAACAATCACGAGAAGAGCTTTGTTGACATACCGGGTCTCGTCCCGGACTTTGAAATACGAGGCATCGACGAAAAGATACGGGTAGTACGAGTCAAGGCGTTTCTCCATAAACTCCTGAACTTTCGTATCAAGTTCCCGACCAACTTTCGAGACGTAGGATGCCGATAACTGGTTGATACCCAGATGCGAGACTACCTTCTCCACATTCCGGGTCGATACGCTCTGAAGATACGATTCGATGATTGCATTCACAAACGCTTTTTCAGTTCGGGAGTACCGTTCAAAGACTTTGGTCTCAAACGGGATCTCCCATAATTGAGGTTTCTGGAGACTGAGTTCCCCAAACCGGGTCTTGAGGGACCTCGATCGGTACCCGTTCCGGTGCGCTCTTCTCGAACTCGATCTCGCATACCGCGGTACTCCCGCCTGCTGAGCCACTTCCTCGTTCATCACATCGTTCAGAAACCACGTGATGAGCTGTTGCATTCCCTTCTCGTTATCGGTAAGATAATTTAGTACGATATCTCTTAGATCCATGCCCTGTTCCTCTTTGTTTCCAATTCACTGTTGGATACAGGGCGTCTTCACTTTTTACAGCACTTCGTGTACACTACCTATATATTTGGTTGGATAGTTCCAGATGTAGCATAAGTATTGGTATCTTTGGATTAAGAAGAATAAAATCTAATGTTGTAAACATTATATAATTAACATAACGTATTGTTAAAATTAAATGTTAAATATGTGTTAGATGTAACATATTTACAGATGTATAGTCTTCAAAAAAACTCACTCTCTCTGGTGATTATCTGTCTTCTGGTGCTTGTTTTTATTATAGCACCTGTTATGGCAGATACCGGTTTGATGAATGGCGGGTGGCCAAAATTCAAACAGGATCTCAATAACACAGGATTATCCTCATTTTTGGGAGCACAAACAAATACCACTAAATGGATTTTCTCATCAACTTCAGATCTTTATTATACAAACCCTGTTGTTGGACCTGATAATATCGTATATCTCGGAGATTGGAGAACTAACAATAAAGGATATGTTTGGGCGATTAATCCAGATGGATCTACAAAATGGTGTAATACCGATGGCTATTACATGTATGGTTCAGCTGCAATAAGTCAGGATGGAACCATCTATATCGAGGATTGTTATGGATATTTGCGTGCAATTGATTCTTCAACTGGATCTACGAAATGGGCAAAACCACAATTATCTTCACCATATGGTTCTCCAACTATAGGCACAGATGGAACAATATACGCTACTGATAAAACCGGCCTAAAGGCATTCAATTCTGATGGATCGATTAAATGGAGTAATACCACAGTAGGTACAGCTTATTACGCTACACCTGCAATTGGTGCGGATGGGTCAATATACATAGGGAGTGAATCTAAAAATGCCCTATATGCGTTTTATTCTAATGGGACTCCAAAATGGAGCAATTCATCGCAGAATGTACCGTTCAGGGCATCCCCGGTGATTGGACCGGATGGAACTATATATCTTGGGACAAGTAGTACCAGTACTTTTAAATTCTATGCATTTAATCCGGATGGAACACTGAGATGGGCAAAATCAACCGGAAACAAAATGTATGGATCTGCTGCTATTGGGCCAGATGGAACTGTCTATGTCGGGTGTAATGATAATAAGGTGTATGCATGGACCCAAGATGGAACCCCTAAATGGACCTATCCAACAGGGGGTATCATATTATGGGGTTCCCCTGTAGTTGGGTCGGATGGGACTATTTATATCGAAAGCCGGGATGGTAAAGTCTATGCTTTAACGGATAATGGAGCAAGTGCAAGCCTGAAATGGTTCTATTCAACTGGCGGAACTCGACCGGATGGGACACCTGCTATTGGGCCAGATGGAACCGTATATGCTACAAGCAAGTACTCGGGTGCTGGACAAGGAGTAATTGCATTTGGACCTGTTTCGAACTTCACGTCAGATTTTTCCCCAGGACAGGCTCCCCTCACAGTCCAGTTCACGGATACGTCCACTCTGTCCGGCACATCCTGGCAATGGGACTTTGGTGATGGGAGCAACGAAAATGCAACTCAACAGAATCCGGTCCACACGTACACGACTGGCGGGACATACACCGTCAAACAGTACATAACTTACAACAAGGGAACTAACTATGTCATCAGGACGAATTATATCAATGTTTATTCTCCCCCGGTTGCCGGTTTTACCTCAAACATTGTCGCAGGAAAAAGCCCATTGTCTGTTACGTTCACCGATACATCAACCGGGAACCCGACAAGCTGGCTCTGGAATTTTGGCGATGGCAGCACATCCACAGAACAGAATCCGACCCACACCTACTCCCTTACAGGAACAGATACGGTCACGTATACCGTCAACCTGACCGCCACCAATGCGGCAGACAGCAACCTCACCAGCAGGACAAACTACATTACACTATACTCGACTGCACCGATTGTATCGTTTACCGGTACTCCAAGAGTGAGCGGTATCGCACCCCAGACTGTCCAGTTCAACGACACATCGACCTTGGATCCAACATCCTGGAACTGGTCGTTTGGCGATGGCACGTGGTTTAACACGACAGATTCTACAAAACGGAACGCAAGCCATAGTTATGCAAACTGGGATTCCTACACGGTCAGCCTGACAGCAACCAATGCCATTGGTTCGAGCACCCTTTCACAACCCGGATACATCACATTAGTATCACCAGCGCCAATCTCTTACAACGGTGCCAGCATCTATGTCTCGAATCATGAGGGCGTGAAATACGATTTCCAGGGGACACAAAGTACACACACCCCGAATACGTATGACTTCTCCTTCGGAACGGGTGGTACGACTCCCCTTTCAATAACCGCAGATCCATCAAATTCCGGACAGGTTACCCGTACGATAAATAATTCTGGTACTTTCTGGCTTTCCTTTAATGGTGGTCTTGCACAGCCTACGATGCATGAAGGTATCCTGATGCTTGCCGTAAACGGTACCATCCCGGATGATTTCAGCCTCCATATCCGGTCGAGCGGATACAACTGGACGCAGGACACCGCAGGGAATCTCTACGAAAACTCGGCCTCTCCAACCGATGCTAGGTATGTGGAAGGGGCACTGGACGAAACCTTCAATAAGAGCGATTTCCTCTACGGCCCCCAGAACTGGAAACCCTGCAGCAGTTCCGGATACCCGATATACGGTGGGGAAAACCAGAGCGATCCGACCAACCAGTTCCAGATCATGTTCATCGATCTCCGTGCCGGGGCGTTGAAGCTAACCGGAATAGATAACGGGGACATCAAAGTCGAATACAGTTTCAACAACCTCACAAGTTTCGCAGTGTTCAACAGTTATGGGTGGTTCTCGAAGAGTAACCATGGTACCGGCATTATTATGACAAACGATGTCGGAAATTACGGTTATCAGGTCACCGGGATTCAGGCAACCCCGGTTGCAAATTTCACAACAAGTACAAACTATGGCTGGTACACCCGTGCCCCGATCCAGTTCACCGACACGTCGACAAACCTCCCACAGTCCTGGTCTTGGGACTTCGGGGAGGGGAACACATCGACGCTCCAGAACCCGACCCATACGTATGTATCAGGTGGTAATTACACGGTGAACCTCACGGCAAAAAATGTAAAGGGCACTTCATCAACGACCCAGAGTGTAAATATTACGGTCCCCTCGGCACCGGTCGTGGGTTTCTATGCGACGAGTACCTCCGGGACCTCCCCACTATCCGTCTCATTCATCGATACATCATCATATTCTCCGATTGCGTGGTTCTGGGACTTTGGTGACGGTACCAATTCTACCAGTCAGAACCCGGTTCACTGGTATGCGCCGGGAACGTACTCGGTGAACCTTACCGCTACGAATGGGGGCGGTACTACGAGTCTCGTGAAAACCGGGTATATCAAAGTGACGTCAAACGGCGTAACCAACCAGTTCATTAACCCGGGATTCGAAACCAGTGACCTGACAGGATGGACTGCGGGAACGGCAACTTCTGTCAGCTCAACCCAAAAACATAGCGGAAGTTATTCGGTCTATTTCCCACCTTCACATGGCGGGCAAACATATGTAGCGCAGCATGTTGATCTGACAAATCTTTCATCTATATCATTTTGGGGATATCATGATGGCAGCGGTATGCTTAATCAGTATTTCTACACGTATATCGATGGAAACCAGGTCCAGAGAGATACTGCGGCTCAAACATGGACGCAATATACGATTCCAGCGAACGGATACACCGGTATTCATGTAGTTCAAGTTGAATTTGATTACAATTCGATGGGGGTTAGTGGATATATCGACGATTTCGTTGCTGGATCCAATACCACATACATCGGTGGGGGGGGTGCCCCGGTCGCCTCCTTCACGGGAACTCCGACCACCGGCACCGCCCCGCTTTCGGTCATGTTCAACGACACGTCGACCAACACCCCGACCGGATGGCTCTGGGACTTCGGTGACAGCACCACGTCAACGCTCCAGAATCTGTCGCACACCTACAATTCAGCCGGCACCTACACGGTCAATCTCACCGCGACAAATACAGCGGGAAGCAATTCATCGGTTCAGACCGGGTATATCACCGTCACCTCCGGTGGCGGCACGTCCGCGCCGGTCGCGTCCTTCACGGCGAGTACCACCTCAGGACCTGCACCACTCGCCGTAACCTTCACCGACACCTCGACCGGCTCGCCAACCTCATGGTCATGGGACTTTGGAGACACCACCAAAGCCACTGCCCAGAACCCGGTGCATATCTACACAACAGCAGGGACGTATACCGTCAGCCTGACGGCAACGAACGCCGGGGGAAGTACCAGCAGCAGCCAGACCATAACGGTAAAAAGTGGCAGTCTCGGGGTACTCCCCGGGTATACCGGGATCTACGTCCGGCCCTCCAACGCCAACGGTATCCTGTGGAACACCAACAGCAACGGCACGTATTACATCAACCCGAATGGCGGGGGCCTGAACGCGGTTCATATCACCACCGACCCGGCTGTCAACGCCGGCCAGGTCACCGTCACCCCGAACACAGCCGGGACATTCTATCTCACGGATTCAGGTGGCAGGGGATACCAGGATGAAGCCGTCCTCCTGCTTGCCGTCAACGGAACGATCCCG
>NZ_JBAYLY010000045.1:0-15645 GCF_041663825.1 Methanoregula sp.
GAGGATGGCTGCGGCCCCGGCATTAAAGCCGGCGACCGTGTTGTACTTGCCGGAGTCGTTCCCCACGACTTTTGCGTCGCTGTCCTGGTAGACGACCTTTGCGACATAGCTCTCTTTTGTCTTCTCGACCGGCGCGTGGGTCGTGCCGGCGGTCATGTAGGACACGCAGGCAAATGGGTTCGTTGCGATGACCGAATCGACGATAGTCGCAAATGCTGCGACATCCGCGATCGGGGTCGCGAGCGTTCTTGTTGCGGTCTTTACTGCGGTGTTCTGGATGAAATCTCCCATACTAAATCACTCCTTTGTTTGTGATGGTGTTCGGAATTGCCGGGCAAGCTGTCCGCCCCGGTGTTGCCCGGGTTTTTGTTGTGCCGCCGTTTTTTGCCCGGGCCTCGCGATCCTCCGGACCACGGGTGTCTAATGGGCATTTTTGGCGGGCACGTTCCCGGCTGCACACTGGCAGGCAGATCGTGCCGGTATTTCCGGTGGGAGCCGGCGGGTGTTTGCCGCTCCCTTCTTTGTTCTGTTTTCGTTCCTGTCTCGGGGGCCCCTTTGACATATCTCTATGGGACGTATGGGGGGATGTGCTTTGATTATGAAATTGTTTTTTTGGAAAACCGAGGGATTTTTATTAGCGGTTGGGTTATCCGGGTGCGTGAGGGGATTTTTTTGGAGGAACAAAAATGTTCCCTGATCCGGGATCGGCAAAAATGAAAACCGGATCGCGTGAGCCGGTGGATAATGGTGTACTCACATGGGGGGAGACGTTTGGCTCACGAGATATTTGACACTTTTACCCCCCGTGCGACAGGTTAAAAAGGAGATATTGAAGAGAGATGATCAGGTGAGGGGAACGGGAAAGAAGCCGACGAAAAAACCCGGGGCGGTTATATCCCCGGCAGAACCGGATAGCAAGCCATCAGCAGTCCCACCCGTATTACTGGGGGATCTCCGGTCCCTGATTGAGTCTGCCCGTGTCCGTGTGGCGGTTGGGGTAAATACAGAGATGGTGAGGTTGTACTGGAATATCGGTACCCGTATCCGCAGGGACATTCTGGGGAAAGAACGTGCCGCGTACGGAAAGACGATTGTGGCGACCGTGTCACACCAATTAACTCATATCTATGGAGCGGGTTTTGGCCGGGCCAATCTTTTCTCCATGATCCGGTTTGCGGAACTCTATCCTGATGTCAAGATTGTCCAGACACTGTCTGGAAAATTGAGTTGGTCGCACTTTGTAGAATTAATGAAAATCGACGATCCTTTGCAAAGGGATTTTTACACCGAGATGTGCCGGCTCGAACAATGGAGTGTCAGGACGCTGCAGGCAAAGATCCAGGGGATGTTGTTTGAACGAACCGCCCTCTCGAAGAAACCGGAGGAACTGGCCCGCAAGGATCTTGCCGCCCTTCGCGATGAAGACCGTATGACCCCGGACCTTGTCTTCAGGAGCCCGTATTTCCTCGAATTTCTCGGTCTGTCGGATACGTTTTCTGAAAAAGACCTGGAAAATTCAATCCTCCGGGAACTGGAGAGATTTATCCTTGAACTCGGTACGGATTTCTCGTTTGTCGCCCGGCAGAAACGGATCCGTGTCGATGCTGAGGATTACTCTATCGCTTTGCTCTTCTATCACCGCAAACTCCGCCGGCTTGTAGCGATTGACCTCAAACTCGGGAAGTTTAAGGCAGCTGACAAGGGGCAGATGGAGTTGTACCTGCGCTGGCTGGACAAATACGACCGGCAGCCGGGCGAAGAACCGCCAATCGGGCTGATTCTCTGTGCGGGTTCTTCTGCAGGGCATATCGAACTCCTCGAACTCGAAGCAAGCAGCATCCGTGTTGCCGAATACCTCACTGAACTCCCGCCCCGCGAAGTGCTGGAACAGAAACTCAAAACAGCGGTGGCGATCGCACGGGAGCGGCTCGCAGCAGGGAAGGCCGGGGAGTGATGCGGGCGGGAGCCGGCGGGTGTTTGCTGCTCCCTTCTTTGTTCTGTTTTCGTTCCTGTCTAGGGGGCCCCTTTGACATATCTCTATGGGACGTATGGGGGGATGTGCTTTGATTATGAAATTATTTTTTTGAGAAAACCGGGGGATTTTTATTAGCGGTTGGGTTATCCGGGCGCGGGGCGGGATTTTTTTGGAGGAACAAAAATGTTCCTTGTTCTGTGATCTTTTTGCAAGCACAATGTTGCATGGTGCCTGTGAGCGGTTTTTTAAAAAGATCCGTGATTCTATCGCCGTACCCTGCAAAGGGGACAGAGTCGAGGTCCCGGGAGTGGGATGTGGGTGCCGTAATCATAGGGGATGAACGGTGGTATACCGGTGCGAAGCAGGTAATTTTAGATGGACCGACTCCGATCTCCGTCATCAAAAACGAAAAAAGATCACCCGGTAATTTCAATAAACTGCGAACCGGCAAAGAGTTCCTCTAATGACGTTCCGTTCTTTTTCTGCGGCCCGCCAAACCGGGTGGTAATGAAGTCATTCATTTTTTTAAGGAACAGTTCGGCCGTCTCTTTTTTCACCGGTGTGATCCCATGGGCGTAGATGGAGGCATTGCGCTTGTCGAGCAGGCTCTGCATTTCGGTCAGCCATTTCATCGCGTCGGTTTCACCGAGATCCTGGAGGAGCTGGTATTTCCTCCGGCACCCGACGAGAACATTGCTGCCGTTCCGGTAATCATTGTAACGGTTGAGACGATCGCGGTCGGGTATCCTGCGCTCAAGTTCGGTAAAGGGAATCTTCTTTTCGATGTCATCGAGCCCGATCTCAAGGAACATGACCTGTGCGCACAGCTCGAAAGCCCGGTACAGCCGTGCGACCGCATCGTCGTACCTGCCCTCGTCATATCTGCGTTGGGCATTGCTGATGAGATCGACCAGTACGCAGATGTACCGCTCTTCTTTTACGGGCGAATTGAGCAGCTTGTTGAGGAACGCCCGGTTCTTTTCGAAGCGGATTGAACTGCCCTCCGGGACCGGGAGGGTTTTAAAGAGTTCGTATGCTTCGCGGTGGTTGAACCGGTCCCAGAGATCGTAAGCGGTAAAGAGTTTCCGGAGCGGTTCTTTTTGGGGATGCCGGCAGACGCCGGAGAGTTCGTGGATCGCGTAGCTGTACTGCCGGTGGTTGAAGTACTGGATCGCGTGCTGGAGGATCATCTCGTCATACACCGGGTAGAGTGTCTGCTGGAGGATCCGTTCGGTGCCGATGATGATGGCACCTGACGGATCGCGTTCCCCCTCCACAAAGAAGATCGTGCGCCGGGTCAGAAGCGAGAGGAACGTCATGGCGCTGGTCATGCTCTTTGTGCCGGAGTTGTTGTTGATGATGATATCCGCCGCCGGGGTATCTTTCACAATTTTAGTGTATTCCGCAAGGATTTCGGTAAACGAGTGATGAATATCATCGATCCGGCTGAGCTCAAGAAACCGGTATTCCGGGATCTTCCGGTGCGCCTGTTCCGCATACGATGCTTCGATGGAGGGTATCATCTCCCGGCTTTTTTCGGAGCCGAAGATGACAATATTTTCCGCCCGGCTCTCTTTGATGCAGAACGCCAGGCCGTGAGCGAGATTTTCCGGTGCGGGACGCCCGATACCGAGTGTCATGAAGAGTACGATCATGGGAACCGCTCCCAGAAAGCAGGTTGTAGTTCATGTACGAATGCCCACAAGCCCCAGGATCTGTATCCCGACATGTAAAAAATTCCCGGTATACCATGAATCATAATGCCTCGTACTTTTTCCCACCCGATAAACCTGCTGATCTCGTTCCGGACCGGGTTCCGGTTCCCGCCCGGAATAAAACAAGGAATTGCCGGTTTTGCAGCGTCATAAATTACCATTCGCCCGGGGAAATGTAGGGACAAACCGTCAGTTGCATGGATGATGGTACCGGTGGATGGCCCATGCGGGCCGACTCAGGAAAAAGTGGAGTATACCCTTCTGATAACGGGTGCTGAGTCAACATGTTCTTTGATATGGGGCTAAACCCCCGGATGTTTTCATACCCTTCTGATAACGGGTGCTGAGTCAACTTAGAGGATCTGTTCACCACCTTGAACGAGGTGAAGGTTTTCATACCCTTCTGATAACGAGTGCTGAGTCAACTCCGAACAAGACTGGAACAAAAACTGCGACAAGGGTTTTCATACCCTTCTGATAACGGGTGCTGAGTCAACAATGACTCAAGTATGACAATCGGCAATTGCATTGTGTTTTCATACCCTTCTGATAACGGGTGCTGAGTCAACATGAAGGTTGGGTTCGCGGAAGCCGCACAGAACGATGTCGTTTTCATACCCTTCTGATAACGGGTGCTGAGTCAACGGTACAGATTCGCGAAGGAAACCGCATGGGAATGAAGGTTTTCATACCCTTCTGATAACGGGTGCTGAGTCAACAAACATGAAGCCTGGCCCCTAAGGGCAATAAAATGGGTTTTCATACCCTTCTGATAACGGGTGCTGAGTCAACACCCGTCTCAAGCGATGATTGGGGGAGCGCCCTATTTTGTTTTCATACCCTTCTGATAACGGGTGCTGAGTCAACCGTTCGCATTTTTGCCCTAAATACCTTTTGCTTTGTAATACAGTCCCGGATTTTTGGGGTATCTGTGCTGGTCTCAAAAAGTCCCGGGGTTTATAAAGACCAGCACACACCGGGGTAAAATTTTTGATTCTAATATATATCCCTTTTGAAACAGTTCCCGGCAAATGCCAATTTTTTCTCTGCACTCTTACGACGAAAATGGTGAATCAGTGATGATAAGATGATCAAAAAAATTTCACGTCGCCAATTCTCCGTAATACTATTCCGGGTACTTTTTTACGAAAAAATCAACGTACGGTTCCAGCATCATTGGATCCTGCGTCCATCTTTTCAGATTCGGATAAAAAACCGGATGTCACCGATGCCAATCGTAATTTTTTAAGAAAGTCGGTCTGTTCACCCGGCCGTTGTGGATGTATTGTCTGAAAGGATTCCTCAGTCTTATCAAAAAAAGATCATGATGCCTGAAAGATCTTCCAAAGATCGTTCCTAGCAAAAGAGTCCGCAGGGTCAGGCAGGAAATTTAAAAAAAATGAAGCGCCGGCCCCTCCCTCCGGCAGTCCCCCGGATCAGATGAACGCGTCAAGGAACCGCTGACCGTAGTCCGAAATGTAATAATGGCTTTTGCCTTTCTCAAGGATCCCGTGCCGTTCCAGGATCACTTTTTCGCTGCGCAACAGTGCACCGGGATCCTCCCTGAGCGCAACGAGCAGGCCGCTGACATAGTCCTGATCGACCGGGAATGTCGGGAGCTTCACGATATCGTATTCGCTCTTCGGCGGGAAAAGCAGGTGATTGAACTCTTTTTCTTTTTCCCGGTAGATTGCCTGCTTCTCGTCAAAAGATTTCGCTGCATGGATGCGCCCGATGTCGGACCGCAGGCGTTCAAGGTTCTGGTTGAAGAGCGATATGGACCGGTTGCCGATGTGGAAGATCCCGTCCGCATTCATGAGCTGGCCGATGAGTGCAAGCGTGATGCACATGTTCTTCCTTCCGCCAGCGACATTGAGCAGGATCCGGTCGCACCCGGCATCCACGCGCTCTTCCCGGATGATCTTCACGACCCGTTCCATGAATGTAAGATTGTCGGCCGTGGTTGTGACATCGTCAAACGGGAGAATCTCTTCACGAATCTGCACTTTGGGTGCCCGGATACTCATCCCTACCTTGATGAGATCGAGCCCCCCGAGAACGGCGGGATCCTTTGTTGCGATGATGACCAGGTCGGAAACCCGGAACCCGGCTGAATCTGTCCCGGCCGTAATGACCGGCGGGCTGAGCCCAAGCGGTGCGATGATCGCGGTTTTCTGTTTCTTTGGCATTATTTTCCCGTATCGTGTATCGGACACGGGAGTAGTTAAGGAATGCGATATTTTCGTGGCACAAGAGCGGAGGCACACAAAAACAGCACAAAACTTTTAAAGTCCGGGGGCTGATTACAAAATATCAGGAGCCTTAGCTCTTGTACGCCGATTTTTCCGGATTTGTTTTTATTATCCTGTTTTTGTAGAGTTTGTGAATAAAATCCGTTTTCCCCGGAGTATCGTCCAATCTGTTCTTCCGGGAGCGCGAAACCTCCCCGGGAGTTACCAGCGTTATCAATTTCGGGCCGGTACTAACCGGATTTTTGTTCTCTTAGTTCGGAAACGATTTGATTTGATCAGCGTTTCTGCCGTTTATTTATTCCGGCGTGAAAATAGTAACCCGTATAAACAAACCCGGAGTATACTCGCGTATTTATCTTAAAATCTGAGGTGAACCATACCATGAAGTGCTCGTTAATTTCTCTGGATATAACGATCCCGGATTCCCGAAAACTGGAGTTTCCCGGATCGGTTTTCCGGGGATGGCTGGGTACATGCCTTAAATGCGATCCCGCTGTCCCCTGCACGGGAGAATGTGCGGATCGCGCCAAGTGCCCGTATTACATGGTCTTCAAGGAGCAGACCGATGTGAAACCATTCTCTGTCCTTTCGATCCCGATCAAAGGAGGTATCCGTAATTTTATCAAAATTTATGGCGATCGCCGTAAATTTGCGCCGCGCATCCTTACGCTCATCCATGAACACGAAGCAAGCCGGCATTTCGGTGGCATGCCGTATACGGTCGAGAATATCGAAGCCCGCACGGTCGAGATGCCGCCGATGCAGCTTGCTGAGACAACAGAGGTGGTCTTTGTCTCGCCGACAAATATCCAGGAAGACAGCCGGCAGGAAATTCTCCCCGGGCTTTCCACGCTCATGAAATCCTGCGTCCGCACGTATAACCGGGTCACGAAGTATTACGATGAGAAGAACTATCCGTGCCGGATCCCGGACGAGATGCTTACGATGGAGGCGGAGATCCTTGACTACGACATCCGGACCGTGAAGATCGTGCACGAGAACATGTTCGACCGGCGCATTGCTCTCGAAGGGATCGTCGGATCGATCACGTACGACACATCTGGTGTCCACCCGGATGTCGGAAATGTGCTGAAGATGGGCGAGTTCCTCCAGATCGGCAAGCACAGCACGTACGGGTTTGGCGGGATGGTCGTGAAAAACGGGGGAGTTGCATGAGCGTGGATGTATTGGTTGTGGACAGGTTCACAAAGGAGAGAAGGGGATGAAAATTTTCGATTCATCGAAAGGAGTGTGAGACTATGACACGAACGATGCCGGATTTCCCGGAGGGGGATCTTGCGATTGACAATCACCATCCGGATATGGAGACCCGGACATATGAAATTCAGGTAATCACTCCCCTCTTTGGCGGAGGGGTTGAAGCAGGAAAGATCGATCCGGAATTACCGATCCGGCCATCCAGCATACGGGGGCATCTCCGGTTCTGGTGGAGGGCAACCAAAGGGGCGAAGTATGCCACAATTGAGAATCTTCGTCAAAGAGAGGGAGAAATCTGGGGATCAATGGAGAACCCAAGTCCGGTTGTCATTGTGGTAACATCGGTAAATTTGGATTCCCCAACTCCATGTGCCCGATATGACCCGAATAATGAAAGGCATAGATACGATTTACGCTGGAATTCACCATTTGCCGGACGAGAAAATCCGTTACCCTATATTTTATTTCCGTATCAGGGAAAATCCCCGGACAGTCTGGAGCCCAAAGATCCATCCGAAATGATTAGATCTTGTAATTTTACACTAACCGTAAAAATCCCCTCAACCAAAAAAATGGCAATTTACAGATCAGAATACAATGAACAACGCAATAAAAAACATCTCTTACCCTTGTGTGATGAGGACGATAATCTCATAAAAGATGTCGAAGCAGCTGTGTGGGCATGGGTAAATTTTGGGGGGATCGGTGCCAGAACCCGAAGAGGTTGCGGAGCATTGTTCTGTAAAAAGGCCAATCCAGAAAACCTTGAACAATTTTCCATTATCCCCCCGGTATCTGACAGCCAAGAGATAAGATCGTGGTATTTATCATGTTTGAATTATTTGGGGATTGATACTTCTACAAATTGTAAATGGCCAACCGTATTAAGAAAAATCTTACTGAAAACCGGCGGTAATCGGACTGATATTCAGTGTTGGATTGAATCTGTCAGCATAATAAAAAAATTCCGGCAGGGCGAAGACATTGGGCGAAACAAAGGGAGAGGTTCTCGTCCTGGTCAATCACGTTGGCCTGAAGCCGAATCATTACGTACGGTGGTTTATGGATCTGGTGAGAGACCTAATGGAATACATCCGGTTGATTCACGAATGACAAATATACCTGCATTCCCTCGCGTTGAGTTTGGAATGCCGATAATCTTAGAAATACGTAATGAGGGCATCAAGCCAACTCTTCAATATACTGATGAAAAAGATCGGATGGCAAGTCCTCTGATCTTGAGGCCACTCAAATGCAGAGACGGATTATGTTCATCAATGATTGTTCGGTTGAACACACCTAAATTAACTTCAGCCTATGTGAAACCAGGACAATCCGGGGGAGATAAAACATATCCTGGTGAGATAACTGCAAATGAGATCGAAAGTTCCGGAAATATATCGTACATAGATTCACCCATGAAAGGACGTTGTAAAAATGGTTCCGCCCTTGACGCATTCATCGCGTTTGCACAGGAAAAAGGAAATGATTTTGTCGAGGTGCCCAAATGACCGGATATCTCTATGTACTTGCTCTTGGCCCGGTACAGGATTTCATTGCCGCAGCCCGGACAACCCGGGATCTCTGGTTCGGCTCGCATCTCCTCTCGGAGATCAGCAAAGCGGCAGCAAAACAGATTGCAAAAGACGGCGGCAAGCTCATCTTTCCGGCTCTGATAACCAACGCTGCCGAACTGGAGCCCCGGAGTGATCCTGAAGCATTCAATGTAGCAAACATCATTTTGGTTGAATTGCCGGAAGGCAACGATCCCCTGGTGATTAACGAACATGCCCGGGATGCTGCAAAAAAACGGTGGAGGACGTTTGCGAATCCGGCGAAGGAAATTGCCAAGGAGGTAGTTGATGACACGATCTGGAATGAACAGATCGACGATGTCATTGAGTTCTATGCGGCATGGGTTCCATTCCCCAATCCGGAAAAATATGGCGAGACCCGTGCCCGCCTCATGCGCCTGCTTGCGGCAAGGAAATCCACCCGGGATTTCAGGCCGGCGCCCCTCCACCCGGGTCTTGAGAAGTCCTCGCTTGACGGTGCACGGGAAAGTGTGCTGAAAAAAGGAAAGACCTTTACAAAGGATCTGATCATCCGTATGCGCCTCAAGGAGCAAGAGCAACTCTGTGCAGTCGGCCTGACAAAGCGGCTTGGCAGCGGGGACGTGTCGTTTCCTTCCGTTGTCCGCGTGGCAGCGGATCTCTGGATTCGGCAAATCATGAACTCCCGGAATGATGACGCCATTCAGGTTCTGAAAAAGATTGAAGAGTGCTGCAAAAAAAATCCGAAGATTGCCTCCAGGTACTCAGGTACCCTCTACAGGAATTTTCCGTATGACAGCGCGGTTCTCTACCCGGCCCGGCTGGAATCGATGAGAATGGTGCCAAAGGAGCGAAAAGAAAAATCCTGGACTGATTATCTGGATCCATCCGACCGTGACGATCTCACCGAAATTAAACGACTGACAGAACGGCTACAGAAGAGAGGAACTGATGAGAATAGAGTTACACGATTCGGGTTTGGTGAACCCAATCCATATCTTGCAATACTTGTCGCCGACGGCGATCAGATGGGAAAGGCCATCTCCTCCATCGGCTCAGCTGACGAGCACCGGAAATTCTCGTATCAGCTTTCCCAGTTTGCAAAGGCCGCCAAGGGAATTGTTGAAGGCGAGGTCGGACATGGATGTGTGGTTTATACCGGGGGAGACGATGTCCTCGCCTTCCTTCCCGTGGACACCTGCATTGCCACGGCCCGGGCGCTCCATGAAAAATTCGGTGAATTACTGGAGGGTTTTCCCACGGAACCGGGAAAAACGCCTACACTTTCCATCGGAATTGCCATCGTGCATTCGCTGGATCCGCTCGAAGATATCCTCAATTACGGGCGTGATGCGGAACATGCGGCAAAGAAACCCGACCGTGACGGGCTCGCGGTTCACCTGCATACCCGGAACGGGGGAGAACCGACCCGGATTCGTGAACAATGGACACGAAAGGATACGGAAACCGGTGTTGACGGGGCTGCAAAACTCTTGAGCCTGGACAAGCGCCTGGACCTCTGGGTGAAGATGTACCGTGACGACGATTTCCCGGACGGGGCGGCATACGACCTTCGGCAGTTAGCTGAGGATTACAAGGCCTGGAAATCAGATCTTCCCGAGAAATTGCTGGAAAAAGATGTGCGCCGCCTTCTCAGGCGCAAGCGGGCAGGCAGCGGGAAGAGGGAGATTGAAACAGAGGATATCCCGGTTCTTGTATCCGGCATCCATTCCCATGAAGATCTGACCCGTCGCGCGGAGGAACTGGTACTTACCCGGAGAATTGTTGATATTACCCGGACGGTGAAATCATGAGCGTTACCTATCTTTCGATAACCCCGCACGATCCGATCATCGCGAGGGACAGCCGGCCGTTTGGTGCCGGGCTCCGCATGAAATCGCTGGACTGGCCGTACCCTTCGGTTCTTGCCGGGTCAGTGAGGACTGCGCTGGGTAAGATGAACGGTAGTGACTTTAAGGATCCGAAGATTGTGCAGGCCCTCAAAGAGGTGTCGGTTTTCGGGCCGCTTCCCCTTATCGGAGACCAGTTGTACTTCCCGTCATCCCGCGATCTCCTTGTTGACGGTTCTGATGAGAAGCACCCGAAGACTTATGCGATCCGGCCGGTAGCGATGCAGGCCGGGGAGGGATGCGATCTGCCCTCTTCCCGACTCCAGCCTGCCATGTTGCCGTCTCAGGCTGGCGGGGAGTTCAAACCCACGGCCCCGGCACCGTTCTGGTCGTACGAACGCATGGTATCCTGGCTGACAAACCCGGGCAACCGGCCGTTCGATGCACCCGCTGTACCGAAAAAACCTGAAGGCGTCTCATCCGTGGGGCTTACATTTCCGCAGAAAGAGTCACGGTTCCATGTGAAGATGGCGGAGAGCAGCGGTTCGGCAGAAGACGGGATGCTGTTTGAAACCGTTGGGCTGGATTTTGCCCTGCAATCAAATGGGCTGACTGACGGAATCAGGATTGCCGCACGGCTTGAAGCAGAGAATGAATTCGGACAGGTGATCCCGGCTCTTGGGGGATGCAATACCCTTGGCGGTGAACGCCGGGTTTCCACATGGGAGACCAAGAACGAGGGAGCCGGATGCTGGGAGTGTCCCGGGCAGATCCGGGATGCACTGGCCGGGAAAAAGAGAATACGGATGGTGCTTGCAACCCCGGCATACTTCTCAAACGGCTGGATGCCCGGTTGGATCGATAAAGAATCGCTGTACGGTCATCCGCCGGATGCACCGGAGGGTATCGAACTTACCCTGAAATCCGCATGTGTTGAGCGCTGGAAGCCGCTCTCCGGATGGAGTATGGAGACCGCCGGCAACCGGAAGCCCGGTCCAAAACCCCTGAGGAGGCTGGTCCCCGCAGGGTCCGTGTATTTCTTTGAGTGCAGAAATGACGGGGATGCACAAAATCTTGCAACCAGACTCTGGCTTAAACCCGTATCGGATGAATCCGAAAAGAACCATGAGCGCAGCGACGGGTTCGGGCTGGCACTCTGGGGCGTCTGGGATTACGAGAAGAACAATTCGGTTACTGAATGAAACAGGAGGGATATATTTTGACAAACACGTCAACGAAGAACGTTACTACGAAGATGTACTGGTTGCAGGCTATCACACCTTTGCACGTTGGTGCGGGAAAAGGCGTCGGGTTTATCGATATGCCGATTATGCGCGAGAAGGTCACGACCTGGCCATTTGTTCCCGGCTCTGCGGTCAAGGGCGTGCTGCGTGATTATTTCACACAATACGCGAAACAGGAGAAGAGCCTGATCGATGGCCTGATCGATGCCGCATTCGGTCAGGCAGGAACGGACATCGAGTCCAACGCCGGTTCCCTTGTCCTTACGGATGCCCATATCGTCTGCATGCCGGTACGCAGCTTGTACGGTACCTTTGCCTATGTCACGAGTCCCCTGGTGCTCGAACGGCTGAAACGCGATCTTAGTGTCACCGGCGCCGAAACACTTCCCGAAATCCCGACACCTTCCGATCACGTTGCATTCCATGCACCGGGTTCTGTCATTAATTCCGGGACAAAAGTATTTCTCGAAGATCTTGACCTGGATGCAAAACCGGATGGTGAGAAGACCGGGGAATGGGCAAAGAAATTATCTGGAATACTGTTCCCTGATCCCGAATGGCAGAAAATCTTCCAGGAACGGTTTGCAATCGTCCCGGACAACTGCTTCACATTTCTTGCTGAGCACGGGACGGATGTCGCTGCCCGCGTCCGGATCAACGATGAGAGGAAGATCGTTGAGAAAGGGGCGCTCTGGTACGAGGAGTCTCTCCCTTCCGAGGCAATCCTTGCAGGAATTGCCTGGTGCGACCGGATATATGGCGGGAAAGAAATTACGCAGGATACTATCCTTACGACGTTCTGCCAGAACGATCTGGATCTCCAGATCGGCGGGAAGGCAAATGTAGGGAAGGGCCGGGTCCGGTGCCGGTTCACGCGGGGTTGATCGTATGCCGGAAGAGAAGATCCTGACGAAAAACCAGATCCGTGCGGAAAAGGCATACCGGTGTGTTACGAAAAAGATTCGCAGGGATGATACAAAAGATCACAAAGATGAAGAGAAAAATTACCTCCAGCTCGCCCGGAGTTTCCCGGCGCTCGTGCATACCTGCGGACTTGTCCAGGCAATTGCATTTGTCACTGCAAAGGAGGGGCCGACCGGCAAAGATTATCTTGAGCATCTTTCAGAAGTCATGCCCCTTGAACCGAAAACTCCCGATCTTGCGGCACAGAGTCGTACAGCAGAGTTGCCCGAATACCAGCGTCTCACCCGGGATGCCATGGACTCTGCCGGCTGGCTCAAGCGTTATGCCGAGACGCTGCTGAAGGAGAACTGATCATGCCACAGGCATGCAGAGATGCCATCAAAGCCTTGTGGCACGATAATATTCTGTCGGACTGTGCCAATGCATCGCTCATTCGGGACAAGTGCCTCCTTGTTGATGTCGGGGAGAAGCAATTATTCCCAAAGACCAAAAAAGGACTCTATGACGCCATGCAGCATGCGTTGATACGGGCAGCCGGGCCGTACGATGCAGCCTTCAAACGGTATGTTGCCACCCTTGGGAACTCCGGAAAAACCGGTAATTTCAGGACCCGGGGCCGGCTGGTGATCGGTCTCGGGAGCGAGAGCGTGCTTGAAACCGGGATCACGCTTCACCATACGTATGGCACACCGGTTATTCCCGGGAGCGCACTCAAAGGACTTGCTTCGCATTACTGCGATCAGGTCCGGGGCGTTACAAACCCCGGGTTCAAACGGGGAGAGGTATATCACAACGCCCTTTTTGGGACGGATGAGGATTCGGGGCATATTATCTTTCACGATGCCTGGCTTACTCCAGGGAGTCTGGCATCAGCCCTCCCGCGGGATATCATGACCCCTCATCACGGGGATTATTATGCCGGAAAGTCTGCCGCCCCCACGGATTTCGACGACCCGAATCCTGTTTCATTCCTCTCGATCAACGGGACATTTTATATTTCAGTGTCCTGCGATTGCGATGTCGATGATGAGAATGGGAAAAATGAGACCGGGAAAAAATGGGAAGACCTCGCATTCCGGATCCTTTCCGATGCACTCCGCGAATGGGGCATTGGCGGGAAGACAAGTGCCGGGTACGGGAGAATGATTCCCGCAGGGAATTTCTCGTCGGGAAATTCCGCACCCTCATCCGGTATCATTATTGCAGGAAAACCGATTTCCGGGACGTCTGCGCCGAATAACGGCCCCCGGTATAGAAAAGAAGATCCTGTGACCGCAACCCGGATCGCCGACCCCAAAGGAAAATCAAGGCCGTATTTTCAGGCAGACGACGGGATCTGCGGCTGTGTGGAATCCGGCGATGTTTCCTCGGTTGAAATCGGGCAGCGCGTCCAACTGAAAGTTGTCGGAGTTATGCTTGACGGGCAGTGGAAGTATTCTTTTGCCGAACCGGGTTCACGAAAAACCCCGCCGGGTAATCCTCACGAACGGGATCGCGTGCGAAGGTGACGCTTTCCTGACAGGGAACTGATGGTAGATCCCTAACCCCTTCTTTTTGTTTTTCTTACCGGGTAAATGCGACCGTAGTACGTCATCACGCACCGTATGAGAGGATCCCCGTCCCGCCCATGCCGCTTTCCGGATCGGATTATCGTTTAAGGATCTTTTCACATGTTCATCCTTTGAGTTCCCGGTACATCACCCCAGGATTGGCAGAAGATCCTGTCCGGATGCCGGGTTTCGGGAGAAGGTCGATCCCTGACGTTCTTTTATCGGGAGGTTTTGCACATGTCCATCTGTTACATTACCGGTTACGGAAAAAAAGTCCGGGTGGAGAACGGGGTGATCGCGATCACCTCACCGCCCGGAGAAGGTGAGCGAGCAGAAAAAGTAGTCGTCACGCCGGCCGATCTCTCGCTTGTCGTGATTGCAGGAGACCATGGCCTGACCACGGGTGCACTCCGGCTCCTGCTGGAACAGGGCACCGAATTCGTGCTGCTGGACCAGTACGGCAAACCGGCCGGCTATCTCCTGCCCGGCAGGAAGAGCCCGGTCATCGGGAATGCGGAGCGGCAGCGGAACCTGCCGGCAAAAAAGGCACTCGCTGTTGCCCAGGCAATCGTGAAGCAGGCGATCCATAACAAGTTCTCCCTTGTCCGGAGCATGATCCGGAATTCTTCCGGCAAACTGTCACCGGCTGCGGTTGCATTGCAGGACTTCGAACGGCAGGTGGAAGTGACCCGGTCGGTTGCCTCGCTTCTTGGGGTCGAAGGGTCGGCTACCCGGGAATATTACCTTGCGCTCAGGCAGATCATCCCGGCCTCGTTCGGGTTTACCGGCCGTACCCGGCATCCGCCACGCGATCCGGTCAATTCCCTCTTCAGTTACGGGTACGGGATTCTCTATGCGGTGATCCGAACTGCGCTTGTCAAGGTGAACCTCAGCCCGTTCTACGGTGTCCTTCATGCAGACTATAAAAACCAGGAAGCGCTTGTGTATGATTTTATCGAGGAGTTCCGGCAGCCGGTTGTTGACCGGGTTGTACTGACCATGATCAACCGGCACCAGATCGATGTGCATAATTTCTCTCTATCCCGTGAGGGTTGTCTGATTCGTCCGGAATTCCGGAAGGCTTTTGCAGAAACGGTTCTTGAACGGCTGGAAGCACGGTACGAGTTCTATGGACAACCCCAACCGTTTTCTGCCGTGATTGACCGGCAGGCAGAACTTCTTGCTAATGCGTTACTGAATGGAAGTCCGTATCACCCATTCGAGTACCGCTGACAGAATATCTCCGGAGGGCTGGCGGTTATTATGGAAACTAAATTTGTGATTGTCTGTTACGATATCCCGGATACCAAAGTCCGGAACCGGCTGATCCATCTCCTCTTTGCCTGCGGGTTTTCGCGTATCCA
>NZ_JBAYLY010000046.1:0-15586 GCF_041663825.1 Methanoregula sp.
ATGTCGGTTCAGAGAAGAACCCATACCTTTACATTCGACAGAAGGTAGGGGACATATGGAGCGAAATCATTCTAACAAGAAAACAGGGAAAGGAATTACTTAACGATTTAATAGAGGAAAAATTATGACTAACAAACACCCGGTCCCGAGCAACGGATCGCTGATATGTACCTTCGCAGATTGCCCCCGCGCCGGAGTTGGCTGTGCCTATTGGAAAAGAGAGGGCGTTCGCGTAACTTGCCAAAGGTGCCGGAGAGATGGTCAATGTTTGTGGGGGTTCCAGTGATGAAAGACCAATCAATTAGGAGGCTTACCCGGGACGAATGCCGGGCACTTGCAAAGATAATGGGATTCTGCCCCGCGGCCCTTGATGATTACGCGGGCCGGGATACCAAAATCCGGATCAACTCGCCAAAACGAGGATTTTCATGACCCGCCCGGTTATTGAATTCAAACTCAAAACAGAGTTTGCACGGCTCCAAAACGAGGGTAAGGACTTCTGCCCGGCAGATATTGCATCCAAGTTGAGGATCAACGTGAAGGAGGTTACCGGCTTCCTTCGGTACCAAGACCGCGTGCAGCTCAAACAGAAATGCACTGTATACCGGCGTTCAGTTTGGGGATTCCCGCAGGAAAAAAAGATGGAGGTACAACAATGAGCGATATTGAGCAGATGTACTTAATTAGCGAGAGCGAACTTAAAGAACTTGTCGAAGATAGCTCCGAAGACACCTACGGCTCGTTTAATGGGGTGGAAATTGGGGAAAAGGCTCGAGCCCGTGGTCCCGTGGCACAGCATGACGCCGCGATAGCAGCACGGGCAGCAGCAACCGAGCGGGAGCGGGTGCGGGGGGGGCTCCTCGCGTGGCTAGAAGGGCATTGGACCTACACAAAGGTAAAACGATATGGGAAATGGGTAGATCGATCATCCCTTGACTACGAATCCACCAAACAGAAAATAGAATCCCTGCTGAGCAACCAACCCGACAGCAAGCGGGACAGTGAGTCGAAATGAAAGTATCGGGACTCATCGAAGCGCTGAACAATTTCGATCCGGATCTCGATGTCTACGTGAGGCAGGCAACCGATTACCGGGACGACGGCGCCGAAGTTGATTACTGGGAATTATCGCCAAAAGATATCGTACAGGGAGATGTGCTGGCCAACCGGGAAACCGGCGAAGAGAGAACAGCAATCCTTATTGGAGATGATCGGCTATGATCTGGCACAAGAAAAGAGGCACCGGTCCCCGCGTGAAAAACGCGCAGAAAACCACGCTGGATGTTGACGGCCAGCCGCATACGTTCCCGAGCAAGGCAGAGGCGGCGCGGTACTTACAGCTTAAGTGCCTGGAGAAGGCCGGCATCGTCACCAGAATCGAGCTGCAACCGGAGTTTGAACTCCAGCCGGCATATAAAAAATGTCACGGCGTGGTGTTCACGTACGAAGAGGACTACAAAAGGCTATTCAAAAAGGCTACATGCCCCGTTTGCGGCAAAAAGATGCCACTTACCCGCGCCATCACTTACGTCGCCGATTTTCGGGTCACCTACACAGACGGCCATCAAGAGTTAGAAGATATCAAAGGGTTTTCCACCGAGATTTTCCTCCTAAAAAAGAAACTTTTTGAATTCAAATACCCGGATCTGACCCTTGATGTGGTGAAGGTATGATTTCCATCGAAAATTACAACCAAAATCGGGGCATCTATTCTCCTCTTGTCGAACACAACGGCTGCATCTGCGGCTATTGGCTGACCGGCAACGATTACCGAGGCAATGGTTATTATGGCGGGTATCCCCCGAACTATCTTAAGCGGATAAAACTTCTTTTCCCCGACGTGCAAAACGTCCTGCACATCTTCGCAGGAATGACCAAAAAAGGAACGTGGCCCTATGAGGTCATGATGGATAGCAACCCGGAATGCAAACCGGATCGTGTCGGTGATGTTACGTACCTCCTGCCTACAAAAGAGCGGTACGAGCTTATTGTTGCCGACCCCCCCTATGAGCAGAACCACGAAAAGTACGGCACGCCCCGCGTCAATAAACGGCGCATTGTAAAGTATTGCGCCGGCAGTCTGGTTACAGGGGGCTGCCTTGTATGGCTCGATACCCGGATCCCCATGTGGTCAAAAGCAGACGGATGGAGTCTCCGCGGAACAATTGGTCTGAATCAATCGACGCAGCACCTTACGAGGACGATCACAATTTTGGAGAGGGTATAATGAGTCATCAACGCAAGAGCAAGATCGTCACCCCGAAAGATGAATGGGGCACGCCGCAATGGTTGTTTGACCTGCTGGACCAGGAATACAAATTCCTTCTTGATCCGGCTGCATCCATTGAAAATGCGAAAGGAAAGATTTTCATCACCGAAGGATCGCTGGAAAAAGACTGGTTCGGCATGGTGAAAAATACCAGAAAACTCGGCTTTGGGATGATGTGGGAATGCCCGGCCCGGGAAGCGATCTTCCTCAATCCTCCATACTCAGCCGGCAACATCGACCGGTTCATGCAGAAAGCCTACGAGGAATCGCAGAAAGGCGCTGTCGTGGTCTGCCTTGTGCCCAGCGCAACAGATACCCGTTGGTGGCATAACTATGCCATGAAAGCGCAGGAGATCCGATTTATCAAGGGCCGAGTGCGGTTTGTCGGATATGACGAAGAGGGTAAGGAGATCCGGCAGAGCCCGACATTCTCATCGTGCGTGGTGATCTTCGGCAGCACAACCCACCCGGGAATGAGCACCCCGTACATCGGCCCGACAATAGAACAACCCCGGAGCGCGAAAGCATGACCCCTACCGGCCCCTCGACATTGTATCGCAAGAATCCCGACGGCAGCGAACAGCGCATATGTGGCTGCGGGGATCACTACTGCTTACCATTGCCGTACGAAAAGGCCAATCCCCGGATCCGGGATATGTGCCCGGTATGCCTGTCACAGTGGCAGGATAAGCAACCCCAAAACCCATAAATACTTTTACCGGATATTATCTTCTGTTATTTATTCCCGCCATGACGCGGGAGGAATGTTGTACAACATGACAGATTTACCGGAACCAATCACCTGTCAGGGGATCTTTGCCTGGTATGGTCAGGAATGGAAACGCCTGAAGAAAATCGGGTACAAGAAATTCACCCGTGACCGCAAGATCTTTTTTGCGCTCAACATCCCGAACGTCTCGCAGCTCACCGACAAGGAGATCGCGGATAGCATTATCCTCAACATCATCCTTGATCAGGGCCTCGAATCAGAGCGCATCATCACCGACGCCGACAAAGCAGTCGGAGGGTACCGCTCTCCCGCCACCATCGAGGAAGTCACCGACAACCCCGGGAAATGTGTCTGGATCGGCTGGGTAGATATCCCCGGTTATGCGGATTTCAGCGACCCCACCGTGACGCACAACGCCACCATCGAAGCTGCCTTCCGGGATATCGACAACATCGGCAAGCGCATCTTTGACGCCGCCCATGGTGCGGTAGTCCAGCGGTACGACTACGAGATCGTGGACGACTCCAACGGCCCCGAATACCAACCCCCAAAGCACGGCCCGGCCCGGCAGGATTGATCCAGCATGGCCCTCTACGAACTGATCGAAAACCCCAAGGTTGATGCTCTCCAACTCAAGAACGGCGACTATCTCTACCTGAAAGATGGCGAGCCGGTCACCCTGTCGAAAGCAGAGTTCGAGACAAAATACCGAAAACCCGGAGCGTAAGATGCCCGAGACCCCACTGGTAATGTCATCTACGGCCCCCCAAATCCTTTCTGCAACCGCAACCCCTCCGCATTGGGAAGGCGATTATTGGGTAGATGGAACGTACCAAGTCCTCAGAAAATGGGTGGATAAATACCCAGATCTCTACGGTCCGGCAGCCCAGGACCCCGACGAGGGGAACGGCGAGGGAGAACTCGACGATTATATCTCCCGGATCCTGAACAAGTATACTGGGGCTGGCGGCACATTCTCAACGTGGAGCGAACGGCATACGTTTATCACGGCCGTAAGTATCGGGTATCTCGATGTTGCCGCATCCACCGATATCCCGCCGGTCCCGAAATTCTGGCTTACCGAGGGGCATTATTGGCTCACGGGGCTCGTCATGGGCCGCGCCGCCAAGAAAGTGGAGCAGGCTGCCCCGGGCTGGAAAACATACCTGACGATGTTTGCAGCCGGGGGAATCAGCGTTACCGGGATCTTGAAACTCATCGGAATCAACATATGAACACCCGGGCCCTCGCGCTTACCGCGACCTTGAAGGTGTGGATCAAATCCACCAAGAGGGCCCCTATCCCTGCCGGCGCAATCACTCCCGCCGCCGGGGAAAACATCTCTCATACCGAGAAAGTGCCCGCCAAAGAGGGTCTGCCGGCTCACTGTACCCGGCTGGCGGGCGTACCCTTCCAGAAGGTAAATATGCACAGAAGTCCGAACACTGACAGCATTTCAGGTCTTTCACCGCAGACACGCAAAGGATATTGCACGTCCTTAAAATCGCCTCAAGAAGTGGCTAAAAACAAATAAAATCCTCTGGAGGGGAAATTTTTGCAGCCTTCGTATAGAGTAGTACTTGCCCGGGAAACCGGGACAGGCACCGGGTGCAACTCCCGGGGGTTGCTTGTATGTCCGAAAATAAATGGCATATTCCCCATAAGTCAAAAACACGCGCATACATGCGGTGCTGGTACATCTGTCGCCGCGAAAACAAGCCATGGCCCGAACTCACCGAAAAAGAGCGGGAGAAAAAGCCATGGGATACGGTGCACCCCGCGCATATAGACAAATGCACGGAAAGTATTCTCGCCGCGCTCGATCATGGTGCCGCAAAAACCCATGCCGATCTCCTGAAAGAGACCGGGATAGCAACCCGGACCCTGCGGTACGGGATAAGACAGCTCCGTGAAAAAGGACTTATTATCGAGAAATTTAATTGGAAGGACGCCCGACAAACGCTGTATCGGCGGAAAGACCTGGTGCAGCAGGATCCCGTGAAACAGGGGAGCGTGATGGTATGACCGCCGAGTGCATAGGGGATGCAACAGGCAAACGCCGGCTCCGGAAGTTGGAGGATCGGCGTCTGGTAATCTGCGAAGGCATCCTGGAAGAGCTCGACCGGCTATCCTGCATTGAGCACGAGATCCGGCAGTTGAAGGAAGGATGTTGAATGGCCGGCCGTAAGTGCTCAATCTGCGAACACAAATCGCGCCACGAGATCGATTCCGCGCTCGTTAGCCCGGGCGCATCATTACGCGCCATAGCGCAGCAATATCGCGTCTCAAAGGATGCCTTATCGCGACACATAAAAGCGGGGCATATTGAGGAGAAGATCCAGAAGGCAGCAAATGCCTACGAAGCCATTGCCGGGGAAGGTTTACTGAGGCGGATCGACTCCTTTCATAAACGGTTTGCAGAGCTTGCCAAGAAACAGCAGGGGCTCGGCGACGATCTCACGGAGCTGAAAGTTTACCAGACGCAGGCCAAATATCTCGAACTTGAAGGCAAGGCGACCGGGGCATTCAAGGAAAAGGTCGAACATTCCGGAACCGTCGAGGTTCTGGGTAAGATGTCTGATGAGGAGGTGATAGATCGTGCTCGCAGCATCCTTGCCCGCAAGTGACCTGCAGGTACTCAACGAACTTAATCAGCGATTCTTCATTAGCAAAGCCCGCCCGGCACAGATCCCCCCTTCGGGCTCATGGCAGTACTGGATGCTTAAAGCGGGCCGAGGATTCGGTAAAACCCGCGTAGGGGGAGAGTGGTCTGTCAAGCAGGCCCGCGAGATTCCAAGAAGCCGGGGGGCTCTTATTGCTCCAACAGCAGCCGATGCCCGGGATGTGATGGTGGAAGGTGAGAGCGGGATCCTTGCCATCAGTCCGGATAATTTTATGCCTCTCTACGAGCCCTCCAAACGTCGCCTTACCTGGCCCAACGGCACGATTGCCACGCTGTACTCAGGGGAGGAACCAAACCGCCTGCGCGGCCCACAGCATCATTGGGTATGGGCCGACGAAATGGCATCATGGAAGTACCCGGAGACGTGGGATATGGCGCTCTTCGGGCTCCGGCTCGGTAAAAACCCACGGGCTGTAATCACCACCACTCCCCGCCCGATCGCTATCATCAAGGAACTGATGAAAGATCCCCGCTGCGTAGTGACCGGAGGCAGCACGTACGAGAACAAAGACAATCTCGCACCTTTGTTTATCACCAGCATCGTGAAGAAATATGAGGGTACCCGGCTCGGCCGGCAGGAACTCAACGCGGAGATCCTGGACGATAACCCCGGGGCGCTCTGGAATCGGGCAACGATTGAAGCTCTCCGCTCACCAAAACCCAAACAATTTCTTCGCATTGTAGTTGGCGTTGACCCGGCAGTATCTGGGGGAGAGGAGTCAGACGAAACCGGGATCATCGTTGACGGTGTCGACGCGAAAGGCCACGGATACACTCTCGCAGATTACTCTATCCGCGGAACCCCTTATGAGTGGGCTTTGCAGGTTGTCCGGGCGGTCCAGGATTGGAAAGCCGATCGGGTGATTGGAGAAGTCAACAACGGCGGGGATCTCGTGGAGATGAATCTTCGCCGCATAGATCCAAACATCCCATTCCGATCTGTCCATGCAACGCGGGGAAAGGCAGTAAGGGCAGAGCCGATTGCCGCACTCTATGAACAGGGAAGGTGGCATCATGTCGGAGCGTTTCCCCAACTGGAGGATCAGATGTGCGATTGGGTACCGAACGAGCCGAACCAGAAAAGCCCCGATCGGATGGATGCTCATGTATGGGCGGCGATTGAACTGACAGCAAATACCGGCGGCCGCATCCGGGCAACCGGGAGAACTATGGAGAAGGTAAGATCATGAGAATCACTATCGGAAAACGGACACTATCATTATTGGAAGGCCCGACACTGGCAGCAATCACCCGGGCCAAAGCATGGGATATAAAAGGGATAACTGATCTCACCCAGGATCCGGATCGAACATTCCGGCGTATGCGGGGATTCCGCAATATCTACCTGCAAGGGGGGTATGTTGCGGAAGGGATCGACCTGTTCCCGATCTACGCGATCGGAGGGGGATACGAGCTTGAAATCGATGAAAAGGTATCGGAGAAATTAGGCACCGATGGAGAGACTGAGAAGCAAACCGTCGAAGAGTTCCTTCAGAAGATTAATTTCTTTGATGTCCAATGGCAGCTTTCTGTAGATGCGGCAGTTGTGCGGGACGGTATCGCCGAAATCGTGTATGGCAAAGGACAGGCGGCCGGGGTACCGGTCAATGTGATCCCGCGCCCGGCAGAATCGTTCGATTTCGTGACCGATCTCACGGGAGCCATCCTCTCCTACGACCAGATGCGGGACAATAGGGGCAACGCGATCCAAAAGATTTCCCTTGAGCCAGCATCGGTGCTACACTACCAGTTCCTGAGCCGGCCGGACTCCCCGTATGGCATTTCCCTCATTGAGCGCACCGAGCACGATATCAAACGGGATACGCAGGTAAGCGAAGCAATCACGGCCGGGATCTGTCTGCATGGTACCCCGAAATGGCATATCAAGGCCAACAGCACGCAGGCCGATCGGGTGCCGCTTACCGATACCGAATATTCCAACCTCGAAAAGCAATTTGAGGGGTTCAATGCCAAAGACCAGTTCCTGACCGAAGGGGATATCGTGGTGCAGCCCCTGGATACTGCCGGGGTCAACAACGTGCAGCAATACAGCGACGTTACCCTGATCCGTGTCGCGGCGGGAATGGGTTTCCCGGCAGAACTTATCGGGGTCCGGCAGGGCAGCACGGATGCAACGGCGGTATCCCGTATTGGGGCATTCCTGAAGAAGATCAAGATCGTCCAGCGCGATATTGAATCCCTATGGAATCTCAACATCATCGACAAGATCACCGGCAAACCCGGCCTTGTAAAACTGAAACTGAAAGACGCCAGCCCGGATGATTTCGCGCAGATGGCAACGGCAATGGCCGCCCTGCGCACCGGCATGAACCCCGATGCAGTCGCACCCGCAGAATGGTGCCGTGAACGGCTCGGGATCCCGCAGGACATCGGAGAAGATGTCGAGATCCCCGAACAACCACAACAGCCACCTATGGATCAGACGCAGTTGCGAGACTGGCTGATGAAGCAGGTACCACAGGAGCAATCCGGGCAAAATGTCTCGGGGAATTTACCAAACGGAGTGTAAATCATGGTTGAAAAGCAGTATATAACTTACCACATTCCGGATGCATCTGGAGGTGTGAATATGCGAGAATTGTTCAACGAGAACCACGACCCAGAGAACGGGCAATTTGCGGAAGGTGGAGGATCGGGTGATTCGGGCGGCAGCTCATCAAAAGGATCCGGGAGTGTTAAAGATAGCCACAAATCTGCAATATCTGCCGGCACAATGGATGAAAGATCAAAAGAAGATTATGCGGATATCGCATCGGCGCAGGAGTCCAAATTATCCTCTGATACAATTGAATATGGAAAAGCTGCGTATGACGGCAACCTTGAAGAGACTGAGGGTATGTATATGCGGGATACCGCCCTCAAGGATTACTGCAATGAGGAATATTCAGTAATTAATGCGAACCTAAGAGGAGAGCATTACAACGAGTATCGTAATTTTGAGGATGTCATCGATACGTCAATCGAATCTGCACCTCCAATCCCGGAGGGGCTTGAATTATACCGTGGTGTTGGGACAAATAGCGGGCAGGTCCTTGCAGGAAAGGAGATTGGCGATGTATGTCAGGATGCTGCGTACCAATCTCACTCATTAAATCCGGCCACCGCAGGGGGGTTTGCAAAAGGATGGGAAGATGAAGAGGGGAACACGCATAAAACGGTTATTAGGGCGGTCACATCTGGGAAAGAAAAGGGGCTTTATATCAATAATGAAGCACACTGGGAAACAGAACTGATCATTGCGCGAGACACC
The DNA here is from genome assembly GCF_041663825.1 of Methanoregula sp. Classification (GTDB taxonomy): domain Archaea; phylum Halobacteriota; class Methanomicrobia; order Methanomicrobiales; family Methanospirillaceae; genus Methanoregula. Next base: position 8,954 of record NZ_JBAYLY010000046.1, read on the forward strand.
TCGTGGAAAATCGTTGGAAAAGAGGAATTTACTAACGATGCTGATGAACGGGTACATGTAGTGACGGTGATGAAATATGAAGAAGAATGATGATAAATTCACAGGGGAATTCACATTTCCGAAGAAAAAGGGGAAAATTACCCCTGATGATGAGAGGATCTTAAAAAAAGCGGCAGGGAAAAAATAAAAATGATCCTTAAAACTTTTCTGATGATCCGCGATACCCACAACCTCCGCACCGTGCAGCCGGCACGCGCCCACCGGCAGCGATCTTCGTCCCGTCCTTTATGCAGTCATAATCGCCACACTTCGGGCATTTCAGCAGGGGATAATTCCGGCAATCTTTATGATAGGAGACGAGGGAGCACGTCCCGCAATCCCCGTTATTCTGGGTGCAATACGACTTCATTTGTTCCGCTTCCATGCGTCGTAGTCTGTAATGAATTCAAAGCCCATGTACCCACCCTCGACCTTAACGAGCTTGGAAACATGGTGAGTGATCTTCTGCTCCACCTCTTTCCGGGTTTTTGCCTCAACAAAGGTTTGCATAATATCAAATTGCGCCCCAACTATATAAAACCACCCACCAACCAACCCTTTGGGGGTGCAACGTGATCAAAAAAGTCCGGGCAAAAGACAAACTCGCCGAAATCCACCGGAAGAATATTGCCTACTTTTTCCGGGCGCAGAAAGCAATGGTGATGAAGCAGATCGGCAAGCGCACGCTATCCCCCCCGACCGGCAAGACCCGCGAACTCGAAGATCTCCCCTGGAACCTCACGCAGGACGAATGGGATCGGCTCTGGGAGAATGTCTCCAACCGGACGACGCCCGAACTGCAAAAGATCATCGCATCGGCTGAGGCGGACGCCCTGCACGCAGGCGCGAACAACTTCAAGCTGGCAATCGCCGGCCCCGACCCGTCGAAAAAGCCCGGCACCACGTTCAACCTCGCTAATCCTCGTGCCGTAGCATGGTTCCAGCGCAACGGGGGATCTGTGGACTACATCAAGGGCATTCAGAGCACGACAAGCAGCCAGATCAAGACGATCATTAAGGACGCGCTCGATACCGGGCAGGCGTACAACAAGACCGCCAAACAGATATCCGAAGCATTCGATGGCATGAGTCGGGATCGGGCACAACGGATCGCAGTATACGAGACCGGGAACGCGTACGAGGCGGGGAACCGGCAGTTTGCCGACTCTATCAAAGCCGATGGTGTCGAAATGGAAAAGATGTGGAAAACATCTGATAATGATAGATGCGATATTTGCGGGGGAAACGAGGCAGAGGAGTGGATTCCTATCGATCAAGCCCACCAAAGCGGGCATCAGGAACCCTGTGCTCATGTTAATTGCCGATGTTATGAGATATACCGGCAGAAGGGTGGAAGTGAAGGATGATCCCCGGGCACGACTACATCGGTTTGGCGATCCCCCCGGATGATCGGCTATTGTTTGCCTCAGGGTTGGTTCTCTGCGCAGTAATCGCGGCATATTTATTCGTCAAGGTAATATTACACTCGGGAGAATTTCACGAAATAATTAACGGTGGTAATAAATGACACTGAAAACATGGTTAATCCGGGCCCGTAATCGCCTGCTCCGATGGTTCGGCACCGCCGATTGTATCGATGGCCTGAATACTGGTGAAGAGTGGAGTAAAGCATCGTTTAACACGATCCTGTTCCATTGGATCATGAAAGAACCGCTCCGGCACATGGTCCGGCTCATGCCCGATATCCCGCAATCGTGGATCGACAACCTCACCGGTACCCAAAAACTCCTCTATGAGATCGCTAAGAAAAAGTGGTACAATTGCGATAAATCGGAGGAACGCCGGGAAAAACTCTGGAAGCCGTTTCTTTTCGCCCTGATATTCTGGCAGCAGGACGAAGCAGCGGAAATATTTGATCCGGTATTCTACGAAATCCTGCGCAGACGCGATGAGTTTTTTATACCGGCTGCCCGGCTGGACCCGGCGAACTGGTACATGGACCGCAACCCGAAACTCCCGGATAACGGGCCCGGCCGGATGCTGTCAATCGCGCTGGAAGATCCCCCGGTGCGGTTCGACGCTCTCACCCGCGATGATGTGATCGTGCTCCTTGAGCGTCCGGCCCGGGGCTTCGTGTGCCTCCGTGATGCGGCGGGCCAACCAATCTATACGGTGATCAACCGGTTCCAGTGCACGAAACTCCCCGCCGGAGGATATCAGTATCAGATCGCAGGAAAGACGGCAGCACTCTACCAGGCAACGAACATGGCGAACGCGATTGAAAACGGAGGCGCTTAAATTGGCACAAGGATACCCAATGAGCGAAGAGGAGCAGAAAAAGATCTGGGAATTACACCAGATCGGATATTTTCCCTCAGTAATCGCCCGGCACCTCTCGGATCGGTACGCCCATCTGAACGGGGGATTCCGCAGCGTTGAAACGGTGAAGGACACGATCAAGATGATGGAACAGCGGCAGGAAACCATGGGGGCTGCCGTGCCGGAGGAGTTGCCGGACCTCTCTGAGAAGAGCGAGCCCGTGGCCGCATCAACCGAGCCCGAACCCGTACCAAAAAAGAAGATTCCCGACATGCGGAAAGGGAACGGGAGAAAGAGATGAGCGATAACCGAATCATCGGATATGCAATTGATGATCCTTTCCAAGAGTGCCCGCTGTGTGGGGGAAGGCGGTACATAGAATCCTATCGCCCATGCCGTCTTTGCGGCGCAAGTATGAAAAATTCCGAAGTCCTCGTAGATGTTCTATTAACCTGATCCCTCTCTTTTCTCACCCTAACTTTTGGTAATTTATCTTCGGGTAATTCTGAACCCGTATATATGTTTCGGCGTCCTATACTATTATGCCAGGATTGGCAGCCGATTCTATCCCGAATACATCGAACAACACCGGAGGCGCCGGCAAGGGCGCTCCGTCAGCGTCTTATATTCGGGTACTTGCAGATATGCGCGAAACACGAATCCCTTTTGTCACTCCCCAACTGTACGAGCTTGAGAACGGCGATCTTTTGATCAAGGACGCGCCGTTACTGGCTGAGGGGGAATGGACAGATTCAGCAGTACAGACCCCGCTTTATTACACCGCAAAGGCTCTTGAAAAAGACGCCGGGAACTGGGTCAAACGCACCGGGTTTAACCGGCACCTTAAAGGTGTACCCCGCGATGAATCCAACCGCGTAAGTGAAGCCATTGCCCCGCATTTTGGGCAGTTTAAAGACGATGAGGGTAATGTTCACAATGCAGTCCTTTCTGACATCCTCGTTTATGGCAGCACTGCAAGCGGTAGGGCGATGCAGGAACTGATCAAGCGGAAACAGATTAAGTATCTCTCGGTAGAGCACGGTGGAGAGGAATGGTTCAACCCGGAAACCGGGAGGATGGAAACCAAGTCCCTTGAGTTCTACGGCTATGCACATGTCAACAAAGGCGCGTGCAAAGTATGCCGTGTGAACGAAGCGCCAGCAGAACCGAAAGAAGAGACACCGGCACCCGTGGCAGCGGCACCGGTCGAGGAAACCATGACAGACACCAAAGAACTTGAAGATAAGATCGCCACGCTCACCAGAGAGCTTGAGGCGGTCAAGGCACAGAAGTCCGCGGAAGTCAAGATCGAGATCCCCAAAGAGCTCTCCGAACTTCCCGGGCAGATGAAAGAACTCGCGGCTATCCCGGCAGTGCTCAAGGCAATGTCCGACCGGCTCGACGCGCTGGAAAAGAGCGGCACATCCAAGACCACGACCGGCGCTCCCAAAGAGCTCTCCGAGGCAGAACCGATGAACTACCACGTTTCGATTGACCGGAAGGCCGGCACCATCAGGGCGGTGTGATCATGACGGGCATCACAGCATTCCCCACCATCACACAGGTATGCGACCAGGGCCATGACAAGGCGCGGGCATACAAAGCCGGCGCTGCAATCAAGGCCGGGCAGGTTGTTGCCTTTGCTCTTACTGGTGTCACTGACACAGTGCATCCGGCAAAGAAAGGCGTTACCGGCACCGTTGCAGGGGTCGCACTCACCGATATTGCTTCCGGATCGTGGGGCACGGTCCTCAAAAACGGCGCTATTGTCTACGTCGCCAACGCTGACGACACCACAGGCATTGACGCCGGGGCATTTGTCGAATGCAACGACAACGCAGTCGGAGGCACTGTCTCTGCCGCATCGCAGGAAGTAACCTCAGCCGGAGAACTTACCGGCACTGTTGTCGGTATCGCACAGGAAGATATCGCAGGGGGAGCGACTGGAAGAATTGAGATCAGTATCCAGTACGGACCGACCGGGAGCTCCTCGTGATTACCATGACCAATGAACAGCTCTCAACCTACAAACCGACCGGCCATGACACCGTAGCCATCCCGGCCAACAACCCGCACGTCCGGGCCCTTGCCGATGCATTTGAAATGATGTTTGCCGGCAAATCCGAAGCCCGCGAACTCGCAGAGAAGCGGATCCCGAAGAACCTTTCCGTTGAGCATTTCGACGGCAAGATCTACAACGCCCGTGAACTCATCCTTTCGGAGGGTATCGCCAACACCCCGCTGATCCAGACCCAGTACCTGAACACGGTAATGGAGGGCGCTCAGTACGTCCGGTGCGCCCGGAATATGCTGCGCTCTGAAAGCATGACGAAGGGAAACACCCTGCGCCTGCCCTTCGCAGGTTCGGCAACCGGGATCGCCCCGGAAGTACCCGAAGGCGCACCGTACAGGAACAGCAACGGCACGTACGCCTACCGTGACTTTACCATCAAGAAGTACGGCGAGGTCGCCCCGATCACCGATGAGATGATCAGCGATTCCCTGTACAACACGATGGCAATGGAGGTCGCCATGCTCGGGCAGCACATCGAGAATGCCCTCAACTACGAGGCTATCGGTGTGATCGTCCAGAATGCCGGCCGGTCTCTCGATACCATGAACGTTGCGGCAAACCAGGGAATCAAGGCAATCGCCAAAGCAAAGCTCGAACTCGTGACCCGGGCCAGGACCGGCGGCGGATTCCAGCCCGACAGCATGATCGCAACGACTGACTTCAACAGCGTTCTGGAGCAGGAAATGTTGCTTACAAACTACTGGGGCGGACAGTCGATCATTACCGGCGGCACTCCCTCGGTGCTCGGTCTTGCATACGGCCTGCACAACGGCACGATCAACAGCGCCACTTATGGCGCAACGTGGTCCTATCAGACCGACGGGGATACCGGGGCAATCGTGTACAACCGGCAGAGCGCCGGCGCATACGTCCTGCGTGAAGACGTCACGATCGAGGACTTCCGCGAGCCGATTCAGGATCTCACGACCAGCAAGGCCCGGATCCGGTTCGGTGTGAACTACGGTATTGCAAACGCAGCGTGCAGGATCATCTACTGATCCCTTTTTGAGGGATTGGTTATGGTCCTGTCATCCGATTGTACGGCGTTGATCACGCAGCGAAAACTTGACGAACTCAACGACGAGTACGACAGGAACGCCGCGGTTGTCCGGGTAATAAGCCAGCCGCTTGATCCGGATACCGAGCCCGAAGTATTGTGCGAGAAAAGAATCGCCAGGGGGAACTGATGACATATTGCACGACAACCGATCTTATCAACGTTACTGGCAGCGCTCACAGTTCCACAATTCTTCAGGGGATTATTGATGAGGCGGATCGTCAGATCAACCTGTACCTCAAATCCAACGGGGTTACCGGAGTTGTTGGGGACGATCTTAAATCAATTTCCCTTACCCTGTCAAAAGCAGGCTTGCTTGAATATGGGCTTCAGGTGGGGGATCTCCAGGCATCAAACGGGGATTTCTCTTCATCGGTCGATGTGACCGGGGCGGTAAAAGCACTGCGGGACACGGCGTACAAAGCACTCGATCAGTACATCACGGCAAATACAGTTTCGGATAAATCAAAGATCCGATGTTCCCACATTCGGTCGAGGTGTTGCTGATGTTCAGCGCCCCGCATACCGCCACCCTGCGGAGCAGGAAGCAGCAGTTTGTACTCGAGTACGACAACGGAACAGCGGCTTTCACTGCGGGAAAAACCCTGACCGGTGCAACAAGCCACGCAACGGCCGTGATTGTGAGCACGGGCAGTATAGCATCTGGCAGTTTACAGGTGCATACAGTTACCGGCACTTTCCTGAACGACGAGCCAATCAGTGATAACGGCACGGTCCCCGGCGCAGCGGTTGTTAACGGTGTTATCGCTGAAGCGTTCGACATCACCGGAGAACTGATCTATTCCGACATTGACGCCGCAATCTCCTGCCGGTTCTATTCCCAGAAGGACGCCGTGCAGCAGGCCGGCCAAACACTCTACATCGTCACCACGCAGCGGGTGATGATCCCGGCAACGTCTACGCCCGTGAATGGTGATCAGATCATCACCACGGCATCGGGATACGCTGGCACGTACCAGATCGGCAACGTGTCCCCGGCCCCTGGGCTTGCCGGCGGCCCGCATCACTGGACCTGCGACCTTGCGAAAGGAGGTGCCTGAACTGATGGATGACTATGAACGAGACAAACTTCTAATCCGTCTTGATGAGCGATCGGAAGCGACTGAAAAGGCGATCAACAAGATCAACATCGGTTTATACGGCGATGATGGACAGGGCGGGG
>NZ_JBAYLY010000047.1:0-15411 GCF_041663825.1 Methanoregula sp.
ATGTTACCTCGGTATCTACCTTCGAGGAGAACCTGGTGGATTATACCTCTGCATCCGTGTCAAAGGAAGACACTGCGATCATCGGCATTATCAAGAAACGGGTGAAGATCAAGGATAAGGAGATAAACGAACTGATCATCTGGATCGATATCCGACAGCTCTTAAACGATATTGACTCGGTTCTGTAACAGTATAATCAACTTTCCTTGTTTTTTCGGATTTCGACCCTGGGCCAGATTATATGCATCCGTTTCCGTGATCCCATGACAAAAATTTCTGTATTGTATGTCGATGACGAACCGGCACTCCTCGAACTGGCACCGCATTACCTTAAACGTTCCGGGTTGTTATCGATCACGACTCTTGATTCTGCAAAAAAAGCGCTTGAAGAACTCAAGGTGCATTCGTTTGATGCGATTGTCTCCGATTACCAGATGCCGGAGATGAATGGTATCGAATTCTTAAAAAAAATCCGGGAACAGTCCAACGATATCCCGTTTATTCTCTTTACGGGAAAAGGGCGGGAAGAAGTAGTCATCGAAGCCTTCAACTGCGGTGCTGACGCGTATCTCCAGAAAGGCGGTGCCCCAAAGGCGCAGTTTGCTGAGCTGGAACAGAAGATCAAGATCAACGTGGAGCATCGCCGCTCCCAGCTGGCACTCTCTGAATCGGAACAAAAATACCGGCAGCTGGTTGAGAACGTACAGGAATGCATCTTCATTATCCAGGATGAAAAATTTGCTTTCTACAACCCGAAATTTTATGAAATCGTCACAAGCTGTGGTTTTACGTCCGAAGAATTTTTCTCCCGGCCATTTTTTACCTTTGTACACCCGGAAGATCAGCCCGCCTTGCGCGAGCGGTATCAAAAAAGGATCGAGCAGGGCGAGAAAATTTCAAGGTACCCGTTTCGGATAATCAACAAAAGAGGTGAGATTTACTGGTGGGAAGTCAATGCGATCAGGATTGTCTGGAATGGCAAACCCGCCACCCTGAATTTTTCCCGGGATATTTCTGAGGCATATCACCTCAGGGAACTGGTGGAAGAAAGCGAAAGCCGGTACCGGGAACTCGTAGAATCGCTGCCAAAAACGGTGATTGAACTTGATAAACGATTTAACGTGATTTTCATGAACCGTGCCTGCAGGGAAAAATGGGGGTATACGGATCCAACAAATACCACCCCGTTCTCGGCACTGGATTTGATACACCCCGATGAACGTTCTCGTATCCGCGACATGTACGTGCAATCTCTCAATGGAACTGTCCTTCCCGTTCATGAAGTGATAGCACAGAAACGTAATGGCAGCACGTTCCCGATGGTTGTGTATAGCACGCAGATTCACCGGAATAAATCGGTTGAAGGATTCCGGTTGGTCTGTGTCGATATATCCACATCAAAAAAATTGCGGGATCAACTGGTGCAGGCAAACAGCAAACTGAACCTGATGTTTAAAATCACCCTGAATGATCTCAATAATAAATTAACCGCACTCCGGGGATACTTGGCTCTCACAAAGGAACACACGGACGATCAGCAGGCCCTTAGTTATTTACAAAAAATCGAGGGCATCACGGATTTCCTCCAGGGTCAGGTACAATTTACCAAAACGTACCAGGAGATTGGACTGGCTGACCCCGAATGGCAGCCGGTAAAAGAAGTTATTGCGCAGTCCCGCATGACACATTTTCTTGAAAATATAACAATCAGGGTTGATGTGCGAAATGTTGAGATCTATGCCGATCTTCTTCTTGAAAAAGTATTTTACAATCTTTTCCATAACTCGCTGTGCCATGGGGGGCACGTGACTTCAATATCCATATCCTGCCGAAAAACCGGGCAGACACTCGTTATCACTTATGAAGACAATGGAGTCGGCATCCCGGTAGAAGATAAATCCCGACTGTTTACCTGCGGTTTTGGAAAGCATACCGGCCTCGGGTTATTCCTGATCCGGGAAATTCTTGCTATCACGGGCATGTCGATTGCTGAAACCGGTGAACCCGGCAAAGGTGCCCGGTTTGAAATCTATGTCCCGAAAGGAAAGTACCGGCTTGCATCAGATAACCTGCAACCAGTTGGTTGGAAAGTAACGTCGTAGATTTTTAGCATCCATTTTTTCTGGAGTGGCCCGGAATCACCATTGCCCAAAAAATACTTTTAATAAATTAGATATAGTCAACCTTCAAACGTTGACATATGCTTCTGCCTATGGACGAAAAACAGTTCGCGTTCTGGAAGATGCGTCGCAGTGGAACACCGAACATTACGATTGCCAACCTGCCCGGCATCTCCCGGCAGGCCGTCTCCAAGGCAGTGCTGCAGCAATCGGTACGGTTATTGCACTCTATCTGCTGGTGATGTGCATCCTGATCTTTATCGGCTCAACCGTCATGGGGATCACGATCACCGGCCTCTCTACCTACGGAAAGACTGAATCCATTCCCGCAATGTTCGAAGAAAAACGAAGGGGTATTGAGAACGCATGACAACCGGCGATCAGAAAAACCGTAATGAAAACGTCCTGAAGATTGAACACCTCACCAAGACCTTTGACAACAGAAATGTCCTCGAAGATATCAGTTTTTCCGTTAACAAGGGCGAGGTATTCGGCCTCTTAGGCCCGAACGGTGCGGGCAAGACCACGCTCATCCGGACCATTCTCGATATCTTCCGGCCCGATGCCGGGACGATCTCGCTCTTCGGCAGGACGTTCTCTGATGATATCAAGGACGCCATCGGCTACCTGCCCGAAGAAGGAAGCCTGGATAAGGAGATCCCGGTCTCGGAGTGTATCCGGTATTTTGCAAAACTCAAACATGTGGATGCGATCGACCGGAAGATGGACGAGTGGCTGGAGAGACTGGATCTCACGGAATACCGGGACAAAAAGATCCAGGAACTGAGCAAGGGCATGCACCGCAGGCTCCAGTTCATTCTCGCGGTCATCCACCAGCCGGACCTTCTCATCCTTGACGAGCCGTTCTCGGGACTTGACCCACTCAATATAAAAACCCTCAAGGATGTTCTCCTTGACTTACGTGAAAACGGCACGACCCTGATTATGAGTACGCACCAGATGGACGAAGTGGAACGGATGTGCGACCGGATCCTCATGCTCAATAACGGGAAGACAGTGCTCTACGGCAGCCTTGATGAGATCCGCCAGCAGTTCGGATTATCGATCGAAGTCCGCTACGAAGGCCGGCTCCCGCATATCGACCATATACTGAGTATCAACGACTCCGGCAACATTGCGGAGCTGATCGTGGAAAAGGCTGCCGACACCCAGGCCATCTTAAAAACGCTTGTCGCCAGCGTTACCGTGAAGAAGTTCGAGGTAAAGCAGCGGTCCATGAACGAGATATTCCTTGAGGTGGGCCGGCGATGACGGCAAAATCCCTCGTGGTCGCAAAATTTGAATTCGTAAAGACCGTCCGGCGCAAAGGTTTCATTCTCGGCACGATCGGGCTCCCCCTTCTGATGCTCTTTGTCATCGGGCTCTCCCTGTATACCGGTGCCGGGATCGGCACGGGAGCAACGAACCAGACAACCGGGTATGTCGATGCTGCCGGTTTTATACAGGCAACGCCCGGCTTTGTCCAGTACCCCGACATTGCAGCCGGTAAAGCGGCACTGGTAAAAGGCAATATCCATAGCCTGTTGATCGTGCCTCCGGATTATATCCAGACCGGCACGCTCACGATCTATACGATGGACAACTCCCTGATCGGATCCGCGGGCTCCAGCCAGTCCGTGCAGGAGTTTATGACAACGAACCTCCTGCGGCACGAGAATGTTTCCGACCAGGCTGCGCAGAAGATCCTCTCCCCGGTATCACCCACGGTGATTGTCCTTGATGAAGCAGGGAATCCCAAAGGCGACCGGGAGATTCTTGGGTTCATACTGCCGTTTGCCCTCACGATGGTTCTTGCTATAGGTATCCTCACCTCGTCCGGTTACCTGATGCAGGGAATCGGCGAAGAAAAAGAGAGCCGCCGGGGCGAGTTCCTGCTCTCCCACTGCTCGGCTGAAGAACTGCTCGCAGGAAAAATCCTCGGGTATGCGGGAGTGAGCCTGCTCCAGATCACCGTCTGGGTCGCGATCGGCCTTGTCGTGATCGCCGCAAGCCCGTTCGCGGAGGTATTCTCAGGACTCCAAGTGACGTGGCTCGTGTGCCTCGCGGTCATTTACTTTATTCTCGGGTACTTCCTGTTCTCTGTCTCGATCGCCTGCGCGGCATCCCTTGCTCCCTCGGTCAGGGAATCTCAGCAGGTCTCAGCAGTCTTCTCGATGTTTGCCATCTTCCCGCTCATCTTCCTCCAGTTCCTCCTGCAGGATCCAAATTCCCTCCTGATGCAGGTCCTGACATATTTCCCGTACACCGCGCCGTTCGTTGCGATGGTTCGGCTCACGCTCGTGACGGTACCGCCATACCAGATTATCGTGAGTATCGCCATTCTTGTCATCTCCATTGTAATCCTGACAAGGCTTGCCGCACGGATCTTCAGGATGGGCATGCTGACCTACGGGAAACGGGTGTCACTCAGGGAAGTCTGGGGATTTCTCAAAGAAAAATAAATTTTTATGAGGCCGATGGAGGGTGAGGGGGCCAGCCCTCAAAAATCCAGTGACAGCACAACGATTCTCCTGATCGTATGAGGATACGATTATACCGGGTTTGCCGCTTTTGCATCACCAACTCGCGGACAATCCCGGATATAAAGCGATCCCGGGGGTAATCCACAGCAATGGAGGTTTCGATACATTCATCTCCAGAAAAACGGGAATCTTGTATCTGTCACATATGGCTGCACATGAAGACCGGTACACCCGGATTCGCGAATTTCTCCAGAAACGGTACCCCGAGGCGGTTTCCATCTCGCTCATCGCACGGGAACTGGGAATGAACCGGGGGTCCGTTGCAAAATACCTGGAAGTCCTCCAGTCGCACGGTCATGTCGTGATGAAGCCGTTTGGTAAAGCCAAACTCTATACCTCCTCGAAAAATGTCCCATTTGACGATCTCTTAAACTACCTGTCCGACGCGATCGTCATCCTCGATTCCGGGCTCCGCATCCTGATGGCCAACCGGAGTCTACCTTGATGGACAACGCGACCACGTACCAGGAGATGCGCGACAGGATTCTCGGCCTGCTCAAGCAGCACGCGCCCCGGGCGATCCCGATCCAGACGATCGCCCGGGAACTCGCAATCGACCGGAGAACTGCTGCCAGGTATCTCGATCTCTTCACACTGAGCGGGGATGTCAGTATGGATCGCTTCGGGCCGAAGAAACTCTACCGGCCGTCGCAGCGCGTGCCCCTGCCGGAGATCTTCGACCATTCCCCGAACGCGCTCGTGATCCTGAACGCTGACCTCCTGGTGAACATGGCGAACTCGAGTTTCGTCGCCGCCCTCGGCATTAACCCCTCCCACACACTGGTCGGCGCGCCGCTCTTCGACCTCAACCTTCCTTTTTTCTCGGACCCAGCGGTCCAGCGGAATATCGAGCGGATCCATCGATCGGAGACGTACCTGGATAAGATGCAAGTGATAGACGAGCGGACGGGCAGGCTCTTCCTCGCAGCGTTCGCGCCGATCATCTCCCCGACCCTCGGCGAGGGGATCATGGTCAGCCTCCAGGACATCACGGCGGTGAGAAAGGCCGAGATCGATCTCAAGGACTCGGAGAAGAAAATGGCAACCCTCTTCGAGTCTGTCCCGAGCGGGATCATACTTTTTGCGGCAGACGGAGCGATCCTCAACGCGAACCGCGCGTCGCTGCGGGTTCTCGGTCTGCGCGCCCCCGCCGATATGCGGATCACGAGCATCTTCGACATCGCCTGTTACCGGACGAAGCTGGAGTCGCTGATCCAGAAGGGGCGGGCTACCGAGACCGAGCTTGCCTGCGACTTCGAGCGGTTGCGTCGGGAGCAGGGGATCCAGAGCACGAAGAGTGGCATCGCCTATTTTGATGTAGTCTTTACCCCGGTCCTTCCCCACAGTGGGGGGCCGGCAAAGGAGTTCGCCATCCTCTTCAAGGATATTACGGCCAAGAGGCGCGCGGAGAAGGACCTGAAGGAGCGGCTCAGGGGCGTCTCCAGTAACCTCCCCGGAATTATCTACCAGTTCTACGCCAGGGATACCGGCGAATGGGGCATTTACTACGTTGACGCGCGCTCCGCGGATATCTTCGGTCTCAACCCCGAGCCGGTCCGGAACTGGTTCCAGCGGTTTTCCGCGTGCATCGCCCCCGAGGACCGCGACCGGTGGGACGAATCGACCCGTGAGACCGTTCACAGGCGCGTCCCCTGGGACTTCGAGGGTAAGTTCCTCAAGCCATCGGGGGGCGAGATATACTTCCGTGGCATTTCGCAGCCCGTCCGGCTGGAGCACGAGACGGTCTGGAACGGGATCTTCCTTGACATCACCGACCGCAAGATGGCGGAGGAGGCGCTGCAGCAGAGCCATTTTCTGGAAACCCGGTACCGTTCGTTCTTCGAGGACACCTGCAATGGCATCCTGATATACGAGCCTGTCGACGAAGGCAGAGACTACCTCATCAAAGATGCCAACAGGGTGACGGCGAACCTCCTCCGCACGAACCGGGCCGATCTGGTCGGCAAGCGGCTCTTTGACGAGTTCCCCGACCTCTCGACCCCCGAGATCAACGAGCTCCTCCTGCGAATACTGACGACGGGGCGGCCCGAGGTCGTCGCACCGCTCCGGTACCGGGAGCGGGACGACTTCCCCCTGATCTCCCACTACGTCTTCAAGCTCCCGTCGGGGGAACTCGCCTCGTTCATGATAGACGTCTCCGAGGTGCTAGAGGGAGCGGAAGGGTTACAAGGCGCTGGTAAGGACGCTACCAACGGATCAAACTGCGACTGCGGGGACCTTGGTCCCGTCAACCCGAGCTGAGCGGCGGGGTCGTGAACATATGGGACCGTCGGCTCCATTTCACATTCCCTCCGGACAACGCCGAGAGCTGGCCTGAGCCCCATCGAAAGCGGGTCTCATTCTGAGAGCAGCTATCTGGAGAACGGCGGAGCTCTCCCGACCAGGAATCCATTCGCAGCGTCACCACAAGGGTCTCCACGAGATCATCATCCGCTGTGTGATGGTATGGTACTCCGCGTTTTCGGGTTCTGTCGCCCTAAACAGGTTGGTGGGTATTTTAATCAAGGGGGTCTTTGATCCACAGAGAATCGCGCCTTTAAGAGATCCAATGTCAATTTTGGTTTATCGCCATGTTGCGTGGCATAAAACAAGAGGTGAAATGGTGAAAATAGGAGTAATTGGAGGAACCGGCGGGCAGGGCCTCGGCATTGCGACCCGGTTCGCACAGGCTGGAGAGGAGATCATCATCGGCTCGCGGACGCTCGAGAAGGCCCAGGCCGGTGTGGATAAAGTGAAGGAACTGCTCGGCAACGTCAAGAACGTGAGGGCAGCGACGAACGAGGACGCGGCCAAAGAGGCCGACGTGCTGATCCTGACCGTGCCGCTCGTGGCGCAGAAGGACACGCTCCTCTCGATCAAGGAGGGCTCGAAGGGCAAGCCCCTGCTCGACGCGACGGGGCCGCTCATGTCGGCCATCGGCGGCTCGGCCACGCAGTGCATGATCCTGCCCGAAGGATCGGCCGCGCAGCGTGCGCAGGCAATCCTGCCGGATGCGAAGGTGATCTGCGCGTTCAACAACATCTCGCAGACGTGGTGGATGCAGCTCAAGGAGCCGATCGACTGCGACTGCCTGATCTGCGGCAACGACAAAGATGCGAAGGCGATGGTGACCCCGCTGATCGAAAAGGTCCCCGGCATCAAGGTCGTCGACTGCGGCAACCTCGAACGGGCCAGTATCATCGAGAAGATCACGCCCCTGCTGATCGGCCTCAACATCCGGAACAAGTGCCAGTTCGGCGGCATCCGGATCACCGGCCTCGACAAGGGTCGCGTCTGCTAGTATCGCCATTTGAACATCAGCAATCTGTCAAACAACAGGAGGTAACATCATGAAAGGCTATGCAATGATTAAGAGTGGAGAAGCCGGGTGGGTAAACAAGGATAAGCCGAAGTGCGGTCCCCGCGACTGTATCTGCCGGCCGCTGGCACTTGCGCCGTGCACATCGGATGTCCACGTCGTGTGGGAGAACGCGATCGGCGAGCTCCCTGGCCGCATCCTGGGGCACGAGGCCCTGGGGATCGTCGATAAGGTAGGGAGCGACGTCAAGCTCTTCAAGCCCGGTGACAAGGTCATCGTGGGCGCCATCACACCAGACTGGGACAACGAGGCCGCTCAGCGCGGGTTCTCCTCGCAGACCGGCGGCATCATGGGGGCCTACGAATTCACGGCCAAGAAGGACGGCACCTTCGCCGAGTACTTCCACGTGAACCAGGCGGACAACAACATGGCGATGCTGCCGGACGGCATGGACCCCGTCGCAGGCGTCATGATCACCGACATGATGACCACGGGCTTCATGGGCGCGGAAAACACGAGCATCCCGCTCGGCGGGGACGCCGCGGTCATCGGTATCGGGCCGGTCGGCCTGTGCGCCATCGCCGGCTTGAAGCTGAAGGGCGCCAGCAGGATCTTCGGCGTAGGGTCCCGCCCGGTTCCCGCCAAGGTCGCGAAGATGTACGGCGCGACGGACATCATCGACTACCACAACGGCGACACGGCCCAGCAGATCATCGACAAAACGGAAGGAGCGGGCGTTGACGCTGTTGTCGTTGCCGGCGGTGGCCCCGACATCCTGATGGACGCTATCAAGATGGCGAAGGCCGGGTCGAAGATCGCGAACTGCAACTTCTTCGCGGGGGCAGACACCCTGCCGATCCCCCGCCTCGACTGGGGGAGCGGCATGGCGAACAAGGACATCATCACCGGCCTGTGCCCCGGCGGACGGGTCCGGCTGGAGCGGCTGGCCAAGCTGATCACCTATGGCCGCTTCGACCCGATGCCCATGGCGACGCACGTCTTCCACGGCATCGACCACATCGAAGAGGCGCTTCTCATGATGAAGAAGAAGGCCGGCGACGTGATCAAGCCCGTCGTCCTGTGCGAATAAAAACCACTCTATACGGGACGCATCTCCATCTCAAATGATCGTGCAACACAGTTGGGGTCATGACAGTGGTGACGGGACCCCGCAACGTGGGTCCCTTCCCTCCCCCGCTGTTTTTTTGAGAATATCGCTGTTTTCGACGCACACCCCGACGACGGCGCTGATCGCGAAAAGACGTGCGGCCGAGATTGAGCTGGCCATCGACTTCGACTGCATGAGGCAGGAGCAGATCCCGTGCACGAAGCCCGACGCGGCCTCCCTGACGCAGTCGTCACGCCGATCCGGCGCGACGGCGGTGGTGGTCCGGGCGAGTTCGCGAGCCTGTTTAGAGACATCACGCAGGACCGGTACAAGCGCAGAGACCTGGGTTCCCAGGAGATCCGGGACCCCTCATAACGGAGATAGATATTATGACAATGATTGGCATGCAGGGACGGGCCGTGGCCGTCACGGACGCCCAGTATGGAATCGGCGTGCAGATAGGCGAAGGATCTGCAGAGAGGGACGATAACGCGCACCATTACGCAGCGTTCATTGGCGGGGATGACCGCAGATTATCTGTACCGCGGGTCGGACTCCTCGGCTGCGGCAATATCGGCCGCGTGATCGCGGCCCACGCCGACGGCTTCGAGGTCGCGGCGCTCTACGACCAGACGCACGAGCTGGCGCGGGAACTCGGAAGCCGCTGTGGAGGGATGGCCTTCGACTCTTTCGATTCGTTCGCAGCCGCCGATCTCAACCTCGTGGTCGAGGCCGCGTCGCCGGCCGCGGTGCGGGCATACGGCGAGGCCGTGCTCCGCGCCGGCAAGGACCTGGTGGTGATGTCCGTCGGCGCGCTCGCGGACGCCGCCTTCCTCGCGCGCCTCCGCGAGGCGGCGATCGCGTCAGGCCGAAAGGTCCGCATCCCAAGCGGCGCCGTGATGGGCCTCGACAATCTCAAGATTGGGCGCATCGGTGGGATCGACCGGATCATCCTGCGGACGACCAAGAACCCGGCATCGCTCGGGCTCAAGGTCACCGAGCGCACGCTCGTCTTCAAAGGGAGGGCCGAGGAGTGTGTCAAGGCCTATCCGAAGAACACCAACGTCTCGGCCGCGATCGCGATCGCGGCCGGGCAGGAGATCGAGGTCGAGCTCTGGGCGGACCCAGCGGCGGATCGGAACGTTCACGAGATCGTCGCCGAGGGCGCGTTCGGCGATGCGCATGTGCGGATCCGTAATGTGCCGAGCCCGGACAATCCTGCAACCTCGTACCTCGCGGCCCTCTCGGTCCTGGCGCTGCTCCACAACCTCGGCGAGCCGATCGTGGTCGGGACGTGACGTCATTCGCACGACCCATGACACCGGGCGAAACCCGCGAGGTCCGGACGGCGTACGATGTTGGTGCTGCCGGCATCCACCGCCTCTTCCCTGCACTTTAAGCCCCTTCCCGGGGCCCATGTATTTGTCGTATGCGCGGGGGCGTGAGGGGACTCTGCCGCCGTGGTCGCAGGACTCGTTGACACACCGGTTATAGGCATCCCTGTCAGTGTTGGTTATGGATAGAGGGGAGAGAGACGGGCGGCACTGGCGAGCATGCTCCGGTCCTGCTCGGTTATTGCCGTCATCAACATCAATGCCGGCTTCACGGGCGGTGCCTTTGCCGCACTGATTGCAAACACGGGAGTACGATCATGAAACGCGGATTTTATATCGGAAGGTTCCAGCCATACCACAACGGGCACCAGTCCGTGCTTGAACATATCTCGGATAAAGTCGATGAGATCATTATCGGTATCGGCAGCGCGCAGTTGTCACACCAGGTGGACAACCCCTTCACTGCCGGCGAACGGGTACTGATGATTACGCACGCACTCACCTCACTCGGATGCCCCTATTATGTCATCCCCATCGAAGACATCCAGCGCAATGGCCTCTGGGTGGCCCATGCCCTGTCCATGGCCCCTCCATTCGATATCTGCTATTCCTCAAACCCACTCGTTGTCCGGCTCTTCCGGGAGGCCGGATTCAACGTCCAGTTACCGGCAATGTATGAACGGGAGACCCTCAGCGGTACGGAGATCCGCAGGAGAATACTGCATGATGAGCCCTGGAAAAAACTCGTTCCCCCTGCTGTCGCACAGGTACTCAAAGAGATCGATGGTGCCGGACGGCTGCGCCAGATTGCACGGGACGATTAACTGGCATATATACAAGGAATCTCTTTCAGCAGTGTACAGAGGATGCACATTGTATACTCCTGAAATAATTTCTTATAGATCTTTGCTTACGAACACATGAACGTTTCATCATCAGACTCACCACTCAAAAACCCGGGCAGGAATCGGTCGGATACCCTGAGATTCGAGATATCGTTTGAATTCGCTATCCCAGTTCCCGTTTTCATCGATCCGATGAGCGCCGAACTCGCTGCCATGATCCATGATCAGTTCACGAAGCGGGCATATCGATCCATATTCCCGAAGTGCTCGTTCGACGATGGCTATTGAATTCTCTGTATTGATGGTAGCAAATTCATCGATTGCCAGGATCTTTCGTTAGGAGTCATCCAGGACCGCACAGATCTTGAGTCCGGTGATTGGATCTTCATGCCCGTCGATGTGTCCGGCTGGCATGCTATGCTTTCGCTCATAGCGTACCCATTTCCGCAGTTTTCGTTTTGATGCTTCAGCTCTGGCGAGTCCCCGGTCCATCAAATACCTGTGTATGCGGTTATGAAAAAAATTAGGACATAGGCCTTCCGAATGAGCTTTTCCAACATACTCGCTCCATACCGGAATCGTCGGTACGCTTCGTCTATCACTGATTCATCAGCAGTTACCGGTTTCTTCGGTCGACTTATAGACTCCCCGATGATTGGAATTACTCCTGTTGAACGATACTGCCTCCAGAGTTGATCCACTCGTCTCCTCGTTATGTGCTGGATCTTCGCTATTATTCCGGAGGATTCTTTCCTTTCCTTTTGATGGATTATCCCCAGTATTATCTTCTTGGTCCACTTCATCGTTGAACTGATCTTCGGCTCAACGTCTGATATAGGAAATACTTTTGGGACTGTACAAAATTCTGATGTTTGCAAAGGAAAATTTAGAGAAGTATTGATCCTTGTCGATCATCAGATACAACGGTCTGACGACAAAAGACGTGCCGCTGCCGGTAGGGCACTCCACCAAATCTTCCATGGTCTCTACGACGAGGGTGAGGACACCGGGTTTATCCTGTATTGACGCTGCCGTAAAAGCCTATCTCACGGTCAGTGCAGACAGCGAGGTATATCCAGGTGCGGGCTGCAGGCGGCCATCCGCCGTTGTGAATATTCCGATGTATTCATTTCCAAATAAAGGAATCAATGGATAAGGCAGATGTTTATGACAGAAGACCAGGACCGGTACTCCCGGATCCGCGAATTCCTCCAGACAAAATATCCCGAGGCGGTTTCTATCTCCGTCATTTCCCGGGAACTGGGGATGAACCGCGGGTCGGTTGCAAAATATCTCGACGTCCTCCAGTCCCACGGGCATGTGGCGATGAAGCCGTTTGGCAAGGCAAAACTCTACACAACCTCGCAGAACGTCCCGTTCGACGATCTTTTGAACTATTTGTCCGATGCGATCGTCATCCTCGACTCCGGGCTCCGCATCCTGATGGCCAACCGGAGTTTCTTTAATACGTTTGGCATCCGCAGGGACCGTAACATCATCGGTATCGAGCTCTCCCGGCTCAGCCTCGCCCTGTTCAACAACCCGACCGTACAGGAAAATATCTTGCGGATTGTCCACTCGCAGATGTTCGTGAACGAGATGCTCGTCATCGAGCAGGGAACCGAGCGGATCTTTTTAACCGAATTTGTCTCGACCGTGATCCCGTCGGTTGCATTCACCGAGAAACCCGGGATCATGATCAGCCTCCGCGATATCACGACCTGGAAAAAGACCGAGGAGGCGTTAAAGACAAGCGAACGCAAGATCCGCACGCTCTTTGAGGAAGTCCCAAACGGCATCTTCCTCTTCCACGAGGACGGGACGATCTTAAACGCCAACCGGGCAGCGCTCGACATTCTCGGCCTTACCCGGTTCACGGACCTTGCGGACTTCAAGCTCTACGACATCTTGTGCTCGAAAGAGAAGATCCAGGACCTGATAAAAAAAAGCCAGATCGCCGAGCTCACACTTTCCTGTAACTTCGACCGGCTCAAGGCAGAGACGCTGTCTGCGACAAAAAAGAAGGGGATCGCATACTTCCAGATCGTCTTTGCCCCGGTCAGCGAGAGCACGGACAATGCGCCCCGGGAATATTTCATTCTCTTTTTAGATATCACGGAGAAAAAACTGGCAGAAAAAAGGCTCAAGGAACGGTACCTCGGGATCGTGAGCAACCTGCCCGGGATCGTGTACCAGTTCTACGCCCGGGGCACCGGGGAATGGGGCTCGTACTATGTCAACGAACGCACAGAGGAGATCTATGGTGTACCGGCCGAACCGCTCAATAACTGGTTTGACCGGTTCGGTGACTGCATCGCCCCTGAGGACCGGGGGCGGTGGGGCCGGTCCATCGAAGATGTGATAAAAAACGTCACGTCCTGGGAGTTCGAGGGCCGGTTCATCAAGCCCGACGGGGAAGAGATGTACATCCGCGGGATCTCGCAGCCGGTCCGGTTAAAAAACGAGACGGTGTGGAACGGGATCTTTCTCGACATCACCGACAGGAAACGGGCGGAGGAGGCGTCGCGCCGGAGCGAGGAACGGCTCAGGGGGATCGCAGGCAACCTGCCCGGGATCGTGTACCAGTTTTACGCACAGGACGGGATGTGGGGGACCTACTATGTGGATGGCCGGTCAAAAGAGGTGTACGGCCTCGATGCCGACCCCATCGATACCTGGATCCTGCGGTACAGCGGGTGTATCGCGCCCGAGGACCGGGACCGCTGGATCCAGTCCATCGAAGATGTGATAAAAAACGTAATGCCCTGGGAGTTCGAGGGCCGGTTCATCCGGCCCGATGGCGAGGAAATGTTTATCCGGGTGCTCTCACAGCCGGTGAAGCTGAAAAACGAGACGGTGTGGAATGGGATCATCCTCGATATCACAGACAGGAAACGGGCAGAAGAAGCCCTGAAAAAAACCCAGCTCAAGGAGATGCGGTACCACTCGTTCTTCGAGAATGCCTGCAACGGTGTCCTGATCTACGAGTCGGTCCCCGACAGTAACGATTTCATCATCAAGGATGTGAACCGGGTGACGGCATCGCTCTTACGGATGCCAAAGGAGGAACTGGTGGGAAAACGCCTCTTTGAGGAGTTTCCCGAGCTCCCGGACCCCGAGATCCGCGACCTCCTCCACCGGGTCGATGTAACCGAACAGCCCGAGGTTGCCGCGCCCTTAAAGTATCGCAGAAGGGAGGATTTCCCCTGGATCTCCCACTACGTGTTCAAGCTCCCGTCCGGGGAGATTGCCTCGTTTATGATCGATGTCACCGAGGCGGTCAAAGAGGATCGGGACATGGACGGCCGGGTCGTCTCCCGCCCGGAACAATCCTGACCGGGAAGGGATCCTTCTTTTGCGCTTTTGAACATCCGTGCATCAGCAGCGGTTGGTATCCGGCCGTCCTTGTTGCCGTCCGGGTGATGCCTGACCGGGGAACCTTGCTCTAATGGCGAGCAATGCAGCAGCATGAATAATCCCCCGGTGGCTTATGTATCGGCAGGGATTGTGGGATCGGGGCGTTCCGGCTCAATGGCGAGCAATAAAAAACACGTTTATCTAGGCCTCCGTGAAATGGTGCCATGTGGAAGAAATTCCACAAAACCAGAATCGAGCAGCGGGCTCTCATGGGCAGGGCCGGTTTTCCCGAAAATAACCAATAAGGCTCTTAAACTTTCGACAGTAGTCGCCTCAATCGGTCAAGGGAAAACCCGGCTTTTCGTACCCTGATGGATAGTATACGGTGCATCTGTACATCAAGGTTTGGATCGTTAAAAAAAAACGGTCGCGTCCATGATCACCCCCCTCTTCTGGAAAAGGAGGCAGACATCATGGAAACCAAGATTGGATATTTTGCATCGATCGAACAATACAAGCCGATGGATGCGCTGGAACAGTCAGTGCGTGCGGAAAAAACCGGGTTCGACTCCATCTGGGTCGACGACCACTTCCACCCGTGGTATCACACCGATGCCCAGTCCGGCCAGGCATGGGCCTGGATGGGTGCCGTACTCCAGGCAACAAAGAAAGTCTTTGTCTCGACCTGTATCACCTGCCCGATCCTCCGGTACAACCCGGGTGTCGTGGCACAGACGTTTGCCACCCTCCGCCAGATGTACCCCAAGCGTGTCGGGATCGCGGTC
>NZ_JBAYLY010000048.1:0-14271 GCF_041663825.1 Methanoregula sp.
AATACCCGGCAAATACATGGGATACACTTTTTGCTGAGGTAGTCTAGCGGTAGGGCGCAGGCCTGGAAAGCCTGTGGTGCGAAAGTGCCTCGGGGGTTCAATTCCCCCCCTCAGCGTATTGCTATTCTTTTGACGATTCGCGCCCGTATCGGGTTTTTAAAATCAGTACCGGACGATCAGGTCCGGGTGGCACGCAGGCCTTCCCGGGCAAATGCGACGTACTCCGGGACAATCTCGAACCCCAGGAAGTGCCGGCCTTCCTGCTGCGCGACAACTGCGACTGTGCCCGAGCCAAGGAACGGGTCAAAGACCAGATCGCCAGGGTTGCTCGAATACCCTATGATCTTCTGCACCAGTTCCTGCGGGAGCTTTGTTGGCGTCTTTTTCCTGCCTTTCCAGTATTCCCGGTTGATCACCCAGACATCCTCGGGATAGTGGTCGAGCTTGTTGAAGGTGTATTTCTTTTTGTTTTTCACAACGTAGAGGATGTGGTAGTGGCTGGTGACGTACTTGTTCTTGGTATAAACCCCGAACTGGTATTTCCAGATCAGGTGATTCATCGTCGTAAGCCCGGCTGCATCGATGCCTTCAAGGATATCGCGGAGCCGGTTCCAGCCGGAAAAAATATACATGCTCCCTTCGGGAGAGAGCACCCGGGCGGCTTCGGTAATCCACGCGCGGGTAAATTCCCCGTATTCCCCTGCCGGGATCTCCCGGTAGCCCTCGATCACGTTGCTTGCGATCCGGTTGTAGTTGAGCCGCTGCGCTTTAAAATCGATAGCAAACGGCGGGTCGGTCACGATGAGATCGACTGCACCTCCGGGGAGCTCTCCCATGAGCGCGAGCGCGTCCCCTTCGTACAGGGTATTTCTCCGGAAGCGACCCAGTACTCCCATCAGGCAGTCCTGCTGAACGCCCGGCCCATCTCGAAGGCTTTGGCATTGACCTCAACGGTCTTTGGCGGGACGAGTTTCTTGACCGCGGCAAGCAGGGACTCCGCCTTTAAGGGGATCGACCACGAGGCGGCCCCGAGGATCACCACGTTCTGGGAAAGACTGCTGCCCGCTTCTGCGGCAATCTTGTCGGCATCGATAAGGCACGGGTTGAACCGGGCAAGCTGCGCGACGATCTCGTCTTCGGTCGGCGCCGGGCTCTTCTGCGTAAAGACCGATGTGGGAAGGACCATATGCCGGTTGACCACCATCGTCCCGCCGGTCTTAAGGAAGTGGGAATACCGGAGCGCTTCGAGCAGGTCAAAGGAGACCAGGAGATCCGCGGTGCCGGGTACGATCAGCGGGCCGTACTGTCCGTCGATCCTGATATGGGTCTCGACCGACCCGCCGCGCTGTGCCATGCCATGGGTCTCGGCGCCTTTCACGTGCCGGCCCTCAAGAAGGCAGGCTTCGCCGAGGATATTGGACGCGAGGATCGTTCCCTGCCCGCCGATCCCGACGATCAGGATATCGAAACTCTTGGTCATATCTTTCCCTCCCTTGAGATCGCCCCGACAGGACAGAGCCGGGCACAGACCGCACACCCGCTGCACAGGTCGTTAATCCGGGCCTTCTCGTCCGCGAACTCGATCGCGGGACACCCGAACCGTACACAGGTACCGCACCCGGTACAGAGATCTGGGTTCACCGTGTAGCGGCCCCGTTTTACCCCAGCGCGGCGTGCCGCGATCACGCACATCTGCTTTGCGATGATCACTTTGACCCCCTTCTTCTTCTTTGCCTCTTCAAGGACCCGGAGCATCGCAGTCATATCGTAGGGGTCGACGGTCTCGACAAAGGTCACCCCGCAGGCACGGCAGATCGCATCAAGGGATACCGGGGACGTCTCCACGCCGGTTGCCGTTACCCCGGTGTTCGGGTTGGGCTGGTGACCGGTCATCGCGGTGATCCGGTTGTCGAGGATGACGAGCGTCATGTTCGCACCATTGTAGACTGCGTTCATGAGCCCCTGGATCCCGGTGTGCAGGAATGTAGAGTCGCCGATCGTACTGACCACGTCGCGGGGTTCACCGGAATGGGCGATCCCGCTCCCGACCGTGATCGAGGCGCCCATGCAGATCGTGGTATCGACAACGCCGAGCTGGATCCCCAGCGTGTAGCACCCGATATCACTCGGGTAGATGGCCGCATCCTTAAACACCTTCTTTATCGCGTAGAACGCGGCGCGGTGGTGGCAGCCGGCGCAGAGGATAGGGGGACGCATCGGGAGGTTCTGTACGGGTTCCATGGCGGCAAACGGATTTTTCGGCAGGAATCCGGCCTTGACCATGATGGCTGCAACAACCGCAGGTGAAAGTTCGCCCTCGTATGGCGCGTACCCGTTGATCTTCCCGAAGACCGGCACGCACCCGGCGACCTGCCGCACAGATTCTTCCACGACCGGGGCGAGTTCCTCGATCACGAGGATCTTCTCGTGCTTTCTTGCAAACTCCCCGAGCCATTCCTCGTCGATCGGGTAAGCGCCGATCTTCATGAACGAGACATCGGGGGGCAGAAGTTCCTGCACGTAGGATGCACCGATCCCACTCGCGATAATCGCAGTCTTTCCCTTGATCGTGCAATGGTTGAGCCCGCGTTCTACGAGACGCTTCTTGAGCGCAGGCTGCTTCTCGTTGAGTTTCTTATGCAGGAGCCGGGTATGAGCGGGGATCACCACGTACTGCCGGGGGTCCTTGTGGAACTCCCCTTTCCGTGTACTGGGGACGACCTCTCCCAGTTCCACGTCACCTTTCGAGTGGCAGATCCGGGTGGTGGGACGGAAGAGCACCGGCAGTCTGAACTCCTCGGAGATCTCAAACGCGGTGCGGATCATGTCGTGCGCTTCCTGAACACCGGCGGGGTCAAGGCAGGGCAACCGGGCGAAATGGGCATAGCACCGGGTGTCCTGCTCGTTCTGGGAACTGTGCGCGAATGGATCGTCCGCACTCATGATGACCAGACCACCGGTCACCCCGGTATAGGCACTTGTCATAAGCGGATCGGCGGCGACGTTGAGTCCGACATGCTTCATAGTGCAGATCGCCCGTATCCCGCACCATGCCGCGGCGAGGGCATTTTCAAGCGCGACCTTCTCGTTCACCGACCATTCCACATAGTACGCGGGGTCTTTCTGTACGCGGAGGACATCGATTACTTCCGATGAGGGGGTGCCGGGGTATCCACTGGCAAAATCGATACCTGATTCGAGGCACGCATGGGCGATTGCTTCATTTCCGAGGAGATAGTGGCGTTGCATAATCCCAGTCCGAACAATAGTTATGTTATTTTTTAACTCAAGAGCCCTATAGTATTATCCTGTCCACCCGACCATTCACAACCTATAAAAACTCTGGTGGGTTAAGTAATAAGGTAAATTTCAGGCAAGCCTTTTGGGCCCGTAGCATAGCTCGGTGGTGCGCCCGGCTGATAACCGGGAGGTCATGCGTTCAAATCGCATCGGGCCCACTCCCCACGTTTTGATATAGTTTTTAAGCCTACCGGATGGCATGGAGAAAATTCATAAGATTCTTCTTGCAGCCGGAGCCCTGATCTGCATACTCCTCTTTTGGATCGATATCTATCTCGGCGCGACTGGGGTGATCGTCCTTGTTGCTCTTGCCATGTCGGTCTTCATCATGGAAGATTCCCGGGTTCTTCCTGAGATCACCACCCGGCTGGGAGACGATGCAAAAAAAGTTGTGGTTGAGAACTCAGGGAATGCACCGGCGCACAGGATCCATGTCGCCCTCGTCCCCCTCGACATTGAATTCGATCTTTCAGAACTTGCAGCTGATGCCCGGTATGAGTATTCCCTCCCCCGCATGATAGAAGAGGCAAAAGCCGCAGTCACTTTTGAGGATGCAAAAGGAGTGAAGACCAGCCGCACATTTACCCTGTCAGCGCTGGGAAAGGGCGATGACGATCTCTTAAAACCGATGTTCCCGCTGTTCAAGTGGAAGTAAAAAAGGGACGTCGATCAGGTTTTACGGGGTGCGGCAAAGATATACCCCATCACTTTTTCAAGCGCTGCAATAAGATCAGTTTCAGATTTCATGTAGTCGTGCATTGCCTGGTACAGCATGAACATGATGTCATACCCGTACTGATCTATAGCGGACTTCGGATCAATGGGATTGAGATATGAATCGGAGATAAAACCGTCTGAGCTGTACATCAATTCGTAGAACTTTCCCTTTTCAGACAGGACACAGAACTGGTCGGTGATCTTTTTTGAAGGGTCATCGGGGCGGAACGCGGCGGGATCGGTCTTCCCGAGGATGATCATCTTCTCCGTGTAATAATTGGCATCGTAGATCTCGTTTTTTGTATCCTGCTTGCCGATCTTGAGCATGTTGAGTCCGACAGATTTGACCACCGGTTTTACCGTGGCGGCCATGCGTCCCAGCAGTTGCCCGTCGTGGGTTTTTACCTGTTCGGACAGTTTGGCATCTGTCTTTTTCATTTCCTCGATCTTCTGCATGATCTTTTCAAAACCGGCCTCAATCTCATCCATCTGGTATCACCATGCTTCGCCTTCCGGCGCAAATCAGGAATAGTTTATGTTCCGGCTATAAAATCACTCGTCTTTTGTTGCCGCCATTCCCTCAACAGGGACTCAGGTGACCGGATCGCCCATAAAGAAATATTTCCGGTCTTTTTTGAGGATGACTTCCACGGCAGCTCCGATCGGCAGATCATTCTGGATGACAACACCCTGGTAGGCAGCAGTCCGGGCCATGACCGAGCCCGGGCGGAGTTTTTCCGTGACGACACAGGAAACCGTGGTTCCAATGAGAGGGCGGTTGGTCACAGAATACTGCTCTTCCGCGTACGCGTTCAGGAGCCGGGACCGGTCTTTTTTTACCGAATCGGGAAAGTCTTTTTCCGCAAACGGACCGGTGAACGGGCGTTTTGAATGCCGCGTAACATTGACCTTGGCAGGTTTTGTCCGCCCAATAAGTGCAAGGGACCGGGAAAAATCATCTTCGGTTTCCCCGGGAAACCCGACGATGAAATCCGTAGCGATGCTGATGTCAGGATACCGGCTGCGGAACGCGGCAACGATCTCCTCGAACTCCTGCACGGTGTACCCCCGGCCCATCTGTTCGAGGATGCGGTCGGACCCTGACTGGACCGGGAGGTGTAAGAACCTGAAGATCCGGTCGCTGGCACAGGCATCCACCAGTTCGTCAAGGACCGGGAGGACGGTTGCCGGGTTCATCATCCCGATGCGGATGCGGTAGTTTCCCGGAAGATCGCTGATGGTGGAGAGAAGGGCGGGGAGGTCTGTTCCCAAGTCTCGTCCGTAGGCGCTGACATCCTGTGCCGTCAGCTGGATCTCGTATGCGCCTGCATCGACAAAAGCCCGTACCTTTTCCAGGATCTCCTCTTTGGGGAAACTTGCAAGCGGTCCCCGGGCCCTGCGCGTGATGCAGTACGTACAGTGCCCGAGGCAGCCCTGCGCGATCTGGACGACCCCGGTACCTCCGGGGGCAACGGTTCGTACGCGAAGGTATGCCTCGCGTATCGTATCCGGGGAAATAATAACAGGATTACAGACCGAGAGGATCGCCTCGCGCTGGACGAGCGGCATGCAGCCGGTGACATAGAGCGGCTTTTCCTGGAGTGCAGAAAGACGCCGGAGCATCCGGCGTTCTGTCGGCCCGACCACCGTGCACGTATTGACGATGAACGCGTCCGCTTCATCGGGTGATTCTACACGGGTGCTCCCGTAGTATTTGAGCACCTCCACGAGATTTGCTGTATCCCCGAAGTTGTAACTGCACCCGTAGGTCTCGATATAGACCCTTTTCTTGGCGAGCGCGGCAAAGACGTCCATCGTATCCGGAGGATCTCCTGATCGGTTCTCTTCCATGTGTCTATCCTCATCGTTTGGAGACAGAGCAGTTAAAGGTCATTTTTCAGCATCACCCCGTCTTTTGCATGCCGGCGATTCCTTAAGGATAACCATTAATCCATGATACCCATAACCTGTTTACCATGTTACGTATCGGGCTGCTGGGCTGCGGCAATATCGGGCATATTATCGCGCAGCACGCAGAAGGATTTGCCATATCAGCAGTCTTCGATACCGTTCCCGCACGGGCTGAAGAGATCGCGGCGATCTGTCACGGGACGGCGTATACGGATGCTGAAGCATTCCTGAATGCAGATGTCGATCTCATTGTGGAAGCGGCTTCTGTCGGTGCGGCACGGGCGCACGCAAAAGAGGTTCTCCTGCACCACAAGAATCTTGTCATCATGAGCGTCGGGGCACTCACGGATTCGGCCTTTAAAGAGGAACTCATGGAGACTGCACGGGCACAGAACAAGAAGATCTATATCCCGAGCGGTGCGATATTCGGCCTTGACAACCTCAAGATCGGACAGATCTCGCCGATAACAAAACTCCTCCTGAAAACCACCAAGAGCCCGAAGTCTCTTGGCCTTACCGCAACATCCCGGAAACTCATCTTCTCCGGGAAAGCGCACGAGTGCATCAAGGCGTATCCGAAAAACGTGAACGTGTCGGTCGCGATGAGCCTTGCTGCCGGACAGGATACGGATGTGGAACTCTGGGTGGACCCTGCGGTGGACAAAAACGTCCATGAACTCTTTATCGAGGGAAGTTTCGGAGAGACTTATATCAAGGTCACCAACCTCCCGAGCCCGGATAACCCGGCAACAAGTTACCTCGCGGCACTCTCCATCCTCTCCCTGTTGAAAAATCTCGACAGCCCGCTCGTGGTGGGGACCTGAAAATCAGGTGACGAATCAGCCATGGTACCGCTGGAATACCTGTTAAAATTCATTGACGAGGACGCGCCATCTGGCGATGTTACCTCGGAATCGGTCATTCCTGACGTGACTTGCCGCGCCGTGATCCGGGCCGAGCAGGAGGGAGTTGCCGCCGGCCTTCTTGAAGCGGCGGCCCTTTTTTCCCATTTCGGGGTTGATGTGCAGCAGGAGGCCCGGGACGGCGAGACCGTAAAGACCGGTGCAGTGCTTCTCTCGCTCTCGGGACCGGCAAAGAAGATCCTGCTTGTGGAACGCACCGCGCTCAACATCATCGGCAGGATGAGCGGAATTGCGACAGAGACACGAAAACTGGTGGATCTGGTTAAGGATGAAAACCCCCACTGCCGGGTGGCAGGGACGCGCAAGACCTGCCCGGGCCTGCGGGCACTTGATAAGAAAGCTGTGACACTCGGGGGCGGCGATCCCCACCGGTCGAACCTGAGCGACGGCGTGCTCATCAAGGACAACCACCTGATTCTTGTCCCGGTTGAAGAGGCGATCACGAGGGCAAAAGCAGCAAGCGCCTACCGGAAGATCGAGATCGAGGTGGAAAACGCAGGGGAGGCCCTTGCGGCGGCACGAGCCGGTGCCGATATCCTGCTCTTCGATAACATGGCACCGGACACCGTCAGGAAGACCATCCGGGATCTGGAACAGGCCGGGCTCCGTGACCGGGTCACCATCGAACTCTCTGGAGGTATTACCGCAGAGACGATCCGGGAGTACGCGCGGACCGGGGCCGATGTGATCAGCCTTGGCGCACTCACCCATACGGTCCGGAATTTTTCGGTGACACTGGAGATCCTGCGATAACCTCACATTTTAAGGGACTGTCCGTAGATCCTCGGCCGCACTGACCATAATTTCTTTTTTTCCCTGATACGTCTGGACTGTGCCAAACACGGTGACATTTGACCCCTTGACAAAGGAGCGATCGCCGGCGACGGTTACCGGGATAAATACGGTAACATTTTTGACGGTCAGCAACACGTGACCGCCGTTTTTGAGAACGGTTGCCTGATCGATGGTGCCTGACAGGCTGACAAGCGTCCCGTCAGCAGACTGGTCGGTATAAGCGGATGCAAACGGCGTTTTTCCGATCTGCACGAGCACGATGTGGGCGGCAATGACCGCAAGGGCAACCCCGATCAACAGCAGGATTGCGACCCGCTCCTGGTGCCCGAACATACGTGATGATTGAAACGGGGGATATAAATTACCGACAGGTTGATATGTTAACACTGTTAACACTACGATCATGTATCAGCAAACCTTACCACCATCCTCACGGACGGTTCTGGAGATACTGGACACCGGTGGGGCGATGACCCACAAGGACCTCGTCAAGAAAAGCCGGCTTGCGCCGCGAACCGTGCGCTATGCCTTGAAAAAACTCAAAGAGCGTCACCTCATCATCGAGAAGTTTAACTTCCGCGATGCACGGCAGATCATCTACCAGAACAGACCAGTTACTACCCCGGAATCCCAGTCAGCACTCGTATGACCAAACACACCTGCACGCTCATGCACTGCGACAGCATGGTACGAAACCTCCTCCCGCCCATGAGAGCGGAGATGGTGTCCCGGCTTGTCACCAAACAGGGCATCAGCCAGAGCGATGCAGCAAAGAGACTGGGCGTCACCCGCGCCGCGGTATCCCAGTACATGAGTAAGAAGCGGGGTTACGGGGCAATTGAACTGTCATCCGAACTCGATGCGATGATCGATCGCTGGGCACTTGCAATGGTTACCGGAGAGAGCGACATCAATCTCTGCGATGTATGCCAGTGCGCTCTCAAGAAATTTTAAAAATCCCAAAACTCCGTTCTCACGTCCGTTGCGATGTTATTCTCGTTTTTTTAGTCAGTCTTCGGTAAAGCCGCGTGCCGTCGGTTCAAAAAACACCCGTACCCTACCGGATATGCCGCCGGTAATACAGGACAATGAGCAGGCCGATGACCGCGATGACACAGGCGATTTTCAGGTAATCTATTGAATGTTGCGGCGAGCGCACCGCCGGGCTCCAGTCTGCATCAAACACCGTCCGGAAATACCGTGCCACCTCCGGCTGATCGACGATGACACCGGCTTCCCGGTTGAAACCGGGCGAGTTGGTGTTCCAGTTGATGCTGCTCACCAGCACCTCACGGTCATCGACAATCACCCCTTTGTTATGGATCTTTTCAAAGCCGCTTGCTGCAAGATCGACGCAGCGCGCCTCCAGCGGGAGATGTTCGGCCGCTGCGACCCGGTTGATCAGTGCAACCATTTCATCATTATCAGCCGTATCCTCCGTATTGTACCAGTATGAATCAAGGAGCACCCGCACATGCACCCCGCGCCGCGAGGCATTGATCGCAGCCGCAAGGTAGGGGTTCAATCGGGTCTTTGATTCGTTGGTGATATACGCCTGCTCGATCTCGATACTATCCTGTGCAGAATCGAGCAGTCCCGTTATCGCGCTGCTGGTATCCGGGGCGATGACCGGGGTAACCCGTGCACCCGCAAAGGTGGCAGGGGCAAATGGCGCCGGATAGGGAAACATTGTGTACACCTCGTCCGGCCCCTCTTTTCCGTACACGGGAACAATCGCCGGGCCCCCGGTATCGGTCTGGTAAATATCCTTAAAATACGCTGCGAGATGGGGATTTTCCAGATAGACACCCCAGCCCCGGTTCCCGGTCTCCCCGGTTGGAGGAAAACCGCTGTGCCCGAAATTCTCGCTGGTTACAAGAACGGCGCGATCATCGATGACCACATATTTTGCATGATCGTACCGGTACGGCGCCTGCCCACCTTCTGGTGTCGTCATCACAAAGACAGGGATCCCGCTCTGGTTCAGCCGCCAGATTGCCGCTTTTTCTTCAGGACTTATTCCCCCGACCGGCCCGCCCTCAAGAAGGACTTCCACATCCACCCCGCGTTTTTCTGCATCGATGAGGGCACCGGTAATATTGGCGCTTGTAAGTTCGTAGACATTCACCAGTACCTGGTGTTGTGCCGACGCAACCGCACGGGAAAATACCGCAAGAGAACTGTCAGGTGAGACAAAGGCGGTGACCGTTACTGTCTCAAATGTCTCCTGGGAAAGCCGGGACTGGCCGAGCATGAGCGGGCGGGAGTCCCATACGCCATTTTCGAGAAAATGTACCTGGCCTTTCCGGGGTTTGACATCCCCGGGCCAGGTAATTTTCTGCACGAGACGGCTGTTCTCGTAGACCAGCAGTTCGTCGCGCGTATTGGCCATGCGCAGCGTCGTGCCAGACACCACATCCGGTACCTGCGGGGAATAATTCTGCCATTCAAAATCCGGGAGCCTCCCGTGGGTCTTTTCAAATGCGGGAGCACTCCGTGCAATCGTCAGGGTACCGTTGATAACAGTTCCTGAAGGAAACCGAAAACCTCCGTGGTTATCTGAGATGGCGATGGCGTCAAGAGACCCGGTACCGGACACGACAACATACTCATCCAGGTCATCGGCAAGATAGGGATCCGGGCAGAACTCAATGATCTGCACCGCGCCACACGATATCACGCAGGTGCAGAAACACAGGAGGACAAGGAGGAACGAACGCATGAAAACCCGGTATCTTCTCTTTTTATAATCAGGGGATATAACCCTTGGGAGATGACAGCGCAGGCGCGGCATGGATCCCGCAATCATACATTACCCGTCACCGTAGTAAAACTGGGGGGCAGCCTTGCTCCCCATTGTGCGGAAATCATCCCGGTCCTGCAATCAGCTCATCATCCCCTGTTGATCGTCCCGGGAGGGGGGAGATTTGCCGAGGTTGTACGGCAGTCGGAAGTCGCCGCTGATGCCGATGCTGCCCACTGGATGGCATGCGCCGCCATAGACCAGTACGGGTGGACACTTGCCGCGCAGGGCATCGGAACGACAACGAAGATCGCACGTCCCAAAAACACGTGTGTCCTCCTCCCTTACTGTGCCCTGCGCCGGTACGACCCCCTCCCCCATTCATGGGATATCACGTCCGATACCATCGCCGCGTGGGTCGCCGGCAGGATCGGTGGCGATCTGCTGGTGCTCAAATCCGTGGACGGCATCGAAACCGCCGGGAACCTTGTGGCCCGCATAGAAAAACCCCTGAAAACCGATGTCGTCGATCCCTGCTTTCTTCCCTACGTGCTCGAACACCGGATCAGGACGTTTATCCTCAACGGCACCGACACGGCACGGATCGGCCGGTGGCTTCGCGGGGAGCAGGTGCCCGGAACCGGCATTGGTACAACCTTTTAAAGGTACTAAAAGAGATACTATAGGAATCCTTAAAGGAGCGATATCATGTCAGATAAAAAGTGTACGTCCTGCAGCGCTCCGCTTGCAGAAGAGGGCTCAACGGCTTTCGCATGCCCCTCGTGCGGTGTTGAGATCACCCGGTGCTACCGGTGCAGGGAGCAGAGTATTCCCTACGTCTGCCCGAAATGTGGATTCGGGGGACCGTGAGGCATGGGCAGCGTTGTAGCAATTCTCAGGGTTATGCCGGAATCTCCCGAAGTTGACCTTGAAAAATTAAAATCCGCGCTTAAAGAGAAACTGCCCGGTATTAAGGACATTCAGGAAGAACCGATCGGCTTTGGGCTCAAAGCCCTCAAGCTAGCCGTCATCGTCAACGATGCCGGCGGCGAGACTGATGCCATTGAGGGGAAACTGAACTCAATCCCCGGCGTCGAGCGGGCAGAAATTATTGAAGTAACACTCAATTAAAACGAATAGGGATAATGCATCCTTATTTCCGCTATTTTTAATCTTTCAACATTACAGGCCGGATTTTGTGGGCGGGGTCTTCTTTGTCTTTTTAGGAGCACCCGGCTCTTTTTCACTTTCGAGTTTTTCAATAATCTGATGCGTGGTCGCGCGGATCTTCTCAACGGATTCACGGTATGCAATGACCTCGGACTCATCGATCCTGATGGTCACCGGGAACGCACCGTTCCGGTTGATCCGGGCAGGAACACCAATACATACGCCACCGATCCCATGAACCTCACTTTTCACATAGGATGAGACGGTCAGGATCCGGTTGTCATCTCCAAGGACTGTTCTTACCAGCGACGCGATGGCTTCTCCGGGACCGTACACGGTCGATCCCTTGTTTTTGATGATCAGCTCACCGCTGGACTTCACCGACTGGATGAATTCCTGTACCGGCAGGTGTGCAAACGCCGGCAGGTTGGAGATCTTGATCCCGCCGATCGTGGTCGCCGACCAGAGCGGCACCATGCTATCTCCATGCTCACCGATAATACGGGTGTGGACTTCGCTCACGTGCACTTTAAAATAGGTTGCAATCAGCGACTTTAACCGCATCGAGTCCAGATGCGTGCCAAGGCCAAAGACCTGGTTGGGCTTAAGGCCGGAATATTTGAGAGCGACGCATGTCATCACATCGACCGGATTTGTCACCATGATGATCTTTGCGTCAGGTGCAACAGCACCGATCGTCCGGGCAATCGGCGCGACGACCCGCGCATTCTCGAGCGCGAGATCGAGGCGATCCTGTCCCGGGCCACGGGGAGTTCCCGCAGTTATTACCACGATATCGGACCCGGCCACATCCTTGAGACAGGTTGTCCAGGTAATCCTGATATTCGTCCCCCGGGCGGCAAATGAATCGATAAAATCCTGCGCGATACCTTTTAAGAGAGATTCGCGCCCTTCACGCCCGTATAGCTGGATCTCATTGACGTGGGGATCTGCGGAAATGGCATATGCAGCAAACATACCGACATTGCCGGTTGCACCGATAATGGTGACTTTTGACATAGTATCACGAGAAGTGGGGACGTGTTCTCGGTCGACTGTACGTTACTCCTTTTGCCAAAGTACTCCTCCTCCACCCCGTTACCCCAAGGGCGCCGAATGTCTGCGGTAAGTCTGCTCCCTTCCGGGCCTGAACCGGTTCTCGCAGCGACAGGTCGCCATTCCCTCCGGAATTTTGATACCTGGCCATCGACCTCATGGGACGAGGTTTCAACGTTAGAATACGAGAGCTCCAGCAGATCGTTGCAGCCTTCGTCAAACTTCGCCCCCCGCGTGCCGACGGTTTCGGGTTACAAGTGACGCCGAGCCACCCGGGCTAGTCCCCATATACCTTTGTCTACCGGTCAATAAATCCTTGTCACTTATATGTCCGGGTTCCCATTCGGAAGGGCCCTGTTTTTTTTAGGGAATAAACGCGTCCCCGCCCATGCGTCCCTGCCAGTCGCGGAGCAGGGAAGATACCTCTTTCTGGTTATTCTTGCCAAAAATATCCAGCGCAGCCACCGGGTGCGCATCCTCCGGGATCACGCGATCCAGGTTCCGGAAATCCCCCTGGTAGACTTCAATCACCTGCCGGCCCACAGTTTCGGCAATCTTCACCGGTTCCCGGACGACCGGGTTACGGGCCATATCCCCAAGATGCCCGTAGATCCGCACCTCTCCGACATCAAAGTAAGCACGGTTGACTTCGATGTTGAACGCCGACCAGAACGCCGAAGCATACCAGGCATCGTTCATAACCACATGTGGCACGCCAAGGCACGCTGCTGCAAGGCCAAGCGTCCCCGGCCCCGAGCAGGCATCCACAAAGAAGGGAACCGGCGGTTTTCCCACGTGGGCCGCAACCGACCGCAGTTTAGGATAACCAGCGCGCGGGAACTCGATATGGATAAGGGACTGTTGTTTGTACACAACAAGAGGCCCGGTGGCAAGCGGGTAGATATCGGCCCTTACATCGCAACCGGCAAGGAGCGTATAGACCCGGGGCACCGTATCCAAATCGTGGGAAACAAGCCCCGGAACAAAGTCTGCAGTTTTAACGACGCCCCGAACTTCGGGGACCTCAGCGACAATCCGCCGGGCCGCATTCTCATGTACCTTCCCTGACAACAGCAGCAGGGATTTTGCCGGAAGAAAAGGTGGCTGGTCCATCGCAAAGCCGGGATGAATGAGCGGCGATCCGACAGCGATGAGCGGATCGCGGGAGGTGAGATCGCCTTCCTCCCGCATGATCACGTACATGTGCGCAAAGACCTCATCGATAAAACGCTTCCCGCAGGAACAGGGTGCTGCATACTTAAGTGCAGGGAGCGGCGCACGTTTGTCAAGAACCCGCATGCTGCACTCTGCGCAGGGAAGAAAACGCGTGGGAAGACTTTTTAGGATCTCCGGCGCCGACTGCACGCAGTCGCTGCCGCACACGGGACATTCCATGGTGGTTGCTCTGATTTCCAGCCATAGAAACCTTGCCAAATAATTGCAGGAAGTATTGGGGCAGGCTCCCTGGAAAATTGTACAAAATGTAACCGTCTGCGGAAAAGTTACGAAAGAACAGTCAGAGCGATGGTTAAAAATGGGCCTGATGCGATTCGAACGCATGACCGCCCGGTTATGAGCCGGGCGCTCTAACCGGACTGAGCTACAGGCCCATGAGCGCCGCCAACAGGACTCGAACCTGTGACATGCTGGTTAACA
>NZ_JBAYLY010000049.1:0-13310 GCF_041663825.1 Methanoregula sp.
GAGATTGTCTCTTTGAAGCGCTGAGGGAGGGATTTGAACCCTCGAGTCCCAAGGGGACACAGGTTTAGCAAACCTGCGCCATACCAGGCTTGGCTACCTCAACAGAGGAATCTCGCATCTTCTCAGACACTCGCAACGGATGTTTCCGCTGCTCCATGAATGGTGCTTCATAATATGGTAGGGTTGGGGTAATAAGTGTTTGGGGGGATGTGCCCAACTTCGTACCTGTAGATGAATCCAAAATCTGATGAAATTGTAGGAAAAGAAAATGCAATCTAATCCGTAAGCACTTCACCCAATGTTTGTCGAAAGCGATGAAAATTCTTGAGATGATTACTAAGCGTATCGGGGTTTAATGAAGATAATAATTTGAAGGAGTGTTCACCTTTTTTATAACCTCGGTTTACTCCGCAATTTGCTGTAGCGTGGACAAGTTGTGATTGAACGTCATGCCTCAATCTTGTTTCGAGATTCTGAACAGGAAACAAAGAGGTTTCATGCACACATGATCCGTAAAAATTCCTTATCGCTTGATGGTCTGCCATGATCCAAGATTCCATGCAAGTAGTCATTATTTGAGCTTGGTTATTGCGTGCATTGGCAGGACGACTCCAATGATCCGTATTACCCAAATGATCCCATCCTATCGATGAATTTGGAGTGAAGTCATCACCAGATACAGGCTCCTCACTATCAACTAATAGAATAGCATCGCCATTTTGGTTTGAATTGGCAATCTGGAACATTTCAAAGGTTTGGCTACGACCACCACACGCGATAATTTTAGGCATAGATCCTTGAAAGCCACATTTCTCGATTAATTTGCGAAAACCTTCACGACACCGCGAGTGTAATTCTTTGCTATCCCCACCACCCTCTACATATATTGTAATTGTCACCAACGGGTCCCCCCAAGTTCTCCTCTTGTCCAAAGTTCACCGAGGCGATATTTTTCAACCCAGTTACCAATTCCTGCGGGGTCAAGATGCTTCATTATGGTTTTTCCAGAATGTTTTTCACACACAATTAGGGATTCAGGCTGATCCGTCATAGCATCGACAAGGATATCTGAATGTGTGGTAACAATCAGCTGTGTACGATGTGAGGCCTCTTTGAACAAATCTGCAATTCGGGGAATAATATCCGGATGAAGTCCTAATTCTGGTTCTTCAATGCAAATAAGAGATGGGGGTTTGGGGTCGCATAAAATGGCTAAGAGACACAAATAGCGGAGGGTTCCATCAGATAACCGAGTGGCGGGAATCGAATAATTACCTTCAGTGAAAAATACTTGAACTGTTCCACCTTCAATAGAGATCCCAAAATCATCAAATCCTTCATAAAAATCACGCAAACCTTCGAGAATAGCTTTTTTTACTTTAGGTATTCTCTCTAAACGATTTAGGAATAATCCAAGATTAGAAAAATCCTCTTCTAATATGTCGTTTCGCATATCTGCTTTTTGAGGTTCGCGAAACACTGCATTCCGTCCAAATGTCCATTCTCGGTATATTCGAATTTGGGCATATACTGTTGAGAGATAGGAAATAACAGGATAGTTATCAGGGTCTCGCCTTTGAGATAATATTGAGATATCTTTTTCGACAGTTTCCTCTGTTAGTTGTCGTTCGGGATCATTTTCAAATTTTTTTACTAGTGGCGCACCCTTGTTATATGAATAAAAAAAATAGGGTTTTGTGTTATCCCCTAGATACGAATGCTCATTTGCAATAGATTCATCATCAAGACAAAATTTTTGATTGTCCTCATGAAATGAGATGATGTGGCGAAGAGGTTGTTGCCCTTTAGGATTATCAATTACTGCATCTATCGAGGCAACAGCATTAGATTCTCCCTTCCATATCCATTCTCGGATTCCGCCACCCTTACGAATAACTGACCGCATATCTAAGGGGGAGGATCTGAGTAAATTTATTACCTCAATCAAATTTGATTTGCCAGATCCATTCGGCCCGATAATAATATTAAGGTTTTTCAAATCTATCGGATTAGAATCACCACCAAAGGATAGCAATTTGTTAGGTGTTATTGATTTGAGTACCGGTCTCCCAAAATTGGTTGACTGCATAAAGATTTCACCGTATATGCAACTTTTAGTTTGTCGAGTAATAAATAGTTCATCATAAAAAAGGATTATTAGCTTGTTTAAGTAGCACCCATTGGTAAAATTAAACAGACACTGGGACACTTACCAAATGCTGTGATGTCCCTAGCACTTTTCATATTTATCTGTAAAATATCAGACCGAAGGAACTGAGGGAACCGTGCCTGTCCCCCCCGCACCGCCCCTGCGCTTTAGCGATGATGTTTATTATTGGCATCATCGCAACCGGGGGATGCCCACGCTGGCAAAAGGCGGCAACCCAAAAAGAGCGTTCTTTTAGTTAGTGTAAGTCTCGGCCCCGTTTCCTAAGAATATAAATCAGGAGGTCAGCATCCAATCCCTCATATCCCCACGCGTAAGATTAATCTTACTGATTGTCTATGGATGTCGCTATTACCCGTATGAGTTCCAAAGGCCAGATCGTAATCCCCGCTTCGATGCGGGTAGATCTTCCAGAAGGAGAAAGACTCCTCATCATCAGGGATGGTGAACGGTACATCCTCAAACCACTTGCCGAACTCGAACCGGCCTTAAAAGAGGGTCTCCTGTTTGCCGAAAAGACCGAACAGGCATTTGAGGAATACCGGAAAGGAACGTTCACACAAAAGACCGCAGACAAATTTACCGATAAACTGGCCTCATGGTAACAGTCGCATACGATCCGCACTTTGAGAAAGACCATCCACAAGATTAAGGATGCGCAACTCAAGGACCGGGTAAAACAGCAGATGCTAAAAAATAATCGGCGACCCTGCAGTCGGAAAGCCGATGCGATATTGTCGGAAACAGACCCGCGAAGTCTACATTCCCCCATTCAGGTTATCCTACTTTTACGATCGGGACGCTGACACCATCGTTTTCCTTGCGCTGTACCATAAAGACGAGCAATAACACATGGACTGCATCACTAAAACCCGCACCTGAAGGACAATCACCTGCAATCGGTCGCCCCGCATACTAAGTATAGAGACGGGAGAGGACCGAACAGATGCATTCCAATATACCACTCTCACCACTATCGGAAGATTACCTGAGCAGAACGAACGTATGGAGCAGAGAACGTCCCGGGGTGTGACAGTGAGGGGTCAAAGGGGAAAATTGGATTGCACAATTATAGGGAGAAATCTGCATGTTTTCCCCCAATGACCCCCATATTTCAATGCGTCAAAAATTGTTATAAGGATCCTGATTTTTGCACCAGATTTTAGAGAGAAAATGATATCTTTTACCCCTTTAATTTTCCGGTGAATATGACAGGGGGGTCATTGGGGGAAAATATGTGATGCACCCGTCCCGCGTCCACCATGATCCCGGCTCACAAAACCAGGACGCCAGTAAAAAAATCAAAAAAAAAGGAAAGGACTTGCCGGGCAGTCCTTACAGCGCGTGCACGAGCGACCGTCGGGTCACGAGACCGGCAAGTTTTCCCTTGTCGGTGATTGGCACCGTGCTGATATTCTTTGCAACCATCAGCTCGACCAGCTCATGGTAATCCGCACCGATGTCAAGCGAGATCAGCGGGGCGCTCATGATATCCCTCACGAGCAGGTTGCGGATCCGGTGATCCTGGTGCTGGTCTTTTACCGTCTCCCGGAACTTCCTCATCGCAACCGCCACGTCAGTCTCGGTCACGATGCCGGTAATCTTATCGTTGGTGGTCACGACAAACCGGGAGATCGCATCGTCCAGCATCCGGCGCCGGAGGTGGACGACCCGCTCATCCGCTTCGATAGTAACCGCTCGTTCCATCGCCCCGTCGATACTGCCCTCGTGCGGGTACTTCTTTAACAGGTCGATTGCCGTCACCTGACCGATCAGGTTATGGTCGCTGTCGTACACGACCACCAGCTTGTACCTCTGGAGCAGGGGGACGAGCACATTCGTGTTCTCATCGGGGTAGACACTCGTGAAATCCTCCTCGACAACGCTTGCCACGTGGATGGCGGTCGGCGCAAGGGCAGTATTCTGCTTGCTGCCCAGCTTCTCCGCGATGGCCTGCCGGGAAACCGTACCGACAACCGAATTATTGTTGAGCGCAATCAAGGGGTCGATTCCCTCGTCAAGCATCTTATCGAGCGCTTCGGTGATTTTTGCTGATTTGGATATGGTCGTTGGTTTTGCCATGATATCTTTAACAAACAGTTCTTTTGTCATTTCGCCACTTCCTTAATGATATCATCACGTCTTATTATCCCCACAAGGGTGTCGTGTTCGACGACAACCAGGTTGTTGACCTGTTCTTTTTGCATCAGTTCGACTGCATACGGGAGCGATCTTTCCGGGGCGACCGTGATCACCGGGCTGGTCATCACGTCGCCTGCGGTCACCGGGACATTCTCCGGAGAATCCGATCCGCCCCCAATACTGAAATTTTCATGTCTTCTGAGAGGTACGTCCTCCTGTATCACCCCGGATCGTTTCCGGCCCTCATCGTGGAACGCAAGGTTGGTCTCCGTAATGATACCGGCCATAGATCCATCGTTATTGATCACCACCAGTTTCTCGTCCCGCTCTTTCATGAGCGCAATCACGTGAGCGAGCGAGTGCCAGCGGTTGACGGTCACTGCATCCTCCATCACGTCCCGTACCGTACCTTTGAGGCCGGCAACAAGGGCGGATTTCATCAGATCGCTCCGGGTAACGATCCCGGTGACTGTTCCGTGATCCACCACCGGCACGCAGCCGATGTTTTTCGCGAGGAAGATCCCGGCAATGGTCCGGAGCAGGGTATCGGGCGCTGCGACCACCAGATCGGGAGTCGCATACTCGCCCACCGGGATCTGATCGGGCGGACGCCTCCGCCAGGCAGCACCCTGCTGCTGGAGATGGTACCCGATGTCTTTTTTCGTGAGTATTCCGGTGAGTTTTCCCGCATCCATGACAAGAACCCGCGAGATAGTATGCCGCACCATCAGGTTCCGGGCGTGGGCTACGGTGTCTCCGGGGGAAACGGCAAAGACCGGCGTACTCATCACGTCTCGTGCGATAAGGTAACTGGCTGTCATAACCATCACTCCTCGGAAAACGCCCTCACAAGGTCGAATTCCGTCACGAGGCCGATAAGGCGCGAGTTCTCGATGACCGGCAGCGCCCCGATGTTTTTCCTGAGCATCTCCCGGGCCGCCTCGTTGACGGGCGTCTCCGGGGTGGTGGTGAACAGGTCGCCGGCCATAAGCGTCC
The DNA here is from genome assembly GCF_041663825.1 of Methanoregula sp. GTDB lineage: Archaea > Halobacteriota > Methanomicrobia > Methanomicrobiales > Methanospirillaceae > Methanoregula. Next base: position 5,306 of record NZ_JBAYLY010000049.1, read on the forward strand.
GCACCGGGAGAGCCATGACCTCCGCGATGTTTCCGGTGGTGAGCCGGGCAAATACTTCCCGGCTCCCCAGGTACCGCATGATATCGGTCGCGGTGATGATGCCAAAGAGCACGTCGTTACTCACGACGGGCAGCCGGCGGAACCGGAACTTTGTCATATCCTGGGTCACGGTTGCAATCGGGCTGTCTGGAGCGGTCACCCGCAGGGCGGAACTCATGACATCCTCGACAAAGAGCGGGCTGTGCTCCGAGGCAAGCATCCTGAGCACGTCCCGCTCGGTTACAATACCGATCAGCACACCGTCATTGTCGACAATCGGGAGCCCCCCGATCTTTTTCTTCACGATAATTTCCAGCGCGTCAACGATATGCGCATCGTGCGGGAGCGCCTCGGGTTTTGCGGTCATGATCGTGCGAACGCTCTCGTTGACCGCGGCGGAAAGGTTCCCCTGGTGCCGGACCCTGACAAGCTTGTACTTGTCACCCCCGCCCATGAGGTTGATCACATCGCCTGAGGTAACGATCCCCCGGAGTTTCTTAGTACCGGCATCGGTTACCGGCAGCCGGCGAAACCCGCAGTTCGTCATCGTCGCCACTGCGCTGATAATATTCTGCGTTGGCGGTACGGAAATGACGTCCCGTGTCGCGATCGACATCACCTCGCCTTCCTGCTGTACAATGTGGGATTTGAACTCGACCGGGCCCCGATCGAATTTTCCCTGCATTTTTAAGAGCCGGTCACCCTGCTTGGTGGCCCGCCCGTTCTGGTTCGTCAACGTTCCTCCGTTTTTTTTGTTGTCTGCGCCAGTCCGGTGCCGCACCCATCATCCACACCGATTGCGCGGGTGCTGCATCCCGGCCGGCTCCTTTTTATCCTGTTCGTTTCCGGCCCGTTGGAGTCCGGGGTTGGTTGTCCAGATTGTTTCTTGTGCCTCGTGACGTTCGTGGTTTTTGTATCGTGCCTTCGTCGCGTGCCGATCCCGGTTGCATCGTTATCTCCGTATCAGGGATTCCTTAACGTGTTACGCGAGCCCGGCAAGGACATCGTGCCGGTCGAGGATTCCCACAAGGGTCATACCGTCAAGGACCGGAAGCCGGCTCACATCGTTGTCGACCATGAGCCGGGCCGCATCGGACAGCGGCGCACCGCCCGAGACCGTAACGACCTCCTGTGCCATCACATCCTCGACCGTCTTTGTGCTGCTCTGGGCAATCGCCGACCGCACCCCGCCCGACCGGATCAGGTCGCGGCGGGAGATAAGGCCGACAAGCCGCTTCTTTTTGATGACCGGGAATGCCGTAAACCCGCTCTCCACGATCTTCGCGTAGACCTGCTGGAGCGTATCTGTCGGATTTACAGTCGTGATCTGCTTTGACATGTGGGTGCTGACCCGGCCCGAAAGTTCGTTTCTTGTGATGATAACCGGGAACAGGTCGGAGAGGAGCACCCCGCCAAGGATATGGCGGCCGGGATCGATGAGCGCGGCGCTGTCGGTCCGGAACTCCCGCATGGCTTTTGCCACGCTCTCGATGGAGGTCTCCGGGCCGGCGCTCGCCGCATCCTTCACGAATCCCTCAACGGTCACGTTCGACTTCGTCGCGGTCACCCGCAGGGCATCCGTGATATCGACGTACCCCAGCAGATCCTTTTTGATACCGGTGACGTAGACCTCGCGGAACCGGTCGTCTCTTAAGATCTGCCGTGCTTTTGTTATCCCGTCATGACAGTTCAGCACAGGAATCTCGATCATGAAATCCCGTGCTGTCTTCATGTAAGGGTGTCCTCCTCACGGCAGCGGGGGCAGAGCAGGACGCCGTCCACACGCTTAAGATCATCAGACATCTGACTGCATCGATTGCACATGCCCACTTCGATATGCTCCTCCCGGTTGATCTCGATAAGATCGGTGAGGATCTCGTTTTGTTCGTTTGAAACGGTCAGGAGATCCCGTACGGTCACAATACCAATGACCTTGCCGCTCTTGTCGACAACGGGGAGTCTTCTGACCTTGTGCTTGACCATCATCTGGGCTGCATCGATTACCGTCTTGTCCGCACTCACCGTAATGAGTGGCGTACTCATGATTGTACTCACCTGAACTGTGCTTGGTTTGAGATCCTTTGCCACCACCTTGCAGTTGATATCCTCCTCGGTAACAATGCCAATCGGCTTGTTCCTCTCAAGGATAATGACGCTCCCTACCTCTTCGAGGCACATGATTTTTGCTGCCTTTGCGACAGTGGCCTCCATGCTGATCATGGTCGGGTTGCGTTTCATCACTTCGCTTAACGGGACACGGGTTTCAAACCGGATCGTGTTGGTTGTCTTTTTCATGAGTCACCTCCTAAAAAGTGCCTGGCTGATGATTACAATTAGCATCCTTTCCGCCCCTTGTATAAATACAATTTGGCTGCGGCGAAAAACAATGCGGCCGGGTAATAGGAAAAATATCCCGAAAGGATATCACGGGAGCTCCCTGACGGGCGTTACAAGAAACATAATAAAGAACCGTCTCTAAACATTACTAACGATTGATGGTGAATCGATTGTACCAGCACACCATAAAGACAAAACGAGGGGCCCTATGACGACATTTTCCAAGAGATTAGGGAATGCAAAGAAGAAATTATCCATATTTCTCAGGCGGTTTTTCAAGAAGAAGCGGACCCGGATCGGGATTTACGGCCCGCCAAACGCCGGCAAGACGACGCTCGCGAACCGGATCGCCCGGGACTGGACTGGCGATGCGGTCGGGCCGGTCAGCGAGATCCCACACGAGACCCGGAGGGCCAGGAAGCGCGATGATATCGTGATCTCGGGAGCAAACGGCCATACGGTGACGATCGATATCGTGGATACCCCTGGGGTTACGACCAAGATCGATTATCACGAGTTTCTGGATTACGGGATGGAAAAAGACGAGGCAATTATCCGGGCCCGGGAAGCGACCGAAGGCGTTGCCGAAGCGATGCACTGGCTGCGCGAGGATATCGACGGGGTCATCTACATGCTGGACTCGACCCTTGACCCCTTCATGCAGGTCAATATCATGATGGTGGGGATCATCGAGAGCAGGAACCTTCCGGTGATCATTGTTGCAAACAAGATCGATCTGCCCGAGGCTGCCCCGTCACGGATCCGGAGCGCCTTCCCGCAGCACCCGGTCGTTGCGATATCTGGTCTTGAAGGCCGGAACACGGAAGAGCTGTACGAGAAGATGATCCAGAACTTCGCCTGATTACCGGGGAGATCATGCCACACAAGTGCACGAAATGCGGCAGGGAATATAAGGACGGGTCAACCGAGATTCTGAAAGGCTGCGCGAGCTGCGGCGGCAAGAAGTTCCTCTACGTGAAAGAGTCCGAGATCAACAAGGATGTACTCGACGAAAAGTCGATCGAGGAGATCGCGGACGAGTCACAGGAAGAAGTTCTCGAAGTTGTCGAACCCAAAATAAAGGGTAAGGCGAAGAAAGAAGTCGAGATGTTCGATCGGGTCGAGACGATCCGGATCGTGGGCCCGGGCACCTACGAGCTCAACATCGACAAGATGGCCAAAAGCGACGAGCGGATCGTGAGTGTCGGCGGGGAAGAGGGCAGTTATATCATCGATCTGATGTCCATGGCTAAGGACGAGCCAAAGAAGAAAAGGGGAAAGAAGCGGTAACTTTCCCGGTCATATACCGCTGGCATCCTTTTTTTTATAATTTTCCCGGACGGGATCACAACGGGATATGTACACGCGAGGATCCGGCGGGGTGTCCCGTCCGGTCATCTCGTCCGCAGTTCCTTTTTTATTCCCTCGTAGGATGTGGGAAGGCCAAGAGCATCAAAGAACCGGTCGGTGAACGAAAGACTGGTATTTACCGCCCATTCCGCACACCCGTGTCCAAGGCACCGGTCCGGGAAGAACGGCAGGTTCGTTGGGGCGAGCGGGTTTTCCCTGAACCGGTCCCTGAGGTGCTGCTCGAATTTATCGGCAGGGGCCCCGGAGCCGGCAGCGGGAGTGTTACCGGTCTGGATAGTCACCCATTCGCGCCGGTAATGCATCAGGTAGTTCCGGATCGCAATCAGGTCCTTTATCCCGTAGAAGACCGGGTCGTCCTCAGGAAACAGGGGTTTATTGCCGATCTCCAGGACTTTCTGGTACTTGACCGGCAGCGGGGTGCGGTCAAAGTAATTCTCATTGTTCCATTTCTCCCCGACCGCCCGCAACAGCGCTTCGTTCTTTTCATCGGGGAAGAAATACGCGTTGTCAGCTGCATCGGACCAGAGCTCGTTGATGGTAGACTCTAAAAACGCCACGGACGAGAATATTGCGTTGAGGATAAACGCCTCATGTCGGAGCCGCTCATCGGCAGACACTGAACCGGTCCGGGCGTAACCGGACTCTATGGCAAACCCGAGACGGCAGAAGAGGGCAGCGGACTGGATATATTTTACCGAGAAACAGTCCCGGAACAGGATAAGATCCTCGTCCTCTGTTGAGTCTCGGGCAGGGTCGTCCATCGTACCCTCCCGTTTGTTTCGTATGAGTAAAAAGCTGCGGAACCGAGCGGAAATTTTTTGCACGGCCTGTCCCCTGCTCCCGGCCCGCTCCGGCCACAGGTCTCCGGTGCAAACCCTAAACCTGTTCCCGGACAAATTATTTTCCTGAAAAAAACCGTACCAGCCGTGAAGCAGCAATGGATCCCATAATCGCCGAAGTTCCCAAAAGCAGTCCCCGCCAGAAGTACCTTGGCGACCGGGGCCTCATCGCGCTCATCGCACTGCTCTCCGCCTTTGTCCCACTCTCCACCGATCTCTACCTTCCCGCCCTTCCCGGAATGGGGAACTACTTCGGGGTTTCCGTTGACCTCACGAACCTTACCCTGATCCTCTTCTTTGTCTTCTTTTCCCTCGGGATGCTCTTCTGGGGACCGCTCTCCGACAAGTACGGCCGCCGTCCGGTCCTGCTCACCGGGCTTGTGCTGTATATTGCCGCAAGCGTGGCCTGCGCAGTATCGTGGGACATCTGGCACCTGATCTTCTTTCGGATCCTCCAGGCGGTCGGGGGCAGTGCCGCTTCCGCAGTCGCAACCGCCATGGTAAAAGACCTGTACGAGGGACGAAAACAGGAGTCCGTACTTGCCGTCGTCCAGTCCATGGTCGTCATCTCGCCCGCCGTCGCCCCGGTGCTTGGCGCGTTCATGCTCCCCTATACCTCGTGGCGGGGCCTCTTTGTAGTACTCGGTTTCATCGGGATCGTCTCTCTTGCCGGCGGCCTGCTGCTTACGGAGACCATCCCGTCGCGGTACACCGGCACCATGACGCAGTCCGTCCGCAGGCTCGGGATCGTGCTGAAAAACCCCGGGTTTACCTCGCTCCTTATCGTCTTCTCGCTTGTCAGCGTAGCGTCTCTTGCGTTCATTGCCGATTCCTCGTACATCTACGAAGACGGGTTCGGGCTCTCGGAACAGTGGTTCAGTTTCTACTTTGCAATAAACGCCATCGCCATGATCGCCGGCCCCCTGCTCTACCTCAGGCTCTCCCGCTCGTTCTCCCGCAGGACCATCATCGTCTCCTGTTTTACCGTAATGATCCTGGGTGGTGCCCTGATCTGCCTTGCCGGCGGCATGGGCCCCCTTGTCTTTGCGCTTGCCCTCTTCCCGGCGACCCTGATGGGCAGCTGCGTGCGGTCGCCCGGTGCTTTCCTCATGCTCGAACAGCAGAGGGAAGATACCGGTTCCGCATCGGCACTCATCAACTGTTTCGGCCTTGTCTTTGGGAGTGCCGGGATACTCATCGCCTCCCTTGATGCACATAACCTCGTCTTCATTCTCGGGGCGATCTACGCGACGGTCGGGTTCGTGTGCCTTTCCGGCTGGCTGCTGATCGGCAGGCTGAAGCTGGCAAAAGAGGTGCCGGATAATATACTAACGCGCTGAAGAAGGGGGGGGTCAAATTCATTTTTGGCCATCAGTACCAAAACGAACATACAGATTCCCTGACATCTCCCCGATTGGCCGAATTTCCACATCCTAAACTAAAAGGATAACAAATATCTTCACACATAACCAGTACTCTTTATCTTCTTTTAATTCGAGGTGCTGATTTTGGATTTACTTCGTTCGCTATACTTACGAGTCTGCAAAACTTCAGTCGGATATTTCTGTACAATTACATTAACAGGACCTATACACGATAAACCGCAACGTCAGGTAGTTTTTGTAACTCGGGGAAGCTCAGTTGAGATTACCGCCGCAACGGGCGAGGTTCTGACCCTGACTTTTGAAGAAGCGTGAGAAAATTTTAATTGCTGCGATACGTGAAAACGAGGTTTTCATGCCCCGGATCCCCCCTCTTGCGCCACCAGTCCCCCAAGGGGGACGGGGCGCAATTGCGATAGTGTGAGTATTACTTTTACTCATAAACATGCCTTGAAATCAAAACTGTTGCAGGTAATATACAGCATCATCGCAACCGGGGGACGCCCACGCGGCGGGGGCGGCAGCCCCCAGGTGCGTCACAAAGAAAGAGGGGGCGCCTCCAAACAGGTTTTTTTGGTTTATCCAATAATACCAATTCAACACACAGGATAATTTCGATTTCCATTTATCGAATGTAAAATGATATAGATAGATATGTCTGGCGTGATTTTTTTGATTCAGGATAATAAACTGGTAGAGTTGCGGGAAGAAAAATACGATTCCGAAGATTTGTTCCAGAAACTTCTCGCTGATTATCCAAAGATCCTTGCCGGCGATCAGATAGACTGTGAAAATCCGCGCAGATGGTTGTTAATCGCAAGGGAGCAGGGGGTTCAGGATGAAAAATCCGCAGTATACCGATGGTCCCTTGATCACCTTTTCATTGATCAGGACGGAATTCCCACATTTGTCGAAGTAAAACGAAGTACCGATACACGGGCCCGCCGTGAAGTCGTGGCACAGATGCTGGATTATGCAGCAAACGGCATTGAATATTGGGATGTTTCGGAAATCAAGGCACAGTTCGAACAGAAAAATTCCACACAGGGCCGAATCCCGGAACAAGTAATGCGGGATGCACTTGGCCCGGAAACGGACTATGAAAACACTTGGGAACTGGTTAAGAGTAATTTAAAAGCGGGGAAAGTGAGACTCCTTTTTGTTGCTGATGAAATACCAAAAGAGCTCAGGAGAATCGTAGAATTCCTGAATGAGAAACTAAATGATGATGTAGTGGTTCTTGCAGTCGAGGTCAAACAATTCACTGGTGAAAATTTAAAAACATTGGTTCCACGAGTTATTGGGCAGACAACTCAGGCTGTTATAAACAAGAGTACATCCCTTCGAAAAAATTGGGATAAAGAATCATTTCTCTCAGAACTTGAGACGCGCCAGGGAATATCCGACAAACAGATTATGGAGAAAATATTCGGGTGGTTGGAGCAGAAAAAGATAGATTACAACTTTGGAAATGGAATAAAGAATGGAACCAGCAATAAAATTTTCCTGAATGGGGAATATGTTTCTTCACCGTTTAATTTTCAGACAGATGGACTGATCTATGTCCAATTTGATCGATTAAAAATCACTCCCTATTATTCAGATATTCATAAACGACAAGAACTTTTGGAAAATTTAAATCAAATTTCAGGTATTACGATAAAAGAAGAATATATCAACGCATGGCAGGCATTTCTCATATCCTCTCTTAAAGATGAGAGGAATCTGGAAACGTTTTTACAAATTTTTGCTGGTGTCATTGAACACCTAAAAATAACTGAAGAATAGATATTGGCCCCCTTTTATTACCCATACCATTTATTATCCCTCCCCTCCAATAGTAAGACAGCACTTTTAATTGGTGCTGACAGATGTAAGTCCGACGTGCCAAAACTGGCACGGCCTCAAAACTACAGGCTTTGGGATTACAGAGAGTCAGTAAGCATACTGCACTTTTCTGGACTTACATATTAACCGGAGGTATAACTATGGCACGAATGCACACCAGAAGAAGAGGACAGTCATGCTCTGTGCGGC
>NZ_JBAYLY010000050.1:0-13222 GCF_041663825.1 Methanoregula sp.
GTTATGAGCCGGGCGCTCTAACCGGACTGAGCTACAGGCCCATGAGCGCCGCCAACAGGACTCGAACCTGTGACATGCTGGTTAACAGCCAGCCACTCTACCAACTGAGTTATGGCGGCAACAGACTTCTGTGCCTTAATAGGTTCTTTGTGAGGATTTTTAAAGGTAACTAATGGTGGAATTGCATGACGGCACACCAAAAAGTACGCGGGGATGACAAAAAGAGGGGGAAACCGACGGGCTTTTCAGGTCAGGGTTTTTTCATCGCGTTCACGAGCCGGATAATATCGTCCAGATCCTCATTTAAGTGCGCGAAGAGTTCCCGGGTCCGCTCGGTTGCAACCGCTCCCTCCGATGATGCGCGGATGTAGCCCAACTGTTCGAGCACATGAAGGGAGTACCGGATCCGGTGAGACGGGAGATCGAGGATCTCGGCAAGCTTCATGATCCCGATCGGCTGGTGCTCCGCCACCGTCCGGGCCACCTCAATGTGCCGGCTTAAGAGCTCGATTTCATCCTTCATTCTCTTGAGCATGGTATCGCCACGGGACCGTCATGTACCTTATACTGTTACCTTTACTTCAATGCTCATCAAGCCATGCTTTGGTCGACCGGTATTTCAGGACAAAGTTCCACGAAAGCACAATGGCAATGACCAGCATACCTGCCACAGCAGGAAGCCGGTACGGGGCCGGGACAAAAAAAAGGGCAAGTACTGCAAACGCCACGAGCAGAATGATCGCATTGAGCTGGATGGCCAGCCGGTAGAATTTCCACTTAAACTGTTCTTTTGTTGTTTCGTCCATCACTCGTACGTTAGAATCCGGGAATAAAAGTACTTGACGTTTCAGCGCGTAGATGTATGGCAATGGATCCACTGGACGCTGCAATGAAGAAGTGCGGGGCGGATGCCTTTGTGCACTATGCCGGAGGAGAGGACGCGAACATGCGTTACCTGTCGAGGTTTGTGATGCATGATTCCTTTGTTTTTTTTAAAAAATACAGGCAGCCCGGGACCATCATTGTCCCCCAGATGGAATCCGAGCGGGCCTCCCGCGAATCGATTGCTGCCGTCATAACCCGGATACAGGCGGGTCTTCCCGATATCACAAAAAAAGAGAAGAATCCCTGGAAAGCGGCCGCGCAGATGATCCGAGGACAGACCGGAAAGACCCTGCTCGTCTCACCCACCCTTCCCGCGGCGCTCCTGCGGGCACTCGAAGAATCAGCCCGGGTGATCGTCGATGTGGGTACCATCGAACAGATGCGGGCAAAAAAGACGCCCGAAGAGATCCGGCTCATACAAACGGTTCAGAAGAAAACCGAACGCGCAATGGCATTTGGGATCTCGCTTATCAGAAACGCAACCGTGAAAAAAGGCATCCTGTGTCATGACGGCGCACCGCTTACCTCGGAACTGGTGCGGACAGCGATGCACAAACATCTCATGGATGACGGCTGCCGGGCGGTCGAGACTATCATCTCGTGCGGCGAGGATACCGCGTTTCCGCACATCATCGGGAGCGGCCCGCTCAGGCCCAATATGCCCATCGTAATCGACATGTTCCCGGAGGACGAGACCACGGGCTATTACGCGGACATGACCCGGACGGTCTCAAAGGGAAAACCGGACCAGCAGATTACCGACATGTACGCAGCAGTAAAAGAGGCCCAGCAGATCGGGATCTCCCACATAAAGGCCGGGGTGCCGGGCGCGGATGCACATACCGCAGTCGTGGATTATTTTAAAAGCCGTGGCTATGAGAGCGATACCCGGGGGTTCATCCACAATCTCGGCCACGGCGTCGGGCTCCAGGTCCACGAATTCCCCACAGTAGGACCAGCGGGAGGGGCACTAAAAACAGGTTTTGTTGTCACCGTCGAACCGGGTCTCTATTATCCCGGGGTCGGCGGTGTCCGGCTCGAAGACATGGGCGCGGTGCGTGCAGGAAAATTTGTGGATTTCACGAAGTTTGAGGAGGAACTGATCGTATGAATGACGAGATACTCGAAAAATACCTGGCAGCAGGAAAACTTGCAGCCACTATTCTAAAAGAGAGCGCGCTTGAGATCCGGGTTGGCAGGTCCTACCTTGAACTGGTCGAATCCGTCGAGGCCCGGGTAAAAAACGAGGGCGCCGATCTCGCCTTCCCGCTCAACGTCTCCTTAAACGAGGACGCGGCGCACGATACTGCATCGACCGGTGATGAGCGGACTTTCGCCAAAGGTGACGTAGTCAAGCTCGATCTCGGGGTGCAGATCGACGGCTACATCGCGGATACCGCAACCACGATCGATCTGGGGAACAACTCGCTCCTCCTTGAAGCGTCCCGCGAGGCGCTCGAAGCAGCGATAAATCTGGTCCGTCCGGGTGTTACTACTGGAGAACTGGGCGCAGCGGTCGAAAAGGAGATCTTAAGCAGGGGATACCGGCCCATTGCAAATCTTACCGGTCACGGTCTCGACCAGTACGTGGCCCACACGGACCCGACAATCCCCAACATCAGCATCCATGGCGGCACGGTGCTTGAAGAAGGCATGGCGATTGCCATTGAACCACTCGCCACGACCGGGAGCGGGCGGATCGGCGAGAAGACACGGGTCGAGATCTACTCCCAGATCGCAGAAAAACCCGTTCGGATCCCATCAGCCCGTGCAGTCATGGAGCAGATCACTCCCCTTCACGGACTTCCCTTCTCCCGCCGCTCGCTCAACGACAAGAAAAAGGAGCTCGCACTCCTCGGGCTTACCAGATCCCAGATCGTCCACGGCTACCCCGTCCTTTCCGATATCCAGGGTTCGCTGGTCTCCCAGCACGAGCACACCCTGATCGTAACTGCCGATGGCTGCATTGTCACAACCCGGTGATGGGATAGATATAAAGATTCAGGCGTTAAATGATAAAGGTTACAGCCATGTCCGGAGATTTAGAAAGCCTGCGCATCATGGAAGTCCTGCTGACTGCCGAAATTTTCAACCAGAACCCGACACTCGATCTCAATGACCTGACACCAGCGTGCCGGGAGATGTTCTGTTCCGGGGATACAAAAAGCATCAAGCGCCCGGTGTACGTGAGTGACGGGTTGATCAAGCGCACGCTCGACATCGCGGCTGCGCATGAGAAGATTTCCAAGAACCCGTTCGTATCGTACGAAGACTTCGGACAGCGTCTGAAGATTACCACCCTCAAGCCGGCAGCCGAATGGTTCCTTGCGCAGGGGGGTAAACCGCTCGTCGTGCAGAACCCGGCCCTTGCCTTTTTCTTTGATTCTTTTAACGGCACGGGAGTTTCATATAAGGAAGTAAGGAATGCAAACCCACGCTACGAAGACACCAAAGCCAGTCTCGATGCCAAAATTTCCAAGCTGATCGGTGAGGACGAGAAAATCCGGGGAGCCCTCGATCTTGTGATCGTGATGGCTCCTGACGAGGTCGAGCAGCGGATGGAAGACATCATCTGCACCCCGGAGCAGACCGCGATCATCAACAAGATCCACCACGCTTTGCACCACCGGGATTTCCTGAACCGTCACCGTATTTACGAGGTAGGGAAACTTCTCTTTGTCGGCCAGCCCGGCACCGGGAAGACCTCTCTTGCCCTTGCGATGGCCCACAATATGCACATGCCGGTCCTCGAAGTCCGGCTCTCGATGATCACGTCCCAGTACCTGGGGGAGACTTCCAAAAACATCGACAAAATCTTCGAGATTGCAAAGAAACTCTCGCCCTCGATCCTCTTTATCGACGAGTTCGATTTTATCGCAAAGAGCCGGGTCTCCGACGATCATGGCGCATTGAAGCGGGCAGTCAACGCCCTCTTAAAAAATATTGACCGCATCAGCCTGATAAAAAACGGCGTCATTTTGATCGGCGCCACAAACCATCCGCAGTTGCTTGACGAGGCCGCGTGGCGGCGGTTTGACGAGGTCATAGAGTTCCCCCTGCCCGGGGAAGAGATGCGCAAGGAGATCATAAAGAGCGTCACATCAACCATGGACTGCACCTGCGACTACCAGGAGATGGCGGCACTGACCGAGGGATTCTCAGGCGCCGATTTACGGCTCATGGTAAAAGAGGCGCTCCTTTCGGCGCTCATGGACAAGCGCGAAGCCATCGATACCAGGGACCTCGAAAAAGGGATCCGCATGGTCAGAAACCGCGACGCGATCCGGAACCTGAACTGGATGTAGGATGAAGTTCATACTGCTCGGTACCGGGGATGCAATCGGCACCCCGAAGATCGGGTGCGACTGCCCCCAGTGCCTGCATGCGCAAAAGACCGGCACCGGCCGGCTCCGGACATCCATCCTCATCGAAAAGAATGGCCGCCACATCCTTGTGGATTCCTCGCCCGACCTCAGGCAGCAGCTCCTCCGGTACGGCTCACCCCATATCGATGCGGTGATCTGGACTCACGGGCACTATGATCATTTCATGGGCTTTGGCGAGTTCTACCGGGTCCAGAAAGTACCCCCGGTCTTTGCTGCCGAGCAGGTGCTCCGGTACTGCGGCGAGACGTTCAGGTTCCTGAACTTTGACCGGATGCCGGTGGAGCCCTATGTACCGTTTGATCTCTTCGGGATCACGATCACACCGTTTATCGTGAAACATCCGCCGGCCTATACCTGTGGCTTTGTCTTTGAGACGGACGGGGTAAAAGTGGGGTACACCTCGGATACCAACCGGGACATCCCGCAAAAGGGCCTCGATCTGCTCGAAAACCTCGATCTTCTTCTCCTTGACGCCATCGTGCCCTCGCATATGACGATCACGAAGCACATGAACTATCTCGATGCCTGCACGCTTGCCGAGAGCCTGCACCCAAAAGAGTTCCGGTGCGTCCACATCAGCCACGTGATGCCGTGGGAGTACCCGCATCTTGGGTATGACGGCGAAATCTTCGAATTTCCCTAAAAAATAATCATCTTTTCCTGTCGGACCGGTCGGACAGAATTTTTCTGTTTCACCATGCCACACTCACCCATACTTTAATAGTTCACAGATTCCCAAACATAGGTGCATGATTGTAAAAGTACTTGAACTCGAAAAAGATAAGGCACGACTCATTATCCAGGGGGAGGGTCATACGTTCATGAACGCCCTTGTCGAGGAAATCCTGACCGACCCGGATGTCGATGTCGCAAAATATACCATCGAGTTCCAGTTTTCAGACCCGGTGCTGCTGGTGACCACGAAGAGCGCGAAGAAAAACCCCCTGACCATCATAAAGAAAGCCTGCAAAAAAATATCCGGCAACTGCGACGACCTCTTAAAAGGCCTTGCAAAACAGAAATAAGAACACTGCAGGAATAGTTTTTCAATACTTTTTTGATTTGGTGGAGTAGTCTCCCGTTCACCAGGGAAATGTCACCCGACCGGTCTTTTTGGCGACAGCCATCAGGCGTACGAACTTCTCGTACCAAGCCGCACACTGGCATTACACGATCCCGGAGGAATACTCACTTCCCCCACACCACAAAACCGGAGAACCAGATCCACAGATACCCCCTGTAGGGGTCACTTACGATCCGGGATAGGGGGGATGGGGGGACCGGCCCTTTACTAGTCATACCCCCCGGAGGGTCTCTCATAATCCCCGCAGGGTGGTTCGGCAGGACCGATCCCTTATAAGGGCATGTCCCCTGCGGGGGTATCCCGTGTCATGTGACCGGTACAATATTCACGTTTACACCTGAACTTCCACGGGAATACCAGGGTCGGGAACTGGAGACGGAGGGAAACCTTCCGGGAGGGTCTCCTGCGATCAACAGAATACCCCCTCAGGGGATCCCTCATGATCCTGCAGGGAAGGGCGCGATGGGTTACATCTTATGCGGGGATACCCCCTCGCGTTCAGGCTTCGCAGCTCATCCCCGGGGCATATCCCCCGGAACCCTGCTCCGGAATCTGAACCCGGAAAAACCAATTAAAAAATGAGAGATCTCTTTTCTCTACCCACATTACCCGGATGACCCGGCCTTACTCAGCCCGTTCAGTAAAGACGATAGACCCGGAGATCCGCGAGATCTTGATCTTCACACTCTGGCCGGGTTTCGCGTTTGCCACGTACATGATGTAGCGGCCCATCTTCACGACACCGTCGCCACGCTTTGAAAGCGACTGGATCTCGACATCAAGAACCTGTCCCTCTTCAAGGTTCTCCGAAACCGGCTCGGTTCTCACCTTTCGCTTCCGGACCGGCCGGTGGCCACCGCAGGCATCGCAGCGGAGGGTAAGAACCCGGTCATCCTTGACAAGGCGCGTGTCGGGCTTGCCACACTCGGAACAGATCACGTAATCGTCGACGTAACTCTTGATGATAATCCGGAACAGCGAGATCTCGAACTTCCCGTTGAAGATCGCACGGGTGCCATCGATCTTCCCCGAAGTTCCCAGCTCCCCGAGGATGTACTTCATCAGGTGATCCTTGTCGCGACGGACTTTGTCGGCGATCTCGACAAAATTTTCAAGGATGGTGGTCTTGCCCTCAATGTACGCCTTTGCTTCAGGAACTACAAAACGATCCGAAGAGGCTGTTTTTTCTGATATATGGGAATAGGCATTTTTTAAGAGATCTTCATAAGAGTCCGTCATACGTGTATACTCTAAGGGCTGCATAGGGGCAAAAGTCTTTCTCAGGCACCGGATCCTGATTAGCCCGGTGAAAACAAGTACACACCCGACGGTATACCGGGATAAAGAAAAGATATCCCAAAAAAAGGACGTGAGCGAACGGTCTTACTGACCGGTCGGGATATCCCGTCGGAGTTTTACATCAGGTTTGGCGCGGCCGCCGTCACGAAGGCAACAACCCCGGCATTCTTTGCATCGTCCTCGATATCCTTCTGGTCTATGGAGGTAAATCCCATAAAACGCATGCCCCGGCTCTCGATCCATTTTTTGAAGACTTCCTTGCTCTGGCCGGGCCGGCCGCCGCTGGTGACAAACGCGACCGCCCGCTTGTTCTCGCAACCGGTCAGGGTATTGATGATCGTGTGGATGGCGGGCGTCGGCTTGAACGCCCAGACCGGCGAGCCGAACACTAAAAGATCGTATTCTTTTACATCCAGTTTGGATGGCTCGATCGTTGTTGTATCTTCACTCACTGCCGCTTTACACTGCATAAGAAACCGTGTCAGCGAGGAATGCTCTGCCAGGTCGGTCACCTCCACAAGATGACTGTCAACCGTGGCAGATGCAATGTGCTGCGCAATGTGCCGGGTGTTTCCCGTTTCAGAATGATAGATGATACAGATCTTCATACAGAATAGAACGTACCTCCAGCCCAAAAAAGTTTCACACGCGAAAAGGCGTACGCAAACGCTTGTACCGGAACCAGATTAAAAAATGGTATAAAAAGAAAAAGGGTATGGTTATCTTCTGAACTGGGGCATCATCGCCCGTACTTCCTTACCGGTCACTTCAAGGAGATGCTCCTCGTCCGCTTTTGTAAGCGCGTTAAAGACCGGGCGGTTGACCATATTCTCAAGCATCCATTCCTTGGCGAACTCGCCACTCTGGATCTCGCCAAGGATCTCCTCCATCGCTTCGTAGGCTTCCGGCCCGATCACACGGGGGCCCCGGGTCATATCCCCATACTGCGCAGTGTTGCTCACGTACTGGCGCATGTTTGTGAGTCCGCCCTCGTAAATAAGATCGACGATGAGTTTCGTCTCGTGGCAGACCTCTAAGTACGCCATCTCGGGCGCATACCCTGCGTCAACGAGGGTCTCAAACCCGGCCTTGATAAGTGAGGAGATACCTCCGCACAGTACTGCCTGTTCGCCGAAAAGATCGGTCTCGGTCTCCTCGCGGAACGTGGTTTCAAGGACGACTGCACGCGTCGCGCCGATACCTTTTGCATATGCGAGCGCGGTCTTGTGGGCTTTCCCGGTGTGATCCTGCTCGATGGCAATAAGGGCCGGGACACCCTTGCCTTCCTCGTACTGCCGGCGCACCATGAAGCCGGGGCCCTTTGGCGCCACCATGATGACATCGATATTTGCCGGCGGCACGATCTGGCCGAAGTGAATGTTGAACCCATGGGAGAACATCAACGTCTTGTTCTCGGAAAGATGCGGCATAATCTCGCTTTTGTAGACAGACGCCTGAAGCTCATCGGGCAGGAGGATCTGGATAATGTCTGCCTTCTTTGCCGCTTCAGCAACGGGCATTACCGTCATGCCGTCTTTCGTTGCCGCATCCCAGCTTTTTCCTTTGCGCAGGCCGATGATCACGTCAAGACCGCTGTCACGCAGGTTCATGGACTGCCCGCGTCCCTGGGAACCATATCCCATCACCGCGATCTTCTTGCCCTTCAGCACCGAGAGATCGGCATCGGATTCATAGTATTTCTTCATCATAGGGTAATCCCTTTGATATCAGTAAGAAAGCACATAAATATTATATGGAAAAACTAAAGAAGAGCATTCGAATATCAGCATGGAAGCGATGACTTATTAAACACGCTGCAGTGGACAACGCCCCGGATCAGCCGTTCAGCGGGAAACTGCCCGATGTCCAGGCCACATCACCCGATGTCAGGATCAACCTCACCCGCGTCGGGGTAAAAAACGTAAAAAAACTTGTGGAAGTTACCCGCCCCGATAAAAGGCCGGTCATCTTTATCTCTAATTTCGATGTATACGTGGACCTGCCCGGCAGTCTTAAGGGTGCAAACCTGTCCCGGAACTTTGAGGTGATCGATGAAGTGCTCCAGCAGGCGATCGAGGGCAAGGTCAACGAGATCGAGAACCTCTGCAGCGCGGTGGCACGGAAACTGCTTGACCGTCACGAGTACGCCGATCGCACGGAGGTACTCATGCGCAGCGAGTTCATGGTCAAGCGCGAGACCCCCGTGAGCCATACGACATGCCACGAAGTCGTTAAGGTGCACGCGCGGGCGATTGCAAAAAGGACGTTCCGCGAACCGATGGTGCGGAAAAGCATCGGTGCCGAAGTCACGGGCATGACCGCTTGTCCCTGTGCCCAGAACATTATGAAGGAGCGGGCAAACCAGGTCCTTGAAGGACTGGGGATCGACCAGAAGACCATTGACGCGTTCTTTGCCGAAGTCCCGATGGCGACCCACAACCAGCGGGGCCGGGGCTTCCTCTGTATCGAGACAGATGACGACGAGCACGTCGACTTGGAAACGATTATCCGGATCATCAAGGAGTCCATGAGCGCGGGCATCTACGAACTCCTCAAGCGCGGCGACGAAAGTGCAGTGGTGCTTGCCGCGCACAAAAATCCACGGTTTGTTGAAGACTGTGTGCGGGAGATGGCAAAAAAAGTCCTGACCGGATTTGACTATCTTCCCGGCGATGCCGTGGTCACCATCAAGCAGAGCAATGAGGAAAGCATCCACCAGCATGACGCGTACGCCGAACGGAGGGCTACGCTCGCAGAACTGCTGGACGAGCTCAATTACGACAAAAAATCTTCAGAATAACAGTATAAAACAAAGGGAGATAATTTGTAATTAATATAATCAGGCTGTAATTTTTGGCCCGATGGTGCGGCCGAAATAAACGGTATTTTTGCACCGTTTTTATTTTCATGACCAATTCTCGCGCATATTTCTGATTTCGGCAATTGCACGACTAAACAATAACTGTTATAAAAGGGTCCGGAGAAGATAATGTTGAACGTACTTTGTACGGTCAATTATCTCTAGAGATGAGAGAAGTATAGAGTAATTTTTGTACAGCGATCAGAACAACTCAACATAACATGAGGCGATTATATTGTCGAAAGTTGTAGAGATTTCCCCAACCACAAGACATGAGGGACACTCGAAGCTTGTCCTGAAAGTAAATGATGCAGGCATCATCGAGACAGGTAACTGGTGTTCTATTACTCCGGTGCGGGGAGTTGAGAAACTCGCAATCGGAAAGACTCCTGAACAGGTACCAAAGATTGCATCCCGCGTTTGCGGTATCTGTCCAATTGCACACACGCTGGCAGCGACCGAGGCAATGGAAGCATCCATCAAGGTCGAGATCCCCAAGGATGCCAAGAAGCTTCGTTACATCCTCCAGCTGGCAAACCGTCTGCACAGCATTGCACTGCATGACATCCTGATCCTGCCCGACCTGTATCTCCCGGGCACCGATGTCAAGATTAACCCGTTCACACCTGAAGAGCCGGTCCGCAGCGTTGCAAAGCGCATCCAGCGGATCCGTGAGATTGGACAGACCATCGGCCAGATCGCCGGTGGCGAAGCCATCCACCCGAGCAACCCCCGTGTCGGCGGTATGTACATGAACTGCTCCGCGCAGGCAAAGACCAAGATGTACGACCTCGCAAAGGAAGGCCTTGTTCTTGCCCACCAGCAGATGGACTTCATGATTGCAGTCCTGCGGAACTACCAGAAGAGAGACTGGGTCGATGTCGGCGGCATGAAGGTCGCACTCCCCAAGGACCTCGGGTACCACGACCAGGGCTACCTTGCAACCCACCCGTTCTACGGCAGCTCAAGCCTTGACGAATGCCCCAGCTGGGACATCAACCGGTTCAAGGAAGTCCGGCCCTTTGACTGGTACATGGGCGAGATGGAGATCTCCCTTGAAGAGCCCAAGTACCCGGTCGGCGGAACCACCAAGCTCGGCACCAAGGTCAACCCGCAGATGGAAGCCTGCACCGGTATCCCGATGTACGACGGCCAGCCCGTTGAAGTCGGTCCCCGTGCACGTCTCGTCAAGTACAAGAACTTTGATGAGAAGGGCACCATCGGCCAGAACATTGCCCGTGAGATGGAATACACCGACAGCCTGTACGAGATGATCGACTGCATCGACGAGCTCAACCCGAGCGGAAAGGTCGTTGCAGACTACATCCCGAACGGCGACGGCAGCCTCGGGTGGGCAGCAAACGAAGCCCCCCGTGGAACCGATGTCCACATTGCAAAGGTCAAGGACTGGAAGGTCCAGTACTTCTCGATGCTCGTTCCGACCACCTGGAACTTTGCAACCTGCAGTGCAGCACTCACCGGTGCTCCCTGGCAGCTCGCCGAGGTTATCATGCGCGGGTACGACCCGTGCGTCTCGTGCGCTACACACATGATCGTAGTCAATGAGGACAACAAGGTAGTCGCCCAGAAACTCATCCAGCAGTGAGCGTAAGAAAGGTCATGCTGTATCCCGAGATTGTAGTCGCAGGGTGTGGAAATCCCCTGTTTGCAGATGATGGCTTTGGTCCGGCGGTAGTCGAAGAGTTGCAGAAACTCACACTTCCCGACAATGTAAAAGTAGTGGATGCAGGCCTTGGCGGCCCGCACTTTATTTTTACGCTGCTCGACCCGGAAGTGACAAAAAGACTCGTAATCGTCGATATCGCGGATTACGGTGCAGAACCGGGATCGGTAACGAAACTGCGGATCGAGGACCTGCCCCCGGGCAGTTATCGCGATGCGCACTCGTGGGATCTCGCGGAACCGCTCCAGCGGATCAAAGACCGGATTGATATTACAATCATCGGATGCCAGCCCAAACGCGTCACGGATCCCGATATGGAGATCGGGCTCTCGGATGAGGTTTCAAAGGCAATTCCCAAAGCGGTACGAGTTGTACTGGAAACAATAGGTGTTGATTATGGGACTGCTATCTAGTGTCTTTAAGAAGAACGCCAGCGAGGAACCGCAGAAAGCTGCGGCACCTGCAAAAGCGGCTGACGTAGTAAAAAAAGTGGAAACAACAAACAAGGAGGTTAAGCCTGTGGTAGACAAGATTTCATTGGGCTACACGCACCTGAGTGGATGCACCGGTTGCACGGTTGCACTCGCAGACAACTACGCCGGACTGTTAACTCTCCTCGACCGGTATGTCGACCTGAAATACCATCTTACACTTGCCGATGTCCGGCACATCCAGCAGGTCGATGTTGCATTCGTCGAGGGCTCAGTCTGTATTCAGGACAAGCTCGCAGTTGAAGAGATTAAGGAGACCAGAGAGAAGGCAGCAGTGGTTGTTGCACTGGGTGGCTGCGCATGCTACGGCAACATTACCCGGTTTGCACGCGGCGGCCAGCAGAACCAGCCGGCACACGAGTCATACCTGCCGATTGGCGACTTAATCAAGGTCGATATCTACATCCCCGGCTGCGCACCGACCCCGCAGATGATCAGGAATACCGCTGTTATGGCGTACCTGCTCTTAAAGGGAACAAAGGAACAGAAAGAGCTCGCAACCAAGTTCCTGACCCCGCTCATGAACATGGCGGCAAAGGGAACCAGCGCATGCTTCTGCGAACTGATGACCGAAGTCATCAACCAGGGCCTGTGCATGGGATGCGGCAGCTGTGCAGCAGCCTGCCCGGTTCGTGCAATCACCATGGAATTCGGCAAGCCGAACGGCGAGCGCGACCTGTGCATCAAGTGTGGTGCCTGTTATGCCCAGTGCCCGAGAGGGTTCTTCAACACGGATGTTGTCACTGAGTACGAGGCGATCAACGAGGCCATTATGGCGGCACTCCAGTGAAGGTGTTTGAAATGGGAGCAGAACTCGGTAAATACAAGGCATGTGTGTCAGCACGAAGCACCGACAAGGAGATTCTCAAGGGTGCACAGGACGGCGGTATCGTTACCTCGCTCTTTGCATATGCACTCGAAGAGGGAATCATTGACGGCGCCATTGTAGCAGGAACCTACGAAGACGGTGACGACAACGACATGTGCGGAACCCCGGTTTCGCACCACTGGAGACCAAAACCAGTCGTTGCGACTACAAAGGCAGAACTGCTCGCGGCACGCGGCACCAAGTACAACATCAGCCCGAACGTTTCCTTAATCAAGGAAGCAACCCGCAGTTATGGTCTTGACAAGATCGGTATCGTTGGCACCCCGTGCCAGATGCAGGCGGTCAGGAAGGGTCAGCTGTACCCGTTCGGCTGGAGAGACGTCGGCGACAAGATTGCTCTTGCAGTCGGTATCTTCTGCATGGAGAACTTCCCGTACCAGAGTATCATCCAGCTCGTGGAAGACCACGCGGCAATGAAGCTCGAGTCCGTCAAGAAGATGGAGATCGGGAAGGGCAAGTTCTGGGTCTACGGCAAGCGCGGACAGGTCGTTCAGCTGCCGCTCAAGGTAACCCACAAGTATGAGCAGCCCGGCTGCCATGTCTGCATGGACTACGTGGCAAACCTCGCTGATATCTCAACCGGTTCCGTTGGCAGCCCCGACGGCTGGAGCACCATCTTTGTCAGGTCAAAGATCGGTGACGCA
>NZ_JBAYLY010000051.1:0-12270 GCF_041663825.1 Methanoregula sp.
AGCGGGTACGTGCCCTCCGACTCGATCGGGTTCTCGGTCGCAAGCACAAAGAACGGCCGGGCAAGCGTGTGGGTCTCGCCCTGGATCGTGACCTGCCGTTCCTGCATCGCCTCTAAAAGAGCCGACTGGACCTTGGGCGGCGCCCGGTTGATCTCATCGGCGAGCACAAAGTGGGCAAAGACCGGCCCCTTGATCGTTGAAAAGGTCGAGTCCTTCTGGTTGTAGATCTTCGTCCCCATGATATCGGCAGGCAGGAGATCCGGGGTAAACTGGATCCGGACAAAACTACAGTCGATGCACTGCGAAAGCGTCCGGATCGTGAGCGTCTTTGCGATCCCCGGCACCCCTTCAAGGAGAACATGGCCGTCGGCACAGAGAGCGATCAGGAGACGATCGATCACGTCCCGCTGGCCGACAATCACGGTCTTCATCTCGTTGCGGAGTTCATCCAGCGTTTCTGCATAGGATTGTGCCTGAGTTGTCAGGCGGGTGATTTCTGCATCCATGTCGATACCTGATAGCGGATTTCCGTATATCGCCGGCATACATGATGGACCCGACCGCAAAAACACGTATCTTTCACCGTCTTTTTGGGATCCTGCCACTCAACCGGAAAAACCCGGTCAGTTCCGGCTTTGCATCTGGCAGTCTGTATGATCCCGGGGTTTTTAAACGATGAGTAAAATGCGTTCCTGCGGGAAAAAAGTCACTTCACCAGTAGTTTCCCCGGTTCTCTGGAACCGGTACCCCCTTATGCCCAAAGGCCGGTTCCAGCGGGGAATGTTGTGTGTGTTCTGTTCATGGCGGTTTTGTGCATTATCTAAAATCCAAAGGCTGTTTGCGAGGGACTTTCCCTAGACTCTCTATTCGGATAACGGATATCAATCGACCCATCTTTGGATCCGGTGTTCTTCATGGGATCGATACCGGATTTCCGGGAAGGGAATACGTTATCACAGGGACAGTTCTATGTAGAACAATAAATAATTAACTAAATTTGTGCGACTATGGGAAAAATAAAAAGAATACTGTTAACACCTCAAAGAGTGCTGATCGGGATCTGCATCTGAAAACGTGGAGATATTCCCGACCTGTTGAGCGTATTTCCGATATGAGACGGTCAATCCTCGTCGTTGTGCTGTGACCTGTCATGGTCGTGGCGGTGATGGCCGCCCCCGCCACCGCATCCCGGCCCGTGTTCCCGGCGATCGGGATCGCCATCCTTGCGGGATCGCTCCAGGACCGTGCCATCGGTGGTGTGGACTTCGATGCCGTCGATGAGAACCATTTTACTGGTACCGGAGGGATCCTGAATGGACACTGAATCACCGGGACGGATCGTGATGTCCTTGAGTTTCTCCCGTTTCCCGTGCATCTGGAGATCCTCGACCCGCACATGCGTCCCGAACGACTTGTTCAGCACCATCTGGACAACGCCCGAGTGAACCAGCTGGCGCATGCAGTTTGCCGGGAGAAATCTCATCCTGAACCCGACCACGGGTTCGTGCCGGACGATCTCGGCTACCCCTTCAAACCCGATCTCGTGGTATGCCCGGATATCAAAAACCTTCGTGCTCTTCCGGGCGACCGCCGGCCCGACCGTGTGGCAGGTAAGGATCCCGGTTACCGGGTCCACCGATATGACCCGAAGTACATGCTGGATCGGGCAGCTGGGTTCGACCGGCCGTCCCCGGAGGATATCTCCCGGCCCGATTCCCCACCGCTCCGTCAGGTCGGCCCGGAGCGGCTGGATATACCGGCGCGCGGAAGGCTCGTTTGGGAACGGTTTTATCACAAAATCGTAATCGAGCCCGAGGATATCCCGGCCCGAATGCACGGGGGACGCGAGTACCCCGTCTGCACCGGACCGGCGGGGGTAATACGGGCAGTCCAGGAGATCCTTTTTCCCCAGCCGGGCCTGGGAGAGAAAGGCGCTGCACGTTTTCATCCCGCAGGCCCCGCAGTTCCGGCCGGGCGGTTCCCACACCATGACCCTTCACTCTCCCCGGTAGAGATCGTCGGCGCTGTCCAGGGTCTTTAAGATCCCGAAGTGGTGCTGCCACCCAATCTCCTTTTTCCCGGCGCAGATAGTACAGACCGCAAGCGGCGGCATACCCCGGAGGACGATCTCGTCCGGGGCAGTGATATCGGGAACCGCCCGGATCGCCTTCATCAGGAACCGGAGCCCGGTTCCCTGCACGGCGTTTGTCTCGATGATATCCACATCAGGCGCCACTTCCCTTACCCGTTCCCGGAATACCTCCTTTTCTGCCTGTGAAATCAGGTCGATTTTTGTAACAACCGCCACATCGGCAAGGGCGATCATCGGCGCCATCTTGAGCGGGCTGTTTGTCCCGCCGACTGCGGAGAGCACGACAACGCCGAGGGCTTGCGTAGTATAGGGCGTGCAGCGGAGGCAGAGACCGGCACTTTCGACAATCAGGATCCCGGCCCCGAGATCGTCAGCCCAGGAGATTGCGTCCCGGAGGACAAGGATCCCGGTATGGTCGGGGCAGACATCCCCGGAGTAGACTTTCCGCGCGGGGATCCCGAACTCTGCCGATAACTCCTCGTCTTCAAATGCCCGCACGACATCGATCTTGAGAAAGGCGACCGCATGCTCCCCGGCAAGCTGCCGGATAATCTGGCGGATGACCGCCGTCTTCCCGGCGCTGGGCGGGCCGGCAAAAATAAGCAGTTTCATAATATCGGCACCTCCCCGTCAAGGAGTTCCCCGGCCCGGATCTTCTCCCGCATCCGGGAAAGGAACCCGTCCAGCTCGGAGATCCGGGCGAGGATCCTCTTCTCCCGCCCCCCTGGTTCAAGGATCGATTCTACCGCGCCGTTCCGCATCACGATACGACGGTCCGACAGGAGCGCGAGCAGCGGGTCGTGAGTCACAAAGAGGACGGCCTTGTTGTTTTTCTTTAAGGACGCAATCACATTCTCTTTGAAGATCCCGCCGCTCTCCACTTCATCGAGAAGGATAATTGGGGCGCTGCTCACCGCGACTGCATCTGCGATCAGGAGCGAACGGGTCTGCCCGCCGGAGAGCGAGGTCATCCGCATCTCCCCGCGTATCTTCTCTCCGGTGAATTCGTTTGCAAGCGCAATCGTTTCTGCCGTGCGGTTCTCGTCAGGGATCCTGCGGGCTTTCACATGCATCTCCAGGAACGCTTGGACCGTAAGATCCGCCAGGCACTTGGTGTTCTGGGTAATGAGGGCAATGGGTTTTTTTGCCGGGTCCCGCACCATCTCGTCCGGGGGTACTTCCCCGTTGACCAGGATCGTCCGTCCGGTCACCGTATCATTACAGGCAAACACTTCGATATCGTTGATGAACGCGGTCTTCCCGGAACCGGTCGGTCCGACAATCGAGATCATGTCCCCGGCATGAATCGTTATCTCCCCGAATGCTTCCCTGCTGCCGTCCCGTGCCTTTCCCGGAAGAACGGTTATTGTTGTAATGGTAAGAGGTTTCATATCACTTTCCCGATTAATCAGAGATCCGGCACCGGGAAACAGGGTCTTCATGAATACCCCTCAGTTTCAGGATTAAAACTCAAATTCCCGGCTCCGGGAATCCTGATTACATCTTTTTCCACAGGATCACCCCGGCTCCGACAACACCGACAACGATTAACGTATCCAGAAGGATCTCGGCAACTTTCGTCCCGAGCGGGGAATAGCCGCTTGTACCCTGCGGTGCAGGGGTCATTGTTGCAGCCCGGGCCGGGTCGACCGTCTGTTGTTGATCGGATCCGGAGGAATCCGCGCCGGTACCGGACTGGTCAGAGAATACCCACGTATCGCCGCTGGCTCCTGACGTGTCGACGACCCGTATAACATCCGGCAGGGTGCGGTTGAACACCATCCCCTCCGTAGTTTTCACCGTCAGTTTCACCGTGTAATTTCCGGTCTTCCCGAAAACGAACGCAGGGTTCTGATCGAAACTGTCCGGGACGTTGTCCCCGGTGAAGTCCCAAGCCCAGTTTGTAATATTCCCGATAGTCGAGGTATCCGTGAACTTTACGGTAAGCGGGGGGGCACCCGAGGTCACATCCGCAGTGAAATTGACCCCATTCCCAACGGAACTATTGCCCGGCCCGCCGATGTCACTACCAACTCCACCGGAAGAGCCTGACGAACTTCCCCCGGAACTGACCGTTATATACCCGGGTTGTGTCTTTAGCGCACTGAGCCCCTGACCATTTGCCGCAGTGAGGGTGACCGTATACGTACCCGGGGTCATGTAGGTATGTACCGGGTTCTGTTCGGTAGAGGTACCCTTGTCGCCAAAATCCCAGTACCAGGTCTTGACCGACTGAACGGTGGTATCGGTGAACTGAACCGTGAGTGGCGCTGTACCCGAGGTCACATTTGCGGTAAAACTGGTTTTCGGTGGATGATATACCGGGGAACTGCCAATAATGGTCGGGAACTCATCTGCCCGGTCGGAATAGTCCGTCCCAAGAACGGTATACCCGCTGCTTCCCGTCCCGACAAGCATATTCGTCCATGAAATTCCCTTTCCCTGGGTGGTGTTATCGTTCCAGGCGTACGTATTGAACGTGACAACCGTATCCAGGTTCTCGATGGTATAATCAACCTTAATCGCTCCCTTGTCCGTAAGAGAGGTAACATCGAGATCCCCGTTCGGGCCAATTGGTCCGGCCTTGAGATCCACGAACATCAGTTTCCACAGGTTGGTGGTATCAGTCGTATCCTCCCCATAATAAAGCGGGTAATCGGACGGTACATTATTCCCTGCAGGTTTCCAGGTCTGCGATCCGTAGACGAACTGGGATTTGGTAAACGTCGTGTCTACGGCACCGGAATGGTATGTTATCTGAGAAAGTTCAGGCTGGTGATTCTGTACCCCTGTCGGGGTCCATGAGTACCCGCTGGATTTTATGTGGATGGCAAAATTGCCGGAGTTTTTCCCTTTTACAGCAACGAGGAGAATGGCATCATCCTGGTATCCCCTGCCCCCGGTTTCCGTGATATAGAACGTACCGGACTGGGAAGTAGTGGTACTAACATCTCCATAATTCGGCGGAGTGGTTGAACTCGATGCAATATGGAGGGCATTGAGACCGCCGCCGCCTAATTGATCGAACTTAAAAAAATAATATCCGGTTGCCTGGTTTGCAAAGGCCAGATTGCTGACATCGCTTTTCGCCGGGAACACCCCAACGTCGTCTGCTGCTGCGGGCAGGACACAACATACAGTCAGAAACAGGACGAAAACTATGGTGGCCCATACCAATCTGTACTGAACTGCAGAATACCGATCGTTCATGGAGAGTTCCCGGGAATACACAAGATAATCATTTACAATTTATTCCTCTAAAAGGTAATCCTTTTTATTTTAACAGTATGCACATATATCCACTATGGTGCGATGGTTTCGGTCCCCTGAAAATACAGATTTCCGGTACCAGTCCCCAGGGGTGCATTTCCCGGATAAGGGGAGGCCGATTCGGAAAATCACCCGGAGACGGCGACTCTCGGGGCGCATAGGATAAGCCAGAATTAAAAAAAAAGCGAGACCGGGGATTTCTCCTGCTTTTATCGGGATGAAGAGCCAAAAGAGAACAAGGTGACGAATGAATGTGCGGTGTGGGTCCGGCAGGCCCTTTTTAGGGCTATCATGTCTCCTGCGACGGGGTTTATCCGGAGCAGGGCGAGTCCGGCGCATACGGACTCCGCACATGCGTCAATTAAAATTCTTCGCAGCGATGCTTTTTATCGTCGTTATTTTCTGCATATCGGCGGCCAGTGCCGGGGAAGTTACCCTCTCGACACCCCAGAGCGGATATTATGTCCTCGCCGGGGAAGAGGCTGTGATCCCTGTCACGATTGTAAGCACGTACGATCATGACATCACCGGGACCCTGAAACAGACAGAGATCCCGGTAAATTCCGGAAATACCGGATCCCGGGTCGCGAGCGTGCAGACCCGTGCCTTCTCGGCGTTCACCGAACAGCGCACCGTTTCCCTCCCTGTCGGGAGATCGGACATGCCGGCAGATTATCTCGTTACCATTTCGTTTGATTATCCGGAATCCGGGAGAAGAAGTTCCACCCTTGACGGTATTATTGTCCATTTTGTCACGAGCATTGAGGATGCCCCGAAAAACCAGGAATCTCTGGTCAGCAGCGACACGGAAAATCCTGTGTCAGGGACATCTTCTGCGGGTTCTGCCCCATCAGAAAAACCACAGGCCCAGAGCCCGGAAACTAAACTCCAGAATAACCAGATGTCACAGGATACATCGGCACTCCGTAACCAGCTTGCAGGAAAAAGCAACCAGTCAGAAAATGAGGAAAAAGAAAATGTGGAGGACGAACTGCGGGGGTACATTGTTGCAGATCCCCTCATCGCATCCATCAACCGTTCATTGACAGGCGCCGGTTTTGCACTTGGAAAAACCGACGTCTCCCCGGTTTCAAACAGTTCCGGGAGTTTTTTGCAGACGTATTCGTCCGGGACAAAGAACGCGATCATCACAGGGACGGTCCTCGGAACTCACGTTGTGTCTGCGGAAGAATCATCGTATAATCCAATTCCCCTGCCGGATGCGCTGCTGAAGAATGCTACATACTTTGAATACGGGAGCAGGATTGCAGAAAAGGGATTCATTTACAACCAGACCCGGATCAACGTAACCCCGGGCAGGCAAACCGTGGCTCTCACCTACGTAAATTCCCAGAGCCGTATGATCCATGTAACCGCAGTCCTCCAGAACGGGACGGTCGTTTCCGTTGAAGGGGATAACCCGGATGACCCTCTCGCATTTGCAGGTCCAGCCATTGCTCTCGCCTGTGTTCTCCTCATCTCTGCCGGAATCTGGTATCTTGCGCGGATTCGCCCGAAGGAGATTCACATTCTTCATGCAGAGATCCCTGAACCGGAACCCGCAGAATCCACCCGTGAGATTGCATTGCGCCTCCTGGATGAGGCCGAACGG
The DNA here is from genome assembly GCF_041663825.1 of Methanoregula sp. GTDB lineage: Archaea > Halobacteriota > Methanomicrobia > Methanomicrobiales > Methanospirillaceae > Methanoregula. Next base: position 6,975 of record NZ_JBAYLY010000051.1, read on the forward strand.
GATGCGGCCCGTGGCGCCTGGCCGGAAGCATACCGGAAGACCGGCCGGGCGCTGCGGATCTTTCTCTCGCATGAAATTAGTCGTGGCGACGAACTCACGAGCCGGGAATTAGAACAACTCATGGGGACCTCATCGGGAAATACGGATACGATCAGAGAAATACTGAACCGGTGCCTGTATGTAGGGTTTGCAAAAGACACGCCAAAACCCGGGGAATTACAGCAAATGATCGGGTACTCCCGAAACCTTTTAACCGATGGTTTTGACGGGAAAGAGAATCAGGGTTTGAAAAGGTAGGTCCAGGCATAATAGCAAGAGACGTTTTTCTGCGGGGACAGAGCGTATTACGCAGATTTCCCGGCACTCTACCGTAGTTATCCCACCGAATCTTTCCCGCTTTTGGTAATTATAATTCACTAAACAATAAGCAAAAATTAAACAAAACTATAATTGTTGTCTTCCCCAGATTACTAATGAGCTGATCCAAACGATCTACATCTGTATTGACGATACCGATACCCTCACGGGACCCCGGGGAACCGGGAAACTGGCACGGATGATCGCCGACACCGTGGTCGCGGATTATCCCGTCTTCGGGGTCACCCGCCACCAGTTATATGTCCATCCCGATATCCCTTATACCTCGCACAACAGCAATGCCGTGATCCATGTACTGGCTGACGGAGATGAAGCGATGGATCATCTTTTCAAGGTGGCTGAAGAGGTCATGCTCGGCGATTTCCTGGAGGGCAGCGATCCCGGCCTTGCCGTGGCATCCACCGGTCAGATCACTTCCTCGCTCATTGCCTACGGCCAGGATGCAAAATGCACCATCCTCACTCAGGACCGGGCACGTACGCTCGCAAAAAACCTGCACATCCGGCTCAAGGGTCTCGGGGGCACCGAGGACGGCGTGATCGGCGCCATGGCAGGCCTCGGGCTTGCCTTTACGAAATGTGACGGGCGTTTCCTCCAGAAAGGGGATATCCGTACTATCCTCACATCGTGCACTGTGGAAAAACTCCTCCAGGCCGGCATCGACGAGGTCTGTTCTTTTGACGGCAGGCAGTTCCATGAAGGAACCGTATTTTTCCGGCCCGAAAAGCCGCCCCGCCCCTGCCCAATCAATGGAAAAACTGTTATCTTCGTCAAAGAAGACGGGGACCGGTTAATCGAAGACAAACGGGATTAACATGGAGTTTCGTACCCGGGTCGGGCTCGCACTGGTACTGCTCGGGTGTTTTCTGGGGGCAATGGTCGCGCTGGATGCGTTCGGAGAGACATTTTTCCCCCAGAATGCCCCGGTGGTCACCCCGGGAGCCCTCATCGACCAGGTCTTTACCCGGGCCGGGTTCCAGTACGGCCCGCAGACCTGGCGGCCCGGGTACAATCCTCTCGGGATCGATCCCGGACAGGACGTTCTCGACAATGAGTCCTGGTACCTGATGTATATCGACCTGAACGCAACGCCGGTGAGCGGCGACCCCAACGTGCGGAGGATCGGATCGGTCAGGCTGACCTACAATTTTACCGACCTTTCCGGCCGGGCCGTGTTTCACGTCTATGGTCTGACAACCGGTACCATCCCGACCCGGACAAACCGTCAGGTAGGCTACAACCATTGCGGTTTTATCGTTACCGGCAATGCCACTGCGGGTACTTCCATGCCCGCGGCAACCCCGCTTGCCATTTCAGGCATTCACCAGTATACTGTAGCGATTTCGAACAACCAGCAGGCGGATTACAATGGCCTGACCGCGACAACCCGCACATTCTCGTTCTACCCTCCTGCCGGGAGCGGTGAGGGGGCCCTTCACATCGCGTCCAGTCTCTTAAACAGGAGAGGGGATGTTACGGAAACACCAGACCCGAATGGATCGTTCTACGTTACTGCTACTGGTAACGATCCGGGTAACGACCTGCTCCTTCTGGTTGCCGTGGACCGCCCGCAGCCGGACGGGTTTAGCGTAAGAGTCCGGTCTGAATTCGTGAGGACGTGATGAAATGGCGATTAAAAAACCTTATTTTTCCCTGTATGAGATCGCCCTGCTCTCGCTCTGCGCCGCACTCATCGTCGTCCTGAATACAACATTTACCCTTCCGTTGAACATTCCCGGGCACACCGGTATCTACTGGGTCGTCCCTGTCATCATCGGCGTCGGGATCGTGAAAAAGCCGGGCGCAGGGACCTATATCGGTTTTGTCTCGGGAATCCTCGCTACCCTCTTCGGGTTAAATACCCTTCATTTCCTGAACCTCTTCATCTACCTCGCGATGGGAGGGATGATCGATCTTGTCGGCCTCCTCTTCTTCTACCGGCTGGATCACCCAGCGGTAGGGTTTATCGCAGGTGCGGCAGGAAACCTCGCAAAAATGGTGGTGAACTATCTCCTCCAGACGTTCCTTGGGATTCCGGCAGTTTTTATCATCATCGGGATCGGTACCGCGTCCATAACCCATTTCATCTTCGGGGGACTCGGGGGGATTGTTGCGGCCCTGGTACTCCACCGCCTCCTCAAAGCCGGGGTGATAACGCGTGACGAGACCTGATCCGGCGGTCATCATCCGTGATGTATCGTTCAGGTACCCCACAACCCTGTCAGGAAGGAGCGTCACCGCCCTCAATCATGTTAACCTTACCATTTATCCCGGCGAGTTCACCCTCATTACCGGGCCCAGCGGCTCCGGGAAATCCACGCTGGCCCGGTGCCTGAACGGTCTCATTCCCCATGCGACAAAAGGCGTCATGGAGGGAAATGTCATTGTCCAAGGGCGAAATACAAGAGACTATGACGTCCCAGAATTTGCCCCGCTGGTCGGGATGGTATTCCAGGATCCCGGGTACCAGCTGGTCACTGGCGATGTGGAGAGCGAGATCGCATTCGGGCTTGAGATCCAGAACCTTGCAGAACAGGAGATCCGGGCACGGCTGGATCGGACCATCGATCTCCTGCACATCGGGCACCTCATGGGCCGGCCCATCGGCGATCTTTCCTGGGGCGAACGGCAGCGCGTGGCAATCGCTTCGGTTATCGCTATCCAACCATCGATCCTGGTAATGGATGAACCGTTCTCCGGGATCGATGCATCCGCCGCACAGAATCTCGCAGGACTCCTTGCCGGGCTCAGGTCTCTCGGGACGACGGTCATCGTTTTTGAGCATCGTACCGCCTTCCTGCTCCCGGTAACCGATCGCGTCATTGTAATGCAGGCAGGAACGGTCCTGTCCGATGGAAAACCCGGCTTGTCCCAACCGCCATCCGGCATGGAAATTACCCTTTCAGAAAAAGGCAGTTCATCCGCTGCAAAAATTTTGTCTGCACGGGAAAATTCCCCGCACGTTGTCCCGGTTCCTCCCTGCGGAAAGACCCCTGCCCCTTCACTCTCGCTCCGGGATGTCTATTACCGGTATCCGGGGGCACGGACTTTTGCCCTTGAGGGAATCACCCTTGATTTCTATCCCGGTGAACTAACGGTCATCACCGGTGCGAATGGATCGGGGAAGACGACTCTCTTAAAGCACTGTAACGGCCTCATTCACCCGGATCGGGGGAGCGTGCTTCTCGGGACAGAACCCCTCGCCCAAAAGACCGTCGCTGACACGGCCCACGCCGTCGGCCTTCTCAACCAGCATGCCGATTACCAGCTTTTCGAGAGCACCATCACAGAAGAACTCGCATTCGGCCCCCGCAATCTCGGGAAGACCGAGGAGGAGATCGGGACGATCACAAGGGATGTGCGCCACCGGTGCTCGCTCGATCACATCGATCCTTCCACACCGCCCCTCGGCCTTTCAGGAGGGGAAAAACAGCGGGTCGCACTCGCGGGTATCCTCACGATGGACACTCCGGTCATCATCCTCGATGAACCGACGTTTGGCCTCGACGTGGGCCTGAAGAACACGTTCACCGGTTTTCTCCGGGCGTTGTGCGATGCCAAAAAAACGGTCATCGTCGCGACCCACGACGAGGAGTTCGGGACAGCCTGCGGGGACCGGTTTATCCGGATCTCGGCCGGTCGCATCGAGGCCGATTACCGGGACACGTCCCGATCAGTTTTTGGTGCGTATCCAGACGAAAGGGTAGCAAACCTTAAGGGGCGGTGATTTTTCCGGTGACTCCAGAAGCGCCACAACCGGACAACGAACGAAAACCAAAGAAACTCCGGCGGCTGGAGATCCTCCGGTTCAGTCCCGGGAACTCGTTTTTGCATCGCCTCGACCCCAGGACAAAACTCCTGGCCCTTGTTATCGTCAGTGTTATTGCCCTCCTGTTCAGCAGCCTTGCGGCCCTCGTCCTGCTCTTTTTCTTTGAGCTGCTCCTTGCCATCACCTCGGGCCTCGCGAAAAAATTCCTGCGTGCGCTCACCCTGGTCCTGCCCCTCTTTATCCTTGTTATCGTCCTGGACAGCTTTTTCTCGAAAGCATCGTCAGGCCCGGTATATTTCTCTGCCCAGATCGGTTTTCTCCATCCCGAAGTCACCCTGGCAGGAATGATTCTTGCCATAGCGATGGGCTTTAGGCTCCTCACGCTCGCCGGGATCTCGTTCCTCTTTATCATGACCACCTCGCACGACGATTTCATACGAAGTCTCAAGAACATGCGGGTTCCGCCCACGCTCTCCTTCTCCCTGGGGTACGCACTCCGGTCGACAACGTCCCTTACCGAAGATACCCGGCAGATCATGGATGCCCAGAGGTCCCGGGGTCTTGAACTTGACCGGGGAAATGCGATCAAAAACCGGAACAAACTTGCGGCACTCTTTATCCCGGTGACGGTGTCCCTGCTTAAACGTTCGAAAAATACAGCGGATGCCATGCAGGCCCGGGGGTTTCGCCAGTCCACGCCCCACTCCTGCTACAAATCGCAAAGATTCAGTCGGCCGGATGCACTCATGGGTATCATTCTCGTCGTGCTCATTATGATCCTGCTCGTAACGAACTGGTTTTTCTCGTTGTGACTTGTCAGGATTGTCTTACTGCCTGCCAGGAACATGAGGGAGAACGGGACTTTGGGGATTCGTGTATTTTTCTTATTCCCCTCAAAAATAAGATTACTTCCCGTTCTTTCTGAACAGGAAGATCGCACCGCACAGACCAAGGGCACCGAGAACCGGTAGCGCATCAAGTCCGGACCGTGGCGTATTGGTAGGCAGTGGCGGTATAGTAAATGTGTGAGATGGTGTAGCCGACGACGATACCGTAGTCTTCTGCTTTGTAGGCGCAAGTGTAGCCTGAGTGGGAGCAGGACCAGTATACCCCAAGTCGCTGGATGAAGGTTGTCCCCCGCCGACTGCC
>NZ_JBAYLY010000052.1:0-9835 GCF_041663825.1 Methanoregula sp.
AAATAACACGGTTTCCAATAATTACAGGATATCGATGGACTTTGAAATCGAGAGCGATAAAAGGAATGAACTTTTATCACGAAGAGAGATTCAGTTTACTCTCACATACGATGGTGCTACACCCTCCCGCATGCAGATTATCGGCAAACTGTGCGCACTGCTCAATGCAAAAGAGCCACAGGTTGTCCTTGACACTCTGAAAAGCAATTTCGGCAAGATGGTTGTCACCGGAAAAGCACGCGTGTATGATACTGAAGATGCAAAGAAGAAGACCGAGCGCCCGTACCTGTCAGCACGCGGCATGCCCAAGCCCAAAGAGGAAGGAGCGGCATAAGCATGGCAGCGGCAAAGAAAGCAGCAGCAAAGGGGCCGTCACGCAGTGCGTACTTCAAAGTTGAGGGTGAGAAGGTCACCACCGCGAAGAAGTACTGCCCCCGCTGTGGCCCCGGCGTCATGATGGCCGACCACAAGGATCGTGTTGCCTGCGGAAAGTGCGGATACACCGAATTCAAGAAATAAACGCTGATGCCTGCATTTGGGCAGATACTTGGCATTGAGGGGACAGCCTGGAACCTCAGTGCTGCTCTTTTTGATCAGGATCTTCTTTGTCTGTGCTCACGCCCGTATTCCCCCGCCCATGGCGGTATTCACCCGCGCGAGGCGGCACAGCACCATGCGTCGGTGATAAAGGAAGTCATCGCCTCGGTTCTATTAGAGCCGGATAAAGTTACCGGGGTTGCCTTCTCACAGGGACCGGGGCTTGGACCCTGCCTGCGGACAGTAGCGACCGCAGCACGCTCGCTTGCGCTGGCCCTTGACGTCCCGCTTGTCGGGGTAAACCACTGCGTTGCCCACGTGGAGATCGGGTGCTGGGCCACGGGTTGCCGGGATCCGATCGTACTCTATGCGAGCGGAGCAAACACGCAGGTGATCGGGTACCTCAACGGGCGGTACCGCATCTTTGGCGAGACGCTGGACATTGGCATAGGAAACGCTCTTGACAAGTTCGCCCGTGCAAAGGATCACCCGCACCCCGGGGGGCCCCTGATCGAGACGCAGGCAAAAGCCGGGAATTATTTTGAACTTCCTTATACGGTCAAGGGCATGGATCTCGCGTTCTCGGGACTGGTCTCTGCGGCAAAGGATGCAAAAGAACCGCTGTCCGATGTCTGTTGCAGCCTGCAGGAGACGGCGTTTGCGATGTGCGTGGAGGTGACAGAACGGGCGCTCTCGCTCACCGGCAAAGACGAGGTGCTCCTTGTAGGGGGCGTGGGAGCGAACGCCCGGCTCCAGGAGATGCTCAAGATCATGTGCGAGGAGCGGGGGGCACAGTTTTTTGTGCCCGAGCGGAAATATCTCGGGGACAACGGCGCGATGATCGCCTATACAGGAAAACTGATGTTTGAGAGCGGCCAGTCTCTCGCCATCGAACATTCGCAGGTCAATCCGTCCTTCCGTTCAGATGAGGTGGAGGTCACCTGGAAACACGAAGTCACGCATCCGCCGGACCATGGACAGGATGGCAGCACCGGCCAGAAACGGGGGGCAGAGGCAGTTGTCAGTTTCAGGGACGGGAACGCGGTTAAGCAGCGGGTCTCCAAGCGGTACAGGGCACCGGCACTTGACAAAAAACTCATCTCCGAACGGACCCGGGCCGAGGCCCGGCTCATCCACATAGCACGCAAAGGAGGCGTCCCCACGCCCGTTATGAGCGATATCACCCATGATTCAATCGTGATGGAGCAGGTAACCGGCACGCTCCTCACCGGATCCCTTTCCGCGGCACACTGTGAGGAGGCAGGACGGATGGTCGGCCGGCTCCACACCACCGGCATCATGCACGGGGATCTCACCACGAGCAACATGATCCTGCGCCAAAGTGACGGCAGGTGCGTGCTGATCGATTTCGGGTTATCGCAGGTGACCACCGAGATCGAGCAGCGGGGTGTCGATATCCATGTCATGTTCCAGACACTCAAAAGCACCAACCCGAAAGAAGCCGGCGTTTTCTGCGCGGCATTTGCCCGGGGGTACATGGAGACGTTTGCCGGTGCAGGAGAGGTGCTCGCCCGGGAGCAGGAGATCGAACTCCGGGGGAGATACCTGTGAGCAGGAACCTTACTATCGTCACCAGCAATGCCAACAAGGCACAAGAGGTCGCTGCTTTTTTTGGCGGAACCCTCACGGTCAGGCATGTGGCGCTCGATATCCCGGAACTGCGCTCCGATGATGTCAGGGAGATCGCTAGGGAGAAAGTGCGGTACGCATATGATCACCTGAAGGAGCCGCTCATCGTTGACGACACGGCATTTTCCATCGATGCGCTCAACGGGTTTCCGGGGCCGTATGCGGCGTACGTCCTCATATCGATCGGCAACACCGGTATTCTCAAACTAATGGATGGCGTCACGGATCGCAACGCCCGGTTCACCACCGCGATCGCCTTTGCCGATGAAACCGGCATTGAAGTTTTCACCGGCACGATTGACGGCAGGATCATAACGGCGCCCCGGGGCGCCGGGGGATTCGGGTACGATTCGATCTTCGAAGTCGACGGGCAGACGCTTGCCGAGATCCCACTTGAGAAGAAGAGTGCCATCTCCCACCGGGCATGCGCACTTGCCGCATTCCGGGACTGGTTTATCCAACATCAGGTCTGAACCGATCACAGGCCCACGCAAACGGTTAAAAGATCAAAGAACATTGTTATAAGGGCATACAGGAGTGTATATCCATGGCAAAGTTCCCAGAAGCCGAAGCCCGTTTACTCAACGTGAAGATATGTATGCATTGCAATGCACGCAATGCCATCCACGCAACCGCATGCCGCAAGTGCGGGTACAAGAACCTGCGGCCGAAAAACAAGGAACGAAAAGCGTAATTGAATTTTTCAATACTCTTTTTCTTTTTTTGGTTTTTTGTGATTGAGAGATCAGGATGAATAGTACGTGACGCGTTTGCCTTTCTGTGCGTATTCACCGGCAAACGTTTCGAGGTTGCGCTTGTACCCGATCCGGTCAACAAACCCTAATGCGCGGAGGTTCTCCCGCACCCTCATCACATCCGGCTCGTCTGCCCAGTCTTTTGTATAGACATAAATGACCCTGCGGCTGTCCCGGGAGTCAGGATTGGGTTTTGCCGTACTGACCTTTGCAGAGATCCCCAGATCAAGTGCCACCGTTGCGTCCCGCACCTTCTTCCATGCGACATCTGCAACATCGGGATCCTGGAAGATCAACCATTTGCCGGCATGCTCGTCCTCGATTGCTTCGGGTGCGCTGCCCGGTGCGTCCTGCACGATCCAGTACATCTGCGTCGTCTTTGAGGGAAGGACACCTTCCCCGCCGCAGAGCATCCCGTAGATCGTATCGACCGAGCCAAACCGTACAAGGAGCGCGTCGGCAAGTTGTGGATATTCGCCGGTGAGCTGCTTGAATGTCTCCGTCAGGTCTGCGGTGAAGTCAATGCCTCCTTCAACGAGCGTAGAAAGATATTTGCCCTGAGTATGGAGTCTTCTGGTGAGAAGGTGATCGAAGATGCCGTATGCCACATCCGCCAGAGCCTCGGAATCGACTTCGTCCATATTGTACCAGTCCGGTGTTCTGCCGAAAAATAGTTTCTGATTTGATGGGGAGACTCTGCGGTACTTCCTGCCATAATTGGGAGACTGCCCCGGGTCGTCCGAAATGCGAAACAGGCCCGAATTATGTGCAGGTCACTGTCATTTTCGAATGATTTAAGAGCGACGGCAGCAGAGATGTACTAATTATGGAATGGAAAAGAGACTGGGGCCTGACAGCCCGGGTATTGCTGACGGGGTTTTTGCTGTTTATCCTCTACCTTGTGTTCATGACGGTACTAGTGGTGCTCTTCCCCTCGATCAGTATCTTTCTGATTGTCGGGTTAGCGGTCGTCATGGGACTTGTCCAGTTTTTTTTCTCGGACAAACTGGTGCTCTGGAGCACGGGCTCGCGCATTATAGCCGAGGATGAATACCCGGAACTCCACCGCACGATCGAGAAACTATGCCATGAGGCCGATCTGCCCCTGCCAAGGATCGCGATCATGCAGAGCCCGGTACCCAACGCATTTGCTACGGGAAGAAGCCCGAAGCATGCGGTGGTTGCCTGCACGGACTCAATCATGCGCCTTCTTACCAGGGACGAACTTGAGGCCGTCCTTGCACACGAACTCTCGCATGTGAAAAACCGTGATATCCTCACGATGACGCTCGCAAGTTTCGTCGCGATGATCGCATCGATGATTATGCAGAGTTTTTTCTTCTCTGCGCTGTTTGGAGGCAACAATCGCGAGAATGGGGCCGCATGGATTGTAGTCTGGATCGTTTCGATCATTGTGTACGCGCTCAGCACGCTCTTAATGCTCGCGCTCTCCCGGTACCGCGAGTTTGCGGCAGACCGGGGCAGCGCGCTTATCACGAGAAATCCCCGTGCACTTATTTCAGCCTTAACCAAGATTAGCGGCAGGATGGAGGCCGTCCCGCCTCAGGCAAAAGCCAAGGTTGAAGCCGCAAATGCATTCTTTATTATCCCGGCGCTTTCGGGCAATACGATCATGGAACTCTTCTCCACCCACCCGGCAACCGAGAAGCGGATTGCGGCGCTTGAAAAAATTGAGACCGAGATCCGGGGATACTGATCCCTGCTTTTTTTATACCGCAACCTTTACCGTGCGGTTTCGTATTCCCCTATTCGCCGGCAGGGATTTGCGTTAATGATGACAAATAATAACATTGATGGGTCGGTCGGCACGAAGCGAAAAAAACTGCGATGTTCGAACAGAACCAGACTTTGATCAAGCAGCGGGATAAGTAAGCATTAATACACCTCCCCGCCAAAATTGTAGAGCGCAGTGCATCGATGGTCTAGTGGTATGACTTAGGCCTTCCAAGCCTATAGCCCGGGTTCAATTCCCGGTCGATGCATAAGGGCTCGTGGTCTAGCTGGCTATGACGTCGCCTTCACACGGCGAAGATCTCGAGTTCGAATCTCGACGGGCCCATCAGCGTTCTGTTTTTTTGCACACCCCTTTTCTCCTTTTTTGTTTTTCAGGATCTTATCAGAAGTTATGAAAGAACGATGATATGTGCCTCACCGGGTCAAGCGAAGGGCATATCCTCCGTTTCCCCTCCAAAATATCATCAGATCCGACACTGGTGTCCTGCGAGCCCGTAAAATTTTTGCCAGAATTATATCCCGATTATCTCAAATCCTCCAAAATTTGAGGGATTTCCAGTGGAAACAAAGGGGTATAAATATTGATATCTGATCTCACAATAGATTGCACGGGCATTGCACAGGTAATTCATGTACACGGTGAGGAAAGACCCTGTCGGCAGATGAAAACAGAAAGGTAACCCTGGAATACCTGGCACGTAGTTGTCCGCACGATCGCCACAACCCTCTTTTGCGGATACTCTGTTTCCCCTAAAATTCCCCTTTACAGGTTCAGATGATCGGCTACCGTGAGAGAAACGATCCCGTCAGGGGAAAAACTATATGCAGCCGCCGGGAACCGGATTGCTCCGGCATCTCAGGCGGACCTGCAAAAATAAAAGGAATCCGGGTTATGCGTTTTTCATCTTGGCTTTTGCGACGAATCCGTCTTTGCCAATGTAGTACATGTAGCCCTTTTCCTTGGCAATCTTTTCAGTACCGACTTTCTTCTTCTTGCCGGTCTTGTTGTGCTTCATTGGGGCTGCCCAGACATATCCATCTTTCCCGATGAAGTACAGGAATCCCTTTTCCCGTACAATCTTTTCCTTTCCAATTTTCTGTCCCAGTTAAACACCTCAAAACCCAATTCGGGTTTTGATAATGAGAGTTGACGCCTGTTAATATAAAAAGTTTCCGTCGAAAACACGTCGAGATACCAAATTTGGCCATATTTTACCGATGTTTTCGGTATTGTGCCACACTTTCAACCCCGATTAAAAACGAGAGAATATTGCCCGGTTTACGTGAATCTCCCTGAATTATAGCGCATTAATCATTGCACCATCGTATGTGATGCATGATGAAGAAACATGCCAGCGCATCGCCCTGCCTGCCAAAATTTACAGACGTTAGATGTGGGGGCAGCCCAGTACTTCAAATCCCCAAAAATCGGGATCGGGACAGATTATCCCGGTTATGATATGCGAACCACAGGGTGGAAATGATGGGACCGGTTTTTCAGCTCAGGGAAACAATCGGCTGCACCAAGGGCGGGACAGTCGCGCTGACAATGGGCGGGGCCATATTTCCCGACGGTAAAATCGTCAATGAAAACTGCTGGTACGGTGCGGTGGTGGTGGTCGGGCAGGCAAAGATTTCAAACTGTTCGTTGGGTTCAAGGATGTTGTCACTGTCCGCACTCTTTAAAGGGAGCATATTGAACTTACCGGCAATCGTCCAGCCCGGGCAGACCAGGGGGCGCGAATCCTCTCTCGGGATCGTTTCAGCGATCCCGCCAGATCCCCAGACCACACGCACTTTGTCAAAGTCGACACCCCCCATATTCCCGATAAAGAGTGCCACGGTCATTTCGGCAGCACCCATCCGCCCGGGATCCGGATGCGGGTACCGGACCGCTACATCCGAGGGCGTGCCATTCACTGCGGGAAAAACATATACCGGCCCGACGTGCCTCATCAGATCGCCGGAATTGCTTGCGAAGGTATGTACCATTCCGCCATTATGGGGGTCACCCTGCCACGGGAGAAAAACGGTCAGCGCACCATAGACCAGCAGGATGATCACAAGGATGATCACAATAATGCCAAGCCCCGTCAGCGCATCTTCAGTTGTACGTCGGTTTCTCATAGGATCAAATCATCCTCCGGTCGATAAGCCGACGGGGGCGACCCTGGTTCCGGTACATTTCAAGCCCACCGGGTGCAGCGTACGTGAACCGGATCTCAAAACTTCCTTCCTGGTACCGTTTGTTCAGGCCCTGTTTGTGACGGAAGAATCTCTTAATAAAACAATCCTCCACCAGATGCCGGTCGCAACGTGCGGTATCAGAACATTCCAGACCCACGTTCAACGCAACCTCTCCTGCCACGTCACCGGGATCGACAAACGCTTCGTACTCTCCGGTAAGATAGGCCATAGTCTCCGGCTGGAAGACCGCAGCTTCAATGTCCACCCGGTTGAACGTGTTGTCTTCCACCCAGATGGTCTCGGCTTCCCGCTCGGGGTTTACGATCCGCATATGGGACCTGCCGCATTCGCACCGCTCCCGGGAGATAACCACGGTCGTGTCTTCAGTATCGTAGTTGATAAGGAGCATCCCGGATTTCCCGCCGACCGGCAGCAGCGTGGTAAGGACCGCCCTTCCGCATTCGCCGTCCCGCACAAACGACTCTAGGCCGGGATCGTAGACATCAAGGTGGACAAGGTCCTCGGGCACGTGGAGCCCTGCCATCTGCGTGCACTCGCCACACATCGTTCCCTCGGTGCTCCCGTACGTATTATAGACCGGGCACCCCCAGAGTTCCGCAAGGTAGGCACGCGACTCATCCGCAAAACCCTCTCCCCCGGCCACGAGCCGGGTAATCGACGTTTCCGATGGCGTAATCCCCTCGGCCGAAAGCCTGCGCGCAAGCCGCAGGAGTTTGAAGACGCTCCCCACAATTGCGGTCGGCCGGTAATTCAGGATAATCCGGGATTCGAACGTGCACTTCCCGAGGGGGATGATCCCCATCCCGATACGCCGGGCGGCAATCGTCATCGTGTTTGCTCCCACGTTCATGCCATACGAGGCGCAGACCACGATCCGGTCTTTTTTGGAAAAACCCTGCGAGACAAAACTCCGTGCGTACTTCTCCGCGTACCGCTTCCAGTCATCCCAGGTCAAAAAAAAACTTTTGGGCGTCCCGCTCGTGCCGCTCGTTTCCTGGATCGAGAAGATATCGTTCCAGCCCGCGGAGAGAAACGCAAAATCCGGGATCGCGGGCGGCTGGTTCTCCCGTATCGTCTTTCCGGAGACTATGGGGAGACTAAGCAAATCCTCATGTGTCCGCACTTCTTCGGGACGGATATTGTTCTTCTTAAACCACTGCCGGTAAAACGGCGAGTGTTCTGCTGCATATGATATAGTGTAACGGACACGCTCATCGATCAGGGCGTCAAGGTCGCCGCGTTTGAGGGTCTCGATATCCGGTGCAAAATACGCCCCTGCGGCCATAGGATAGAATTACCGGAGGAATTGTTATACGTTCCGACACGGGCCCTTACATACGATCAGCGTTTTCCTGCTTCGATTTCGAGCCGCATCATCTCCACACGAACGAAAATATCAGGATCCGGCGGGCATCCGGGATCACCCCCATGATCTGATCTAGTGAATACCGGATGGATTCATCGAGGCACCGCGATGAAGCAGGTTCCCGCACGGGCGCCCAATTTATTTTCTGTCGCTTCCCATGATAACTGGCATTTACCCATGTACTTCCACATTATCCTCACCGACGACTGCAACCTCTGCTGCCGGTACTGCCGGGCAAAGACATTCGAGGATGAGGATACGGCGGGTCCGGATACGGTGCCGGTCGAGATCGACGGGGATCTCCCACCTGACCTGAGTTACGATCCGAACCTGCTCTACCAATTTCTCGCACGGGACCCCTCGCCCACCGTGACATTTTATGGCGGCGAACCGCTTATGCGGAGAGATCTCGTGGAGCGGATCGTCAGCGAGGCTCCGGTCCAACGGTTCATGATCCAGACAAACGGCCTCCTGCTCGACCAGCTCTCCCCTAGTATCGTCAACCGGTTCTCTACGATCCTCGTCTCCCTGGACGGGCGCGAAGCCCTCACCGATGAGAACCGGGGGGCAGGGGTTTTTTCCCGGGTGATCTCAAACGTAAAAAAGATCCGTGCAAACGGCTATCGCGGCGAACTGATCGCAAGGATGACCGTGACCGAACGCACCGACATTTTCGATGCAGTCCGGTACCTCGCGGAGAACCCGGACTATTCCTTTTCTTCCATCCACTGGCAGATGGATGCGAATTTCACCGGGGATTTCAGCCACCGGACGTTTGCCGCGTGGGCAAAAGAAAGGTATAATCCCGGCATCCGTGCACTTGTCACGGCATGGGTGGACGAGATGGAAACGTCCGGCCGGGTCCTGCGCTGGTACCCGTTCATCGATCCCATGGAAGATCTCCTGAACGGGAGAGTAAGCCCCTTAAGGTGCGGCGCGGGACACGCGAACTACGCGATCATGACCGATGGCCATATCGCACCCTGCCCGATCATGATCGGCATGAAACAGTACTATCTCGGCCATATCGCTGACGCAGACCCGCAGCACCTCCGCCGGATCCCGGTCGGGGGCGAGTGCGAAGCCTGCCACATCCGCACCTTCTGCGGGGGCCGGTGCCTGTACTCAAGCATCGTGCATCCCTGGAACCCTGCGGGCCGGAAGCTCGTGTGCGGCACCGTGGAAAACCTGCGCGACGCACTCACGGCCGAACTCCCCCGGGTCCGGGCCCTCATTGCCTCGGGGCGTATCAGTCTCGCGGACTTTGCCCACGAGAAGTTCAACGGCTGCGAGATCATCCCCTGACACCGTGGAAGTGGGTGGCCGGTGGGCACGGTTTTTAGGCAGATATATTTATACTCAACGGTATGATGAATATATGCAGATCTAAAACTGCATGAGTAATACAATGGAAAGAAAAGGATTTGGTGGCCCGAGAAACTTCGGTCCCAGAGAAATGACAAAGACAGTCTGTTCAGACTGCGGAAAAGAGTGCGAAGTCCCCTTCAAGCCAACTGAGGGTAGGCCGGTTTACTGCAGGGACTGCCTGCCCAAACACCGGAAA
>NZ_JBAYLY010000053.1:0-9383 GCF_041663825.1 Methanoregula sp.
CAACACGGTTGCAATCCTCGGGATTGACGTGGCGGCAAGCGACTACGTAGCCTCGACTACCCAGGGAGAATGGATCATTGTGACCGGCGTGGTCTCCATTATCATCGTGCTCGCCGGGCTCTACGTCTTCGGCCGCAAACCTGACGATGCACCAAAGACCCCCTGAGCGCATCTTTTTTTTCAAAAACTTTTTTTCGCGCCGGGCTGACCGGGTACTCCATGATACTGCAACGAACGGTACTATTCCTCGCCATTCTCGCATGTACCCTGCTCTTCTCTGCCGGGTGCACGCAGACGGGCGGGACTTCCCCGGCCGCTTCCGCAACCGTGACGACACCGGGAACCACCGGTTCTTCCGGCATGACGCAGTCCGCAACCCTTGCCACGCAGGACAAAGTCCGGCTCGAAACGACGATGGGTAACATCACGATCGCACTCGACCCGGAGATGCCGATCACGGCCGGTAACTTCGAAACGCTCGTTAAGAAAGGCTACTATGACGGTGTCATCTTCCACCGCGTCATCCCCGGGTTTATGATCCAGGGCGGCGACCCGACCGGGACCGGCAGGGGAGGGCCCGGATACACCATCCCCGATGAGTTCACGGCCACGAACCGGAACAACCGGGGCACGGTCGCGATGGCCAATGCCGGCGCGAACACCGGGGGATCGCAGTTCTTCATCAATCTCGTGGACAACAATTATCTCGACACCAAGCACCCGGTCTTCGGGACCGTGGTCGAGGGGATGGACGTGGTGGATGCGATTGCGAAGGTGAAAACCGATGCAAAGTACCGACCGGAAACAAACGTGACGATCCTGCACGCAGAGATGGTGTGAGGAGTTCGTTACCGGACACACCTATCCTCTTTTTCACGGGCATTGGGAACCGGCCGGGAAATCCCCTGTAACGGGGCTCTTTCCAACCGTGCACGAAAACAAAGAATATCACCCGCGGGCACACATACTTCCCGTGCAATCATGACTCCAGCACAGGAACCCGGAAAACGGGTACGGCTCGAAACGAACATGGGCAACATCACGATAGCCCTCGACCCCGAAATGCCGATCACGGCCGGCAACTTTGAAACGCTCGCAAAGAAAGGCTACTACGACGGCGTCATCTTCCACCGCGTGATCGCCGGGTTCATGTTGCAGGGCGGCGACCCGACCGGGACCGGCAGGGGAGGGCCGGGCTACGCAATCAAGGACGAGTTCACGGGCAATAACCGTAACGACCGGGGCACCATCTCAATGGCAAACGCCGGCCCGAACACAGGCGGTTCGCAGTTCTTCATCAACCTTGTGAACAATAATTTCCTCGACGGCAAACATCCGGTCTTCGGGAAGGTCACAGAAGGTATGGATGTCGTGGACAAGATCGGTAAGACAAAGACCGACGCTGACGACCGGCCAAAAGAGAAGGTTACGATTCTCCACGCGGTTGTAGAGTAAGTGGTTCCTGGGAAAAATCCGGGTTTATTCTTTTTTCGCAGGTTGTTAAATCGGCTCGTTTATGCCGGTCGTAATAACAAAAGACAACGGTTTTCAAAAACAGATTCTTTCACTGCAAGGGAATGATATCGCAGTCTCTTTGAGATTTTTTAGATAGTAACGATGAGTGCCACCGCCCCGAAGGGACGCCCCCGCGGCGGGTCAGGATCGAAAAATCCTGAAAAACTCCCTGCCCCGCCGTGCCCTGATAGGGGGCCTGAGGCGGGGAACCCTCGCACCTCTAAAAAATCCCGGACACTCCTGAATCGCCCGTCATCATTTCCCCCAAAGTAACACCTATGTGCCGGGCCGGAGAGAAAGTACAACAGGAAGCGATCATGAAAAAACCCTCAGTTGACCAGGACCCGGATCTCGAAGCGCATTCCACGGCGGCAATCGAACGCCATCTCGCCCGAAGGCCCCGGGCAAAAAAGATGTGGGAACTCCTGACCGGCGATGCCGAAGTGCAGGCCGGCTGGCGGATGGCAAACTACATTGCCTCGACAAAACTGGGGATGAACGATCACGGCCGGACCCACGCGACGGTTGCCACCGCATCGGCACTCACCATGCTCGACCTCCTTGACGGCTCGCCGTTTGTGCCCGACATTATCGCTGGGAAATTCGGTGACCGTGACGACGCGGCGCTCGTCGTGCTGACGGCGATGCTCTGCCACGACCTCGGGAACATGGTGCACCGCGAGGATCACGCAGACCTCGGGGTCGTGCTCGTCCTTCCCCTTCTCGACCGGCTCCTGCCACAGGTCTACGATGATCCGCAAAAACGCACCGCGATCCGGTCGTTCATCCTCTCCGCGATCTACACCCATCATGGCGTGCCAAAACCGCTCACGATCGAGGCGGCACTCGTCTGCATCGCGGACTCGACCGACATGACCAAGGGCCGGGGCCGGGTCGCGTTCGAAACGGGCAGCATCACGATCCATTCGGTCTCGGCACTTGCTATCGAAAAAGTCGAGATCAAAAAAGGAGCAGAAAAGCCCATCGGCCTTCTGATTCACATGTCCAGTTCGGCCGGGATCTTCCAGGTCCAGGAGATCCTCGCGCCCAAGGTCAGGGCCGGGCCGCTTGCAGACGCGGTTGACGTGATCGCGGTGACCTCGGAAAAAGCCAATGCCGCCGGGCAGACGATTGTTTCCGGGATCCGGATGCAGGGCGCAAAATTTGTTCCCCTGCACCGGGGCAGCAGCGGCCGGGCCACACAACGTTAAGTAAAAATAATACGGGCAACACACCCTGCCACCGTGCGGATTTTTTAATTTGCCCTATGGCCAACCCCCGGCCCCGGATAACCATGCAATCAGGCATGATTGTGCGGGCGGACAGCCCGACACCCCCCTTCACCTTTATGCTGCCATTGGCTTTCTACGGAGTACAAGACCGACTCCTACGGGGATTAAGAACATCAGGGCATAGTACACGTACACATCGGGGCCGTAATAACTGGCATGAAGCAGCAGGACAATAAACAGGTAGTCGAGCACAACCGCAATAACGATCCACGTTATCCCGACTCCCACATAATACATCAGGGAAAGCTCCCGTTCCCTGAACCACCACCAGGTAAATGCGATAGTGATTGGGGTAAAAACGATAAGGAGGATCCAGCCCATGATACCCGTAAACGGCGAGAAGAACAGTATAAGCGAGGTGATGTACCCGACCAGCCAGGAAATGATGCCAATTACCACGGTGTCTATGATCCGCTGCATCATAGCAGATTGCCGTTACGCATTTTTGTACTTTTGTGCCGGGCCCCGCACCTGTCGTCGACCGGTGTTGAAGGAAATTACCTGAACGTTATTTTCCAAATCCGCCAAAAAATTTTTATATAGTAAAGCAGGATTGTTTTTAGATTTACCGGTAATTGAGCAGAGGCGAGTGAGACCTGATGGGAAGAAGCATAAAAGACCGGGCGGGGAACCGGGGCGGTAAAGGCTTCGGGGAGGAGAAACGGCGGGGGAACTACAATGACCCGTGGGACGAGGAAAACCCGGATCTGGATCCCTGCCGCAACGTACGGGATCTTTATGAAGACCAGACGAACTCACCAGGTGATGAATATGTCTGGCCAGAAAACGATGATGATGATGACTGAATTCCCGGATCTCTTTTTATAAATTATGAGCAGTGGATCGCTCCTGCCCGGTTTCCTTAGAGTTCCTTTGGGGGTATTTGCTGCATTTACCCTTGCGGCCGGGCCCCGGTCCCACCACACAAGGCTGATCGGGGACGACCCCACAGCCAGCGTGGGCTCCGGCCCGGGTTGAACCCGAATCCTTATGCCCGATAAGAAAGGATAATCCGATAAGAATGAACAGACCGGTCTTTCGAAAATTAAAAAATCAACTCGCTGCCGGGAGTAATCCATGAAATGCCCGTTCTGTAATCCCCCGGCTGAAGATATTGTGGCGAAGAACGATCTCTGTTACGCCCGCTGGGACCGGTTCCCGGTCAGCAGGGGACACCTGCTCGTGATCCCGTTCCGGCATACACCGGATTTCTTTTCGATGACGGATGATGAAAGGCATGCAACCCTGGACCTCATCGGTGAGTGCAAAAAGGTGATTGAGGAACAATTCCACCCGGCCGGCTACAACATCGGGTTCAATGTGGGCGAAGCGGCCGGGCAGACCGTGATGCACTGCCATTGCCACATGATCCCCCGGTATGCCGGGGATGTCCGGGATCCCCGGGGAGGGGTGCGGGGAGTTGTGCCATATAAACAAGAGAGGATTTTAAAAAAACCAACTAAATGAAGGATTTGAAATTGCTACTTCCGTCATGGAATGATCGAGTCATCTCATCATTTTTGCCGGCTGATCGAAATCCTCAAGAAAAGTAAAAACGGCGGGTGTTTTTAGTATGCGGGTTTATCAATCAAAGGTTACCATGAATTCCGGGGACGGCAAAAACCCCATGAAGAACATTATTCTTATCGGCATGCCCGGTGCAGGGAAGAGCACCGTCGGAGTAATCCTTGCAAAAACACTGGGAAGGACGTTTACCGATACTGATCTCGTGATACAGGAAAATTCCGGAAGGCTCCTGCAGGTAATTATTGACACGGAGGGGCCCGATGCTTTCCTGAAAATCGAGGAGAAAACGATATTGTCTCTTCACGGTCACAATTCGGTCATTGCCACGGGGGGCAGTGTTGTTTTCAGCGAGAAGGCGATGGAATATCTCAAAGCGGGCGTTGTCATTTACCTGAAGATCTCCTTTGAGGAGATGGTAAAGAGACTCAATAACATCACGACCCGGGGAATTGTCCTCTTTTCTGGCGAGAGCCTCCGGGATATGTACGACGAGAGGGTTCCCCTGTATGAAAAGTATGCCGATATAACGATCGATTGTTCAGACGATCCTTTTGAGAAGATTGTCGGGAAAGTGATTGAGGAACTTGCCGGGTTTCAGGTATAGGGTTTTTGGGATTTGGCTGGCGGCGGGTGTTTGGATGGAATCATTCACCTCACAAACGTCACAGCCCACCATAACTCTGTAACCGGCTCGATCACCCGGAGCCTCCGCATAGAATCAGAAAAACGCGGGCACGAGGACAGGACCCGGCGCCTGTTGTCCCTCCGTATGATGCCAGAAAAACGCCCGTAAAATCGTCCGATTGCGATCCCTTGAAATCAGACAGATTTTAGCCTATATTTTGCCAAAATACACCAAAATTGAGCCCCATATAATGCCCTTCACAGCCCCACATTCACGTTCTGGCGGCCTCTTTTTTCCGGATCGTGTAAATGGTGGTTTGACATGAGATCTGCCCTCATAACCGCGCTATGAGATCGTTTTAATCTGCCCGATTTCGAAAATACGGCAAATTCAGGAGTATTTTTAAACGGAGCCCGATTCGGGCTTCTTTTTCGTAGGTCAGACCCCAATCAGAAGCCGAAATAAGCCCGGATTGGACCGGGTGCCAGGGGGGATGCTGTGCGGGCGGTGTTACGCGAGAGAGAGGACGAAGGACGAGAGGAATAATGAGATTCGCGGGCGGGTTCCTGAAGGACGCACCTGTTCCGATCGGCTGTACAACCACACCGTTTTTAGTTCCAGCTCTTCATACCTGACCCGTTTCGTCCTCGTTGTGCGGTTCTTCCACACATGAGATAATACAAAAAATCACTCAACAAAAACGGACAGATCGAAGGGAACTCTACCATGGATCTGTCCAAAACGGTTCATCTTTAATTGGACTGGTTCTCCAAGGGAGATTAATCACAAGTTATTAATAGATTTATATGATTCTTATGTTCACTATCACTACTCAAAAAAAATTAAAACGCGGTGGTAAAAATGGACAGGACTTTTAAATGGTACATGGTAAATGTCGTGCTGTCGCTGGCACTGGTAATGACATTTGTTACGATTGGTGCACATGCAGTTACACCTGCACCGATAGGATCGCCCGCAATTGCCCCAATAGTGATACAACAAAATACAACCTATCAGGATGATTCAGGAGGTATCGCAAGTGACACATGCCCAAATGCAATTCTCCATGTGGCAGTTATCGATATAAGTGGATCCGGTATATCGAATGTGGTTGTTGATGTCTCACAAGTAAACACGACGGGTCAATTATCGATGGTTCAGGACGGCTCAGTTATAATAAATGGTAGCACGGCCCTTGTTTACAGCGCGAATGTATACGTCGATAAAGTCATAAGACCCGGTGGCGCAAAACTCCTCCCGGTAACGGCTACCGATAATGCAGGCAATTCAGGTTCCACTTCACTCCTGATTATCGCATTTACCCATATGGGTGTCAGTGTAATTGGGTATGATTCGTCCAAGGCAACCCCGGCCCATCCTGCAAATGTGTCGTTTTTCTATGACCGCAGTCCTGTAAAGATGGTTGTCACTTCCATAGACGGCACGAAATTTACCAACGTTACAGCCAGTTTTGCCTCAGTCGATGGTTCAACATTGGTTGAATATGATAATTCAGGAGTTTTGCAGCCTGATGGAAATTATTCCTACGACATAACCCATACATTAGGAACAATACCCGGCCTGGAAAATGTAAATCAGGCCTGGATAAACGTAACCTTGTCAGTAACTACGCCATATGGGGATAAAATTATAAATATCCCGCAAATTGGTGCACTTACCATTCTTGGGAATTTCAATCCAAAAGAGGATCCATCCAGCGATCTCGGCGGGGATACGACTGACTGGCACACTATCCCGGATTACAGCGCTGCTTATCTCATATTTGAACCCGTCAATTCCTCGACGGGAAAAATTGCCAAGTTACAGTTCAACGAACCAATCGATCTGACAGATTATACGACTGCTATGCAGATGAAACATCTCGGAGAAATGCTCAGAATTTCCGGGAAGTCCATGGATCTCAACGTTTCCGCAGATGCCCTGATTGCTTTTAATAAAGCCGCCACCCTTACGATATACAACCTGACTGCATTCACAACAGATCCAAATATTTTGCAGAACGACAATTTGGTTCCGCCATCAAGTAGTGTAGTTACCAATAAGACCTGGGATAATTCTACAAAAACTCTTACATTCAGTGTTGCACACTGGACGAAGTACTCATGGGATGGAGAGCCACCATCATTATCTTCTTTAGCGGTAGATTATCCGACAAATCAGACATCAGTTAAGAGTGGTCAATCTGTAAAATTACATGCGATAGTAACGGATGCATACAGCGGAGTTCAGAATGTCACTGTGGATGCCACACGTATAGGTTCGGGATTGATAATTTTCAGTAAAGGAACTGAAAATGTATGGTCTAACACGACCGTTGTCAATGCTGCAAATGGTAATTACTCGCTTATTGTAACTGCATATGACAAAGCTGCGAATAAAAATACGGGGAGTATAACGGTATCAGTAAATAATAATATAACCTCCCCGAAGACCACTGCCGGCGTGTTCCGGGCATCCACCGGTTACTGGTACCTGGATTACAATAACGACGGAAAAGTCGATAAAACGGTCAGGTTCGGGAAGGGTGAGGACACACCGGTTGTGGGAGACTGGAGCGACACCGGAACCTCAGGGATCGGCGTGTTCCGAAAATCCACCGGTTACTGGTACCTCGATTCCACGAATGATGAAAAGGCCGATATAACGGTTAAGTTCGGGAAGGGAGGGGATACACCGGTTGTCGGGGATTGGAACGGTGCCGGAAAATCAGAGATTGGCGTGTTCAGAGAATCCACCGGTTACTGGTACCTGGATTTCAATAATGATGGTACTGCCGACAAAACGGTTAAGTTCGGGAAGGGTGGAGACACGCTGGTTGTAGGTGACTGGAACAACACCGGAATCACAGGGATCGGCGTGTTCCGAAAATCCACCGGTTACTGGTACCTGGATTTCAATAATGATGGTACTGCCGATAAAACGGTTAAGTTAGGAAAGGCAGGGGATATACCGGTTGTCGGGGATTGGAACGGTGCCGGAAAATCAGAGATTGGCGTGTTCAGAGAATCCACCGGTTACTGGTATCTGGATTTCAATAATGATGGTACTGCCGATAAAACGGTTAAGTTAGGAAAAGCAGGGGACACGCAGGTTGTAGGTGACTGGAACGGAGCCGGGACCTCAGGGATCGGCGTGTTCCGAAAATCCACGAATTACTGGTACCTGGACTCCAACCTCGATGGAACGATCGACTACCAGTTCAGGTTCGGTACTAATAACGACATCCCGGAAGTGGGACACTGGGCATGAAGTTGCCGGTGAACTATTTTCTTTTTCCCGATTCCAAAAAAATCGGTGTAACGGTACCGGGGATTTCCAAACCGAGATCCCCCGGGATTCATTTTTTATTTTCTTTTAAGGGAGACATACACCTCGTTCAAACCCGATAAATGGCTAAAATTGTCCACTCTGGCCGGATGTGTCCTGTCAGCCCGGTTTTTCACCATCACGGGTGTGCCGGCTTGCAGATACAAATATTTCCCGTAGTTCCATTTTTTATAAAATGAAGATTATGGAGGATATATCTTATCCCTATACAAATGGGAATTGTTAATTGGATTGTTGAACAAATGCCCTCTGTCAACCTGCATCCCCATGGAGAGAACATTAAGCGGGTAACTGGATGAGTACGACTATTCTTGTATTTCTCCCGCGGATGCCTGTCAGGATCGCTACACACGAGGGAATGTACCCACCGTCGGGTTTGAGGAAGTGAAAGAAAATGATTAAACCATTCTGTCAATTTACGAACAGGACTTTATTTATCCTGTGTATAGTTATGGTCGTGGCCGGTATCGGTGTGCCGGTCTGTGCAGGAAC
Source organism: Methanoregula sp. (assembly GCF_041663825.1). Taxonomy (GTDB): domain Archaea; phylum Halobacteriota; class Methanomicrobia; order Methanomicrobiales; family Methanospirillaceae; genus Methanoregula. The sequence continues at coordinate 8,800 of NZ_JBAYLY010000053.1, forward strand.
AACCGGGAATAATCCCGTGGCGACAACATCTGACCGGTTCACGTATACACTCGTCCCAGCACCGGTTGCCAACTTCGCGGGAACTCCCCTTTCCGGCACTGCCCCCATGACCGTGCAGTTCACCGATGCATCGTCGGGCAGCCCCACGGGATGGGCATGGTTCTTTGGCGATGAGACCTATACGCAATCGTGGACGCTGGAAAACGCGAGTTCCGGGTGGTCGGAACGGGACAGCCAGGCAGTTGTCACGATGCCGGACGGCAGTATCGTTCTCATGGGAGGTATTGATACGACAGGAATCACGACATTCAACGATACGTGGCGGTCAACCGATAACGGCAACACATGGACGCTGGAAAACGCGAGTTCCGGGTGGTCGGGACGGCAGGGACATACTGCGGTCGCGATGCCGGACGGCAGTATCGTTCTCATGGGCGGTGGTGACGGGAATGGTACCCTCCTCTTCAACGATACATGGCGGTCAACCGATAACGGTAAAACGTGGGTACAGGTGAATGCAGGTTCCGGGTGGGAGAAACGATTCTTCCACAGCAGTGTAGTAATGCCGGACGGCAGCATCGTTC
>NZ_JBAYLY010000054.1:0-8660 GCF_041663825.1 Methanoregula sp.
GAATATGTAATTGGTTGTTTGCCCTGCGAGGGTGCAGCGATACTGGGCTACGTGCCTTATAAGAATTCCACGGTTGCCCAATGTTCTAGGTGCGGTCAAGATGTTTGGATTGGACCAAAGCAGAAAGAAACGCACGAGAAGCGCGAGTATCCAATCATTTGCCTTGACTGTATCATTGAGGAGCATGGAATCGAAGCGGTAAACAATATCGTTCCATTAACGGACAAGGGGACGGGAGAATGAGTTTCATCAACGTGAAAGAAAACAGAGTGAACCTACAGGTCTTCGAGTACAGGCAGCCTGGACAAGAGACGCCATCTGATCCTGCTTTTGAATTTATGACAGGCAACGAGGCGGAGAAACTTGCTTGTCTAGGTTTCACCCATGAAGTCATTGGACCCGATCCCAAGGATGGTGGACCCATGTTGATTTGTGCCTGTCCCAATGCGGACTCTGCAAGGACAATTAAGGACGCCCTTGATTTTCTTGATAGGCTATGATTTGACAAACTCTTATTGAGTTGGAGAATTTTATGAGATCGTCCGGGCAGGTGGAGACTCATCTTCGGAAGGATACGCTTCGGGTTCTGCAACGAAAGTTGCCGATTATGGATCGCGCTGATCGACTGGAACTTATTATGCTTCGCGTTTCAGTAGCTCAGGCTTGCGATGTGGCTGGAGTCGAGACTAGGAATCTGCGTGTGATTGGAAAAAGTTTTCACGAGTTGGTATGGATGGCCAATCACAAGGATCACGGATGGAACACTTTGATTTCGGCATTGGCTGAGAAAGTAAAAATATGAAAGGGTTCACGATCGCGGACATACTCACCGATCAGGAAATAGAAGAGGCACGTCGGATGTATCGCCGGCTCAAGGATACTGGTCGTTTTGCTGCCGCGATTTGCGACAAGTTTATTGAACCCAATATGGCTCGAATCAATACTAAACTTGGTCAAGAGAATAATTCTTTGTTCTTGGCCTATGCAATTGAACACATTTTGTCACAGGAAGTGAGACATGATTAGGGTTTATGAAATTCCCGATGGCATCATAGTTGAATCTCAACCATTTACGAAGCCAAGTAGGAATGTAAACGGTCGCATCATCGCCGAGATTAAGTCGTCGCACGGTCGGCGACGGGACGTGCATGTTCGTCTGTGCGATTTTGGCGCACTGATGACTTTGACTGATGTGGCGGTTTTGGGAAACGCGCTTCGTACATTGGCGACTTGTGTTCAGGAGAAAATGGACGAGGTTCAACAAGAGGCCAAGGCCAAGGTCAAAAGATCAAGGAAGAAATAATGGAACCAAAGTTCTGTCACGCACTTGGTTTTCGGGATGCTCTGGCTCACGTCTGCATGATTACCAGGATGAACGGACCTCATGCGGCCGTCCGCGAGGTCGCGGAAATGCTGCTAAAGTCAGACCCAGATCATTGCCACGCGAAGGTGGTTTTGGAAATGATCGACGTGGACGAGCGGGAGCAACGCAGAAAAGCATGGCGGAAGAAACGCAAGAAATCAAAATGAGCAAGGATGCGTTGATTGGGTAAAGTAGGCCCATGCCAATGTGGGAGGGGTATTGCAGATGGGTCACATACAGAGTAGAATTCTGCTTTTGGATATATTTCGGTAACGAGGTTTGCAATGGTAAAAACAAGGAAGAATGTTGTTGTTCGTAATAAAGGCGATTCATTAGGCGACTTAATCTTTGTTGCCGAGAAGGCTAATAAGATTTTCTGGACCGATGATGATTGGGATCGACTAGCGGAAATCGTGTGGAAGATGAAGGCAACTTCAACAGATTGCCTGTCTCGAATTGCGAGTCTTGCACAAAAACAGTTTCCGCAAAATCGACAGAGACCCGGCATACTAACGGTGAAATCATTGAAGCCGTTGGTAAAGCGAATTAGGGCAAAGGAGGAAGAGACCAGGGAATTAGCGGACAGAGCCGGAGCACTTGCTGCTCAAGTGACTTTCTTCCAGGGTGTGCCGGCAACCAAACAAGAGATCATCACTTCTCTTACTGATGACGAGGTACGTCAACACTTCTTTGGTCGTTTTCTTACGATGTTGACGATCGACGATATTGGTTCTACATTTTCAGCAGATCAGTTGTTAGGAGCATTATCAACTGCTGATCTTGCAGCCGTCGTCACGAAACGACTTGTTGAGAACATGGAACGTCCAATTCAAGTGATGCTACCGCTATCCATCCCAGCGGAAGAGAAACGGATAGTATCGCAACCCAGTCATAAACCGGCAACAGTCGTCAGGCAGAAGAGGATCATGGTCATAGGTACGCGGGGCGACGAAGGCCGGCACATACGCGATAGGGTTCAACATCTGTGCGAAGTAAGTTTCATGGAGGGAAAAGATTTGCGAGCGGAGACCGTTCCGAAGAATGCTGATCTTGTCATCCTATGGTCGAAATTCATTTCACGACAAAACAGGTTGATGGTGTTGGAACTCCTTCCGTGCGGAAAAGTTTTTGAGCATTACTTTGGCGCAAAGGAACTCGTCAGGAAGATTGAAAGTTTTTGCGGGAACGAACTTGCAACAATAAAGGCGAGGTAGGTGCAAATCCTACCTCGCCTAACCCGCATCAAAAATGAGTGGGGAGAGCGGGAGTCGAACCCGCACATTGCGTCCCTTGTCGGGCCGTCTCTGCTCTTGTTGGACTATCTCCCCATCTTGGTTTCCAATATAAACAACATTCAACGTATCGTTGATTTTCTTAGCTGCGTATTTTTCGTTTTGCCATCACTAAGTATTTTTTCTGCTTATCCACTCCAATAACTTTTGACGCCCCGTTGTCGAGTCCCGCAAGCAACATTGTTCCGCTTCCAACAAAGGGATCAAGTAATACGCCGCCGGTGGGCAGTAAGTATTTGCACCACCAGTCTGCAAGAGCGTAGGGCGTGCTTGCAGGGTGGCCAACGCTTTCGTTAGGGTTTGCTGCGGCAAATGGCAGCAGGTTGAATGGGGTGACTCCTCCTCGTTCCATTGCCACCTGGGCGGTTCTGCCGGCGTTGACGGCTTGGCCACCAGGTCTTCGTTGTAAACAACGGTCTTCCCATCGTATCGAAGCCATTGCGTCTGATATGTCCCAAAGCACTGATTCTTGTTTACGATAACAGTCCGGCCGGCCCAACCAAACGCACCATTTGACGCTCTGCCGCATTAGGCCGACCTTCCGGCTGGCAGCGTGAGAGGGAAGCGTGTTCATGCACCACCAATAGGCATCCTGCACCAAGTTCCATTCTTCCGCAGCCCACAAGACAAATCTCCATGTCCAAAGACGCATAGCTCCGATGTTCTTGAAGTTTGGTTGGAGGATGAACATGGCACTGCCGGTCGGCTTCAATACTCGGCGACACTCGACGACTACCGTCTTCATCATGTCCAGCCATGCTTCCTCGGTCATTGCTCCGTAGTCTTTTCCAATGCAGGGGTACGGCGGGTCAGTGATTATGACATCGACGCTGGCCTTGTCGATTTTCTTCATTTCCTTTCGGCAATCGCCTTCTATCAGAGTTGTGGCTGCAACCCTTTCTTTCCACTGGTCATCAGTCAGACGACTGGGCTTCTCAGTTTTGCTGTTGGATTTTTCCCTCGATCGAATGGTGTGAACAGCACCATGTAAAGTTTTGCTGCCGTCAATGACACTTTGTAGCAACTTGTTGTCGCCCGAATCGCGGATGGTTTTCATTGCGCTGAGTGAACCGTGAGACACTCCTGCTTTCTTGGCGGCAGATTCGCGCGCATTTAATTTTGCCAAATTTGGCAAAATATCGCCTTTGGGGGGTCTGCCCGCATGACCCGCAAGAAGTTCCTCATATTGGAGACCAAGGTAAGCTCGTTGCCCCGTGGTCAAATGGCGTCGCGCCAGGTTGTCGCTGATTGCAAATAACTTGGCGGCGTCTTTGCTGGTGAACTCCCGAATAATGACTGGAACGGTTTTCAGTCCTAGTTCCTTGGCTATTCGCAGGCGATTGCTGCCCGACAGGACAATAAGGTGATTGCCGTTTCGCCAGACGATCAATGGAATCTGGATGCCATCGCGTTCTATACTCTCCTTGAGAAACTTAGAATCTTCGTAGGTTAGTGGAGGGCCAACTTCTATATTCCAAGGGTTTGGTTCGAGTTTAGAGACCAGGCAATGGGCGACGATTTCATTGGCTGTTGACATAGGGTACTTGGGTGATTTGCTGGGGTTAGGTCATTACAAGGCGGTGAACTCCCAATCGGCTCGTGGCCGGCCTTCGCTAAGAGTCCCAGTATCTTCTCTTCGTCAAGAAAAGACAAGTCCTCAAAGGCGTCTGATTCCAAAAGGAATTTTAGCAGCCGACGCGATTGAATCTTTCTGAAATGCTTCCTTGCCAAGAATTTCCACGCTGCCGATAAATAGTAGAGCAACCACCAGGCGTCTTCCCCAGTGACAGAAACCTCGCCGCGAAGAGCACTGGTGTAAACCAGATGTCGAAGGCCGTTGTTGTCTACCGTTCGCAGGCAGGAGTTTTCTTGCAACGGGGCAATGGGCGTCGGTAGAATCTTTCCATCTTCTGATATGAGTCCACGTTGCAGACCTTGCTCGGCAAAATCCAGAACGTCATGGAAGTTTGGATTGCGTTGACCATCTTGGTCGATGCCGGTGATTTTCTTCCATGCGTCCTGCCAATTTTGGATAAGAAGGTTATAAGCACCCTTCCAATCTTTTTCAACGGCTTCGCTGAAAAGTTGCTGACCACGGCGACGGCGTGTGGGATCATCGTCTTCTTCGGACGTTTCCTCGTACTCGGAAATTTCGTAGGATTCGTAATGCTCAAACATGGACATTCTCGTTTGTAAATGGTTTTAGGAGCGGTGGGAAATTACTAATTACCAATTCGGTATTTGGTTTGAGAGATTGCCCCGCGCGGTAGGCCGATGACATCTGGTAATTTAGAGTGACCTCAGCACATTGGCCTGGGTACAGTTTTTTTACAGCCTCAGCATTGTCATAAGTCATAAGCCATCGCCACTTGACGCCTTTCAAGGCTTTCGCCAGGTCTTCATGTTTGTTGGTTGGTCGCTTGCCGTCGCCGTTGTTGGCAAAGGAATGCTTATAACATTTATCTCCGGCAACATAATAGGGCGGGTCAAGGTACACTAACGTCTTTGGGGAAATGTCTGACAAGAGATCAAATACGTTGTCGAATGTGACCTGGAAATTTCCGGCTGTCTGCACCTTGACCATATCTGTTACACGGACAATCGCCTTGCAGATTTCAGCAGGATTCCAGCGAACGTCAAAACCCCATTGCTTAGGCGTTCCGTCGTCCGCCCTCTGGCTCTTGCCACCAACATGCGTGGCCGCTTTCTCGCCCATGTTTGAGTAGGACAATTTATGAACGAGCAACTTGTCAAACGCTCGCTCAACCCTGGTTCGGTGGAAACGGCACTTGTCCTTATCAGCCAGGATTCGAGATTTGACTTTGGCGAAGTCGCGCAAGGTTGGCTTGAAACTCATTACCTTTTGACAGAGTTCGTTTCGTTCTTTGGGATTCAACACCACATCCCACAAGACGAATACGTCCTTGTCAATGTCGTTGATTCTTACAGGAAAGGGGCCGTATTCTTTGAGAAGTGTTAGTCCCATTGAAAAACCGCCCGCGAATGGTTCAATATATTCTGTGATAGGCAGAACAGGATTAAACACTCCTTGCTTCACAAATCGTGTTGCTAGTCGAGATTTTCCACCGGGGTAACCAAAAAATGATTTCATGTTGATTTTGTCAGCCGTAGATTATGTGATTACCGCGATCCTACTCGCCCTTATTTTTCCAGTAGAGTTGCAATGCTTTCTGAGTGCATCGACCTTGGAATTGGGCACCCGTTTCGTTTAGCCCGGCTTCCATGACTTCCGGCCATATCTCTGGCCATTCGGTAAGGATGCGTTGGCAAAGTTTCAATCGCCCGGCATCGTTGAGCGAATTCATTTCCAGCATTCGATCGAGTCGTCCCGGTCGGCTTGAAGTATGATCGGGCGTCGGCGTGCCCAACGCTGGATCGAGTTGATCGAGTCGATTGGTGGTGACAACCAACAGGACGCCGCCTGCACGTTCGATTCCATCGAGACAGTTCAACAAACAATCAAAGGTTAGATGTCCGCCGGCAATGTTCTTTCGGCACTCAAATACCGTGTCGATGTCTTCGATCAAAGCGATGCAAGGAACTTCCTGTTGCATCCTCTGCCAGTGTTCTTGTAACTCGTTGTCATAAAGCGTGGCCAGATGGTAGACGCAAACCGGCAAATCAAAATCTTCGGCGATGGCACGAACGATTGAGGTCTTTCCAGTGCCAGGAGGTCCATAGAGCAACCAGCCACGTCGCCACGGGATACCTCGACTCTTATACCATTCTTCACTGGTTCGCCAACGCTTGATTTCGTCAACCATTGCCGTTGCCTCCGGGCTGAGGGCTAGTTGTCCAACCGCGTTGCCATGATTCAATCGGCATGTCCCCAGGTCATCCGGGTTCCATTGCAGGATTCGATTTTGCATGGAAGTTATTGCCGTCCAATCGGCGGTCTGCGCGGCACCACACGCACCATCGTTGCTTTGCAATCGAGCCGGTTTTCCATCCGAACCAAATAAGTGCCTTACGGAATATCTTGGCCGAGCTTGATTGTCGGTTGTAGCCTGGGCAGCGTTGTATTCGTTGGTAGCAGCAATGAGGAGTTTGTCGAGATTAAAAGTGCCTCGAAGAAAGGTGAGAGTAAGACCGCCCTCGAAATTCTTTTCTCCCATCATAATGTCTTGTTGGTTGTATCGAGCCTCGCGTTTAATCCAGACGGGACGCCAACCACACCAGAATAATTTCCCTCCCGTGCCAACGATCTCCATTGCGATCAACTGGACTCTTTTCTTTGGTCGGACAAACATCGTCCACCCAATGTAGTTTCGCATTCCATAAGGTGAGGTCTTGAAGTGTTGCCAGCAATACATGCTCACGGCTTCTTGCAGGCCGCCTTGCACCTTGCAGTTGACAATCAAGTAACTGGAGATTTGCGACCAGATGCTTCGGATGTATCCCCAAAACATGGTGAGTGCCCCGGTCAATGCAGCAGTTCCGCCGATAATCCATCCCCAGTGGTGCATTATGATTTATCCTCTATAACAACTCTGTGTGTTCGTTTTCCAAGTTGAATCACGCCCCAACCAGGATCAAGAAATCCTGACAGCATGTTGGGGTCACTGACTTGACTTCCGTTCCACTTCATTGATCCTTCTTTGATCTTGCGAATGACTGCACTTCTCGTTGCAATAAATCCGCTCTTGACAACAACGTCAGCAAAAGCGTCAAAGCGAATTATTCCGCTTGGGATTTTCGGTTGGCACCAATTGATGACGTGCTCCAACGTCTCGGCATCAATCGACCGTGGATTGTTTAGCAATTCCCAAAGGTCATCAAATGGAAACGCTACCATCATGTCGGCGAATGTTTTAGGTTTTGTCATGGGTGTCGATGATGTATCGTCCAGCGGGTATGTATCCATCTGCCACTAGAACGTCAAGCATCAGGGGAAGATTTCTGTTGTGACGGCCGCGACGGAGATCGTTTGCCTGTTGACTGGTGATTTGAGGACCATCGCCGCGAACTTGATATTCAAGGCAGAGACCATTTACGGTTCCCGTGTTGAATAGAAGGTCAAACTCGAAGCCAAATACCTGTCTGATGTACTCCTCTAAATCCTGATATTTCACTCGAAACACGGGAATTATGACTGCTTTGAGCTTAGGCTTAGGGTCTGTCGGCATCTGATGGCGTTTCTCAGATTGAGTTCTGTTAATTAGCACGACTTGACTCCGTTGTGGCTGGGTGGTATAGTGAGGTTTGGTAGTTTCGGTAGTTTCTTTAACCCAGAGAGGATACGTTATGTACCATTTCACATTAGGAGACATGGAGTGCCAGTGTGACACTCCTGACGAATTGCGAAAAATCTGCGAAGGTAGGTCAACCAGATTCGTCCCCATCTGTTCCAGGGAAACCAGGGATGCCATCCCGGACCCACCCACGGCGAAGGAATCCACCAAGGCCAATACCAGGGAAGTGTTTGGCATTGGCAGTGGCACTTTGCCGTATAAGGAACCGTCACGGGAGGAAGTCGTGAAAGAGTTGCCATACGTTGACGAACCTTTGACATGGAAGGTGGCTAATAGGTGGGCCAAGAAACTTGGCCGAAAGGATGTTTCGCAACTTCGTTCTGACCTGTGTGCCCGTAAGAAAATGGGCAAGTAGGTCATCAATCAAATGGTCGCCGGCATGAGGCCGGCGACTATTATTTATAGTCGCATCGGTAGGGATCGAACCTACGACTACAGGCTCCCTGATAACCCTTGCCTACGACCCGTTGGGTAAATGGCGGGAAGGGTAATTTGACCTGCGCCTCTTCCATCTGGGCTACGATGCGATCGGTCTACTCAATCGAGTTCATCAGAATTTCGATGTGCTCCCGCAATGATTGCAAGCGGTTGAGCGTCTCATCTTCCGTTACACTGTGATCGGAAAATACTTCGTCGATCGCCTTCTCGGCTTTTTCGTCAAGTGTCATCTGTTACCTCTGCGTTTTAATGTTTGTCTTCACCGAAAATTGCCCCGATGCCAGCGACCCCTAA
>NZ_JBAYLY010000055.1:0-6527 GCF_041663825.1 Methanoregula sp.
TCACCACAAGGATCGCGATGGACAATCCTGTGAGGGGTTGATGGCATCAGCACAATGCCCAGAGGATCGAGAATTACGATGACCGCAGAATGCATAGGGGATGCAACCGGGAAACGCAGGATCCGGAAACTCCAAGAGCGAATAACGCATATCGATGAGCAGATCGCAGAATTGCAGGACAAGAAAGAGATCATGATAAGTGAGATAAGGGAATTAAAGGGCAGGAAATCATGAAGCAAAACCCATTGAAAGAAAAACCGCTTCCGGCAGGGCTCGGCAAAATCCTGTTGTCGCACCTGATACCGGATGCAAAGAACCCGCGAAAGGATCTCAAAAAAGGCGATCCGGAGTTTGAGAAGATCAATAAGAGCGTGGAGAAGTTCGGGCAACTGGACCCGATCATCTTCAACACCCGCACCAGAAAGATCCTGGGTGGTCATCAGCGGCTTAAAGTCCTGGATTCGCAGGGATACACCGAACTGTACACCGTGGCGCTCGGTGCGTATACGTGGGCCTTTGCAGAAGCGGATCTTAAGGAATTGTCAGAGAAGGAAGAGAATGCCGCCAACATCGCTCTTAACAAAGCGCAGGGAGATTGGAATATCGAACAGCTCACGATCAACTTGCAGGAACTGAAACTTGATGATATGCTGGAGTTCACCGGGTTTGATGACATCGAGTTTGACGGGATGCTCAGGGATCTTCACAAGGACGATGAGCCATTAGACGCCGAACCGCAGATAAGCAGAGCGGAGGAGCTGCGGAAAGAGTGGGGCACTGAACTGGGGCAGATGTGGCAATGCGGCGATCATCGGGTGATCTGCGGGGATTGCACCGATCCGGCGGTTGTTGGGAGATTAATGGGGGATGAGAAGGCGGAGATCCTGTTTACCAGCCCGCCGTATTCGGATATGAGGACCTATGCAGAAGGCACCGACGTGTCAATATCAAAACTTATCAATTTTATTAAAGCGTTCTCAAAGATAGCGACGTATCAAATAATAAATCTCGGTATCCAAAGGAAAAATAATGAGGTTGTGCAGTATTGGGATGATTATATCAAAACAGCAAAAGAAGCCGGATATAAATTATTAAGTTGGAATGTCTGGGTAAAACCAAACGCCGGGAGTATTGCAGGACAAACCGCAATGTTCCCTATAATGCACGAATGGCTATTTGTTTTTGGATCAACAATAAAACAACTCAACGCGACAATAGAGAATACCAACGCCGGTGTTTTAAAGAGGAGGCATTACCGGACAAAAGAAGGCGACATTCTCAATGGTGAATTTCGTGCGGTAAAGGATAGAAGACCTATCGGAAGTGTAACTGATGTCTGTCAAGAGGTCCGCCACAAAGAAAACGCTGCACACCCTGCCGTTTTCCCCATAGATCTCCCATTCCAATATATCGAAGCCATGACCGCCGGTAATGATATTGTGGTTGATCCCTTCCTCGGCTCCGGCACCACCATGATCGCATGTGAGAATTTGGGAAGGAAATGCCGGGGCTGCGAAATTTCGCCTGAGTATGTGGCAGTTATACTAGAGAGATTCAAAACAACATTCCCGGGCAAGGAAATTAAACTGGTGACGGAATGACCCGAAAAAAACCCGACGGAGAATTAAAGAAACGTGGTCGGAAGTCCCTATTTGACCCGAATAAACACCTTCCATTGGTAAAAGAGCTGGCAGAGTCCGGTAAGACCAATGAACAGATCGCCGGAGCCCTCAATATCGACCGGGCCACGCTCAACACATGGATGCATAAACATCCCGAATTTCTCAGCACCATCAAGAAAGGTAAGGAATATGCCGATAGTGAAGTATCCGATTCTCTGTTCAACCGGGCAAAAGGGGGATTAAAAATACGGGAAATCAAGATAATCGAGAACCCCGATGGATCGACGAGAAAAGAAATTACGGAAAAAGAGTTACCCGCTGATGTTACGGCGGGAAAGTTCTGGCTAATGAACCGTCAGCCGGAAGTATGGCGAGACAAACAGGTGCAGGAGATTACCGGCAAAGACGGCGCACCCATCAAGACCGAAACGACATTGGACATATCAAAGGAGGTGCGCAAACTTGTCGGAATCCTGCCCGCTGTCAAGTTATGAGCCCGTCGTGACCCATTACCTCCAGACCGTGCGGTTCAACAAGTATATCCCGCACGAACCCACAGAGAAGCAGGCGCTCTTTTTACTGCATGATCACATCCCGGAGATCCTATATGGCGGTTCAGCAGGCGGCGGTAAATCGGACGCTCTCTTAATGGCAGCCCTCCAGTATGTGCACGTTCCGGGCTATGCTGCCCTCTTACTCAGGCGCACATTCCCGGATCTCTCCCTCCCGGAAGCCATAATGAGCCGGTCGTTTGAATGGCTACAGGGCACGGATGCACGATGGCACGATAAAGAAAAGACATGGAACTTCCCGGGCGGTGCAACCCTCACCTTTGGGTATCTGGATGCACCACGGGATCACTACCGATATCAGGGATCCGCGTTTCAATATATCGGCTTCGATGAATTGACCCAGTTTAAGGAGAACCAGTACCTTTACCTCCATTCGCGGTTGCGGAGATTGGCGGGCTCCGATGTTCCGTTAAGGATGCGAGCAGCCAGTAACCCGGGTGATATCGGGCATGAGTGGGTAAAGGCCCGGTTCATCACGTCAGCGCAGAACCCCGAAAGAATGTTCATCCCGGCATCGCTGGACGATAACCCGCACTTGGACCGGGAATCCTACATTCAATCATTGATGAAACTGGACCCCATCACACGGGAACAGCTCTTAAGCGGGAATTGGGATGTGAGGCCCGAAGGCGGGCTGTTCAAACGGGAATGGCTGAAACTCGCCGATGCAGTACCCAGAAACATGCCGCTATGCCGATACTGGGATAAGGCGGCAACGGAAGGTGGAGGGGATTGGACGGCCGGGGCGCTCGTAGGTATCGATCACGGCAGGGTCTATGTGCTGGATGTCAAACGCACCCAGAGCCGCCCGGCTGGGTGGAGGCGCTGATCCATCAAACCGCACAGATGGACGGGCATGAGGTCATGATCCGCATGGAGCAGGAGCCGGGCAGCGCCGGAGTTGATGTAATCGATCATTACGCCCGGCAGGTGCTCACCGGCTATAACTTCAAGGGTATCAAGAGCACGGGCAGCAAAGTGAGCCGGGCGGCGGCATTAAGCACGGCAGCGGAGCAAGGCAATCTATTCATTTTGCACGGGCATTTTACAGGAGCACTTATGGACGAACTGGTATTATTTCCGACAGAAGGAGCGCACGACGATCAGGTCGATGCAGTCAGCGGCGGGTATAACGCGCTGGCATTGCGGGCAAACGGGGGATTCCGGGCAGCCGGGAGAAAGGACGGAGGTAAAAGACCATGAGAATAGATCTATTAGGCAAGCGGCTCCTCAGCATTAACGAGGGACCGACAGAGGATGTAAAGTCAGTGGCGAAAGCCCGGGACTGGCGGATCGCGGGGCAGGGATCGATGTATATCCCGGATCGCACACAGGATCCGAACCGGACCTTCAAGAAAATGCGGGATCTCCGGAACATCTACCTTCAGGGGGCGTACATCTCGGAGGGCGTGGACCTGTACCCGCTGTACACCATCGGGGCAGGTTACACGCTGGAGATCGACGAGGATGCGGGAGAAAGCGGAGAGGCAGCAAAGGCCGATATAGAGGATTTCCTCAATGGCATCAACGTCTACGATATCACATGGCAGATGATGGTTGACGCTATCACCGTGCGGGACGGCCTCGCGGAGATCGTGATGGGGCGCGGATCAATGGCAGAGAAGCCCGTGAACGTCATCCCCCGCCCGGCTGAGTGCTTTGAGTTCGACACCGATAAGACCGGTGCAATCATGCGATACATCCAGCGGAACGCCAACAACGGGGACTCGCTCGGTACTCCGGTACCACTTGAGAAAAAGCAGGTCCTGCACTACCAGTTTATGAGCCGGCCCGATTCCCCGTATGGCATCTCACTGATCGAGCGGGTGATCCACGACATCAAGAGGGATACCCGTGTGATTGAGGCCACGGCGAACGGAATCTGCCTACACGGTACCCCGAAATGGCAGATTGCCCTCAACAAGAACCGGCCAGACGCTGCAAAGGCCTCTGATGCTGATTGGACTGCGTTCAAGAAAGAGTTTGAAAATATCAACGCTCTTGATAATTTCCCCACCGAAGGCGACATTGAGATGATCATGCACGATACGGCAGGAGTGCCCAACGTGCAGCAATACTCAGATGTCTCATTGGCCCGCGTGGTTTCCGGTATGGGGATCCCGGGCGAACTGCTCGGGCTCCGTCAGGGCACCACGGACGCAACCGCCGTTACCCGCGTTGGCGCGTTCTTCAAGAAGATCAAGAGCTGCCAGCGTGACGTTGAGCAGATGTGGAATATTGTTATCGACATGCGTACCGGTGTTCCCGGGCTCGTGAAGATGGTGCTGAACGATACCGATCCGCAGGACTTCGCAAAGATGGCAACGGCAATATCCCAGCTCAGGACCGGTACTGATCCGGATGCGGTATGCCCGGCGGCTTGGTGCAGGGAACAGCTCGGGATCCCAGAGGATGAACGAAGCGAAGAGGAGAAACCGAAACGCCAGCCGAACCCGTTTGATATGCAGAACTATGTGGACAGTTCCGATCCAATGGCCGATCAGAAACTCGCATCAGAGAAAGAGATGGCGGCAGCGGCGCACGAACTGGCAGAGGCGGTCAGGAAAAGATGATCCCCGCCGCACTTTCCCGAGCAATCACCCGCTTCACCACGGCAACCATCGGGTATCAGAAGGTCAGGGATAAAGACCGCATCGCCCGTAACCACGAGCAGCACCTCCGCGCATTCTTCGAGGAGCAATCGCGGCTTACCCTCATGCACTTTACCCGGATGCGCGAGTACTTCCCTCCCGATATCCCGATCAAGGCGCTGGAAGCGGGAAACCCGGCCAAAACCGAAGCACTGAAGAAACTGGATAAGATCTGGTCCGACATTGAGAAAGAGACCGATGAAGACTTACAAAACGTTATTCTCGGTGTCGAAAAGGATGGTATCTTATCCGGCGCCGATCAACTCAAAGGACAGTTGAAGTACGATCCAAAGACCACGTTCAGCCTCGCCAATCCCCGCGCTGTGAAGTACTTCAAGGAGACAGGCGGATCGCTGAAATACATCAAAGATATCCAGGATACAACTAGGGATAGACTTAAAACAATTATCACCGATGCACTTGATACTGGGCAATCCTACAGTAAAACAGCAAAGATCATATCCGATGCGTTTAATGGTGAAATTGGTCGGGATCGGGCCCGGCTCATCGCAGTGACCGAGAGCGCCCGCAGCTATGAAACCGGGAATCATATCTTTGCGCAGTCCATCCAAGAAGACGGCGTGAAGATGGAAAAGAGCTGGCAGAACAGCGGGGATGGGAAGGTATCAGAAGGATGTCTGGAGAATAGCGCGGCAGGATGGATACCTATCGATGAGGATTTCCCATCGGGAGATCAGGAACCCCCGCGCTTCCCCGGTTGCCGCTGTTGGGCGATATACCGAGAGGCACGAGCATGATACCTATAAAATCAACACTTATCAAGATGAGGAATCGATTACTTTATTGGTTTGGTACTGATGACGTGATCGATGGATTAAACACCGGTCCCGAGTGGGAAAAGGCATCGTTCAACACGGTTCTATTTCATTGGATTATGAAAGAGCCGTTAAGGAAACTGGTCCGGCTCATGCCCGACATTCCGCAATCGTGGATCGATAACCTCACGGGATCGCAGCGCCTTCTCTATGACATTGCTAAAGAGAAATGGTACGATTGCGATAAATCAGACGAACGGAGAGAGAAATTGTGGAAACCGTTTCTTTTTATGCTGGTGTTCTGGATGCAGGATGAGGCAGCAGAGCCGTTTGATCGTGTATTATACGAGGTCTTAAAACGCCGCGATCAGTTCTATATTGCATCGGGACGCTTAGATCCCAATAACTGGTACATGAACAAAAATCCTGCCATAGCACCCGATGAGTACGGGAGGACACACGGGAGGCGAATGCATATCAGCCTAGAGGATCCTGCGATCCGGTTCGACACGCTCACCCGCGATGATGTGATCGTATTGCTGGAACGTCCTGCGCGGGGCTTCGTATGCCTGCGAGACGCTGAAGGGAAACCGCTCTATACTGTGATCAATCGGTTCAATTACGTGAAATTACCGGAAGGCGGGTATCAGTACACGATCGCAGGAGTGACAGGGGATCTTATGGAAGCGACGAAACGAGCACAGGAAATTGAGAACGGAGGTAACTGATGGCACAAGGTTACCCGGTAAAAGAAGAAGAGCAGCGGAAGATCTGGGAACTGCATAAACTCGGCTATTTTCCGGTGGTAATTGCCCGGCACCTGTCGGACCGGTACGCTCACCTGAACGGGGGATATCGCAGCGCCGAGACGGTGAAGGACACGATCAAAATGATGGAGCAGCGCGA
>NZ_JBAYLY010000056.1:0-6189 GCF_041663825.1 Methanoregula sp.
ATGTCAACCCGTTAAAGTACTCTCCTTCAGAGGGTGGTGAGTGGGGTGATTTTGACGGCTCTACGTTTTCGGGTTATCTAAAGATTCCTGAAAAATACCTTGACTTACTTTTACTTCACATGTTAGGACGATGCTTTGACGAAAAGAAAATAGAATATGAATTAACCATAACAAGAATACGGGGAAATTCGGGTTCGAGTGCAAAACAAGAAATCGAATATACTCCTGTGGGTGGATATGATTAATGCACCAAGCTATAGAGATAAAGGGTATTGAGCGGGTAAATGAGTTTGTAGACCCTGAGTTATTGAAGACCACCGACGTTGCAACTTTTAAGAATATGATATTGGATAAGGTTGGCGGCAAGGCAATTAAACGAGGAGGAATGGCGGCGTTTAATTCCAATAGTGCAGGCGGGGGAATAAATTCATTACATGATACGGTTAATTCGGGCGGGACTAATATTCTCTTAGCGTCAATGGGCACTAAGTTGATTAAAAGTACTTCGGGAACAGGTGCCTGGAGTGACTTAAAGACCGGACTCACCACAGGACTTAAAACCAGGATTGTGCCCTATCTTGATAAATTTATTGTATCGAATGGAACAGATACAATCTTTATGACCGACCTTTCGAGTACGTGGAATCTTGAAGTAACTGCTCCCGTAATTACGGGTATTTCAAGCTCATCCACCGAAACAGACGGCAACCTAAGACTTGGCACTTATCCTTTTTATAGATATTTACTTGTTTATGTAACTAATCTCGGTGAATTATCTGCACCCTCTCAACCGTTCTCTCATATTTTCCCCGGGTTTGTGGAATCTACTACGAAAAGAATAAGATTTGACGGTCTGCCAGTGAGTGCTGATTCGAGAGTAGTAGCACGAATGCTTTATAGAACAAAAAATATTTCGAACACAAATACAGGTGGAGTTTATTACCTGCTTGCTACGCTTGATAATGCAACAACCTATTTTATAGACAGCTATGCGGATACCGTTTTAGATTTATCTAAAACAGTTACCTTTGTAACCGTCCCTACGAAAGCGAAGACCATATTAGCACATAAAGAAAGAATTTTTTTTGGTAATATAACACGTTCAACAAAAATACCGATTGCTCCTGAATTTACGAATGGTAACGCATCCCCACTGGCAGGGTATAGCGGGGGAGCAGACCTTACGCTTGCGGGGGCGGCATCTGTAGGCGGTCTGTTAACTACAGGTACATATAAGTACAGATTTGCATTAACAGACGATTCAGGGAGAATTAGTGATTACATTGAGGTTACTGTATCTGTATCGGGGGCTAATAATTCAGTAACCATTTCATACCCACCCACACCGCCTACATCAAGTTACACGATGAATATTTACCGCACTAAAGTCGGGGGGAGTACTTATTATAAATTAACTACCCTGGGATTTGGTGAATACTCTTATACGGATATAATTGCAGATGCATCTTTAACCGTAGAAATGCCTACCTCATCGACAGAGACCATTAAAAGCGGGCTTATGTATAGCGAAATAGGACAACCCGCCGCCGTAAACGCTTATAATGTTAAACAGATAAATCCCGATGATGGCGATGAGATAATGGAATTAATTGATATGGGGGATAGGATAATAATCTTTAAGAAAAATTCTATTTACCAGATAGTAACTTATGGTGATCCCCTAAATTGGCAAATTGAAGCCATCTATACTAAAAAGGGTGGTGATGAAGAACACCTTATTAAGAAGGCGGGGGATAAGATTTACTTTGTTTCGAATAACCAACTTTATAGATTCCCTGATTTTATGGAAAAACCTATTTCGTTGAATAAAATAAATAGTTTTAAAAATATAACAACGTTTAGAGATTGTTTTTATTCGAATTATTATAATTGGTTTTTTGTAATAGCAGATACAACGCTTTTTGTTTATGATGAAAAGTTAGATTCCTGGTATGAGTTTGTTTCGGAAGATACGGGGATTAAGACGTGGACGTGCGGTATAGAGAAACTTTACGGTACCACGAGAGATACTTTAATTTTCGGACATAGCGGGATAAACACCGTTTCAAAATATGACCCAAGTGTTTTTTTAGATTTAGCGGAAGAAATCATTTCCGAAATAACATCTAAAACATTTGTAGACCGGAATCCTACTTATTCGATGAGACTTAGAAAATTAAACTCTACTTATAAAAAGCGGGATGGTCAGGACGTTTCTCATTTAATAGCAGACCCCTATTCAGTAACACAAAAATTAATTGCAGATTCTACGAATGCTACATATTCAAGTGATTATAAGCAATACCGGACACCCACCGACACAATGACCGGAGACCTTACTTTAACAAACAATTTTTATTATAAAATATCAGGTAAGGGGTTGAATGAATTTGATGGTGCGGTTATAAAATTTGGTATAAGGAATAGAGGTTCCCGTGCTTAGTTTAAATAATAGCTTTTTATATAATCCACGTTACCAGTCAGGAGATAGACTACCGACAACGGGCACGGTAGTTGACTTTACGCCATTTATTTTAAATGACGGGCAACATGTAAAAAATTATTTAATGTATTCCGGTTCTTGGATAAAATTAAATATTACGTCTGATGATGATGTGAGGGTAAATAAACTCGGAGTAGGGCTTCAAGACAGCGATGAGATACTTTACGATATAACTTTAAAAGATGAGGGAGTTTTTTCACACACGGGATATTCCGAAGGCAATTATAAATTTGACGGCAAGGGATTTTACATAGACTTTGATAATAGCTATGCAGATAAAAGCTACTTAGAAGTAGATAACATGATGGTAAGAAGTACACTTACCGTTTATGAATTTCTTGTAATGCAAAAAAGATTCAGCGCAGGCAGCCTTGCAGTAAGCCCTGGGGGCGGTAAGGTAGCATCAATAAGCGGAACCGGGAGTACAACTGTTACCTTTGAAGACCCATCTGCTTTAGGAGTATGTTCTTTTGCGGCGAACGATATACTTATTAGTAAAAGAGTTGCACCCGACAAGACGACAGTCCTGAGGAGTGTTGAGGCGGTTGTCTCAAGCGTAAGCGGTAATAGTGCGGTAGTAGTTTATACTACAGGCACTTTCCAAAAAGGCGACGAAGTAGTCTGCGTGGGTAATACGACAGATGCCTCACGCCAGGGATTGATTTATATTTCGGCGGATGACTCAGGCGCTCCTTTCCTGGATGTAGATTCGGGAGTAAATTCTTTAGCCGCATGGTCTTCGACAACCAAAGTCCAGGCGAGATTAGGAAATCTTGCGGGATATACAAGTGCAACATTTGGCGCTTTGACCGGTTACGGACTTTTTATAAAAGACAATCTTTATATTGAAAAGGGATATATAGCGCTTGGCAGCGGTGGTTATGTGAGGGCAGGTAAAACAAGTTACGTAGACACTACTGCGGGTTTTTGGATAGGGAATGACGGCGGAGTGCCAAAAATTAGTATTGGTAACTCAACTAATCAACTTAGGTGGGATGGTACTAATTTATCAATTACGGGTGGTATAGCAGGGAATAAGACTTATCGAAGTTTATCTTCAAGTCCACCGGCGACACCGGCGACAAATGATTTATGGTTCCAGACAGATACGGGATTATTTAAGCAATACAACGGCACTATATGGGAGAATGCTACAGATGCAACTATCAGCGCATTGACTTCCGGGGTAACGATTAGTGCAGGCGGAATAGTTTTAGGTACGAGTTCTTCTCTAAAAAGCGGAAAAAGTTCTTACGCAGATGCAACTGCGGGCTGGTGGATAGGAATAAATAGTTCTATACCACAAATAAATGTCGGGTCTTCTACAAATTATTTTAAGTGGACGGGAACAGCTGTACAGATCAAGGGAGAAATTACCCTAACTAATACGACTACATTCGCCAACGGAGAGAAACTTGGCTTGGATGATGTTGCGGACGGCTCATCTTATGCGAGGGTACTATCAACCGATATACAGGCAGGACATATAAAGTTGAGTGAAGCAGTAGGAACACTTGACGATATAACAGATGGTACGGGTTACGGTAAAATAGCAATAACAGACATTCAATCAGGGCACATAAAACTAATAACGGCAGTAGGGACATTAGACGATATAGACGATGGAACAAATTATCAAAGAGTGGCTTCTACAGATTTATCTGCGGGGCATATTACTGTTGTTGCGAGCACTGCGAGTATAAATATAAACAGTACTACTTTCGGAAATCAAGGGATTCAATTACAATATAATGGAGGTACTCCTCGATTTTATGTCGGTAATGGTTCGACAAAATATATAAAGTTTGACGGTACAGACGTGAGTATGGGCGAGGGAACAATTACCGGTGGAACAATCCAGACGGCTACAAGCGGGCAAAGAGTTGTAATAAGTGGGGCTAATCAGGCTATTTATGTATATAATAATTCTGGTGTAGAGGTGTTAAAAATGTATGGAAATACCTCTGGGCTTGGAAGAGCACATATAACTGCAAGTGAATTATTCATAAGTGGTGATGTAGCATCTAATTCGCTTTCTGCGTCTGCGGGAATAAGCGGAGCAAGTTTAAATATTGGGTCGAGTACATTTTTAATCAACTCATCTGGGCAAATAACCGAAGTGAACAATATTGCTGCAAGTGGGAATACGGGTAAGACATTGGTATCTGATGGCACAAGTTTTACACCAGCGACCTTGACCGTATCAAACCTGGCTGCATTAACAGCGAGTAATGCTTTAGTTACAGATGCCAGTGGTATTATAACTGCAATAAGCGGCGTAAGTAATACAATTAGATTAACGGGTACCGGGGGAACACTTTATGACTTTACCTTCAGTAAGGGGATTTTAACCCAAGTAGTAGCTATATAAAAATTAATCTTGTATATATGAAAATAATTTTACATATTAATCATAGCTTAAAAGTTGTCAAAAGATTAGATACCCAAAGTGTATTATATCTGCGAGGATATGAATCGGTTGACAAGCCGAAAGCAACACTTTGGGTTTTTAATTGGAGGTTAATATGAAAAAGTATTTATTTATTTTCGTAGCGGTTTTGTTTGGTTGCGAATCAATTTCGGTAGTAGAGCCTGAAAAACCAAACATTTCCGGTGTTTGGAAATACAGCACAATTACCCTTTATCTTTCCCAAGAAAGCGAAACTACTTTCAATGGGGATTTTTATTTTGATGAATTATTTATCTCGGAAGTTAAGGGGAAAATAATTGACGGAAATTATATCTTCTCCACTTCACAGTCAACATATTACGATAACTTTACTTTGGGTTTCACGGGTAAGTTAATTGATAATACATTATCGGGCAAACTTAATGGCAGTGTTCTCAATAGTAATATAGTGATTGGATTTGGTAATATTAGCGTTGTCTTTACTAAGCAATAAACAATTAACATATCGATGGTATTGAAGGACTCAAAACCACAGTTAAATTCTTTCTTAAGAGTTTAGTTGTGGTTTTTTTATAAGGAGAATACAAAATGAAGTCGAAAGACAAACCAATGAAAACAAAGCAGTTTCAGTTATCCGAAACAGAGTTTTTGAAAGTACAGTTAGAGGAACAGAAACTACAGAACTTACAAATGCAAAGTCTTAGTGTACAGAATAGCATAATGGAATTATTAAAGGTATTCTGTAAAAGAATATCCCAAAAATTTGAAAACATTCTTGTAGATAATATGGGTAGGATGTTTATCGATAAGGACGGTAAAGTCACATTCAAGGAGGAATAACATGCCAGAGAGTACATCTTCGTTCGAAGAACGATTCCAACAGGCTTTAGAAGCCGAGAAACAAAGACGTAAAGCCGAGGGACGTGGCAACTGGGGTGATTTATCGCCTGAGTGGGTCAATCAAAAACGCTTAGAGATGATGTTAGCCGAAACTACTCCGGGGACAACAGCCGGGGGATTCACAGGGGTTGATTATGGTTATTTTACAGACATGCTTAAGAAGTCAATGGAACAGGGAGACCCGAATCAACAGCTCTATAGACAAAACATCCAGGGCGGAATAGATAAATCATTCGACACACAGCAGAGAACCCTAAGACAAAATCTCGCACAATCAGGGAATCTAAGAAGCGGGGCAGGCGATCAGGCGGTGGCAGATATTGAAGCGGGAAGAAGTAGCGCAGTAGGACAATCGGAAGTAGCTCTCGCATCACAA
>NZ_JBAYLY010000057.1:0-5348 GCF_041663825.1 Methanoregula sp.
GAGGCCCGTAAACGAATAACTCCGATCCCTGCTTTCGCTAAGGCCGCGATCAATCGTATTCGCAACTCGATCTTTCAGCGGATGCACGACATCACCAGGCGTGATGGGAGTGCCGGCTATCAGCGGGCAATCAACGGACTAGATCAAGGAGTGGATCGTCGTGGCAGCACGATGAATGCCTTCTTGGGAATCAAGTGCCTTACCGAACTTTTGACGATGGGCCGAGTTGGCATCTTCGTTGATAACTCGGTGGTGTCCGGCGAGACATTGGCGGATGTTGGAAAGGCTCGACCTTACCTTTATCCCTACCAGGTTGAAGACATTCTGAGTTGGTCCTGCACAAAGCCGGACGATCCCAGTGAATTCCAAGCGGTTTTGCTTCGTGATACGGTCATGGATTTTGACCAGGCTACGATGCTGCCCATCCAGAATTATCAACGGATACGGCTGTTGTGGATTGACCAAAATACGGGTCTTGTGAATTTGCAGTTCTATTCGACGGACGGCGATCCAATTGACCGAGACGGCAATCCTGGCGGTCCAGTTGTGCTGGAGTTGAATCGTATTCCGTTTGTGATGGCGGACATAGGCGACTCCTTGTTGAAGGACATTTGCAACCATCAGATCGCGCTACTGAATTTGTTGTCGAGCGACGTTAATTTTGCCCTCAAGGCAAACTTCCCGTTCTACATCGAGCAACGCGATATGCGGGCCGTGGGCGGTCACTTGAAGCAGGCCGCAAATCCTGATGGGACTGCGACGGCAGGCGGACAGGCTGCACACGATAATGAAATTACGATGGGAGCAACGCGAGGTCGAGCCTATGACATCAAGGCTCAAGCACCGGCGTTTATCAATCCATCGCCCGACCCCCTCAAGGCGTCGATGGAACTCCGCGAGGAGATCGCTCAGGAAATCAATCGACTGGTTAATCTTGGCGTCGAGTCGCTTGTTGGAAAAATGCCAACCGGAACTCAAGCACTTGACAGCGGCGGACTTGAAGCAGGTCTCAGTTTCATCGGACTCGTTCTGGAAAGCACGGAACGAAAGGTTGCTGAGTTCTGGGGTGCCTACGAAGATCGTGTTGAGAGCCGACGCAAGATTGCAACGATCAAATATCCCGATCGTTATTCCTTGAAGACAGATCAGGACCGCATCGACGAGGCGACATCGCTTTCCAAGTTGATGGCTAGCGTCCCTGGTCAAACGATCAAGCGCGAGATCAGCAAGAGCATCACGCAGGCGTTGATCGGCGGCAAAGTCAGCGTCGAGACTATCACGAAGGTCAACGGCGAAATCGACAGTTCTGCTTACACCACCAGCGATCCAACCACAATCCTTGCGGCTGTGGAAGCTGGCTTGTGCGGCGAAAAGACGGGTTCGATGGCTCTAGGCTTTGGTCCAGACGAACACATTCAGGCTAAGAAGGATCATGCGGAGCGGGCCGCCCGCGTGGCTCAAGCGCAGGCAAGCGTGAAGGGTAACGGTCCAATGGCTGGACAAACTGGTGGCGATCCGGCCGCTCGTGGGGTGCCGGACCTGTCGGCGAATCCCGCAGCACCAGCCCAGGAAAAATTACAGGGTCGTGATCGAACCTTACACGATAGCAAACGCCGGCGCGTTCGAGGCAAAGGCGTAAAGAACCCAGGGAACCAAACCCCATGAATATCCAGCAAGAATCGTTAGATAGTGGCTTTGTCGTAGGACACGGCGGGGCTGATGCCTCCAGCAAGCCCATCGTCGCCGTTGGTTATGCCAACAAGGCGTACAAGGGCGTGCGCGTCCGCGCAGCCACGGATAATAACCTTGTCATCTATATTGGTCCGCAAGGTGTTACCGTTTCGACGGGTTACCCGTTGCCCGCTGGCGAGGAACTTTGTATTCCGATTGAAGACCCATCCAAGATTTACGTTACTGCCACGCCGGCGAACAACGCTCAGCAAACCGTGGCACTTACTGGCCAGAGTGTCGGTAATACATTCACCCTGACTTTCATGGGTCAGACTACCGCTCCGATCGCCGTGAACGCCAACGCAGCCACAGTGCAGGCGGCACTTCGACTTTTGTCCACGATCGGCTCCTCGGGCTGCACAGTGGCAGACACGGGCGGCGGACCTCCTTACACGGTCACGTTCACTGGCCCATTGGCCAAGATCGACGTGGACTTGATGACTTCGCCCGCTGTTGGTCTCAATGAGAAGCAAAACGTCACGGTCACGAATGCGATCGCCGACGACAAACTCGTGCTGACCTTCGGTGCAAATTCGACATCTGAGTTGGCCTACAATGCGACTTCCGCTCAGATTCAATCGGCTTTGGAAGGTTTGACAAGCATCGGGGCGGGCAACGTGTCTGTCACGGATGGTGCTACCGGCTGGGACGTGGAGTTCGTCGGCGATCTGGAAAAGACCGACGTTGGGGCGATTACCGGCGTGGCTGGCAAGAACGAAAAGCAAACTGTCACCGTGACTGGTGCGGTGGCCGGCGATAAACTCGTGATGACCTATGGTGGTAATTCGACCGCCGAGGTCAATTACAACGTCAGCGGTGCTGGTCTGCAAACGGCTCTGGATGGAATCGTTGCGCTCAATGGCAAGACTTCCGTCACCGGCGATGGTCCTTATGTCGTCGAGTTTGTTGACAGCCTGTCCAAGACCGACGTGGCTGCAATGACGGGCGCGTGCGGCAAGAACGAGAAACAAACGATCACGGTCACAAACGGTGTGGCCGGCGACAAGATGATTTTGACCTTGGGTGCCAATTCGACATCCGAGTTGAACTACAACGTCAGTGGGGCTGATCTACAGACGGCCCTTCGTGCTCTTACCAGCATTGGTGCTGGAAACTGTACGGTCACTGGTGACGGACCTTATCTGGTCGAGTTCATCAGTGGCAAGGCCAAGACTGACATGGCTGCGATTACCGGCGTGGCTGGTAAGAATGAAAAGCAAACGATCACGCTGGATGTAAGTGTTGATGGTGGAACTTTCACGTTGACTTATGTTGACCAGACTACCGGAAACATTCCTTGGAATGAATCCACTGCGAATGTTGCAATCGCTCTCAAAGCGTTGTCAAACATTGGAGATTCCGATGTGGCGGTGACTGGTGTCCCTGGAGCTTGGATTGTCGAATTCACTGGCGCGCTGGCTAAGACCGATGTGGTCATTCTGGTTGGCGACGGGACGAATTTGACCGGCACCGATGTTGTCAAGGATGTAACAGTTGTGGAGACCGTGAAGGGTAACTTAGCTTCGGTTGGAGTCGTGGAAACCGTGAAGGGTAACTTAGCTTCGGTTGGAGTCGTAGAAACCTACAAGGGAAACACGGGCACGGTCACTGTGGTTGAGGCTCCCAAGGGTGACGCGGACCTAACTGTCACGATTGCCAAGGTCGCTGACATCACTGACGAGAGTCAGTATTCGTGGATTTCACTTTAAGTTCTAACGCCTTGGAGATTCACGATGGCTATTAGCACAACTTACTATGGTGATCTCTCCGAGGCAGACGCTTATTTTTCTATGCGTCTGCACGAGAGTGCGTGGACGGATGCTGCCGAATCGGATCGTCCAAAAGCCCTTTGGGCTGCCACGCAGATTATTGACACATTGAATTATAAGGGCTTCAAGAGTACCGTCTACACGCTTTTGCAAGGCTATGGCCTGCAAGATATTCCTTCGACCAACGGCGACTATGATATTTCTCCTACGATTGAGGAAGTAATGGTTGCCGAAGCATCGCAGGAATTGGAATTTCCGCGTGGTGCAGATACAGAAGTCCCAGAAGCGATCCGTCGCGCGTGCTACGAGATCGCCCATACGCTCCTTGACGGAAAAGACCCTGAGTTGGAGCTTGAGAATCTTGGCATTGTTAGCCAAGGTTATGCGTCAGTCCGCACCACATTCAGTCGCACTCATGTTCCAGTGGAACACATCGTCAATGGTGTGCCCTCGGCAATGGCTTGGCGACTGCTTGTGCCTTTCCTGCGTGATGATGACGCAATTCGTGTTAGCCGGGTTTCTTAATCCCGGCTTCTTTCACCGGCTGGCGATTACCCGTGCCAGAACTACCGGGTCCAAACTGCGGGGTAAAGGGAAGTAATGGTTATGCGTGTTAGTGATTGGTACAAATCCTGTGCGCTCGTTGCGTGCTATGAAGGCGAAGACGAAGCCGCAAAGGCGGCCGAAGCGGCTGCTGCGGCTGCGGTTGCAGCCGACGATGTGAAAGCCCCCGAGGGATTCACACCGGACCAACAGAAGAAATTCAATGATGCAGTCGCCACCGAACGGCGTAAGCAGGAAGCCAAGTACCGCAAGGAACTTGAGAAGACCGAAGGCACCTATAAGGAGCTTTTGGCAAACAGCAAGAGTTTGACGGAGAAGGAACGACAAACGCTGCAAGACAACCTGGAAACGATTCAGGGTCAACTTCGCAGCAAAGAACAGCAAGCCGCCCAGGAGAAGAAGGAACTGGAAGTTTCCTATCAAGGAAAACTTACGGCGGCTGAGAAACGTGCTCAAGAGGCTGAAACGCGATGGCGAGATTCGACGGTCCTGCGTGGACTGCAAGACGCCGCTGTTGAGCACGAGGCATATAGTTCGAGCCAAGTCGTGACAATTCTCAAGAGTATGACGAGGCTGGTTGAGAAAGTGGACGCGAACGGCAAGGGAACCGGACAATTTGATGTCATGGTGGACTTCCCTGATAAAGATGCCACTACCGGACAAAGTGTTATGACCTCCAAGACGCCAACTGAGGCAGTCAAGCGGATGACAGAGATTCCCGAGTTCCAGAATCTCTTCCGTAAGAATGTCGTGTCGGGTGTTGGAGGCAATTCGGCTATCGGTGGCCTTACACCGGGTTCCAACGGACGGATTGACGTGCGTAATCTCACACACGATCAGTACCTCAAGGTGCGAGCAGAGAACCCCGAACTGCTCGGTCTGCGTCCTAATGGACGCCGTTAAGAAGTCGGGGGCTGATTGCTTTTTACAACAACGAATCTGTCCCTTTTGGAGACAACAAGATGAACCCGTGGTATCTTTCTGTAGCGACTGTTGCCTGTTACGGCATCAGTGTCACCGGCTACGCCGCTGACGCAGGCAATGACGCTTTTATTCCCGAGATGTGGGCCAACGAAGGTTTGGCTATTCTCGAATCCAACATGGTTATGGCCAATTTGGTCTACCGTGATTTCGAGCCGCAAGTGCAGAACTACGGCGACGTAGTGAACACTCGCCGGCCCGGTACGTTCGCCATCTCTCGTAAGCGAGACGGCGACACCCTGGTTGCGCAAGAGGCCAACGCCACGAATGTGCGCGTTCCTCTGGACCAGT
Source organism: Methanoregula sp. (assembly GCF_041663825.1). Lineage (GTDB taxonomy): Archaea > Halobacteriota > Methanomicrobia > Methanomicrobiales > Methanospirillaceae > Methanoregula. The sequence continues at coordinate 5,337 of NZ_JBAYLY010000057.1, forward strand.
GGTTCTACACCA
>NZ_JBAYLY010000058.1:0-5291 GCF_041663825.1 Methanoregula sp.
GGCTCTTTTAGAGGCGATGCAGGAACGGCAGGTCACGATCCAGGGCGAGACCCACACGCTTGCCCGGCCGTTCTTTGTGCTTGCGACCGAGAACCCGATCGAGTCGGAGGGCACGTACCCGCTGCCTGAAGCGCAGGTCGACCGGTTCATGTTCAAGGTGCTCATGACCTACCCGGACAAGGCGGACGAGGTAACTGTGCTCGACCGGTTCACGGAAGGGACGACCGTCACCCCAAAAAAGGTCGTTACAAAAGAGAAGATCCTCGAGATCCAGGCATTCACGCAGAAGGTGTACGCGGATGCGGCGATCAAGCGTTATGCCTGCGAACTCGTGGACGCGACCCGGCATCCCGACGCGTACGGCATCGAAGAGGCCAGGTACATCGCGCTCGGCGCCTCGCCCCGTGCTTCGATCTTCCTCGTCCTTGGCGGCAAGGCCCATGCCCTGCTCGCCGGCCGGGGCTACGTGATCCCCGAGGACTTAAAGGCGGTTGCCCACGATGTCCTCCGGCACCGGATCCTCCTGACGTACGAAGGGGATGCCGACGGGATCACCACCGACCGGATCATCGACCGCATCCTTGGGGTCGTCAGGGTACCGTGATCGCCATGATGCATGCAGTGCCAGTGCCGGGCCGGTCTGCCCTGTGCAGCCAGCCCGTGACTACCAGATCCTGTGCGGGGGATGCCGGATGGACGACCGCACCGAACTGATCCGGCAGCTCAAGAAGATCGATCTCGCGACCGGCGTCCTTGTCGAAGGGCTCCAGTCCGGTCCCCACCACTCGGTCTTTAAAGGGCAGGGCGTCGAGTTCTCCGAGATCCGCGAGTACGTGCCCGGCGACGATATCCGGTCGATCGACTGGAAGGTGACGGCACGGTACAACCACCCGTTCATCAAGGAGTTCACCGAGGAGCGCGACCAGACATTCTACTTTGTCGTGGACATTTCCGGTTCTTCCGGGTTTGGCTCGGACACGACCAAGCAGCGGAAGATCCTTGAAGTGACCGCGAGCCTCGCGTTTGCGGCGGTAAAAAACAACGACCGGATTGGCCTTGTGCTTTTCTCAGACCGGGTGGAAAAGTTCATCCCGGCTAAAAGGGGAAGAAAGCACCTTGCCCAGATCTTCAACGTAATGATCGACCATGTGGCCGCATCGCCTAAGACCGATCTTGCCGTTGCAGCAAAGTTCCTCGCAGGCGCTCTCTCGCGCCGGAGCTCCATTGTGATCCTCTCGGACTTTGCCTCGCCCGCGTTCTTCCTGCCGCTCCGGATCCTCCGGCGCCGCCATGAGGTTCTCGCGATCCGGATTGCCGACCCGCGCGAGCAGGACCTGCCGGATGTGGGCCTCATCGAACTCGAAGACCCCGAGACCGGCGAACAGGTCCTTGTCGATACCTCGGACCCGGGTTTCCGGCAGCGGTACCGCACACTGGTCACCGAGGCCGACCGGGCGCTGCATGCGGAGTTTGCGAAAAACCGGATCGCAGAGACGGCGTTGTTAACCGACGAGCCCTACGAGATCCCGCTGAAACGGTTCTTTGCCGGTGTCGTAAAAAGGAGGGTGAGTTATGCCCGGGTTTTATGAGCCGACCTGGTTGCTGGCCCTTATCGCAATCCCGGTGCTTGCCGGGATCTACTGGTATGTTGCAAAGAAAAAGAAGCAGGAAGCGATCGCGTTCTCCCGGGTTGCGTTTGTGAAGTCCGCGCTTGGGGATGCCAAAAAATCAAAGCGGACGCACGTACTGTTTATCGTCGCCCTTGCGGTCATTGGCCTTCTCGTGATCGGGCTGGCCGATCCCCATATCCCGCTCGAACAGACAAAAGAGGGCACGAACGTGATCCTTGTTATGGATATCTCGGGCAGCATGCAGGCAACCGACTACCAGCCCTCGCGCATTGAGGCGGCAAAGAGCGCCGCCGGACAGCTCGTGGGAAGCCTCGACCCGAAGGACTCCGCCGGGGTTGTCACGTTCCAGTCCGGTGCGACCACGGCCGCATACTTAAGCCAGGACAAGGACCGGGTCAAAGAGAAGATCGCGGCGATAGAGCCGAGCAGCGGCGAGACCGCAATCGGCGACGGCCTTGCACTTGGCGTCGATATGGCCCAGTCGGTACCGAACAAGAAAAGCGTCATTATCCTCCTCTCGGACGGTGTCAACAATGCCGGCGTGATCACACCCGATGAAGCGGTTGCGCTCGCAAAATCCGCAGGCATCCCGGTCTTTACCGTCGGCCTTGGCACGACAACGCCCACGGTCCTCGGGTATGACTGGATGGGCAACCCCCAGTACGCCCAGCTCGATGAGAAGACACTCCAGTCCATCGCCGACCAGACTGGGGGAAAATACTACAAGTCGGTCAATGACAGGACCTTAAAAGACGTATACGCCGGCCTGACCACAAACATCGTGCACGAGAAAGAGGACACGAGCATCAAGGATTATTTTATTCTCGGTGCACTCGTGCTGCTCTGCCTTGAATTCTGGCTCCGGTACGGCAGGGGGCGAATCATCCAATGAAGGCATACCGGGCGAGTACCCTCCCGCCGTTACCTTCCCCCGACAGAAAAATCAGGGGTGTTTCCCGATATTCTGGTTGTAATAATAAATCCCTTCAAGAGTGATAACGTAAAGATTACCGATTTTTTCTGTGGTGTGTTGAGCATTTTTAATGAGACCATATTCGATCAATTTTCCCAGGTGCAGCACGAGATCACGGACATCCATATTTGAGAATGTGCTGTGGATTGCGCCAATGGTTACCGGAGAGGTACTTTTTCCCTTCCCTAATTCGAAGATTGCACTTAACACCAGATCCTGTTCCTGAGTGAGTATCATAAAAATCACGTACCTGATAATAGTTTCATTGAGATCTGAAATCCCTAACTCTTCTTTGGCAGGTTTTCTTTTTTTGAGCCCCGGAAATACTCAAATCCTGAAAAAAACCCGACAGAACCGGTCATCCAAACTCAAGTTTCCCATCGTTTCCCAGGAACACTTCGATATCCTGCCTGATGAACCGGCCATGAATACGTTTCGGGACCTCGGCACGCAGCCGGTTGATAAGGTCCATCGGGTCAGTAGCCAGGATTATACCGATTTTCCCGGCTTCCTCAAAAATGAGGGAGACGGAATCGAAGAGATCGGATCCCGCCGCGAGGATACAGAGACGGCGTGCGTCCAGCGTGTGGACAAAATCCATGGCTTCTTTTGCGCGCTGTATATTCTCATTCGCATATTTTTCTATTGCACAGATGTTTGCTCTGGAAGTATGGAGCATATCCGCAATCTGATGTTGTTTCATTCCCATCTTCCGGTATCTCAATACCACCTTTTGCCGGTCCGTGAAGAGACTGTCGCCCATATTAACTTTTGTCCAAATATAAATGAGATGCATTAACTATAATTAAATGTATGGTTGCAGGGCCACTAAGAACGGTTTACTGCGGAAGACCTGCCGACCTCCGCCCGGCAGGCTGGGATTGATCTGGAAAAGTTCAGGCATACCTTCACGTGACGATTCAAAATCGCCTGCACATTCTGTTATGGAAAACCTGATGACGGCAAGACCGGGTTTCCTGCCCGGGCCGAAGAGAGGGTGTTTGTCATCAACGATGTTCCCGTATATGTCTGCGAACTATGCAGGGAAGCGTATTACACGCAGGAAATTTCCTGAAAGATTGACGGTATTATTATACGGGCCATTCACCGGAAAATTGTATTGTCCGTCCGGTTATTCCGCCAGGAACGGGTTTTTCACAACCAGTCCGGGGATTTTTGAGAAATGGGCATCCTCAGACCAGATCGTATCAATCCCCTGTTCCTGCATGGTAGCGACAAGGAGCGCATCCCAGAAATGGAGGGTAATGGCCCGTGAAATCCCGATGGCCCTGGTTACCGTCCCGGCATCATAGCGGACAATTGTCCAGCCGTCGAATGCCATGATGTCGTCTATGAACCGGGTAATGATATCATCCGGCAGCGGATGTTCCATCTTCTCCCGTGTCACAACGGCAAATTCGGCAAGGTTCTGGACCGAGACTGCAAGAGTCTCCTCGTTTTTGAAGACCCGTGCAAGAAGTCTCTGTGCCGCTGCCCGCTTCTCCGGTTCACCGGCATCGAACGCATAACAGAGGATATTCGTATCCACGAGTGCGGGTTTACCGGTCATAGAGATCCTTTCGTTCTGAATAGCAATGTTTTCCGAAGTTGTGCCCGGTCGCGAGGAGCGCCAGGGCATCCCGTGAGATCTCTTCCTGTGTCTCGTGATGCATCCAGAATTCAAGGGCCTGCGTGGTGGCTTCCCCAAGGGATCCTTTCCTTGTGCCCAGTTTCTTCCGGACAAGTTCCCGGAACTTTTCTTCCGTGGAATTCTCAATGGTGAGAGTGATGGTGCCCATAGGATTACGTATATTCTTTAATTATTTAAATAATTAGTTTATCTACGTATATCGCCATGGATCCCGTTATCCGGTGACCCGGAAAACGCCAGGATACTCATGAGCAGAAAAATTATGCGTCCCCCCGGTTCCCTCTTGTCGAATAACTCCGGGCGGACAATCCATTCTGCCATTATCCGAGTCTGATTGTTTTTTGCTTCCTGTGAGAGGCTATCCGGATCCAATTTGTCCGGCGTTTCGCCACGTGTCCTTCCCGGGAGCCGGATTTGTAAACCGAGGGTATCTTCGGTTTTTTGTTCCGCCAGCAAAACGGCTGCACACCCGGATTCCCCTGCCCGGGGGCCGGGTACAAACCCACCGATCACGGGATTGCGCGCCCGGGGATTTTCGGCAGCCCGGCTTTTCCCGCCTGCGCAAGGAGCCGGCCAAACCCGCACCGGTTTCTCCCGGGCCCATGATTTTCTCCTCCCGGAAAAACCGGTCCGGTCCACGGGATTTTCTCTCGTGACCTCCGATACCCGGCCGGTTTTTTTCCGGAATCCTCAAGCTCGCGATCCGTTTATTTTTTAAAAATGTTCAGCAGCGGACACGGACATTTTCCCAAAAAGCCGGAACATCTTTGTGAGTGTTTTTTTGCGGGCAACAGGGGGAAAGGGATGCCTTCCCCACCTTGTCTTGCGTGCCGGTACATACCCGCCCTAATCCGGGCCCAATTTGGCCTCCGATTACCCATTTTACACCCCAAAAGAAGCCCGTATCGGGCTTCGATTTGAAATAACCCCAAATCGGGCTTATTTTGGGAAACGGACAAATTAAAACGGACCCGATAATGCGGTTTTTTTGGCAGATCTCATGTGAAATTGCCACTTGGACGATCCGGAAAATGAC
>NZ_JBAYLY010000059.1:0-5021 GCF_041663825.1 Methanoregula sp.
AGGGATGCAACGATCAAGGAATATGGGCTTGATTCTGAGATACGGTACCGCGATGCACTCGATACGACCTACATCTCGGACCCGATGAAAGTCACAATCAATGTGAAAAATCTGACCGGTCTTGCAGGCATCATCTCCCAACCGGTCTACCTTTCCCTTATTATTGCGGCCATCATCGGCATTGTCTATGTTGCTTTTCACTTTATCATGAAGAAGAAGAGATAAATGCTGTACGGGGTTCCACGTGACTGGCCACTATTCGGGCTGCACAAATTACCCCCTATTCATAAAACTACAGCTGTACCGATCATCTAATGATAGCCAGTACCTTCCGAATTAACCGTTTCAACGACATAATCCGGGACCATCATTCCCCAGAATCTCCTCCCGCTCTCCACTCTCCACACACCAAATGGAATTGTACCATGGAACGTGAAAATCCCCCGGTGCCTGATCACCAAAACGTCCGCAAGTGTTTATCCCCCTGTCCTTCCAATAATTAGCAGCAGCGTGATGACCTATGACCTCCCCACAGTTTCTCCCGATCCCAAAAAATATCCACGCACTTGCCTGCGAGACTATCAGTCGCCGCATCGGACGACTCCCGTTTACAAGAGCTGATGTTGAAATTACAGAAAAACTCGTGGGCGTGACCATGGAGTGTCTGAATGCCGAGGTTAAGCGGACGCTGCCCCTGCGTGCCGCATCCCGGGATACCGTCATCCTTCCGGGACTTAGCGAGTGCCTCAACGAACGCTTCGGGAGCGATCAGGGTGCAGCCGCACCGGTCATCGCAGAGATCCTGGTCAGCGCCGGCCTTGCCGAGCCGGCCGAGGTGATAGATGCAGCCACCCACACGCAGATGCGGGGAATCCGGCTGCTCCCTGCATGGACATGGCATATCGCATCTGGAGACATGTTACCTTGTGGTGGCACATGTTCCAGCGGAGGGGAAACAGAAGCATGGCTCGCACAATGTCCGATCTGCCGGACCGGTATTATCAGCCGGGTGATTGGCAAACGACTGTTTGGCATCCCCCCAACCGATTACTATCTGGACTGCTCGCACTGCGGCGCAAAGTTTATCCCGGAAAAAGATCGTTTCCGGCTGGTCTCGATCGCCCGGATTGCAGACCCGCGCTGGCGGCAATACCTTAATTCGTGCAAAAAGTCGGAGGACTGGGCGGCGCTGGTACGCGAGGAAAAAACCGCACGGCCCGCCTCCCGCATAGCCACATCCCGGTATCGTATGGCCCCCCAAAAAACCGCCATCACAAATCCGCAGCCGGTTGAGGTTCACCGCCCGGTAAAACCTGCACGTCAAGTCGAAGGAGTCCCGGCCACGTTCTCCCTGCTTAAAGATGGGAGCCTTACGGTTACCGGCACCGCAAAAACCCTCTACTTCAGGCCCGTGACTCTCCGGTTTTTACGTGGGGTCAGGCACGATCTCTTCACACATTCAGCACGCACCGTGCAGCAGGCCCTTGAATCCCCGGTATTTGCAGATGTAAAACCACTCCTTGTGAAGGAGTACCCGGGGTATCTCCCGCTCCGCCTTGGCCCGGTAACAGAAGAACTCCAGAAGAAGAATGATCCCCTTTATCATCAGTTCCTGAACCGGTACGGCGATGAGGATTTTGGCTCGTTTGCCATGCAGGATGAGGATCAGGCACATAAAAAAGGACTTTTGATCGTGTATGTGCAGGGAAAACTCTGCCATGTTGCCGGATGCCACTCATTATATGCCGATCTCATTGATCGCACATTTGGGAACATTACAGCTGACCAGTGCTATCGTGATGGGGATGAAACAGCATGCCGGATCAATAGTATTGTTACAGCGTTCAGGAGCACGCCGGTCATCTGGCTCCATGAACTTTCTGACGATATTGCGATAGATGCTGCAGTTTTTGACCTGCGCAGCCGCTACCTCCAGGTTCCTGCAGCACCACAGTAATACAAATAGAGCCTTGAGAGGATCAGAGAATTTTTCATATCCTATGTGAACATTATAATTACCTACTCTGGTAACGGGACAGGGGAGATATCCGATGAAAAAGTGTCCGAACTGCGGGATGAATATCCGGGATAATGTCGAGGTCTGCGGGTACTGCGGGGGCGAAATACCGCAGCAGCCAGCAAGATCCACAGGCAGCAAAAGTGCACAGGTTCCGCAGCGGAATATCCCGCCCCGGCCTGCCCCGAAAACAGAGCCAGCCGCATCCCCGGTCGATGAACCGAAAAACGAAGATGGTGAAGAGGAGGAAGGCGGGCTTTCTGCCATTCTCCAGCCGGGAGAGCAGGTGTTGATAGGCTCTCTCAATGTCTCGGTAAAAAAGTTTTTTTTCCATGCATATCTGACGAATAAGCGTATTTTTTTAATCGATACTCAGGAAAAGAAAATTAAAGTAACGGCAAAGGACATCCCGCGCGACACGATATCCGATAGTACCGTGGAATCCTCGGAGAATTCCGATCCGGTGCTGGTGCTCTCCATAAAATCTGTTGATAATGAGATCAAGACCATGAAACTGGTCTTTGCCCAGAACAGCACTGATCGCACCGGGGAGAGCGAAGACTGGATAGCGCTGCTCCACCAGGAACCGGAAACAAAGAAATCGCGTCAGGCTGCACCCGTAGAAAAAGAGCCGGAGCCTCCCGTGGAAGAGGAGCCCGTTGAAGAGTTGGATGAAGAGCCCCTGACCCGGCCGACAAAACCCCTGATCCGGCAAGAGGAACTGCACCCGACAAGAAAACCCCTCAAGGAGCACGAACGCCAGCTCCCGGTAAAACGGCTGATCCCCCTTGCCCGTGAACCGGAACCCGAACCGGAAGTTCCACCCCAGAGACGGGTGCAGATCAGGACTATAGAGGAACCGCAAAACCGCATTCCGGTGACCCGTGAGACCTCCATACCTGCGAGAAGTCACATGCAGATCGTAAGGAAACCGGAAGTCCATGCGGCGATGCGAACCGCGATGAAAAATCCAGTGCAGCCGGTGCGGCAGACCGGCGTCCACCCGGTAAGGAGCGTTCCCGCCGAACCCCTGCGCCGTCCTGTTCCGGAACACGAGTCTGCACGGGAGATCGTCCCGGAGGAGTTGCCTGCCATTCACAGAAAGCCGGTACCGGAAGAGCCTGCCGACAACCCGCAGTTCTGCCATAATTGTGGAAAGAGACTTCCCGGAGAAGCAAATTTCTGTCCGGGATGCGGGACACGGCTCGGACGTTCAAAAACCGACCCGGCGGCGCGCCTGGCAAAGACAATCCCCCGTCCGGTTCCAGCAGCTGCCGCAACAACCCAACCCCATCTGCATAAGGTCCCGCGGATTGAGGAGGTCCATGAGGATGAGGAAGAAGATCTACCTCAAAAAAGACTACCGGTCAAAAAGACCCCCAAGGGCAGCGATATGACAATCCTGCAGAAATTTCTGCGGCGCTAACAACCGGAATGTCGGGATTGGGATTTAATCAGGAAGAAGAAACTGATAATCTGATGGACGGATTATGTGGTGCTGCGGCATTACTTTTTTTATCGATTCTTTAAGATAAATTTGTTAACGTTCGGCTCTCGGGCTTTTATGCAAACAGCCTTTGTTGTAAAAAATTCAGACTAAAAAAAATGATACGCCCCGGCCGGGACTCGAACCCGGGTCAAAAGATCCGCAATCTTCTAGGATGTCCACTACCCCACCGGGACTTGCGATCGGCTTGCGCCTGCCTTATTTAAATCGTTTTCATCGCTTAAATATCTCACCATTTAAAGAAAAGATCTTCATTTTATGATAGGGTTGCAGCATATCTGCAATCTATAAAAAAAGATTCACTCATCAGATGATTATCGTATAACCTGGTTTTCCGGAACCCACGTGGGTGTTGCAGTTGCCGTCGCAAACGGTAGGGAATTCCGTGGTTGTCCCCAAAATTTACATTCGAGAAATGATTGATTTTGCGGATCGTCGATATTGCCCACCGGTTTTACCCAGATACCCGTCGTTGCGGTTATACTATTCCCGCGCATTTCGATCAGGAGATCATTGGATGTGAGAATGGGTTTCAGGGTAGCATCTGTGTAGATTCCATATCCCCTGGCTTCCCCAAATCCATCCTGAAGGAGAATCTCCCCAGTATTCTTATCCCTGACGGTAATGTCAAACCATGAGTAGGGTGCGTAATCGGAAAACGTGATGGTCTGCCATTCTTTAGATCCCGACTTCGATGCAGCAACTTTGTTTACGGTGATGTTAACCGGTTTAACTGTATAATTGATATACATCGGAGGATTCTTGAGATTAAAGGTGACCGCGTTTGTACTATAAGAATAATAAGATGTGTTGAAGTAGATGAGGCATGACATATCATCAGGACGCGATGTGGGTATTACAGATATATTAAATTCCGAAGTACTGGTTTGGGCATCAGGACTGCTTGTCATAAAAGGCGTTGCCACAGTCACATATGTTGGGGATGCAGTTGTTTCCGGGCGGTTCGTATTTATGGGAGTGAGACCCCCGGTGGTATTGTTACTACCGGAAGTTGAAGAGATCGTAGTTCCCTTTGGAGGCGTCACACACCCCGTTACGAGAAGCATCAGTATGGTGATCCCTACGAGAATCATCAAACACATCGTTTTTTTCATTATTGAGGTATACCGCTTTTTCTTTTATTTATGTATGTTTAAAAATGTGCCGGTATCCCACGAACCGGATCTGGCGTTTCCGGTAGTGACCTACTCTACAACTGAATATAGTGTGACAAAAAATTTCCTCATGTCCTGACATGATCTAAAATTTTCTCAATCATCGTCGGTGTCTTTTTCTCTATCTGTAGAGTGCCACAATTAATGTCCGATTTGTTGACAGAGTTTATGTCCGCTTAAGGATAATTTTCTGTTTTTGTTGAAATTGATTTCGTTGTGATAGACGGATGCTGGAGTCATCCAGTCCAGGATCTCCTGCTTTCTCCAGTTGTTGTATTGGTGGTCGAAGGTCCAGAGTTCCCGTTTGAAGTGGCTTAACGAA
>NZ_JBAYLY010000060.1:0-5005 GCF_041663825.1 Methanoregula sp.
GGCTTGAGTCCTTAACGCGGGGGATTGATACGGGAAACCCGGAACAGGCAGTACTTCCCACGGCGAAAGGGGATACCAAACCATCGAAGAAATGCTCGTCGAGCACCAGCGGCTCGCATACGGCATAGGTGGATTAACCCCGGCAGAGTTCTGGGACTCTACCCCGGCAGAGTTTATCCCGTATATCAGGGAGCGGATCAAGTGGAAAGAGGAGCAGGATAAAATGGAAAACTTCAGGGCCGGCACGATTGCGGCGGTAATTGCCAATGTCAACCGCGATAAAAAGCGGCGGGCAACACCGTACAAAGCGTATGACTTCTTCCCCTCATTGGGATCCGGCTCATCTCAGGCAGCACAACCACAACAGGACCGGCTCGGGGCGGCACAGAAGATCTATAACGTCATGGCGGCAGCGTGGCGCACAACGACGAAAGGAGGTAAGAAGTAGATGGGGCTTGAAGCGTTTGCTAAGGGATTATCCTTCCCGATTACGGCGGATATTGACGGGCTGGTCAAAGGACTCGGACAAGCGGATATCGAACTTTCAAAGATCGAAAAGACGTTTGCCCGGGGCCAGCAGGTCATCAAGCAATACAGCCTCGCCATAGGGATTGCTATGGAAGGCGCGGCGCTGACGATAGCCACCACCACAAAGTATGCCGCTGAAATGAACGCCCGGCTGGGTGTAACCGCTCTCACTATTGGGTCAACTACTGAAGAGATGCGGGATCTCGCGCTGAGTACGTCTGACGCGGGATTCCGGCTTGATGATGTGGTATCCACCTTCAGCCTATTGGGTAGGGCCGGCGTTACCGGCACCGCAACGATCCAATCCCTCGCTAAAGACTTCGATACTCTCGGTGATGCGGTAGGGGCATCGGCGGCGGAAGTTGCGGATTCGATGATCCCGGCGATGTATGCCTACGATATCCCGCTGACTGAGGTCGGCGATCACATGGATGCCATCGCGTACCTCGTCAACAACAGCCTGATTGATTACGGCGAGCTTGCGTCAGTCCTCGGATCCCTCGGAACAACCCTCAATGGCCTTGGATTCTCGCTCGAAGATACTGAAGCCTTATTATTGGCGATGACCAACGCGGGGATCCCAGCATCCGTGGCAGTACGAAAACTCCGTACTGCCATATCAGATTACAATTCGGCGCTGACGAAATCAGAAGATGCAGCGAAGAATGTCGTATCGGCGGAAAAGTCCCTTGCATCGTCAAAGAAAACACTGGAACGCCTCGAACGCGATTACAAACGAGCACTTGAAGATGCCGCTGATACCTCAAAAGAGGTTGCCCGTATTGAACTTGCCTACAATGAAAAGGTTGCCGATGCCAAAAAGGATCTGATTGATCTCGAAAAAGATTATCAGGATGCCCTCAATGAGGCGAAGGACACCACCGAAGATGTAGCGGCGCTGGATAAGGACCGGGCAAAAGAACAGAAGCGGGAAGCCAAAGCCCTTGCAGATCTCGAAGCGGATTACGCAAAGGAGAAAGCGGATCTCGAATATGAGGCCCGGCTTAACCCGTTGGATTGGACCGGTAATGCGAAGAAGGTCGCCGATCTCGAAGAGCGATACGCTGAGCGAAGGGCCGATCTGGCATACGATGCCGCTGAAAGTACCGAAGAGTATAACGAGCGGTTGGCAGAAATCCAGGATACTACAAAAGAGGTTGCCGCTGTCGAAAAGCAGTATGCGGAACGGCGCGAAGACCTCCAAGAATCGGCCACTGAAGCCGCTGAAGATTACAACAAGGAACTGGCAACAACTCTGGATACTGCTGAAGCCGTCGCAAAGGTACAGGAATCGTATGCAGACCGGTTTGAGGATACCAATGCTCAGATCGCAGAGCAGACAGCAGAACTACAAAAATTAAGGGAAGAGGCTGCGAAGCCGGCACCCGGAAAGACGGATGTTGTAACGTCGCTCGGTATATCGGATGCAGATTACGCGGCAGCACAGCAGGATATCCTGACAAAATCCGCAGGCGCTGCAAAAGCCTACGCTGACGCCAATGAGAAAGCGATCTCGGCAACGGACCGGCTCGCATCCGCAATGGAAAAGCTTACCCTCCAAGCCGGCACAGCAGCCGGGCCGATATCTGATGTGTCGGGTGCTCTTGCCATTGGCGGGCCGCTTGTTGTGGCACTGGCGCAACTCCCGGACCTTGTAAAATCGTTCGGGCTGGCGTGGGCGTGGCTCACCCCCATCCTCACAAAAGCCGGGGCGGTCTTATCCGGCTCACTGTTCGCCGGGATTGCCGCAGGCATTGCCCTTGGTCTTGCCGGGGTTTGGGTGCTGATGAAAACGGGGGCCCTGGATATTATCAGTAATCTTGGTGCGATGTTCGGGGATATTGCTCCTCAATGGGCACAGGATGTTCTCTTGATAATTGCCTCGCCTTTGGCATCGCTCGGGGCGGGCATCATTGCGCTTGTGTCGGGCAACTTTGACCAGATCGGCACCAATATGATCAAGCCGTTTGAATGGGCAGCAGAGGCAATCGGCAGGATTGTATCGGGCATTGCCGATGCAATCAAGTGGCCGATCAACACGGTAATTGATGGGCTCAATGCGATTATCTACGGCTTTAACGCCGTCTCGTCGTTGGGGGGCCTTGCTGGAAGTGGATTCGGAATATCCTCCATCCCCCGCCTAGCCGAAGGTGGTAATATCACAAGCGCCGGACAAGTTATGGTGGGGGACGCCGGGCCGGAAATCCTGACGCTTCCGACTGGCGCAACCGTAACGCCCCTCGGTAATGCCGGCGAGCGCATTGTCATTACCGGCAACACCTTCAACGTCCGGAACGACAACGACATTAAACTGATCTCACGGGAATTGCTGGCGCAGATCTCCCGTGAGAACCGGGCCCGGGGGATCTCACCATGAGCGAATCCCGCATGATCATGGTCGCCGTGGGGCTGGCACTCGTGATCGCCGCAGCGCTGATCTGGATCCGGGAACACTTGGGGGCGTGAAAATGGCATACCAGGTTTGGGCGTTTGTAGCCGGCGGGGCAAAGGCGGCATATCTCGAAAATGCATTTAACGTCGAGCGCACGGAAAAAGCCAATTCCGCCCCAACACTCTCGTTTTCTCTGCCGGCCGACGATGCAAAGGCCGCCTACCTGACAAAAGCATACGAGGTCAAGATCTACAACACGATCAAGGACCGGTTTGAGGGGATCTACATCCTCGACGATTCGACGGACAAATGGTCATCTTCCGGCAGCACCATTGAATGTAATTATTCCGGGGTGATCTCCCAGCTTGTCGGGGAAGATAATATCTCCTACGACACCACATCGACGCCGAAAACGCCCACTCAGATCGTTACCGCCCTGCTCGCGCTCCAGACCAACACCACGACCCCGATCACGGTTGGCACTATCCAGCCCACGACATCCTTTGCCATCGCCGTGGAAAACACCAACATCCTGAAGGCTCTCCTCGAAGCGGTCTCGTATCTCGGGGGACGGATCGAAGTCGACGATTCCCGCGCGCTAAACTGGTATACCGATCTGTCCACGACCACGCCCACGAGGGAGATCCGATACCAGAAAAATATGATCGGAGTGACCCGGAAACGGGATTACACATCGCTTACCAACCGCCTGTACGCCTACGGATACGGGGAAACCGAGGCGCAGCTTACGCTTATCGATGCCGGGGAGGCGCACGAGTACATTGAGGATGCCACGAGTCAGGCGGCGTATGGCATTCAGATCAAGCGCATCACGGATAAACGGATCATCCATCCCACCACCCTCCTGTTGTGGGCGCAAAAGGTGTTGGCGGAGTACAAGGACCCGATATTTTCTTATCAGGTGGACGTCGCCAACCTTGCTGTTCACCCCGATTTCACGTTTGACCTCGAAGACCTGGAAGTCGGGCAGATCGTCCGGGTCGTCAATTCCGATCTTATCGACCCACTTACCGGCCTTGGGTTGAACGTCAATGTCAAGATCGTTTCGGTCACGACGGACCTATCAACCCCGCACAGCATCACGGTCGAACTGGCAAATGCTACAAAATCCCTTGCTGACAGCATCGCGGCATCGGCGGATACCTCATCGGTGGTCAACAACATCGCCGTCCAAATCGGGGCCGGGCAGGTCACGGTACTGGGCACGTTCACGGTCGACGGATGGCGGACTGCGGGGCAAACAACTATCGATGGCGGGAATATCACGGCGAATACTATCTCCGTTGCAAAACTCACCGTCACCCCTGTTTTAGTGGGGGGTGCGGCGGCGGATGTGAACGCCGGGGCAACCACCATCAGCGGCGGGAAGATTACCACGAACACGCTTGACGCCGATGCAATCAAGACCTCAACGCTCAATGCCAAGACGATCACGCTTGGAACCACCGGAGGGGACGCGATCATCAAGAGCGGAAATTATTCGGCAGGAAGTGCCGGGTGGCAGATTAAGGCCAATGGGGATGCTGAATTTAACAATGTGACGGTGCGGGGGACGATTGCAACCGCGACGATATCCTCCGGAGAAATATTAACAGTATCCGGTTCAATGAAGAGTAGTAATTTTGTTTTGGGTTCGGCAGGATGGGAGTTAGATGGGAGTGGGAGTTGTTGGTTTAACACGATTTCTTGTAATGATTCAATTTCTTGTGGGGGCACTGTGGGGGCAGATCAGTGTTTTTTAGGTAAAGTGCTGGAACTCTCTCGAAATACTACGGACGGAGATGCGAACATTCGAACGTTGTACACCAACAACGGCACAAATCTGCTTTGGAAATCTGCAAACGGTACAATAAGGACAATTCTCCCATGAGGAAAACTATGATTGAAATCCTGACGATTATTAAAGAAACCGACACAAACGGAATCCTGAACTACACCGTTAATGGCAATTTGCCCCTTGATGAAGCGGCAAAGGCCCTTGTAATTGTGGCTTTTAACGCGGAGAAACCCGAAAAAGAGGAAAATAAATCAGATGTTATGGAGCTTGACAGCCCATGATCCCAC
>NZ_JBAYLY010000061.1:0-3579 GCF_041663825.1 Methanoregula sp.
CTTGATCAGCGGGCAGTACTGGTACGCATACGACATCAGATCATAGTACAGGACCACATCAGAGTATTGAATAATCCGGTGCTGTGCCTGCCCGCTCATCAACTGCCAGCGGTGATCCAGTGCGAGCCGGTCATTCCATGAATGATCCGCGTATCCTTCCGCCAGCGTGCCACCCTCTTTCAGGGTTTCAACCTGCCGGGTAAGTTTGCGGGTCTCGGAATAGAGCTCAGTATACTTCTCCCCGAGATTCCGCATCTGCGTGCGGGCTTCCGTCAGGCTGCCGTTGGTGATGCGATCCGCGATCTGTTCATTCAGCGGGGGCATTACGTCACCTCTTTTCCGTCAAACACGACCGTGTACTCCGGGTTTTCCTGCTTGAATTTTAGGGCGTCGTTATACGAATATCCAATAACGAACTCGGCAAATGGTTTTTTATCGTACCTATGGTACCGTATCCACCGGTATAAAGGGGGAAGATTCCACCCAACAATCCCGATAATGGCGCCCAATACTATGTCGATGTTTATCATCATCTTACCCCCTTCCGGACCACTTCTTTCATATTGTCCGGTAACACCATCATCAGCAGCCGATAGACCTTTTCCGGGATCTCAATGTGCCGTGTGTCCTGTGTGGATTCCATCGGGGTTTTCCCTTCGACAAGGCGCCGGATCACTCCCTTCAGCGGTTCGTCCGGATCAACCTTCATGCTTTCAAGCACGCCTTTAAGATCCTGGTCGATCTTGAGCGTGGTATCCTTGGTGTCCGGCTGCGGTTCCTGCTTTTGTACTGTTGGTTTTGACATTTTCAAATCTCCTTTGTTTGGGCCTGAATTTGTAACTTCACGATGGGAATCTTCCCAGACTGCCGTTTACACGGCGTAATCATCGGCGATGTGATACACCCTCTTACCTTTGAGGGGTTTCTTTGCAAAGGCCAGCATGAGTGTGTCGGCCTTGTCCGGGCTGGAAAGACCCCGCTTTTTCATATCCTCTTTACTCTCAATCTGGATCTGGCCCCGGCTATTAATCTTATACTTGATATTGGAGAGCTGTGATATAAGTTCTGCGTCGTTTTCAATGTCGATATCTCCGGTCTCGAATCGGATCCGGAGCCCCCAATACCATTCAGCCCGGGCATTCAGATACACTTCCGGATCGCTGGATGATGCCCCGCTTTGCATCTCTTCAACGGGTGCCCGCTGCTCTGCGAGACGATCCACGGTCCCGGCACCGATACCCACGGCATCAACCTTTGCAGACAATGCGCCAGTCTCACGCAGCGCCTTGATCACTTCCCCGGCTACTGCCATAGTACTAGACATCGGCATGGTTTTTGTGATACGGGCGACCGGGCCCTGCCGTAATATGATCACGGTCTGATCTGATCCGTACCGGGCAACATCCACCCCCAATTCAGCTGGAGAGGTCCTTTTGAGCGTCCGATCAACCGCCGCCTCCACCCAGTGAAGCGGGATAAGCGTATCAGTGCCGGCCTCCGGGAATTGTGCGAGAACCTTTGCGGCGTAAAGTGGAGAGTCGTGGGTCCAGTCGTGCAGGCGCTCGTGTACCCATCGGGGGGTAATAAGGTACGGGGCCGGGAGTTCGCCGGTGATCTTGCTTTCCCACCGGTTCATCACCATATCTTCATCGGTTATCCCGAACGTGGTAAAATTGGGGGTTTCAAAAGCAGAGATTGAGATTTTATTTACATCGGGGCTTTTGAATGCCCGGGCAAATCGCCCTGTCGGGTTGGTCGGGTTGCCAATCATCAGGAGACGGCACTGCTCTGACGTAAGGACACCATCGATACCCTCAAAGATCTCATCGGATACCCCGCTTGATTCGTCAGCGATAACGAGGAGATAAATTTCATGAAACCCTTGGAACCGGTCCGGGTCATAGTCCGGTGCGGTGAATCCCCATGCGAACCAGTCCTCTGCCAGCTTGAGTTCCTGAGTGAGGATCGTGCCCCCAAGGGGCCGCTTTGCCCGCTGGAAGTTCTTCCGGATCTCTTTCCATAAGATACCCCGGACCTGCCTATCCGTGGGGGCCGTGGTAAGGACAATAGAGGGCCGGTGAGCATAGAGGAACCAGAGCGCAATAGCCCCGGCATCAAAGGATTTTCCGCTGGCATGGCAACTCTTGACAGCAGTGGTCCGGTGATCCCGTACCGATTCGATGATCTCAACCTGCTTCTCCCACGGTTCGCGCCCCAATACTTCCCGGATCCACCAGACCGGATCATCAAGTGCTCGCTGTGTAAGCATAGCGGCCTGATCCGGAGTAATTACTTCTTTGGCGAGCATTTCTGCATCAATCCTAGCCAGGTGTTATCAGTGCCGTTCGATTTATCCTCCTTGAAAACACCAAGGGCTTTGCCTTCCATCTCGGTATATTTTCCTTCAACCTGATAGATTTTTAATTCGAGATGGGGATCATCTGCTTTTTGTGCGGCAGCGGCCATTTCCTTAAAACGGTCTCGTTTGTTCTGGAGGTGCCCCAAAAAATCATTGGCTTCAAGTGCTTCTTGTGCCGCTGCCACTTTCTTGATTTTGGCTATAATGTGCCCGTTTTCCACATGCCTTCTAAGTGCGTCGCGTTGTTTGTCCGAACCAAAGAACATGCGCGATATTGCGCTATATTGCGCGTTTGGTTCGACGAGCATTTTATCGATCTCTTTGCGCGATTTATGCGCACAAACAATGCAGGCCCGACCCATCTTCACTTACCTTCCTTCAATTCCCTTATCTCACTTATCATGATCTCTTTCTTGTCCTGCAATTCTACGATCTGCTCATCGATATGCGTTATCCGGTCCTGGAGTTTCCGGATCCTGCGTTTCCCGGTTGCATCCCCTATGCATTCTGCAGTCATACCTTCGCCTTCTGGTACAGTGTCTTTCTCGCATCTTTCCAGTTGAACCTCTCAACGATCAGATCTTGATCCTTGAGCCGTTTGAGCGCATATCTCACAGCCCGGACGCCTAACCCGCTTTCCTGCACGATGCCCGACAAGTCCATTGCATCTGTCGTCTTAAGGATTTCCCGAACCTTCTGCACCGATTGCGGGGCCGTGGTGCGTGTGCACGGGTATGGGGTGTTTAGTTTCTGTTCCTGCTCGGTGAGATCTGTCCAGGGTTTACCCAGTCTTTTGCATCTTCGGAGGCATTGCTGGTACTCAGCAGATCCTATCTTATGTGGGATTTTCCATTTGCTTATTGGTGGCATTTTAAAGCGACATTCCGGAGTTGAACCGGATGGGGATCCCGTATTAGGGGCCCACCCCACTATGCCGCAAAAATCTCCCTTTCAGAGGACTTATTTTTTGGTTGGGGATTGTTTATAGCCACATCATGAGGCGATGGGACGTGCAATATGCCCTGTGTTGTGCGTGGTTGAAACTGGTCTTTGTTCGGACTTCTGTGCATATTTGCCTTCCGAAAGGGGATACGGCTGCGCCGGTCATGAGCCGGCAGACCCTCTTGCAGCCGCACTGTTTGGTATGGAGAGTGATTCCCCGCCGGCGGGAGTGATGACGCCGGAAGGGATAGGGGCCCTCTTGGAGGAGTCGATCCTCA
>NZ_JBAYLY010000062.1:0-3288 GCF_041663825.1 Methanoregula sp.
GGCTTGAGTCCTTAACGCGGGGGATTGATACGGGAAACCCGGAACAGGCAGTACTTCCCACGGCGAAAGGGGATACCAAACCATCGAAGAAATGCTCGTCGAGCACCAGCGGCTCGCATACGGTATCGGAGGGCTAACCCCGGCTGAGTTCTGGGATTCAACCCCGGCCGAGTTTGTCCCGTATATCAGGGAGCGGATCAAGTGGAAAGAGGAGCAGGATAAAATGGAAAACTTCAGAGCGGGAACGATTGCGGCGGTAATAGCCAACGTTAATCGTGATAAAAAGAAGCGCCCCACGCCTTACAAAGCGTCCGATTTCTTCCCGTCGCTCAATTCCGGCTCATCTCAGGCAGCACAACCACCACAGGACCGGCTCGGTACGGCACAACGGATCTATAACGTCATGGCGGCAGCGTGGAGATCAACGAAGAAAGGAGGGAAAAAGTAGATGGGACTTGAAGCGTTTGCGAAAGGTCTGGCATTCCCGATCACCGCCGATATTGACGGGCTGATCAAAGGTCTCGGGCAGGCTGACATTGAACTGTCAAAAGTAGAGAAGGCATTCTCCCGGGGCCAACAGGTCATCAAGCAGTACAGCCTCGCTATCGGTCTGGCGATGGAGGGCGCGGCGCTGACGATTGCCACCACTACCAAGTATGCCGCCGAGATGAACGCCAAATTAGGCGTAACCGCTCTTACCATTGGATCGACCACTGAAGAGATGCGGGATCTCGCGCTGAGTACTTCTGACGCAGGATTTAGGCTCGATGACGTGGTATCGACGTTCAGCCTACTGGGCCGGGCGGGCGTCACTGGTACCGCAACGATCCAGACACTTGCAAAAGAGTTTGATACCCTCGGCGATGCTGTCAACGCATCAGCGGCAGAAGTTGCGGATTCAATGATCCCCGCGATGTATGCCTATGATATTCCGCTGACCGAGGTTGGCGATCACATGGACAGCATCGCGTACCTCGTCAACAACAGCCTGATTGATTATTCGGAGCTGGCATCTGTCCTCGGATCGCTCGGAACCACGTTAAACGGTCTTGGATTTTCCCTTGAAGATACTGAAGCACTGCTACTGGCAATGACCAACGCAGGTATCCCGGCATCAGTGGCAGTACGGAAACTCCGGACGGCAATCTCTGATTATAATTCGGCGCTGACAAAATCCGAAGATGCGGCAAAGGGTGTTATATCGGCGGAAAAGACGCTCGAATCCTCAAAGAAATCTCTCGCCCGGCTGGAACGCGATTATGCCCGGGCGCTTGAAGACGCCGCTGACACCTCAAAGGAAGTTGCCCGGATCGAACTTGCATACAGCGAACAGCTTGCCGATGCAAAGAAAAACCTGATCGATCTTGAAAAAGATTATCAGGACGCTCTTAATGAGGCAAAGGACACCACAGAAGACGTTGCGGCGCTTGATAAATCCAGGGCTAAAGAGCAGAAGCGGGAAGCCAAAGCCCTCGCCGATCTCGAAGCCGATTATGCAAAGGAAAAAGCGGATCTCGAATACGAGGCTCGGCTTAACCCGCTGGATTGGTCCGGTAATGCCAAGAAGGTTGCTGATCTGGAAGAGCGGTATGCAGAGCGCCGGGCCGATCTTGCAGACGATGCCGCTGAAAGTACCGAAGAGTACAACGAGCGGCTGGCAGAGATCCAAGACACTACAAAAGAGGTTGCAGCGGTCGAAAAGCAGTATGCAGAACGGCGCGAAGACCTGCAAGAATCGGCGACTAAAGCCGCCGAAGATTACAACAAAGAACTGGCAACAACGCTGGATACCTCCGAAGCCGTTGCCCGTGTGCAGGAATCCTATGCAGATCGGTTTGAGGATACCAATGCCCAAATAGCAGAACAGACGGAAGAACTGCGCAAATTAAGGGAAGAGGCCGCGAAGCCGGCACCCAGTAAGACAGAAGTTGTAACGTCGCTCGGTATCTCGGACGCGGATTTCGCGGCAGCACAACAGAAGATTCTCACTGATTCAACAGGCGCCGCGAAAGCCTATGCAGATGCCAATGAGAAGGCGATCTCCGCAACGGATCGCCTCGCCTCCGCAATGGAAAAACTTACCCTTCAAGCCGGGACGGCTGCCGAGCCGATATCTGATTTATCGGGCGCTCTGGCAATCGGCGGGCCGCTGGTTGTGGCCCTCGCGCAACTCCCGGACCTTGTAAAATCGTTCGGGTTGGCGTGGGCATGGATTACTCCACTCCTCACGAAAGCAGGGGCAGTCTTATCAGGCTCGTTGTTTGCCGGGATTGCGGCCGGTATCGCTCTCGGACTTGCGGGTGTCTGGGTGCTGCTCAAAACCGGGTTCTTAGATTTCATGACGAAACTTGGTGAACTGTTCGGAGCTATCGCTCCACAGTGGGCACAAGACGTTTTGATGATCATCGCATCCCCGCTGGCATCGCTTGGGGCGGGCATCATTGCGCTTGTATCGGGCAACTTCGACCAGATCGGCACCAATATGATTAAGCCTTTTGAGTGGGCAGCAGAGGCTATTGGAAGGATTGTATCGGGCATTGCAGACGCGATCAAGTGGCCGATCAACGCCGTGATCGACGGGCTCAATTCAATGATCGACGGTTTCAATGCCGTGTCATCTCTCGGTGGCCTTACATCAGGATTTGATATCCAGTCTATCCCGCGCCTTGCAGCCGGTGGCACGATCACCAGCCCCGGGAATGTCATGGTGGGGGATGCCGGCCCGGAGATCCTGACGCTCCCCACCGGCGCAACCGTAACGCCCCTCGGTAATGCCGGCGAGCGCATTGTTATTACCGGCAACACCTTCAACGTCCGGAACGACAACGACATTAAACTGATCTCACGGGAATTGCTGGCGCAGATCTCCCGTGAGAACCGAGCCCGGGGGATCTCATCATGAGCGAATCCCGCATGATCATGGTCGCTGTGGGGCTGGCACTGGTAATCGCCGCCGCGCTGATCTGGATCCGGGAACATCTGGGGGCGTAAAATGGCATACCAGGTTTGGGCGTTTGTAGCTGGCGGGGCAAAGGCGGCGGTCTTGGAAAATGCGTATGATATCAAGCGCACCGAGAAGATCAATACTGCCCCTACGCTGTCTTTTTCCATACCGGTGGACGTTCCGCAATCCAGTTTCATCGCGACGGCATACGAGATAAAGGGGTGGAACATCGTCAAAGGCCGGTTCGAAGGTCTGTTTGTCCTGGACGATTGCACGGGAAATTGGGGATCGTCCGGGTCCGTGCTGGAATGCAACTATTCCGGCGCGATGGCACAGTTGACGAA
>NZ_JBAYLY010000063.1:0-3218 GCF_041663825.1 Methanoregula sp.
ACTTGGGAGTAAACGATTCTACATCTATATGGTTCATGCAGCAGATTGGTATGGGGTTCTATTTCATTGACTATTATGAGAATGTTGGTATGGGTATGGTTCATTATGCTAAAATCCTTAAAGACAAACCATATGCTTATGGGGATCATTATATGCCGCACGATGTAGAGAAGCGATCACTCCATGGGAGTACTGATGTGGCCCTGACACTTCGAGAAACAGCAGAAAACCTTGGCATAAAGCCCATCCTGACCGTAGCGAAGGCTAAGGATACACAGTCTGTCCTGAATGCTATCGAGGCTGGCCGCAATATTCTCCATCGGTGTTACTTTGATGAGCCTCACTGTGCTCGTGGCATACTCTGCTTGGAGTCGTATCGCGCTGAATTTGATGAAGACAATCAAGTATTGTCCAAGAAACCACTCCACAATTGGGCCTGCAACGGCGCGGATTCGTTTCGCACGTTTGCCCAAGGATACCAAGTAAAGACAATAATTATTCCAGAGAAACATCGTGACAATCGGGGATTCGGTAGCAATAATCATAACAGTTATATGGGAGTGTGAGTATGACAAAAGACAAGAAAGACAAGTTACTGGCTACTGCACGGGACAGGCTTAAAGCAGCAATGGAAGCAGATGATGAGAATAGGAAGATGGCATTGGATGACTTAGAGTTCTTTGCCAACTTGGATAACTGTCAGTGGCCCAAAGATATTAAAAATGAACGTGAGGCAAATGGCAGACCGTGTATTACGATTAACAAGATGCCAGCATTTGTAGATCAGGTAGTTGGGGAGCAACGACAAAACAGACCTGAGATTAAAGTGTTACCAGTGGATGACAAGGGTGACAAGAATCGTGCTGCAATACTTGGTGGCTGGATACGTAATGTAATGAACGTGTCGTCAGGAAGTGTGGCTATTGACCATGCATTTGAACACTCGGTTGTTTGTGCATATGGTGCATTCCGAGTTGTTACACATTATACGGATGACGACTCGTTTGAGCAGGATGTATCGGTTGATAAAATAGACAATGCGTTGAGTGTCTGGTGGGGGCCACATACACGTTATGATTGTTCCGATGCCCAGTATGTATTCATTATTACTGACATGCCGCGTGAAGAGTATAAGGACAAGTATGGTGATGATGCAATGCCATTCAACACTGCCGATTCACAATATGTGGAAGGTTGGTGTACTAAAGACACGGTACGTATTGCCGAATATTTTGTTAAAGAGCCTGTTAAGAAGACAATATACTTACTTAGTGATGGTCGTGTAGTTGACCAACTCCGTGAAGGTGATACTGAAGTACAGAGTAGGATTGTGAATGGTTACAAGATTATGTGGTATCTTATCACAGGTAATGATGTAAAAGAGCAAAAAGAGTGGGTTGGAAAGAAATACATACCAGTCATACCTGCATGGGGTAAAGAGATAAATGTTGGTGGTAAAAGAGTATTACGCAGCCTTATACGACATGGCAAAGACCCACAGCGGATGTACAATTATTGGCAAAGCTCCGACACAGAACTTGTTGCATTGGCCCCTAAATTCCCATATATCGTAACCCCAAAGCAGATTGAGAATCATGAAGGTCAGTGGCGTGAAGCAAATCGCAGGAACTACGCTTATCTTCTTGTCAATCCAGATCAAAACGCCCCCGGCTGGCCACAACGACAGACACCCCCACAAGTATCTACTGCCATGACAACTAAGTTTACCCAAGACGATCAGGAGATGCGGGACACAATGGGGCTGCAAAAGGCTTCACTTGGTATGCAGAGTAATGAGCGATCTGGGAAGGCTATACTGGAGAGGAAACGTGAGGGGGATGTAGGTACATTTGCATTCATTGACAACCTAACACGATCATTGGAACACCTTGGTCGTGTATTGGTGGATGTCTC
Source organism: Methanoregula sp. (assembly GCF_041663825.1). Lineage (GTDB taxonomy): Archaea > Halobacteriota > Methanomicrobia > Methanomicrobiales > Methanospirillaceae > Methanoregula. Next base: position 1,915 of record NZ_JBAYLY010000063.1, read on the forward strand.
CCCACATATATTGGATACTCAGCGCATCATCAGGCTTGGATTGATGAACGGTGATGTTCGGAATGAGGCAATCAATGTCCCGGCTAAAAGTGGAAGTATATTGAATGACATGACAATCGGCAAGTATGATGTAGTGTGCAAGGTTGGGCCATCATTTGCTACACAAAGAAGCGAGGCCCGGCAGAGTATGAACGAGTTTATTCAGTATGTCCCGGCAGCAGGGCCGCTTATTGGTGATCTGTTTGCAGAAAGTATGGATTGGCCGCGAGCCGAGGAAGTTGCAAAACGTCTTGAGTTCCTATTACCTCCTGAGATTCGTATTGCTAAAGCCTTGAAGGAGGCAGAAGAAAATGGTGATGGCACACCTCCTCCATCCCAACCACCCGGTGCTCTGCCTCCTTCTCTCAATCAAGAGCAGCCTGATCCAATGCAGGCACTCAAGATTGCTGAACAACAGGGCAACTTGAAGCTGTTACAGATCAAGGTAGAACAGGAGACGGTTAGACTGGCACAGGAGAAGGCCAAGTTGGAAGGTATATTGATAACCAACAAGGCAGCATACAGACCACCTACAGAGGTACGGCAATTCACCAACATCACACCCGGTAGAGCCGAGGGAGGACCAGTCGAGAGATCAGAACCATATGTAGTAGGTGAAGAGGGGCCAGAAGTGTTTGTCCCAGAACAGAATGGTGAGATTGTGAGCAATGATAATATGTCTGGATTTGACCCACAAGGAGATGGGTATGACTATTTTACGGCTATTGAGGCAGGTCTTGATCCCGACGATACTGGGCACTGGCCATCTATTGATCCCCGTACAGGTCGGTTATTGAAAGGTATGAAACATCCTACGATTGACATGACATTGAAAGAGGGAGAACGTCTGGGTAATACCATTACCCAAGGCCCGGATGGTTATTATTATTATTCGACCGGAGGTGAATAGTGCCAGCAAAAAGTGTCGCTCAACAACGATTCATGGCCATGGTACACAATTATAAGCAGGGAGACAGGAAGGGTGCACCTCCGGCAGTCAAAAAGGCAGCATCCGACATGTCTGACAAGTCTGCCAAGGACTTCGCTTCTACCTCTCATAAGGGGCTTCCAGCAAAGGCAGGCCGCAATGCTCTATCAGCAATAGAAAACGGCAACGGGAAGGTATTTATGGAGCTATTACAGGCCAGAATTAAGAATAGAGGAGGCAAGAAATGAGCCAGATGGTTGATATGAAGAACAAGAAAAGGTCAAAGGAGGAACTAAAGGCTGAGTGTATGCCTATATGTGAGCAAGATCAGTACCCA
>NZ_JBAYLY010000064.1:0-3201 GCF_041663825.1 Methanoregula sp.
CAATTCAACGGTATCATTTGAAGAACTCAAAGCACAGTGGGATCGCCTTTCGCGGCCTCAAAAAACAAAAATCACCGAACGGCAGATATTCAAGACGATGAGAATGAGGGGGATCCGGTGACCGCAGAATGCATAGGGGATGCAACCGGGAAACGCAGGATCCGGAAGCTACAGGAGCGGATAAAGCATATCGATGAGCAGATCTCAGAATTGCAGGATAAGAAAGAGATCATGCAACACGAGATGAGGGAATTAAAGGATGGTAAGTGATGGGCCTTAACTGCTCAATTTGTGCGCATAAGGAGCGCAAAAAGATAGATAAGGCACTCGTCGGTGATAAACCCAATTTTAGCGCAATTGCACGCATTTTTGATGTGGATCGCGGCGCACTAAAGCGGCACCTTGAGAACGGGCACGTGGCTGAGAAGATCGCCAAAGCAGCCGGTGCACAGGAAGCCCTGGATGCTGATGATCTGTTGAATGAAATCCATAAGATAGAATCAACCACGGAAACGATCATCACAGCCGCGATGTCAACCACAAAAAAGAAGGTCAAAACGAAAGAAGGGATCGTTGAGATTGAAGTACCTCCAGATCACGAGATGGCCATCAAAGCCCTTGCCCGGAGGGAAAAGCAGATCGAACTGAAGGGCAAGGTCCTCGGGGCGTTCAAGGATAACAAGCCAAACGGCGATGAGAACACGTGGTTGGGGTTGATGCAGAAACGATCGCCAAAGAAGTAATCACTCCGGATCTGGCCGCCGTGCTTGCAGACCGTGCCCTTACCGATCCTGTCTGGTGGATCCAGGAAGTGTTGGGCCGCGAACCGTGGGAAAAGCAGGTTGAGATCATCGAATCGGTGCGGGATCACCGGACCACGGCGGTTAAGAGTTGCCATGCAAGCGGGAAATCATTTGATGCCGGGGCGATTGCGCTCTGGTTTCTCTATGCCCACAAGCCGTCCATTGTCCTAACCACTGCCCCCACGGATAGGCAGGTCCGGGGGATTCTCTGGAAAGAAATCCGGACAAATTTTCAGCGGGCAAAGCGGCCCCTTGGCGGTACCATCCTTACCCAGGAACTGAAACTCGCTGAAGATTGGTTCGCGTGGGGATTTACCGCGCCGGACTACGACCCCGACCGGTTCCAGGGGTTCCACGAGATTTATCTTTTAGTCATTGCGGATGAATCCAGCGGGGTATCGGACGAGATCTTTGAGGGCATTGACGGTGTCCTTACGTCAGAGCAGTGCCGGCTCCTGATGATCGGCAACCCGACCAACCCGACAGGACGCTTTGCCCGGGCATTCAAAAGCCCCGATGTAAACAAAATCTCAATCTCTGCTTTTGAAACCCCCAATTTTACGACGTTTGGGATAACAGACGAAGATATGGTGATGAACCGGTGGGAGGATAAGATCACCGGCGAACTCCCGGCCCCTTACCTGATCACTCCCAGGTGGGTACACGAGCGCCTGCATGACTGGACCCACGATTCCCCGCTTTACGCTGCAAAAGTCCTGGCACAGTTCCCAGAGGCCGGTACTGATACGCTTATCCCGCTCCACTGGGTAGAGGCAGCGGTTGACCGCACCCTTAAAAGAACCTCTCCTGCCGAACTTGGTGTTGATGTTGCCCGGTACGGATCAGATCAGACCGTGATCATATTACGGCAAGGCCCGGTTGCCCGCGTCACAAAAACCATGCCGATGTCAAGCACGATGGAGGTAGCCGGGGAAGTAATCAAGGCGCTGCGTGAGACCGGTGCATCCTCAGCAAAGGTTGATGCTGTGGGTATAGGCGCTGGAACCGTTGACCGTCTCGTAGAGCAACGAGCACCCGTTGAAGAGATGCAAAGCGGGGCATCATCCAGCGATCCAGAGGTCTACCTGAATGCCCGGGCCGAATGGTATTGGGGTCTTCGGATCAGGTTTGAAACCGGGGATATAGACATCGAAAACGACGCAGAACTTATATCACAGCTCTCCAATATCAAGTATAAGATTAATAGCCGGGGCCAGATCCAGATCGAGAGCAAGGAAGATATGAAGAAGCGGGGTCTTTCAAGCCCGGACAAGGCCGACACGCTCATGCTGGCATTTGCAAAGAAGCCCCTCAAAGGTAAGAGGGTGTATCACATCGCCGATGATTACGCCGTATAAATGGCATTCTAACAAACAATCGCTTATCGATTTACAAATTCAAGCCCAAACAAAGGAGATTTTAAAATGGCAAAACCAACAGTACAAAAGCAGGAACCGCAGCAGGATACCAAGGATACCACGCTGAAGATCGACCAGGACCTTAAAGGCGTGCTTGAAGGGATGAAAGTCGATCCGGATGAACCGCTGAAGGGAGTGATTCGGCGCCTTGTCGAAGGCAAAACTCCGATGGAATCCACGCAGGACACCAAGCACATTGCAATCCCGGATAAGGCATACCGGTTACTGATGATGATGTTACCGGACAATATGAAAGAAGTGATGCGGAAGGGGGTACGGTGATGCCGGGACACTTTGAAGACGGGAAATGGATTGAGGCGTTTCCCCCATCAATGGGTGGATCCATGGACTATAAAATCCACGTGGATCTCTCAGAACTCGAATTTTTAGAGGCCAAACTAAAAGAAATGAACGAACTGTATAATGTTGTCAGGAGCATGACAACATTCTGGCAGCGCCTGCGATGGCTGATTACCGGGAAGGTGAGATAATGTTAGATTACGATCCAAGAATCACAATCCTTGCATGTTATGCGACTGATTGCATATACAATCTTCAAGGGGGAATCGAACCGACCTGCTCTCTTAAGTTGGTATCCCACGATGAATATGGGAAGTGCAAAGCCCTTAAGATAAAACTCAATGTAGGTGTGACCCATGCCCCCCCTCAATGAACAGATCGCGGATCGCATCACCAACGGCAGCCTGACGGAAGCCCGTACGCAGATGCGCACCCTCGGGGAGAAGTACACCGAGCTCTATTCCGAGACCCGCGAACTCACCCGGCAGGTCGAAACCCTGAAGGAAGGCGGCACGCTGGCGGAAGGGTACGCGGATCACTCATGGAATGACCGGCTGGCACTGGATCACCGCTGGCAGTTGATGAGCGGGCAGGCACAGCACCGGATTATTCAATACTCTGATGTGGTCCTGTACTATGATCTGATGTCGTATGCGTACCAGTACTGCCCGCTGATCAAG
>NZ_JBAYLY010000065.1:0-3162 GCF_041663825.1 Methanoregula sp.
CACCGACCATGACCACAAGAGAACTCTTACCACCAATGATTCGCCGGTCAAGGATATTCCTCATAGGGTTATCTTTCCCGGTCACTATCCTGTCATTGTCACCTATCGTCTGTAGCCATGCGCTGGCACTGAGGGTATTGGCCATGATACCTATGGCGTCGGCACCACCCTTGTTGTTGGCATAGGTCTCATTCAACGCATAGAGCGTATTGGCGTTGAACGGCGCAATCTTGTTGACCGTACTCTCCTTATCGGCAACGGTCTGTATGTTATCGATATTCGATTTGAGGAAGATATTAGATTGGTTCTCCTTTGCCATATACACCTGCTCCATGATATCCAATATCTTTGATTGCAGAATATCAATCATATCCTTACTCATATGTCCCTCATGATCAAGATTATGAAAATAGATTGCCAGTTGGTCAATATCAAAGTCGGAGTCGTTGAGTAACGTCAATCCGGCGGGGATATATGCCTCGGCACCATCCTTATGGAATCCTACTATGTCCATCCAGCCTCCTGATGCAAGACGGTTGGAAGGGACACGGTTCGCAAATACCGTAAGGGACTTTCTTACATCGTTCTTTATCCTTTCGGCTTCCTTTATGACCTGAGTAACGTCTATACTACCGTTGTTGACCTTATCGAGCATCTCCTGATCCACGCCGAACCCTATATTTTTCAATGCCTTACGTATGAGGAAGCTATCAAAGAACCGAGTGTCAAGTGTCTGGCCTTTGACTTCATCAATCATCCGATCATAGTCCATATCCTTGACATTGACATCGACACCATCAATGGTAAGCGTGAAAATATCACGCATGGTCTCATCATCACGTAATCCGAGCTTCTTGGCGAAGATGAACGGCATGACGATCTCACCATGTCTCGATTCTTCGCCTTCTATCCTCATGTCCTTCAACCCACGTTTAGTGAATTCTGCAAGGATCAACGGTTCCAGTCGTTCAAAATCCTTAATAGACCTACTCTCCAGACCAAGATAATCAAGAGCCTCATCGCGAGTGAATAGTATATCCTCACCGGCCTTCAACTGATAGAACTCATGGAATATACCTGTAGCCTGCACGACACGCATGCCGGTCATCCCAGGACGTATGGCCTTCTGATTGATATACTGACGGTAGGACTGCACCATCTTATTGCGCATCTGTGGTATCTCCCTGGTGATCTTATCACTGGACAACATATCCACATAATTACCCTGGATAGATGCATTGGCCATACCTCTGCGGGCATGATCACGCATAAACCATTCAAACTGTGCCATGGCATAAGACAGGTCACGCTTGTCATCAAGCACGTCATCAGCCAACCAGTCAATGGCATTGAACAACGGTTGTCCTAGTTTACGCTCCATACCCTGTGGAACAACATCATTTATCTGTTTGTTTATGATCTTGACGGATTCAAGGTATATCTCTTTGCGTATCTTGTTTATTGCCATACCAGGATTGGTGTCATAGGCAGCATTGTCGCCTGTCAACCTGAATTTGCTTATGCCCATGAAGGCTTCCAGTTGTTGCGGTGGCGCCTGTTTCTTGCTCCCGTCCATAGGTTGCTCGGTGAAGAGCACGACACCTATCTTGGAATTATCTATTTCGTCAAAGACGAAGGATGAAGGCATTCCCGGCAGTTCATTCTTCTCTATACGTGGGTCATAGAAATTGATGGCATTTGCCGAAGTCTTTATCGTACTCAAAGGATTATATCCATAAACCACTGAATTGGCCAATGCGTTATACAACGCCTCACCATTATCCTGGTATTGTGAATCCCTCATGTCGTTGAACAGCATATTAACGGCCTTATCCATGCTGCCTGTCTGATCATAATAATCAACAAATCGCTCATACCATGAGAAGTCCTTGTATGCGTGACCATCGGGCAAGGACTGAAGGACCTCATCATTGGCAAGTAACTGGTCCTGTGCCTTAAAACCGTCCATGACCATGTTACGGTATGCCTGTGAGTTATTGAAGTTATGCTCGGTGATGAACTTGGCGGCATGCTTTATCTCTGTCAGTTTACCGATTATAGGATCATACTCAACAGACAAGGTCTTGATCATGCTTCCCTTGCCGGAGACAGAATAGTCTCGTCCACCGGAAGATATCTCGAACATCTTTCTGTATAATGGCAACAACAGACTTTCACCATCAGTGGCCTTGTCTATTTTACCCTTAAGATCATCAGCGAGGTTGAAATCCACCGACAGGTCATAGATAGGTATGTACTTGCTCTTTGTAGTACATGAACCTACAAAATGGTTGCCTATCTTGACATTGGTATTGATCAGTTGTTTGGGTGTGTTCTGTGGCCCCATACGTTTCACCTGGTCAACGACATTCTTGTAGTTCATCACACTACCGTTGATGTCATCAAAGGCATTGTTGGACAGATGGAACATCATGTAGTAGGCAAATAACGCCTCATTGACTTTTGAATAATCTTTCTCGTCATAAAATACATCATCATTAAGCAATCTATAAGCACCGGCCTTCTTTATACTACGTGCCACCATGCTTTCAGGCATATATCCTACCTTCTCCAGATACTTGGCATAAGCGACAAAATCATCATGAAAGAGTTTCTTGATCACGTCCTCAGAATCGGTTGAATTGAGGACGATACTCCTGTTCTTCTTATTGTAGATGGCATTCCCCGCTGTAAGGTTCTCTATGTTGTCCGATGCCGTATTGCCCATGCTGAAACTATTGGCTTTCTCGTCTATGTTGACATCAACACCTTTTGTCAGATCACTGTTACGGACCCTGAGCATGACTTTCTCCCGCAACTCCGAGGGTATGGCGTCAAGAGCCTTGGTAATATACACACCGCTGTTGAGCATGTATTCGTCCATACCACGGACCTTACCTGATTCAGTCGCCCTTCTGGGTGTCGGGAATGGTATCGAATGGCCTGTTCCTTCCAGCGACGCATTTATCTTCGATATAAGACCTTTATACTTGTCAAAGGACAGTTGTATCCTGCGTTCAATCTTCTGTGCCTGTAGTCTTAGTTGATGATGCACAGAGGCATAATTAAGTTGTACTTCCCTCTTGTCGGTGCCACGAAGATTTATGATGTCACCATATGTCTCTCGTGAGAAACGGTGATAGAGGATATAGACCTTGCCGG
>NZ_JBAYLY010000066.1:0-2894 GCF_041663825.1 Methanoregula sp.
TCGAAACCATTCGCCTTCGCATAAACCGCGGCCGTGCAATCATCCAAAGGCGCATCAAGTGCGACCACGAGCTTACCGCGCACGGTCGGCGATAGATGGGATGACGCCGACAGGAAGAACGCGCTTTGCGCGCCTTGCAATTCCGCGGGCAAGGTGGCGCGCCATGCCGCAACGCTGCCCTCTATATTAGTGGCGTCGAATGGCGTCGAGCTCTCATCCACGTCGAGCACGATCCAATTGCGCGCTGCGGATTCGAACGCCGCCGGGCACTCGCCATCAGGATCGTCGGGTCCGCGATCATAAGCAAGGCGTCGGACTTGGCAGCCGTCACGCACGTCTTGTTGCGCTTCGGAGCGCACGGTGCCGCGAATGAGACACTGATCGGGCGTTAGCGCAGCGAGCATCGCGACGAACGCGTTGAATGTTGGTGCCTCTATTTCTTCGACGGTGAACAGCACGCCCGCGTCGTAATCGTCGGGTCGTTTAGACGCGTCGCGATAGCGCTTAGCGAGGCGCTTGCCCGGCGCCGCGCGCAGGATCGTTGCGGCGTAATGTGCCGTCGGTTGCGTCGGCATTACGCCGCTCGCGTCAGCTCTATTCCAAGTTCTTTCGCGGCTTGCCGTATCGCCGCCGCGTATATTTCGCGCACGGGCTCACCCAATAGGTAGCGGTGGACGGTGCGTTCATCGCATCCCGCGCGGGATGCGATACGAGTGCGGGTAAATCGATCCATAGTAGTGGAGGCCATTGACACCAGTCTGACACGCCCGATTTAGATGCGCAACACGATCGTTACTCTAGTGTAACTTTTTAGTTGACGGCTGCGAAAGGCCGTGTCAAATACGTTGGGCATGGCAACAGATAGCGCATATCGGCTGCGGGTAGGCGACCCAACCATGCTCGATGACCTTGGCATTGCGCTATCTGTTGCCGCTTCTATTAATGATGCTGCTCAATTGATTGGACTCGCGGGCGCATCGTCTCTGTGGCGGATTGCGGCGGACGTGCCAGCGGTTCGCGAGTTGATTCGGTGCTACTCACGTGGCCGCGGACGGCCCAAGAAAGAAGGCGTATGAGCACACCTAGTAGACCCTGCAGGCCGCTAGTGCCTCCACTATACGAGGCGCCGGTCACGGACTGGATTCGCCATCACATGTACCGCGACGCGGGATGCGCCCCCGACGGCACGCCATACTTTGCCGACCTGGCCGAAGTGCGCGCCGCCGCCCGCGACAAGCGCGACCCGCACTTCGATGAGTTACGCGACGCACGCCTGCGCATGGGACACTTGCGCTATGGCGTGTGTGGGCGGTCTGCGGACGCGTCGTACGACGTGGTCGCGTCGATGATCTCGCGACTAGAGGAGTACCGCAAGACGGGCAACCGCGAACACCTAGTGGATATTGCTAACTTGGCGGAAATAGAATGGATCGGGCCGCAACGCGAAGGCACCTATTGGGCCGCGCAAGACACCGGCGGTCATTGGAGCCTGCGCAATCAAGAGGCGCCCGCGCCGCCCGCGCTACCGGCGGCAAATTGCGATGGTTTTCTTTTCGAATTGGAGGGCGACCCGTGAACAACCCACCTTACCGCCTCGCGCATTCCGGCGTAACGATCGATCTATTGCACCCGCAACTGGACCGTATCCTACTTACAGATATCGCTCACCACCTAGCGCTACTATGTCGCTTCGGAGGCGCATGCGATGCATTCTACTCGGTTGCGCAGCATTGTTGTTTAGTCGCCACCCTAGCCGAACGCGCCGGTGAATTGCCCGCGGTCGTGCAATGGGCCGCCGTGCACGACGCGCCGGAGTATGTGCTAGACGATGTCGGAACACCCATCAAGCATTTGATGCGGGCGTCGGGGGACGAAACTTATGATCGCCTGCACGCCATTTGGGATGGCGCAATCGCGCAACGCTTCGGTCTGCGGCAGTTCCAGGCGCGGGTGAAATTCTATGATACGGCCGCCTTGCTTATCGAACGCCGTGACAACGGACCGCACGGAATTTCAGACGATGAATTCCTGGGCCGCGATTCGGCGCCATGGCGCGCGGCCGTTGGCGCGACGCCGCGGATCGTACCGTGGGTTACCTCGCGGGCGGAGCGAAACTTCTTGCGCTTGTGCGCACGATTAGAGCTAGCGCAATGAGCCGGCTATATTGGGATAAAGCGCGCTTGGACGCGGCAGTCGGTGTGCTGCGTCAGTGCCAAACACTTCGCGGGGCTATCGACGGCATGGCGACGCAGGGGATCGACGCGACGTACTGCAGTCTTGCTAACGCATTTCATCGCGCGGGTCTGCGCCCGCCTGGATCGTATCTAGCGCAGGCGCCGCATGCGACGATACCAGCGCCGCCGCCATCCGAGCCTGAGATCGATCCGCTCGACGTCGCGCGCCAGGTTCGCGCCGAAAAGCGCGCGTCGAAGTCGGACACGCGCGCCCTAGAATCGGCGCTCCGCCGCTTGGATGACACCGAGCGCACGCTTGATGCGTTCGCGGAAGTGGCATCGCGGCCCGCGCCCGATGTGGATCCGATTCGCCTTGATCCGGCGCGCCGTAATGCGCCCGCATTCCACATGTTGTCCGACGTACATTATGGATCGATCTTCACGGAAACCGACAGCACGTTTGGTAACGCCGTCAACCCCGCGATCACGGCTAACCGATTGCGTCGCGACTTCGCGGCGGTGGCTTGGAAAGTGAAAACGCATCGCCACTGGGCGAACGTAGAGCACCTAGTGATTTCGATGCTGGGCGACAACGTAGAAGGTCAGTTGCACGAGGAAACAATTGAAACGGCGCAACCCGCGCTCGAATCGCTGGTTCAATTGTATCCGATTTACCTGCACGGCTTACGCTATTTGGCGGAGCAACTAGCGCCAATTCGA
>NZ_JBAYLY010000067.1:0-2790 GCF_041663825.1 Methanoregula sp.
AACGGTATATGCCCTAGAAACTGACGATGGGTTTCCTATCGAATGTACAGATACTTTCTTACCCTTCTACACCAAGGACGCTACTGGTAGAAACCAAAACGCCCTAGATGATGAGAATCTTGGTAGTAGAAAGGAACGGTGGATGATAGGCGTATCTACAATGAGTGGATGCCCAGTGGGATGTAAGTTCTGCTTATTACCAACATCTGTCATTCAAATGGCAAACTTTTCCTATAAGTACATCTGTGACGTTACTGTTGGTGATATTGTAATTTCAAATCAACTTACCAAAGCATCTAATGAAAAATCCGAATACGCTTCATTGTATTCTAAAGCATCTATTGTAACTGGGATAATGAAGCGTCACTATTCAGGTAAAATCATTCATGTAATTACTAAAAGCGGAAAGATTGTTACCGGAACTCCAGAGCACCCAATTGCTATAAAGCGTCTTAAGTATAGAAAGAAGTTTATTCCAATAAGCTCAGTGAGGGTTGGTGATATGGCTATCTCGTGTAACGAGATACACACAAGAACTGAAGGGTGGTATTTAGGTTGGGTAGTTGGATTTGTGGATGGTGATGGTGTTTACACAAAGAATACCGGAAATGCTTCTTTCAAAACAAGCGTGTCGCAATCAGAAGAGACAACGCTTGCGTTATGTCGCAAATTACTAAACAAATACGGGGTTGTCACAACAAAAGTTTGGGATAATGGCCACAATAATGGTAGGTTTAGTTTTGGTAAAAAGTCAAAAGAAGTACTAGATTCACTTGTAGAGAAGTGCGAATCTACAAAAGATTTTGCACGTGGATACGTTGCGGGGTTTTGGGACGCTGAAGGATTTTCCTTAAGGAATAATAAATCATATAGAGTATGCAACACAAATATCAATTTATTAGGTAGGGTCTCAAAATACTTATTATTGTTTGATGTGAAATCTGAAATAAAACTATACGAATCAAATAAAAGCGATGGTGTTGTAAAAGACTGTTTCGTTTTGGAATCTGAGTTGTCGAATAAAGATTTTTGCGCCACATTCCGGCCGGTACACCCAAAAGCTATTTATCTTAATTGTAAAAGATCAAAGTCATTTAGTTCTCTTGATGTAGTTGTTGATGTGTCAGAAGAATATTATGATGGTGATGTTTACAATATAGAGACTGATGAGAAAACATATTTTGCAAATGACATTCTGGTTCACAACTGCGCCACTGGCAAGCTCCCAAGATGGAGAAAGCTCACGGCGGCTGAGATTGTAGAGCAAGTCGAATTCATCCTTTCGCAGCATAGTGACCTAAGCTTTTGTGAAGCCCAAGAGCATAAGATCAACTATACAAGAATGGGAGAGCCCTTCCTTAATCTTCCTTATGTTCAAGAAGCTATCCGACTCATTGAGGAGAAATATCCAGGAACTCACCATTACGTTTCTACAATTGGAATGCAGGGTTCGGACTTCTCATGGATAAAAGACAATATAACCCTGCAAGTTTCACTTCACTCACTGGATGAGGCGCGTAGAGATGCTTTAATTCCAGTTACAAAAAAGATGACAATTCAGGAACTTGGGCAGATTAGAACTGAGTCCAAGCTGAAGACAACGGTCAATATGACGTTGGTTGATGAAGATGATTTTGATATTGAGAAGCTGATGGCAAATTTCGACCCAGCTAAGTTCTTTATCAAGGTCAGCCCAATCAATCCCAACGAAATTTCTAAGGGGAACAATCTGGGTCCTGGTGTGATCCGGGGAGTGAACCTTGTTTAGTAGTATAGGAGCATGTTTTGAATACGGATAATTTCACTAAGATGGTTTGCGATCAATTGGCAAAGGCTGGCTTCGATCACGCGATAGCTGTTGCCACGAATGCAGAAGTTGCTGCTGGGGCGGCATGTGGCCAACTCAGCATTATTACCAAGAAGTAGTTTTTAGATTGACATCTTCCTTTTGGGCAAGATACCAATTTCTTGCAGTTTATCTTTATTCCACAATTCTGAGTTTTTGTATTCAGAATGAAACCAATCCCATTTTTCTTTAGCGGCAGGATAAAACCGTCCCTTTATTTCAATCCATAAATCGCTGTCAATTAAATAAGCATCTGGCCTATAGCTTCGTTTTCCATCAGGCATAAAGAAAACATGTGGCTGCCAAAGAAAACGAATTTTGGTTTTATTTAACCACTGAACAGTTTTTAACTCATAACTAGCTATACATATAATTTTTTCTCCAGTTTCCCAATGCTTTTCAATAAATTTACGATTGTGTTTTATGGCCACTTTAAGAGATTGTGAAGCAATTTGCATATGATGTCGTACCCCAAAATGTTTTAACATGGCATCTTCACGTCGTTCTGTGGCACCATCAGGATGTCTGGTTTTATGATGAATTACATTAACAGGATAAGCCTCAAACTCACCGTATTCTTTATCAGAGAATAAACACTTATGCAACATACCATTGTAATTACCTATTATCTTAACTTTTCCACCTGACGCCTCTTCAACCTTTTTTTCTATAAATTTAATTGGAGACCTCATTCTTTCCGATCTGGTATCTGTCCATCGTTGCGGGTGTCCTAAACCATTTAAAACATTCTGAGGATACGCAGTAAATTCTCAATATTCAGAATCAATAAATTTACATTCAGTGGTCAATCCGCCAAAGCTATTTTCGTCAGCTAAAATCAACCCATATCCAAATCTCTCATCAATTTTTGTTTGCATATCTTGTATTGAAACTCTAGAAGCAACTCTCGCACGCTTAGGATGACGAGTTCCACGACAAACTGC
>NZ_JBAYLY010000068.1:0-2704 GCF_041663825.1 Methanoregula sp.
TAACCAGTTTACCTCCGATCCGATGAAGGTCAACGTGCAGGTCGTCCCGGCAAAAAGTCTCACGGACCTGCTCGGTCTGCCGGTTATTATTGCAATCATCCTTGTTGTGCTTGCCGCTGCAGGATACCTGATCTACACGAAACGGTTCAAACCACAGTGATACGCCGAGGACTCATCAACACAAGTACCACCGTACTGAAGAGAAACACCATGATCGATCAGATCTTTGATAAAATTGCGCGAACGGTAAACCGCCGGCCTAAACTGGTGGTTGGTATCATCGGGCTGGTATTCATCGTAGCCCTTGTGGGCATGACGATGATCGTCATGGAGACCGGCACCGATACTTACCTGGACAAGGATTCCGTGGAAGGTATTGCAAACAACCAGTATACCGACACGTTTGCGGCGGATTCCCTCATCCTGATCGTTGAGACAAGCGATCCGTTAAACCCCGATGTTCTCAGGTATATGGACCGGCTGGAAGGCGATATCGGTCAGCAGCAGAACATTGCGAGTGCAGCAAGTGTCGTCGATACGCTCAAGAGTATGAACCACGGCGTCCTGCCGCAGTCCAAAGCTGAGACCGATGCCATCGTCACGCAGATTCCGTCCGCAACCCGTTCGGTTCTGGTGCCTTCGAACGTTCTGACGCTCATGCAGGTAAAACTCATGGAAGGCCTGTCGGATGACACCAAAACCGCCACCCTTAACAATATCCAGTCCCTTGTTGACAGTTCCCAGCCGCCGACAGGGGTCAAGGTATCAGTCTCCGGCAGCCCGGCATTTATGGCCCAGATGAAGAGTGAGATGAGCTCCCAGATGGGAATCCTGATCGGTGCCGCCATGGTGCTGATGGTCATTGTTATGGGCCTGCTCTTCGCCTACGTTAATTACCGGTTCCTGCCAGTCGTGTTTGTCGGGCTCGGGCTCACCTCGGCCCTGGGCATGATGGGCCTTGCAGGGATCAAACTTAACATGGCAGTAATGGGAGCGTTCCCGGTCATGATCGGCCTTGGGATCGATTATGCGATCCAGTTTCACGCCCGGCTCGATGAGGAGGCCCGGAAAGGATCGCTCGACGATGCGGTCTACATGACCATCACCCGCACCGGGCCTGCCGTGATGTACGCCATGCTCGCAACCTCGCTCGGGTTTGCCGCGATGTTTGTCTCGACAGTCCCGATGGTGCGGTCGTTCGGACTTGTCGCTATGATCGGGATCATGTGCTGCTACTGCGTTTCGCTTGTTGGGATACCCGCTGTTGCACACATTGTCCATTACAAGCCAAAACATCAGGCCCCGCAGGTCTGTTATGCAGTCGGCGAGGAGGCCTGCACCACGCTCCCGACATCAAAGAAAAGTTCCTGGTCATACGGCAATTTTCTTACCGGTACATCCGTCAAGATCGCAAAGAACCCGATCCCGGTCCTGATCGTTGCAATTCTTGTTGCCGTGATTGGGTTCCAGCTCGATCCCCTCATTGCCATTGAAGCAAACGAGAACAATTTCGTCCCAAGCGATATGCCGGCAAAGATCCAGATGGATAAGGTCACAAGGGTTCTCGGTGCCACGAGTACTGCGGATTTCTATGTCCAGGGTGCCCGGGTCACTGATCTCGATACGATACGATGGATGAACGATTTCCAGGATTACGAACTATCCCGACATTCAGAACTTACCTCAGCGACCAGTATAGTAACCTACGTCATTGCCTACAACGGCGGGAAGATGCCGGAGACCCAAAGCCAGCTCAACGCGGTGCTCGATACCATTCCCGCGAGTGTTAAGGATCAGTACTTCAGCGGGTCGCTCCGGGGAGTTATCAAGTTCGGTACCATCAAGATGGAGATACCGGCTGAACTTGACCTCAAGAACCAGATGGAAAAGGATGTCGCGTTCCTTGAATCGCCACCGGGAATTACCGTGCAGCCGGTCGGGAGCTTTGCGGTATTTACTACCCTGATCGGCGGTCTGTCCACATCCAAGGATGAGATGACCATCCTCGGCTTTGCGTTCATCTTTGTCTTCCTTGCCCTCGTGTACCGGCACATCCACGCAATTTCGCCACTCATCCCGATTATCCTGATTGTCGGGTGGAACTCGGTAATGATGTACGTGCTGGGGATCTCGTATACCCCGCTCACTGCTACCCTCGGCTCGATGACCATCGGCGTCGCTGCGGAATATACAATTCTCGTGATGGAGCGGTACAGCGAAGAGGAGGAACGCCTCCACGATCATATCGCTGCAATCCAGGAGAGCGTGAACAGGATCGGGACGGCAATCACCGTCTCGGGGCTTGCCACCTTCTTCGGGTTCTCCGCCCTCTGCCTCTCCAGTTTCCCCATTATGAGTAACTTTGGTACCACGACGCTTATTGCGGTCGGGTTCTCCTTAATCGGGGCAATCTTTGTTATGCCGGCGGTGCTCTCTCTCATGGGGGATCTTACCGAGTGGCTGGAGAAGAGAAAAATGCGTCCACAGCTCAACCCCGGGAAACCCGGAAAAACAGAGGCCACGAACTAATCAAAAATACATAACAGAAGGTAAACCACATGAAATTTTACAACGCAGTTGTTCTCCTGATCATTGCAGCAGTATTCTGCTGTATGCCCGCGCTGGGTGCGGTAAAATATGTTGGGGGAAGCCCTGAAATAACGGCCTATCTCTCCGGGGTAAACGAGTTCTCCCCGGGACAGGA